>JBBRPA010000001.1:0-121454 GCA_038228695.1 Chthoniobacterales bacterium
AATCTCCGACGAATGGGAAACCGGTAAAACCTACCTCCCCAACCACAAATACTGACCAACAAAACACCAGCCAACTAACAAAAACAACCACCCTTCATTTTAAGTCAGATCACTTTTACAGAAAAAACGTTGCTCAACCGCCACGGACCGCCTGACGGCCCATCGCACACTCTCACCTTGTGATTCCGGGGCACTTGGCTTATCTCTGAGCGCATGTTTACGGATGAGCGCTCCGACGATTACACCCCGATTGCGGTGGTAGGAACTTTTTCGATTCATGCGACGGAATTTCTGCTGATTATGCATGTCGCCAGTATGATTGCTTTGGCACTTTGGGCCGCTTTTTCCGCCCAGCCATTGCAGGCGACAACGCTGGATTATTTTCTGTCGTATTCGCCGGAATTGATCTTGGAAAAATTCCAGATCTGGCGGCTCGCGACCTATGTCTTGCAGAATTATCCGTCGCTCTGGTTTGCCCTCGGAATGCTGATGCTCTGGTGGTTTGGCCGAGAGGTCGAGCGGTTCTACGGGCGGCGGAATTTTCTGATCTGTTACGGCGTGCTGACGGTTGTCCCAGCGCTCCTAGGGTTGCTTCCGTTTTTGAACTTCCCGCTCGTCGGTCCGTCGCAGGTGCATTTTGGCATCTTCATTCTGTTTGCCGCCACCTACCCGAGCGTGCCAATGTTCTTCCGCATCGAAGCACGCTGGGTTGCGGGAATTTATCTCGCGCTGTTTTCGCTTCTTTACCTCGCCTCCCGCAGTTTGAGCGGCTTGACCTTGCTCTGGGTAGGGGCGTTTCTGGCCTACGGAATGACCCGATGGATGGGACGCGGGGAATGGCTCCCGGGAAATTTGCAGAGCTTTCTTCCCTCCTTCCGGTCGCCGCAGCTGACGGTGGTCCGATCCGAGCCTGCTTCGTCGGCCCCGCTGAAAAAGACCAACGACCCCGTGGCCTCGATCGATCCCATTCTGGAAAAAATCGCGCGCTCGGGACTCTCCAGTCTGACTCCTCGGGAACACGCCGCCTTGCGCGCCGCCAGTGGCGAACTCCAGAAAAAAAGCGAACACTGACCGTCCCGATTAATGCCTTCACCCGATCTTAAAAACCTCGCTCCGGACCTAAACAGTTCGTCGTATATCACCGCGATGTCGCATTTCTACCGGGGCGAAATGGGCCGTATCATGGTCTGGCGCCAGCGGTTGGATGTGACGACCAATTGGGCGATCACCTGCACGACGACACTCATCACGGTCTCGTTTTCCCTCCCGGCTCTCCCGCACATCATTTACTTTTTTAATATCGTCATTGTCTGGATGCTGCTCTGGATTGAAGCCCGGCGTTATCGTTTCTACGATGCCTTCCGCGCCCGGGTGCGAATGCTCGAATCCCACTTTCTCGTGCCCATCCTCCTCCAAAACCAGCACTTGCTAGAGGGCGAATGGCGCAAGCTTGTTTGCGAAGATTTAATCCTCCCTTCGTTCAAAATCAGCACCCTCGAAGCCGTGGGCCGTCGCATGAAACGGAATTATATTTTCCTTTTTGGAATCATCCTGATGGCGTGGATAACCAAAATCTTCATCCACGCAGATCCGAAAATTGGGAGCGTGGCCGACTTTTACCGTGCGCTCGCGGTGGCAGATCTTCCCAGCTGGCTGGTGGCCACGTTGTTCGTATCCACCTATCTCACCGTGATCGGTCTAACCATCTACGTTGCTAGGAACAGTTCGGGCGAGGTCAACGAATTCGGAGGCAACCGCCCCGTCTGGAGAATATGAGCCGTCCAACCATTGGAACCATCGCCCACTTGCGGGAAATCGTCGCCCAACTGCGCGCGCCCAACGGCTGTCCATGGGACAGGGAGCAGACCTCGGCGTCTCTGATGCCGAGTTTCATCGAGGAACTTTACGAGGTGATGGACACGATCGAGCGTCAGGATCAGAACCACCTTCGCGAGGAGCTGGGCGATCTGCTGCTGCACATCGTCATGCAGGCGGAAATCGCCAGCGAGTCGGGTCATTTCAACTTCGACGATGTCCTTGCCGAAATCTGCGAGAAACTGATCCGGCGGCATCCTCACGTTTTTGGGAATTCGCAGGCGCGCGACACCGAGTCGGTCCTCAAGCAATGGGAGGAAATCAAACTCGCCGAAAAAGGCGGTGTGCAAGCCCGGAAGTCGATTCTTGATCACGTTCCATCCTCGTTTCCCGCCTTGATGCGGGCAGCCAAACTTCAACATAAAGCCGCCAAGGTCGGATTCGACTGGCCGGAAGTGGAGCCGGTGTTTGCAAAGCTCGAGGAAGAAATTACCGAGGTTCGCGAAGCGCTTTCGCGCCAGTGCACCGACAGTCTCGAGGATGAAGTGGGCGACCTTTTGTTCACGGTCGTCAATCTCTCCCGCAAGCTGAAAATCGAACCCGAGATCGCCTTGCAACGCGCTTCAAATAAGTTCGCTGCCCGTTTCTCGCAGATCGAGACGCTCGCGGAAAGCCGCGGTCTGACGCTTTCGGACCTGGCCTTGGACCAACTCGATGCCCTCTGGGACGAGGTCAAATCTGCCCAGGCCGCATTTTAGGCTTTCCAATCCGCGCCTCGCCCGCTTACTTTCCGCGCCTCATGCAAACCACACTCATCCTCCTTAAACCCGACTGCGTTCGGGGCGGCCACGCTGGCGAAGTCATCGGGCGCTTCGAGCACGCCGGATTCCAAATCGCCGGCTGCAAAATGCTCTTCGCGACCGACGCCCTTCTCCAAGAACATTACGCGCACATCGCGACAAAACCTTTCTTCCCAGAAGTGGTTGAATTTATGCAGTCCAGCCCAGTCATCGCTCTAGCCATCCGCGGAGAGCAGGTCGTGGAAAAGGTGCGCGAGCTTCTTGGCCCGACGGATTCCAAAAAGGCCGCCCCCGGCACGATTCGCGGCGATTTGGGAAAAGACGTCATGGTCAACGTGGTCCACGCCTCGGACTCTCTGGAAAACGCAGCGATCGAATTGAAGCGTTTTTTCAAGGATTCGGAAATTTTCTAAAAGCCGACCTGCGTTTTTTGCGGAGTTGAGTTAACTTTCCTCACAAAAATGAAACGTCCCCCTTTTAGTTTCCAACTTCTCAGCCTACTCGCAGTTCTGATTGGTGCTTCGTGCCTGCGCGCTGCCTCCATCAGCGGCGGGGATGAAACGGTCGAAACGGTTCCCACTCCCAAACCAGGATTCACTCGAAGCGAGAGCGACGAGACCGAGCCCACGCCAGCGCCGGCACCAAAAACGTTCTCAGTCGAAAACTCCACCCTTGTGGAAGGGAGCGCCACACCCACCCCGACGCCAGAGGCTGCCACCCCCACTCCGGCACCCGATTTTCGCGTCGCTTTGCGCCTTGCCAATAAGGCCTACCGAGCCAAGGATTTCGATGGAGCGCTTGAGCAGGTGCGCACGGCAGAAGCGCTCAAACCGAATGACCCGGAAATCATTAATTTCCGTGGGGCCATCTACGCAGAAACGGGACGCTACGAGGAAGCGGTGAAGCTCTACGAGCAATCGATCGCGCTCAATCCGCAAAGTTTCTGGCCAAATTTCAACCTTTGTGAACTGGACTTCATCCAAAAACGTTATCCCGAGGCGCGAGCGAAGTTTGAGGCAGCGATGGTAAAATTCCCCAATCACGAACTGCTCCGCTTTAAGATTATTCTCTGCCATCTCTTGGAAAAAAATGATGCCGCCGCCAAGGCCGAGATGGATAAATATACCTTTCCAGCCAACTCTGCCGCACGCGAATTTTCCAATGCCGCTTGGGATTTTGCCCATGGAGATACTGAAAAAGCCCAGACTTGGATTCGCTCCGGCGTGATCATTTTTGGGATGGGCCGGACTGATTTCCTCTATCAATCGCTCGCCGATGTCGGCTGGGTTCCCCTGCCTCGTCCGGGCGCAAAGTAGCCGCTTCGCTCTCGAACTCTAGCCTTTGATCCGCATCAGCACCGCCTTTTGGGCGTGCAACCGGTTTTCGGCTTGGTCAAAAATCGTTTGTGCGTGCGCCTCAAGGACCTCTTCGGTGATCTCCTTGCCCCGATAGGCAGGCAGGCAATGCATGACCAGCGCCCCGGGTCGGGCCTCGCGAAGGAGATTCGCGTTGATCTGATATCCGGCCAACTCCTGCAAACGCTGAGCGCTTTCTGCCTCCTGACCCATGCTCACAAACACGTCCGTATAGAGCACGTCGGCGTTTTTCGCCGCCGCAAAAACGTCTTCGTTGCAGGTGACCACCCCGTTCTTTAACTGACCCAAAAGCGCAGCCGACGGCTGGTATTTTGCCGGAGCCGCAATGACCAACTCGAAGCCCAAATGTTCCGCCGCCCAGATCCAGGAGCGGGCCATGTTGGAATCGCCGTCACCAATGAAACAAACCTTTCGCCCATCAAACGACCTCAGTTTTTCCTCGATTGTGAGAAGATCCGCCAAGACCTGGCAGGGATGTTCCTCATCAGTCAGAGCGTTAATCGTCGGCAGCCCGCTGTAAGTAGCGAAATCGACTACGTCCGATTGCGCATAGGTCCGAATGACCGCCCCGTGCAGCATTCGTCCGAGCACGCGCGCCGTGTCCTTGATCGGCTCACCGCGTCCCAGTTGAATATCTGCCGCCGACAGAAACAACACATCGCCGCCCAGTTCGCGAATGCCGACCTCGAAGCTCACGCGAGTGCGCGTGGAGGACTTGGAAAAAATTAAAGCCCAGCATTCGTGACGAAGCGGATGGGAGGAATGCCGTCCGCGTTCGGCCTTCATGACCGCGCCCAACCGGACCAGTTCGCGAATTTCCGCGCCGTCCAGTTCTCGCATCGAGAGTAGATTTTTCATACGGAGAGTTCCTCGAGCTTAGAGAGCGCGGCGGCTAGTTGCCCGACCGCCCGTTCGATTTCGGTGCGAGTCACGTTGAGCGGCGGCAGCCAGCGGACGACATTCGTTCCAGCGGGCACGGCAAGCTGGTGTTCACCGTGAAGCAGCCCGACCATAATCTGGGACGGCGTTTTTCCCGATTGCCCCGTTTTTTCCGCCAGATCAGGAACAAACTCGATCCCGATCATCAGCCCGGTCCCGCGAACTTCTTGGATGAAAGGCGAATGGAGTCCGCGAATCTGAGCTAGCGCAAAAGCTCCCATTTCGGAAGCGTTGGCGAGCAGATTTTCTTCCTCGATCACGTCGAAAACCGCGTTGGCGGCCGCGCAAGCGAGCGGCGTCCCGCCAAAAGTCGTGCCGTGAGTTCCCGGTCCGAGAAGTCCAGACAACTTTCCCTCCGAGCCGTCGGCTAGGCGGATCGCTTGGTCTGCCACCCAGAAAGCGCCCATCGGAAATCCGCCCGCAATTCCCTTGGCCCAACTAATCGCGTCGGGCATCAGTTCATCGCGGGTCAGCGTTTTCCAACCGCACCAATCGCCAGTGCGACCAAATCCGCATTGCACCTCGTCAAACATCAGCAGCAGTCCGCGCTCGTCGCAGATCGTTCTAAGAATCCGGAGAAACTCCGCCTGGGCCAGATGGATTCCTCCCTCCCCTTGGATGGGCTCAACCAGAATGCCCGCTGTGCGCTCGTTGATCGCCCCAAGCAAGGCATTCACATCATTTAGCGGCACGTGATGAAATCCCTCCAACAGCGGGTTGAACCCAGTCTTCACCTTCTGCTGCGCGGTGGCCGAGATACCGCCCATCGTGCGCCCGTGAAACGATCCCTCGAAGGTGATAATTTCGTAGCGATTCGTCCCGGTGGCGTGGCCAAATTTCCGCGCGAGTTTGATCAATCCCTCATTGGCCTCGCCTCCGCTGTTGCAGAAAAAGACCCGGCCGGGCGCACCGACATAGCCGGTAATGCGCTCCGCCAGTTTCCCTTGCGGAATAGTGTAATAAAGATTCGAGGTGTGAATCAAACGCGCGGCCTGATCCGCAATCGCTTGGACGAGACGCGGATGGGAATGCCCAATGGAACAGACGGCAATGCCTGCTCCAAAATCCAGATACTCGGCGCCCTCGTCATCCCAAACCTGACAACCGCAGCCCCGCTCGATGACGATCGGAAACCGGCCGTAAGTTGGCAGGACAAATTGATCGTAAAGCTGAGTAACGGAAGCCACGTGCAGAGGCGCGATGCGCGATCGACCTGATAACCGGAAACGACGACAGCGCCAGTCCGAAGACTAGACGTTGCCCGACTTACCGGAATCGGAGACCAGCCGAATAACCGGGCGGGGTGAGGTTTCCAAGCTAGACTCCTCAAACTCGGGAATAGTGATCAGTGGCGCGCCATGGCTAGGTGCGGGCGACTTTGCAGGCGCTTTTGAGGACGCTTTGCTGGAAGCCTTCGCTGCTGGTTTGCCAACCGTCTTCGCTGGAGCCGAGGCCAGCTTAATTTTGGTCGTGGTCTTCGGAGCTGCCGCCGGAGCGGAAGTTGACGAGAGTTTGATTGTCGGAATATTCGAGGCGACGAGCTTGGGAGCGTTCGCGGGCGGCGGAACGTTGATCGTTTTTACGGGAATGACGCGAGTGCGGCGAGGATCCGCGACTGCCGGAGATGCGACGACTTTTTTCGCGGCTGGCTTCGCTTTCGTAGCCGGTTTGGTCGCAGCAGGTTTTGAGATGGCGGGTTTCTTCGCAGTCGCTGGCTTGGATCGGGTGACTGCCGGCTTAGCCGCTGGCTTGGTGCGAGTGGCGGCAGATTTAGCGCGAGACGTTCTGGCAGTTGCAGAAGCTTTGACCGGGAGCACGGGGGCAGCAACCGGCTCGGTGGAAGCGTATTCACGATGAATCGGAGTAGGCTTGATCGAGGCTGGGGCGACTGCGGTGGAATCTGACTGTTCAATGACGGGACCTGTTCCTTCTGAACTATGACCGACGGTTGCGCCTGCTTCTGGACTGCCGCTGGCGACGATCGCATCGTAACCGGTGTTATCTTCAGCTGGCGGAACGATCCGGCTGCGTTTGGCAAGATTCATCAACCAAAGGAAGGCGACGAAAAGAACGCCAACAATGATCAGACCCGTCGTCAATGAGAAACCGCCCTTTTGCTCTTGGGTCTCCTTGAAGTTCAAAGTGCCGAGGTCAGGCAATTGAGGCGTCGAGGTGGCTACTTCGGCGGTGGCTTCAGGCATTGGCGTAGCTGCAGCCACGGTGATTGGAGTTGCGTCGTTGGTGGCGAGCGGAACCACGTCTGCCGTCGCTGGAGTGGCTTCCGCCTTCGCAGCCGGGGTTGCCATGGCAACCACTTGGGGAGGAGTTGGCGGGGTCGCTTCCGGAGTCGGGGCGGCGCTGGCAGTTAGAGCCGTGCCCACGCCTTCCGACGGTTGCATCCAGCCGATGTCCACGAGTGCTTGGCCGTAGCTGTTACGTAGGTCCTGAGAGTAAAGACCCTCTGTCGAGGTGACCCAAGTTTTGCCCTTGGCCCCATCCTTGTTTTTGAAGCTGTAGGCAGCTTGAGCAAAATAATAAACCGGGTTGGCCGAGTTGATGTCGAAACTATCGAGCAACAATTTTGCTTTTTCATCATCACCCTGCATGAGGTAGGTCAGGAAAACTTTGTAGAGAATCAGATCCTGCTTCTGAAGGCGGTCCGCCTCGGGCATGGAGGCTAGGGCTTGCTCGAGGAACGTGCGCGACGCCTTGTATTCCTCTCGCAGGAAATTGACCTCAGCTAGGTTATACTTGGGAACCCAGTCCTTTGGGTTGACCTTCAACGCATCAGAATAGGCGTTGGCAGCGTTGTCGAGTTCACCGAGGCGTTTGTAAATTGCGCCGCGGAGATTGAGGATGTCGGCCTTTTTTTGATCAACCGGATTAATCTTGTCCAGTGAAGCGGACGCAGCGGCGTAATCCCGCTTAACGAAATTTTCGTAAGCTTCCTGATAGAGTTGCTCGCTAGTGAGATTGTCCTGTGCAAAGACAAAACTGGCGAAGAGTGAAAATACGGTTATTAGGACGCGGAATCTCATGAATAAGTTGTATGATTGTTGAGGATGGGAGAGAAGAATATTCTGAGTTTTCCCCCAACCAAGCCATCTGTTTTAGCGACTTTTCGCGAAAAAGCGAATAAAAATAAGTCTTCCCTGCCAATTTCCCAAATTTGACCCTCTCAACCTTGTCCGAAAGTCTCGTTTTTCGCATTCAAAGTCAGATCACTGCGCGGGGTGGTTGGATGAATTTTGCGCAATTTATGGCGGCTGCGCTTTACGACAACGAACACGGCTATTATCGCCAGAAAATTCGCACGGTCGGGCGCACGGGTGATTTTTCCACCTCGGTGGACGCTGGTCCCCTTCTCGGTCGGGCGTTGGCTCGCTGGGCCGGCAACAAGCGCCGATTGCTTCCCGGGCGGCGCTGGCATTTGATCGAAATCGGAGGCGGCACCGGGGAACTGGCGGCGACGATCCTGCGGGCGCTGGGGTGGCTGGGACGAATCGGCCTGACCTATCACCTCGTTGAGATTTCCCATCCGTTGCGCGAGCATCAGCAGGAGAAATTGCGAGGCCATCGCGTTGTCTGGCACGACTCGCTGACGGCAGCGCTGGAAGCGGCCCGAGGTGCGGCCTTGATTTTCTCCAACGAGTTGGTCGATGCCTACCCGTGTCGCCGCTTTCGGCGCACGGGAACGCAGTGGGAGGAAATCGGGCTGACCAACCAATCGGGTGCGCTGGTCGAGGCGGCGCGTCCCAGCAGTGCAACGGAAATTGCCCGAATGGGCAGTTCGGTGATTTCGTTACCATCAGCGAACCAGGCGCAATGCGTCGAAGTGCACGAAAACTACCGAGAGGAAATAACCCGGGCCGCCTCGCACTGGAGACAGGGCTGCTGGCTGACGATTGATTACGGTGACACCTTTCCCGCGCTTTACCATCGGCAACCCTCGGGGACGGTGCGGGGCTATTTTCATCATCTCCGGGTCGAGGGGCCTGATCTCTACACCCGCATGGGACGGCAGGATTTGACGGCGGACGTCAATTTCACTGATCTCCAAAACTGGGGCGCGGAGGTTGGCTTTCAAAACGACCGCTTGGAAACGCAGAGGGAGTTCATTCTCCGCTGGCTCGGTCCGACCGTTTCCACGACAACCGGGGAATCCCGAGTGCTCGATCCGATCGGTGCCGGGACGGCTTTCAAGGTTCTCCAGCAGAGCCGGAATTTACCGCCGTCAGGGCCGGGTGGTTCAATTCCTGCTCGTTAGGGTTTATCGCGATGCTTTTCACCGTCCACCTTCCATGATTCCGAACCAGAGATTGCGCATTGCCGTGGTGTCGTCGCTCGACTCGCGAACCCCTCCGCGCCACTCCGGCAATCGCGAATTGTCCGTCTCCAGCCTGACCGAAGGCCTCGTCGCCCGAGGGATGGACGTGACCCTCTTTGCTACGTCGGATTCAATCAGTTCGGCCAAAATTCGCGCCATCTGCCCAAGGCCGCTCCGCGAGGACCAGTCGCTGGATCCAGCGGTTTGGAATCTTCTCCACATCTCGGACGTGTTCGCCCGCGCTCACGAATTCGATGTCATTCATTGCCACACGGATGTTTCCTGCTTGGGGTATGCGGAATTGGTCGATACCCCGATCGTGCTCACCCTCCATGAGTCGCCCACGGCTCGGCAATTGCCCATTTTCCACCGTTTCTCTCGACTCGCCACCTACGTGGCGGTGAGCGAATCGAGCAAAATCGCCGGAGTTCCCTACGCGACCACGATTTGTCCCGGGGTGCCGCTAGAGGATCATCGGCTTGTTCCAACGAAGGGCGAATATCTCCTTTTTGTCGGGAGCATTGCTCCAGACCGTGGCCTGGAAAAGATCATCGAGGTCGCGGAAAAAATAAACCTCCCTCTCGTTCTCGGCGGTCCCGTCGGGGATGTCGCTTACTTTGAGCGTTTCATCCATCCGTTAGCGAACAATAACAAATTGATTTACCTCGGCCCAATCAGCCGGGAGCGACGGGACGACGTCTATGGGAAGGCCCTCGCTTTGATCCATCTAAGCGAAAAACCAGAGCCTTTCCGCCTCTCGATGGTCGAGGCCATGGCCTGCGGGACTCCTGTTATTGCCCAGCGCGGCGGCTCGAACAACGAGATCATTGAACAACGCAAGACAGGTTTTCTCGTTTCCACTTACGAGGATTTAATCGAGGCCATCTCTCTACTCCCCCGGCTTGACCGACGCAAAATTCGCCAGCGGGTCATCGACCATTTCAGCCAGACCGGCATGGTCGTGCAGTATCTGCGGGTTTACGAAACAGCGATGGCCAAAGCCCGGGAGAACATCCTGCGCGAGGAAGCTGCACTCTCTGGCCAACGGGTCATTTACTGATTACCAACCGAGCAAGTAGGCAAAAATGAGTGGGGCCACGATCGTTGCGTCGCTTTCGATAATGAACTTCGGCGTGTTCACCCCGAGTTTGCCCCAAGTGATTTTCTCGTTGGGCACCGCTCCCGAATAGCTCCCGTAGCTCGTCGTCGAGTCGCTGATCTGGCAGAAATAGCCCCACAGCGGCACGGTCGTTCGCTCCAAATCTTGGTGCAACATCGGCACGACACAAATCGGAAAATCGCCCGCAATCCCGCCCGCGATCTGAAACATCCCAAGCGACGCCGTCTTCGTGGTCTCAGTATAAAATTCCGCCAGCCACGTCATGAACTCGATTCCCGTTCGGACCGTGTGGACGTTCTTCACTTCGCCCCGGATCACTGCGGCCGCATACATGTTTCCCAGCGTGGAATCTTCCCAGCCGGGGGTCACGATCGGTAGGTTTTTCTCCGCCGCTGCCAGCATCCACGAGTTCTTCGGATCGATCTGGTAATACTCTTTATATTTTCCGCTGCGGAGGACCTGATAGAAAAACTCGTGCGGAAAATACCGCTCGCCCTTCGCGTCGGCTGCGGTCCAAACCTCCAGCATCGCGTCCTCCATCCGGCGCATCGCTTCCATCTCGGGAATGCACGTGTCCGTGACCCGATTCATGTGCCGTTCCAGCAACGCCTGTTCGTCGGCGGGAGTCAGCTCGCGGTAATTCGGCACCCGCTCGTAGAAATCATGCGCCACGAGGTTGAAAATGTCCTCCTCCAAGTTCGCTCCGGTGCACGTGATCAGGTGCACTTTGTCCTGTCGGATCATTTCCGCGAGGGATAATCCGAGTTCCGCTGTGCTCATCGCTCCGCCAAGGGTAATCATCATTTTCCCGCCCGCCGCGAGATGCGCCTCGTAACCTTGGGCTGCATCCTTGAGGGAGGCCGCGTTGAAGTGACGATAGTGATGGTCGATGAAGGCGCGAACAGGTGAAGACATGGCTTGGAAACGGTTTGAAACCGCACACTCTGACCTCTGGCGGGTGATGTGCAAGCCCGCTTTCGCCAAAAAAACAACCGCTCAGACCGTTGTCGCCGCGCGTTTCCGTCCCCGCAGGCGACGCTTCAATTCCCGCAAACGGCCAGCGATCTCCGCTGCTGACGCCCCCCGCCCGTATCTCCAGCCAATAAACAACCCGAAAAGCTCGCTCACCCGAGCTGCTTCGGCGGGGAACACCTCCACCGCCCGCTGGGCGAAATCGCGCGGGCCTTCATTTGGCATCCGCTCCAAGCCGTGCTTCGCCAGCAACCGGCAAAACTGCCGGTAAAGCACCAGCGAGCGCTCCTGCTTCTCCGGTTTCTGCCGGACAAATGCATAGACCACCCCACGCACCGTGAGCAGCCCCCCGAGCAGGATCACCAGCAATCGCCACGAAAAAATCGTATCGATTCCCAGTGTCCGATAAAAATCCCGCTGCGACGCTTGGTCGTAGCTGACGATGTGGAGATTCCACTGGAAATTGACCGCATCCCACCCAAAACGCGCCCCTCGAAAGAGCTTTTGGAGAAATGCCGGGCCGTTGGTTTCCGACCGGATGCGCTCCGTGTCGTTCCCATTGGCGGGTCGTCGTGCCGCGAGCGGCGTATCCGCGTCCACTCGGAGCGGATTGATGAAATCCACCGGATCATAGCGGACCCAGCCCTCGCCCTCGATCCAGAGTTCGGTCCAAGCATGGGCATCGGCCTGGCGCACGATCAGATAGTTGGTGAAAGGATTCGCCTCGCCTCCGTGGTAACCGGCCACCATCCGCGCAGGCACCCCCGCCATCCGCATGAGCGTTCCGAAGGCCGCCGCGTAGTGCTCGCAAAAACCCAGCTTGCGCTCGAAAAGAAACTCTTCGAAGCCATTCTCCCGATAAACTCCCGGCGAGAGCGTGTAGCGGAAATTGTCCTGCCGGAACATGGCCAGCGCCAGCCGAGCCAGTTCTTTCGGGTCCTGCGTTTTCCGCAGCCACGAATCAACCAGTTGCCGGGTGCGGTCCCCGAGATCGGAAGGCACCGCGGTCAGCGCCTCGCGAGCGGCGGCGGTCAGCGGCGTTTGGTCGTTGCCCAAGCGCGAAACGACCCGCAGGTTGAGTCGTTCCTCCATCGGCAGACTCATGGTCAGCACGTTGCCGCCCGTCATCGTGACCGGGCCGTTGCTCGAAAGCGGACGATCCAACGCATAAACCCAGCCCCCGGAGTGCGGCTCCATGCTGATCCTTTGGACAACCACCGGTCCGGTCAAACGCGGGCGGCCCATCACTTCGCGATCTCGCTTGTCGGCGCGCCATTGCAATCCGTGGCACTCCGCAAACACCCCTGCTCGCCAGTAGAGATCATCGAAAGGCGGCATGTTGTCGTCGGGAAAATCCACCCGGAAAGCGTCCTCTTCGTTTTGCGCCAGCTCGGCGAAGCTCCCGGGGTTAATCTGCTCCGACATACCAGATTGCGCGGTTTTCGGTTTGTTGAGTTGCAAGAGCCCGCCGCCCTTGATTCGCGGCAGAAAAATAAAGAGCAACGCAATCAGCGGCAGCGCCTGGACGACCAGCAATAACGTGTAAGGGACCAACGACCGCAGACGAAACCCCTCCGCCGCGCCTCCGGTAAATTGCACCACCGTCGCGGTAAGAATCACGAAAACCGCGCTTACGTAAATACAGATGAGCAGTGTTTGGGAAAAAAAGAGCGACGTCAGCAAAATGAAGAACGCCAGATAAGCGAGGAGCATGAACTCCCGTTCCGTTCGCATCTCCAGCACCTTCAGCGCGATTAACAGAAGCAGCAGACACATCCCCGCCTCCAACCCAATCAGCGTCCCGTAGAGACCTTGGATAATGAGCAACCCAACCGCACCAACCGCGCAACGAGTCCAAAGTCCGGGGCATTTTAACCCCTTGCGCTCGAGAATAAATCGCCAAAGCAAACAGCCGAGGAAACTGAAGATGACTGCCGATTTCAGCGGAAACCAGAGCGGGATCGCCCCGAGAAATAGCCCAGTGAGCAGCCATTGCAACGACGAGAGCGGCAAATGATAGAACGATTTCGTCTTCATTTCGCGCTGCTTTCTGTGGCCTTCGGAATCCCGGCCAGTTCGCGCAGGCAATGATGATAGTGGGTGTTTCCGTGACCCGGCGGAATTCGCCCGCCGCCGACCCGCAACCCGTAGCGCAGCCCGGCCCGCTCGCATTGCATGATCCACCGCGCCATTTGCGAGAGCTGACCCTCCAAATTCGGTCCCTTTACCGCCGCCAAATCCAGCCAGATCTCCTGTTGCGCCGGGGATTCGAATTGCTTGATCATCATCGGCTGTCCGCGGGCGACCGCCTTCCAATCGACGTGTCGTTGCGATTCACCGATCAGATAATTCCGCACCCCGGCAAAATCGTCGCCGCTGGTCTTCGCTCCTTGGTTCTCTGGCTTGCCCGCGCCCGACCCGGTCGGCAGAGGCATTTCCCCAAGCGGCTCCGGATAAATATGGCAGAGGCACGAAATCGGATGCCTCGTCCGAGAGCGAAAAACCCCCAGCGGGAATATGCTTTCCACCCCGATTCGGCTGATCGGATACACCCCACGTTTTAGCCCGGAAATACTGATCGCTCCCTCGATCGTCTGCTCAGCGACCCGGCCCACTTGCGCACTGCCCCCAATCGGAGTCGTCAGCACCAAGCCAAATTTCAACCGCGCGCGTTTGTTGCGCAATTTGAAGGGCACGAGCAACACCGCCCCGGCAAATCCCTGCGCCTCCCGGTGCGTCGTCACCTCTAGTTGTTTCACATTCGCCCGGTTATGCAGCCACGAGACGAGCAGCAGGGAAAACAACGCATACGCCGGCAGATACGCCGGACCATTCCCCTGGCTCACCGCGGCATAGGTCACCGCGATAAAGACCGCGATCATGCTCACCATGTGGCGCGTTGGCATGGTTCGCTCCCTTAATCTACCGGGACCGTTTCGAGAATCTCCCGGGCCAAAGATTGACCCTGCTCGCCGACCACACCCGAGTCGTCGCCCAGTCGATGCGCCATCACCGGCAACGCGATCGCTTGCACATCCTCCGGCAGCACCATGTCGTGCCCCTGGCAATAAGCCCAAGCCCGCGCCGCCGCCAGCATCGACAGCCCAGCACGCGGACTTAACCCCGTTCGATGCCGTTCCCGTGTGGCTTGGAAAAGATTCAGCAAATAATCCAGCAACGCCGGGGCCACATGCACCTCCGCCGCTTTCTGCTGCAACTCCACCAGCGTCTCGACCGGAAAGACCGGCTTGAGCGCCTTGGTCATCGTCCGCCGATCGCCTCCCAACAACATCTCCCGCTCCCGTTCCCGGTCGGGGAAACCGAGGTGAATCCGCATCATAAACCGGTCGAGCTGCGATTCCGGCAACGGAAACGTCCCGATCTGATTCGTCGGATTCTGCGTGGCAATCACGAAAAACGGGCGCGGCAACGGATGGGTCAATCCATCAAGCGAAATCTGATTTTCCTCCATCGCTTCGAGCAATGCGCTCTGCGTCTTCGGCGTCGCGCGGTTGACCTCATCGATCAGGATCAAATTGGAAAAAATCGGGCCGCGATGGAAAACGAACTTGTTATTTTCCCGGTCAAAAATCGAATTGCCGAGAATGTCCGCAGGCAACATATCGCTCGTGAACTGAATCCGGCGGAAAGCCAGCCCGAGGGAAAAAGCGATCGCTTGGGAAAGGGTCGTCTTGCCCACGCCCGGCACATCCTCAATCAGCAGATGGCCCCGGGCGAGGATGCAGGCGATGGCGAGACGGAGCTGCTGCTCCTTGCCCACAATGATTTGCCCAAGCTGGGCAACGAGGTCGTCGATTTTATTTCTCACAAAGGATGGATTCGAAACGGGGCAGAAAGCGGAGACTTAGTGTGGCGCATTATTTGCACCCGTAAAGAGCAACGTGCGTGCCGCGCCTCAGCCTTCCCGGAACATTTGACCCGATTGCCAAATTTTCAGAACAATTACGTCGGGGAACAGGCCCCAACCGCTTCGGCAACCCCGGCATTTGAGGGCGAACCGCATGGGGCTGGGTTTTTGCCTAGTAGGATAGGATGACGTTGGTCTGGTCGCTGGCTTTAACGCCGGTGCCGTCGTAGATGTCGGCCCAGATGGGTATGACGGTATTGTTGCCGCCGTTGAATTGGGTGTAGTCGAAGTGGAAATTCCAATATTCCGGGTTGAAGGTCAGCGTGTTGTTGATGAGGCCAAAGCTGCCGTAGCCGGCTTCGTAGGAATAGTAACCAGGGGTGCCGGTGGTGGTGCCGTAGACGGTGACGGTATAATCGGTATAAAGCCCCGTGTGCGCGGTGACCAGCTTGTCCACGGAGGTGATATGGATGTCGGGCGGAGCGGGCGGGATGAGGTCGAACTGAGCGGTTACGCTGTGGGCGGTGTTCATGAGGAGGACGGCGTCGCCGGTGCCGGAGGCGTCGCCGGTCCAACCGACAAAGACGGACCCCACGGCGGGCGTGGCAGTGAGTGTGACGCTGGTGCCATTGGCGTAGCTAAGGCCAGGCGGATTCGGGGTGACGGTGCCGCTGCCAGTGCCGATCTTGTGGACGGTGAGCAGGACGGGTGGAGGCGGCGGCGGGGCGTCGTCGTTCAGGATAGTGCCGACACCGATGCGGCGGCTAATCGTGGCGTCAATAGGTTTGCTGAGGCGGACGAAGAAGAACTCGTCGGCCTCGACCGTGTGGTCGCCGTAAACGGGGACGCGGATAACTTTACGAGTTTGCTTCGGGAGGAAAGTGACACGGGTGGCGAAGACGTTTTGAAAATCGATACCCGGGGTGTGGGCTTTACCGCCACGAGCGGTGCCAGGGGTGGTATTCCAAGAGACGACGGCGGTTTTGTTCGTCCTACCGTTGAGAGTGATGGCGAAACTGAAGTATTTTACGCCCTGGTTGCCCTCGGTGAGGGCCGTGTCGGAGATAGCGAAGTTGGGAGGATCCACGTTGAGTTCGGCGACCTGCTCGACGTGATCGCCCCCGAGGTCGACAAGGCTGACCGTGAAGCGATAGGTGCCGGGCGTCTTCGGGGTACCGCTGAGGCGGCCATTGATGTCCATGATGATGCCGATAGGCGGAAAGCCTCCGCCGGCGGTCAGTTGGAAATGATAGGGGCCCCCGTCGCCGCCGCTGGCGATGCCGACGTTCTGATCGTAAAAGCCGCCCACGGAGGCGCGGGGCAACGGATTGGTGAGAGTCAGGAGAAGCGGATCGGCTTGGGCGTGGCAGCGCCAAATGGGAAGGAGGGCGATGAGCAGAAGGATGAGGAGGCGGCAGGGCCGCGGAAGCGGAAGGACGGATGAGAGGCTCATAAGCGGTGGCGTTATTTGATGAGGGCTGCGACCGGAACGGCTGGGGTGCAAGCGATGAAAGGATGGCAAAACATCAAAGCCGTAAAATAAAGGAGTAAGGCCGGAGAAGTAGGATTGTAAAGGAGATTCGCGGAGTGGTTAGAGCAGGCAGAGTCATGGGTTCGTTCTGGCAGGTGCTTCGCGGTGTTGTTAGGAGTCAGCTCGAGATTTTTTTCCGATTCCCCAGCAGCGCACCGAAGTTTACCGAATTTCTCGCACGCATTCTTCTGCCGGAAATGATGACGCTCGGCACGGCGTTGAAGATCTGGAGTAGAGATCGAGGCTAGGTCGCCGGAATAACAATGGGACTGGCGGCTCCCACCGGGGAGCAGTTAGTATTTTTTCCAAACGTTCCTCCTCCCGTCTCGAATCCTGATGCGCGCCTCCCGTTTTTTTTCTCTGCGGATCAAGATTTTAGCGGCGATGGCGCTCGTGGCGGCCGTGGTCGTGACGGCGCTGGTGGCAACGAATCAGGCGTTGCGGCGGCGGCAGTTGCTGGGCGAGTTTCAGGCCTTTGCCCGCGGGGTGGCGGGGACGACGGCGATTGCAGTGGATGGTTCGTTGTTAGAGGGAATTCATTCGGATGCGGATGCGGCGGGGCCGGATTTTCAAAAAGTGCGCGGGATTCTGGACGCAGCGCGGAAGGTGAATGGGCTACTAGAGTCGGAGATTTATATTTTGCGGCCGGAGGTGGCGGCAAAGGGATCGGCGGAAGAGGTAGGGGTAATGAGTTTCGTGGTGATGCTGCAAAAGAAGCCGTTTGTGGGTCATCGCTATGTCGTTCCAGCGGTGAACCGGACGGTGCTGCGGCAGACTTGGGAATCGGACGGGCTGGGGACGACGGGGATCTACACGGATGCGAACGGTACTTACATCAGTGGCTACGCGGCGGTGCGGGATAGTTCGGGTCGATCCGTGGGTATTTTAGAGGTGGATGTGGAGATCAGCCGATTTATTCGCCATCTGCGGGCGGAACTGTGGATGAGCGTGGGGATCGGGTTGGCCGGGTTTGCGGTGGCGATGGTGCCAGGGTTGTTGTTGGCGCGAGGGATTACGCAGGGGCTGGCAGCGTTGTCGCACACCGTGCGGCAGTTTAAATCGGGGGATCATGGGGTGGAAGCGCAGGCAAATACGTCGGATGAAGTAGGCGAGCTGGGCGGGGTGTTTAATGAGATGCTGTTTTCGCTAAGGGAGAAACTCGCGTTGCTGCCTTATGTGTCGCGATTCACGGCGGAGGCGGTGCGAAAAAGTCAGGCAGACCCGGGCTGGCTGGCAGGGTCGGAGCAGGAGGTGATGGTGTTGTTTGCGGATTTGCGTGGTTTTACGGCGTTTTCGGAAAGCCGTGCGGCGTCCGAGATTGTGCGGGAATTAAATGGACTGCTCTCGGCGCAGGCAGATGTGGTGCTGAGCGCGGGGGGCGATGTAGACAAGTTCATCGGGGATGCGGTGATGGCGGTGTTTCTCGGGTCGGAGTCGAGCGCGGCGACGGTGTGGGAGTGCGCTCGGCGGATGATCGAGCGAGTCCGGGAAGAAACGGAGAAGCGGGGCTGGAAGCTGGCGCTCGGGGTGGGAATTCATGCGGGCCGGGCAGTCGTGGGGTCGATCGGCTCGGAAATCCGGCGAGATTTTACGGCGGTGGGGCATACGGTGAATGTGGCGTCGCGTTTCTGCGATCACGCGGGGCATTGGGAAGTAATGACGAGTGACGCGTTTTACCGGATGCTTCCCGAAGAATTGCAGGCTGGGTTTAGAGAGACGGAGCCGATTCATTTTAAGAATGTGAGCGGGAAGTTGCGGACGTGGTTATGGAGGGCGGAATGAGGATTGCGAAAGATGAATGGTCGGGCCGTTTTTTGCACTGACGGTCAGGCAATGTTAAGTAATGGAGTGCAACGATTTCGATGGTTTCTACTGCTGGGGTGCCTGCTGATATTTTCCCTGACCGCACGGGCGCAGGTTTATCAGGGCAAAACGCTGGTGGAGCCGTCTCTCATTGTGGACACGGCGGAGGTAGCAGCGGGAAAATCGTTTCGGGTGGGCCTGCTGCTGAAAATGGCGGAGGGCTGGCATACGTATTGGAAATTCCCCGGGGATTCGGGTCTGCCGACCAAGATTGCATGGACGCTGCCGCGGGGCTTTACGGTGGGCGATTTGGAATGGCCGGTGCCGGAGGTGGAAGAGGAGGACGGTGGACTACAGGTGTATGTTTACAAACGCGAGGTGCTGCTTTTCGTAACGGTGACGCCGCCGCAGGATTTTGCGGGACCGGCAATGATCGGTGCGAAAGCGACATGGCTGGTCTGCGAAAAATTGTGTGTGCCGGGTAAGGCGGAATTGACGGTGAAGGTGGGCGAAGCGGCGAGTGAGGCAACGCTGTTTGAGAAGTATGCGAAACGGGTGCCGGAGAAGTCGGCGAATCTGAAGGTGGAGTGGAAGAGCACGGAGAAAGAGGTGAGTTTTTTCCTGCCTGGTTGGCTAGATCACGAGCAGGAGATTTTCTTTTTTCCCAATCCACCCGAGGGGGTGCTGGTGGGGCACCCGATTTTGAAATGGACCGGCGAAGGGCTGACGGGAACGATTCCGCTGCTGGATGGGAGTGCGAAGGTGGTGAGTATCGATGGGGTGTTGGGGACAGCGGACGGTGGTATGGAGATCGGGGCGGCAGGCGGTTCGTCGAATGAGACCAATAGGACCAATACCTCCTATAAGTCCCCTCAAGCGACCTCACTCACACTGCTCCCGGCCCTGCTCTTTGGCTTCATCGGAGGACTCATCCTCAACCTCATGCCATGCGTGTTGCCGGTGATTTCGCTCAAGATGTTTTCGTTCGTGAAACAGGCGGGCGAGTCGCGGCAGAGGATCTGGCGGACGGGCCTGGCATTTTCGGCGGGAATGTTTGCCTGGTTCCTCGGGATTGGCGTGGTTCTGCTCGTGTTGCGTTCGGCGGGCCGAGAGATTTCGTGGGCGCAGCAGTTTCAAAATCCGTGGTTTAATATCGGGATCAGCGTAGTGATTTTTCTCTTCGCGTTGAATATGTTAGGTGTTTACGAGATCACGCTACCGGGGAGTGCGACGACCAAACTCGCCGACACGGGCGACGGCTACGGCGGGGCGTTTTTCCAAGGAGTCTTCGCGACGATCTTGGGCACGCCTTGCACGGCACCCTACTTGGGGACGACGCTAGCTTTTGCCCTGACGCAGCCGCCGGCGGCGTTGCTGGCGGTGTTTGCGGCGATTGCCTTCGGAATGAGCGCCCCGTATTTGCTGCTTTGCGCGAATCCGGGCTGGATGCGATATCTGCCGAAACCGGGTCTGTGGATGGTGCGGCTGAAGGAGTTTATGGGCTTTCTACTACTGGCGACATTGCTTTGGTTTGTCTGGATTGTCGGGCGTCAACTCGGGGTGGATGCGGTCGTGTTTCTGGGAGCGTTGCTGCTGCTCTGCGGACTGGGTTCGTGGATTTACGGAGTGTTTTTAACGCCCGTCGCTTCAGCGGGAACGAAGCGATTCGGTTATATCGCACTGCTCTTGGTCGTGGGATTGATCGGGGTGACTCTGGTCAAATTTCGTCCGGTGAAGGAGGTGGTGGTTTCGGAGAAAAGTTTCACGATCAGGCTGGAGGCGGCGCTGGCGACGGATCGGGTGGTGTTTGTGGATTTCACGGCAGATTGGTGTCTGTCGTGCAAGGTGAACAAGCGCGTGGCGATTGATTCGGCGTCGGTGCAGGCGGCGTTTCGCGAGAAGAATGTGCTGTTTCTGGAGGGCGATTGGACGAATGGTGACCCGGAGATTACGAAAGTGCTCAAGCAATACGGGCGGGCCGGGGTGCCGCTCTATCTGGTGTATCCTAGGGATCGCAAAATGCCCGCGCTGGTGCTGCCGGAAATCATCACGCCAACGATTGTATTGGACTCACTCAGGAAAATTTGAACACGGGCGCGGACCGCTGTGTCCGACCTCAGATGAAAACACATCTGATTGCTGTAGCTGTTTTATTGACGGGTCTCGCATCGACGCTTATCGCGGCAGTAGAGACGGGGAAATCTGCTAAAGATTTCACACTGACCGATTCAAACGGGAAGTCACATTCTCTGTCCGGCTTCAAAGGAAAATATGTCGTTCTTGAGTGGTATAATCCCGATTGTCCGTTTGTAAAAAAACACTACAACGGCAGCGACAACATGCAGGCTCTCCAAAAAGAATATACGGCAAAAGGCGTGATCTGGCTCAGTATTAACTCCTCCGCGACAGGCAAACAGGGGCATTATTCTGGCGAAGAATTTAACAAGATCATGGCAGAGAAAAAATCCGCGCCCACAGCGATCCTACTCGATCAGGATGGCAAGGTCGGACGCGAATATGAAGCAAAGACGACGCCGCATATTTTCATCGTCAATCCGGAGGGTGTGCTCATCTACCAAGGAGCCATCGACAGCACGGCATCGGCGGATCCTGCCGACATTGCCAACTCCGAAAATTACGTCAAGGCAACGCTCGACGCAGCGATGTCGGGCAAGGCGATTGTCAAGGGCTCGACGAAGCCCTACGGATGCAGCGTCAAATACTAACTTGATCCCGTGCCCACCGCACTGGAGACACAGGAAGTCCTGCCTAGTTTTTATACCTGGCAGGCTTTTTGTTCCCCGGCCAAGGTAGAATTGACCAGTCACGCAATAGAATTAGCTGGGAAAATTTACCTGATTGACCCGATTCGCCTTGGAAAAAGTGCTCTTACGCAGTTTGAGGGCAAGGTCGCTGCCATTCTCCTAACCAACGGCAATCACGAGCGGGACGCGGCGTTTTACCAAAAATATTTCCATGCGCCAGTATTTGCGAGCCAGGAGGCAAGAGCCGAGCTCTCGATCACTACGGAGGATTTTCCTAACGATTTGGGAGGGTTAAAAATTATCCCCCTTCCCGGTGCGGGACCAGGCGAAGTGGCGGTCTATGATCCGGAACGACTGATCCTCTGCGTGGGTGATATTATCATCAATTTGGATTCACTGGAATTCGCACCGTTACCCAATAAATACGCAACCGATCGAAAGCGAATGCGCGAGAGTCTGCGGAGCCTGACCACACTGGAAGTATCGGTGATTGGATTCGCGCACGGGACACCAGTAACTAACCGCGCAAAGGAGAAACTCGTCTCCTTAATTTCCTAACCATTTACGAAGTCGAATACCCGGGATCTGTTCGAAGTGGGCGTCAGCACTCATCACGACCGCTCCCAAACGCATCGCGCACACCGCAATCAGAATATCCGGTGCGGGCAAGATCCGTCCATCCCGATCGAGTTTCCACGCAAGATTAGAGGCATCCTCCCAAATTCCGTTATCCGTTGGAACGTTTTGCAGCACATCAAAAAACTCGGACAACCCCGCTCGGACCCGATTACTTTTCACCCCGCGCAACACCTCGAGACGAATCATTCCGCACGTCGCGAGATCGGTCAGAGACACGTTTTGCGTGAGCACCTTTGCCGGATCACGGCCCTGCCGCATCAGACCGATGAAAACGTTTGAATCAATCAGAACTGGCGTTTCCAGTTTTTCCATAAAGCGCACCGGATTCTGCTGCACGAAGCGCAACCAAATCGTAACCGGGATCGACCGCGTTCCGTAATTCGTCCGCCGTGAAACCAAGACCCACCGTCGCAAACTTTTTTAATTTCGCCCTCCGGTCGGCCTCGAACAGAGCCATCTCCACCGCCTCGGTTTTGGAGGCACAGTCGTATGCAGACATGACGCTCTTTAATAAAGTCTCATTGATGTGCATCGTCATTTTCATTGCCATACTCAGTATGGCTTTTTCCTAGAAATACAAGGAAGATTTTGTGCGTCAAGAAGGTCGGTCTAGATCTTCTCCGGTCATTTCCTCGTATTCGGCGAGATGATCGGGACGGAGTGGTTCGCTGATGACGTATTCCTCTTTGAGCCAGCCGTAGAGATCGACATTTTTGCATCGGGCAGAACAAAACGGTCCGGTCGGTTCGCTGAAGAACTCACTCATTTTCCCGCAGATCGGGCATTTGACGAGGTTAGATTTCATCGAGGGTTAACATTCCCCATCCGGTGAATCACTGCAAGGCTTGACTCTCTCATCAAGCTGGGAATACTGCGGTCACTATGTCGCAGAGTTCCGATGACGCGAGGCAACATCTTCTGCGGATTCTCGAACAAACCGATCTTGCGGAAATCGAGAAACGGCTTGCGCCAAAACTGCACTCACTACCCCCGCGGGTTCCGGGAGCATCGTTGACTACTCCCGCGTCGGTTGAACGTCGTTGGAAAAACCTTCCTATCGCTCCGAAGAATGGAGAGGCGCTGTGGGACGAGGCGACAGCCCAAACGAGTGGAATTTTTAGCGGTCACATCGAGAATCTGATTGGGACGATCAAGTTGCCGGTTGGCCTGGCAGGGCCGTTGCGGGTGAATGGCATTCATGCGCAGGGCGATTATTTTTTGCCATTGGCGACAACCGAAGCAGCGTTAGTCGCTTCGTATCATCGCGGAGCGATCGTTCTCAGTGAGAGTGGCGGTTGCACGGCGGTGCTGGTAGCCGAAGGTGTGAGCCGGGCGCCAGGTTTTGCTTTTGCGAGCTTGATCGAAGCGGGGCGATTTGTGGCTTGGGCGGTGGGAGAAGTGGAAACTTTTCGGAAGGTTGCCGCCACTACGACATCCCACGGTAGTCTAACCAACCTACGTTTTTCCATCGAGGGGAATCACGTTTATCTGATTTTTGATTACCTGACTGGCGATGCTGCTGGGCAAAATATGGTAACCATCGCTACGCAAGCGATCTGCGATTATATCGGAGAGGCAAGTCCGGTAAAACCGGAGTATTCGTTTGTGGAAGCGAACCTTTCCGGTGACAAAAAGGCTAGCGCACAATCGTTTCAATCGGTGCGCGGGAAAAAAGTATCGGCGGAAGTATTGATTCCGGCTGCAATTCTCGAAAAGCGCCTCCACATCACTGCAAAACGCATGACCGATTACTGGCGTATGTCGGCTATGGGCGGCGTGCTGAGCGGCACCATTGGCGTGCAGGGTCACTACGCCAACGGTCTTGCCGCGCTCTACATTGCTTGCGGACAGGATGCGGCTTGCGTCTCGGAAAGCGCTGTAGGCGTCACGCGTTTCGAGGAGCGTCCTGACGGGGCATTGTATGCGGCGGTGACGTTGCCGAATTTGATCGTCGGCACGGTCGGCGGCGGAACGAGCTTGCCGAGTCAACGGGCCTGCCTGGAAATTCTCGGACTCGACGGTGAGGGAAAAGCCCGCGCCTTGGCAGAAGTTACCGCCGCTCTTTGTCTCGCAGGCGAAATCTCCATCATCGCCGCTCTTAGCGCCCAGGAATTTACCCGTGCCCATCGCAAACTGGCCCGTAACAAAGTCGCTGGGGCATGAAAAAATGGTGGACCTATCAATGCGAACGTTTTCCCGTATTTGCTCACGGTTTGCTCATCGCCGCCTTTAGTTTTTCAGCCGTCTGCTTCTCCTCGCTGCTTCGTGAAGGAAACCCCGCGCCCGCGTCTGTGATCGTTGCGTTCATCAATTCCTTCCTTGCTTTCCTGCAACTCCGCATCGCTGACGAATTCAAGGACTTCGACGAGGATTCCCGATTTCGCCCGTATCGCCCCGTTCCGCGCGGCCTCATCACACTTCGCGAACTAGGCTGGCTTGGCATTCTCACTGGCATCGTTCAACTAACACTCGCCTTCTGGTTAAACGTCCATCTCATCCCCTATTTGCTCCTCATCTGGACTTATCTCGCACTCATGAGCCGCGAGTTTTTCGTTCGCGAATGGCTGAAAAACAAACCCGTCACCTATCTCCTGTCGCATATGTTCATCATGCCCTTGATCGACTTTTACGCGACGGCCACTGAATGGATTCTGCATCAAGCCACTGCTCCCAGCGGTCTTTTCTGGTTCGTCGCAGTCAGTTTTTGCAACGGCATCGTCATCGAGATGGGCCGCAAAATCCGCAGCCCCGGCGAGGAGGAGCCTGGAGTCAACACCTATACCACCCTCTGGGGGCGACTCACCGCCGTCCTCGCATGGTGGCTCGCGTTAAGCCTCACATTGGGCTGTGCATGGATGGCTACAATCCGAATTGGATTTGAAAAAACAACCGTCCTCATTCTCGGGCTTGTCTTTTTGGCTGCAGTCGCCCTCGGTAATCTCTTTCTCCGCCGCCCCGAAGGCGCCTGGATGAAAAAATTTGAAACCCTCTCCGGTCTCTGGACCCTGCTGCTCTATTTACTCCTCGGAGCCATACCTCTTGGCCTCAGATTCATTCAAAAATAAATCATGCCGCGCTATCTGTTTCAGTCAAAAACCGACACCGACACGCCGCCGCTCGGCGGCAAAGCGCGTGCCTTGCTCGATCTCGAACGTCTCGGGTTCAGCCAGATTCCGTCCTGGTTCGCCGTTCTTCCCTCCGCCCGTCTGAAAAACCGCCAGATCGCAGCTGCCGCCCTCGTCGAAATCGAAAACACGCTCCGAACCTTCCCGAAAAACACCCTCTTCGCCGTCCGCTCCTCCGCCCCCGACGAAGACGGCGCGGAACATTCCTTCGCTGGCCAACTCGACAGCTTCCTCAACGTCCCCGCCCGCCATCTCACCAACCGCATCCAGCGCGTCTGGGCCTCCGGTTTCAGCCCGCGCATGACCGCTTACCGTCGCAAACACAATCTCCCCAGAGCCACCACGCCGCCCGTCGTGCTTATCCAGCAAATGGTCGAGGCCGACATCTCCGGCGTCGCCTTTGGAGCCGATCCCGTCAGTGGACATCGCGGTGTCGCCGTCATCTCCGGCCTTTGGGGACTCGGCACCGCCCTCGTCGGCGGCGAGGCCGACGCAGACACCTGGCTCGTCCATCGCGACGATCTCATCTTGGAACGCCGCATCGTCCCAAAAACTTTCGTGCACGCCCCGGCCAACCCGCGTTCCCAGCGCACGGAAGGTTTCCGCAAAGCCAATGTATCGAAAGAAAAAATCCATCTCCCCTGCCTCAGCGACAGCCAGATTCTTGCCGTCGCCCATCTCGTCCGTCAGACCACCCAAGCCTTCGGTCGCCCGCAGGACATTGAATGGGCCATCGCCGACGGCCAGCTTTTCCTCCTCCAATCCCGCCCCATTACCAACCTCGCCAACCTGCCCGACCCCGACGGCTCCCTGCAAATCTGGGATAACAGCAACATCGCCGAGAGCTACAACGGCATCAGCAGCCCGCTCACCTTCTCATTCGCTCGACGCGTCTATGAAGAAGTCTATCGTCAGTTTTGCCGCATCCTCAGCGTGCCCGAAACGCGCATCGTCGAAAATGCCGACACCTTCCGCCGTATGCTCGGCCACATCCGGGGCCGGATTTATTACAACCTCGTCAGTTGGTATCGCGTCCTCGCCCTGCTTCCCGGTTTCCAAATTAACCGCTCTTTCATGGAGCAAATGATGGGCGTCAAAGAAGGTCTCCCGCCGGAAATCCTCGCCGACATTACAAAAAACCAAACGCCGCATCCGTGGCTCGACGGCTGGCATCTCTTCCAGTCCACCCTCAGCTTGGTGCGCAGTCACTTCCGGCTCCCAAGCGATATCCGCCGCTTTTACACCCGACTCGACACCGCCCTCTCCACTCCCATTCCCCCACTTGCCCAGCAACGCCCCGACGAACTCGCCACCCACTATCGCCAGCTCGAAACCCAGCTCCTCACCCGCTGGGACGCTCCTCTCGTGAACGATTTTTTCGCCATGATCTTCCACGGCGTCCTCAAAAAACTCACCGCCCGCTGGTGCGCCGACGAGAGCGGTGCGCTCGCCAACACCCTCATCTCCGCTCAGGGCAACATCATTAGCGCCGAACCCGCCCTCCGTTTGCGCACCCTCGCCAGCCTCGCCGTCGCCAACCCGGCTTTTGTTCAACTCCTGCAAACCGCCTCACTGGCCGACATCCTCCGCGACCTCCCCGCGCACCCCGAATTTCAGCAGGCATACCAAGCCTACCTCGACAAATTCGCCGGACGCTGCCTCGAAGAACTCAAACTCGAAACCGAAACCCTCGACGACAACCCTCTCCCACTTCTCCGCTCCATCGGACGCTTGGCAAACGCCGCGCCCCTCTCACGTAGAGGCGGCGTCCTCGCCGCCGATCCTACCCCAATGGCGTCCCCGCCATCACTCCCTCTCCCCCGCCGCCTCCTCTTCGCATGGGTTCTACGCAACACCCGCCAGCGCGTCAGCGACCGCGAAAATCTCCGCTTCGAGCGCACCCGCGTCTTTGGCCGCGTCCGACAGATTTTCCAAGAAATCGGACGCCGCCTCCACGCCTCGCAGTCTCTCGAGAACCCCCGCGACATCTTCTACCTCGGAGTCGAAGAAATCCTCGGCTTCATCGACGGCACCGCGCTCACCACCGACCTTCGCGCCCTTGTCACCCTCCGCAAAATCGAGGAAGAAAAATATCGCACCCAGCCCGCACCCGCCGGCCGTTTCGAGACCCGTGGCAGCGTCCATCTCGCACACAACTTCACCTCCCAAAACCTCCCCACTCCCTCCCCCGAAGGCGACACCCTCAGCGGCCTCGGCTGCTCCCCCGGCCTCATCAGCGGACGCGCCCGCGTCATCCTTGACCCGCGCAACGCCATCATCGAACCCGGCGAAATCCTCGTCGCCCCACGCACCGACCCTGGCTGGATCCTCCTCTTTCCCTCCGCTGCCGGATTGCTCGTCGAATTTGGCAGTCTCCTCTCCCATTCCGCCATCGTCTCCCGCGAACTCGACCTCCCCGCCATCGTCTCTATCGCTGGCCTCACGAGTTGGGTAAAAACCGGCGACCTTATCGAGATGAATGGCTCCACCGGCGTCGTCCGTAAACTGCCACCACCATGAGCGAAGTCACCGCTCACGCCGATTTCACAAAAATCCGCTACGCCCAAGTCTGGGAAGACCCCAAAATCCTCCTCCGCGCCCTTGCTATCCAGCCCGGCGACCACTGCCTCTCCATCGCCTCCGCTGGTGATAACTCCCTCGCCCTCCTCACCGCCAGCCCCGCCCGCGTCTTTGCCCTCGACCTCAACCCCTCACAAATCGCCTGCCTCGAACTCCGTTGCGCCGCCATCCGCACCCTCGACCATTCCGAATTTCTCCAACTCCTCGGCAGCCGCCCAGCCACGAATCGCCTCAGCCTCTACCAACGCGCCCGTTCGCTCCTCGCCCCCGCCACCCGCGATTTCTGGGACGCGCAACCCGCACTCATCGACGCCGGCATCGCCACGGGCGGACGCTTTGAAAACTACTTCGCCATCTTCCGCCAACGCATTCTCCCCCTCGTTCACAACCGCAAAACCATCGAAGCTCTCCTCGAATCCCGCACCCGCGATGAACGTCTCGCCTTTTACGAAATCCGCTGGAACACCCTGCGCTGGCGCACCCTCTTTCGCCTCTTTTTCTCCCGCACTATCATGGGTGCCCTCGGCCGTTCCCCCGCCCAATTCCGCTACGTCGAAGGCAGCGTCGGCGACCGCATTCTCGCCCGCGTCCGCCACGCTCTCGTCGAACTCGATCCCTCGCAAAACCCTTGGCTCCACTGGATTCTCCTCTGCGAACACCGCGACGCCCTTCCCACCGCGTGGCAGGAAAAAAACTACGACCTCATTCGCGAAAACCTCCCCCGACTCGAATATCGCACCCAAAGCATCGAAGACTTCCTCCTCGAAGTCGGTCCCCGTTCCCTCGACAAATACAACCTCAGCGACATCTTCGAATACATGTCCGAGGAAAACTACCGGCTTCTCCTCGAAAAACTTTTCACCGCCTCCCGTCCCGGTGCCCGCCTCGCCTACTGGAACATGCTCGTCCCCCGCACCCGCCCCGACTCTCTTGCGGAAAAATTAACCTCCCTCACCGACCTCGCCCACAACCTCCATCTCCAAGACCGCGCCTTCTTCTACAATCGCTTCGTCCTAGAACAAGTCACCGCATGAACCACCAAAAATATCACCACCAAGGCACCAAGGCACCAAGAGGAAAGGAAAATACTTCTCTGCCTTTCTTGGTGTCTTGGTGCCTTGGTGGTTAATTTCCCATGCCTCCTCTCGCCGCCATCGCCCTCGTTCTGGCCGTTCTCGCCGCACTCATCGGCGGCGTCGCATTCCTTAACCACCTCCGCCGCTGGCCTGCCGAACTCACCCGCAAAACCATCCACATCGGCATGGGCCTCGTCTGCCTCAGCTTCCCATGGCTTTTCCAAGAAACTTGGCCCGTCCTCCTCCTCGCCGGATTCGCCGCCCTCGCCCTCGCTGCCGTCCGTTACCTACCGCTCTTGCAGAACTCCGTTGGCCCCGTCCTCGGTGCCGTCGGCCGCACCTCGTGGGGCGAAATTTATTTCCCCATCGCCGTTGCCGCTGTCTTTGCGTTGCGCGGTGGCGACAACCTCCTCTACCTCATCCCCGTCCTCCAACTCACAGTCTCCGACTCCTTAGGCGCGCTGGTCGGCATCCGCTACGGTGCCCATCGTTTCCAGACAGACGACGGGCATAAATCCGTCGAAGGCTCCCTCGCAGTCTTCATCGCGGCGTTTCTCGCCACCTTCGTCCCCCTTCAGTATTCAACTTTCAACCTTCAGGATTCTCTTCCGATCTCCCTTCTCCTCGCGCTTGTCCTCACGCTCATGGAGGCCATCTCGTGGCGCGGACTGGATAATGTTTTTCTGCCTCTCACCTGCCAAGCGATCCTAGCAAAAGCTCTCACCTTACCTGCGGTCGGGTTATGGCGAAGCGTCTTTGCGCTGCTCTTGGTCGTCGCGGGCATCGCGCTCTGGCGGCAGCGCACCCACCTGAGCCGCACCGCAAGCCTTGGGGTCGGGTTGGTTCTTTATGCGAGTTGGTTTCTAGGGGGGTGGCGTTGGTTGCTCGGCCCGACTGCCACGCTCATCGGCTACACTTGGCTCTGTTTAAGGACGCAGGGAACACAAAGTCGCCATCATCTCATCCCCGCCATCTTTGCCATCGCTACGCCCGGCCTCTTCTGGCTTTACCTCGCCAACACCCTTCACCAACCCGCCTTCATCTACCCCTACGGCCTCGCTTACGCCGCCAACTTCGGCATCATTGCTGCCGCCTTTTTCCTACGAGAAACCACCCGCTCGCTCCTTCGAGGTGTCCTTTATTCTGCCGTCCTTGCCTTCCTGCTCCATGCCGCTCCTTACGTCATCGTCTGGCAACACCATTCCGATACATTCGACCTAACCCTCGCTGCCGCCGGTCTCCTCCTTCTCACCACCGCCGTCTTCGTCTGCTGGCAAAACAATATCCGCCAATGCCCAACCGACATCGCCCGTTGGTGCCGTCAAACCACCCTCGCTGCCGTCGCTTCCCTTCTTGGCGGCTTCCTCATAATTTACTTCCAACCATGGATACTCCCCTACTCCTAACATCCACTCACCCCGATTTCCCCGCGCTCGCCCACGACCAGCAAGCCGATGCTCATCTGGTCCTAGGAAACAATGAAGCCCGCTGCTCCCTCTGGTGGACGAACACCGCCCTGCACAACGGCCATCCCATCGGTGCCATCGGCCACTACGCAGCTAACAACGATAACGCCGCTAACATTCTTCTAACCTCCGCTTTAAAACTCCTCCAGAAAAACCACATCTCTCTAACTGTTGGCCCTCTCGATGGGAACACCTGGCGCCGCTACCGCTTTGTAACCCAGACTGGGACTGAGCCCTCCTTTTTCCTCGAACCTCAAAACCCACCTCACTACCTATCTCATTTCGAACAAAACGGCTTCACCCCGCTTGCCGAATACTACTCCGCGCTCTGCTCCGACCTCTCCATCACCGACCCGCGTCTGCCTCGTATCGAAACCCGACTACGCGAACAAGGCATTACCATCCGCCCCTTCGACCCCGTCCGTTTCGAGCAGGAACTCCATGCCATTTACGAAGTCTCCCGCATCAGTTTCGTGGAAAACTTTCTTTACACCCCGCTCGACCGCGAAGCCTTTCTCGCTCAATACCTTCCTCTTAAAACCCTTATCGACCCGCGCCTAATCCTTCTCGCCGAACACGAAAACCGTCCCGTCGGCTACGTCTTTGCCCTACCCGACCACGCCCAAACCCAACGTGGAGAAACCTGCGCCACCGTCATCCTCAAAACTGCCGCCTGCTTACCCGGACGCCGCTACGCCGGCCTCGGCGCCTTGTTAGTCGGCCTCCTCCACCGCAGCACCCGCGAGCACGGCTGGCACCGCATCATCCACGCCCTCATGCACGAATCAAATAACTCCCGTAACCTCAGTGACCACTACGCCACCTCGTTCCGGCGTTACACATTATTTGCCCGTCCGACCTAACCTTGTCCATGAATCTAATTGAAGTGCTAACAAAGCAATCCAAGTTGCGAGGCGATGCTCCCGCTCTGATCGCTCGACGCAACGGACGCGACGTGGTGCTAACCTTCCTCGAACTCGCCGTCGCCGTGGAAATCGCAGCCGGCCGCTTGCAAGAGTCAGGCCTGCGAAGGGGAGATCGGGTGTTAGTATTCCAAGCCATGTCGATCGAGTTGTATGTGGCGTTGCTGGCGTTGTTCCGACTGGGAATGGTAGCCATGTTTCTCGATCCGTCGGCGGGAAAGGAACATATCGAACGGTGCTGCGCCTTGGGGAAACCGCGCGGGCTGATCGCTTCGCGGAAGGCGCATTTGCTCAGATTCACCTCTCTACCGGTGCGACGGATTCCGCTGAAGTTTGCGATTGGCGGTTGGGTGCTGGGAGCACAATCACTGGAAGGGATAATGGTGAAAACAGAAATCGCTTTGGTGCCGGACGACGCCGAGGCACTACTAACATTCACGAGCGGAAGCACAGGGATTCCGAAAGCCGCAGTGCGGTCGCATGGTTTTCTCTTGGCACAACACCGCGTGCTGGAAGGCTCGATTCATTTGCGAGCTGGTGAGGTCGATCTGGCTACGCTACCTGTTTTCGTCCTAGCGAATCTAGCATCGGGGTTGACCAGTCTTTTGCCGGATGCAGATTTACGGAGACCGGGATTTATTGAGGCCGGTCCAGTCGTCAGACAGATTGCGATCTACCAGCCAACACGGGCCGCAGGGTCGCCCGCATTTTTTGAGCGGTTGCTGGAATATTACGAGAAGCATCCGGGGGAAGCGTGCTCGCTACGAGATGTCTATACCGGAGGCGCGGCCGTGTTTCCGTCCTTGTTGCAACGGATGAAACGGGTGTGGCCAAATTGTGCCCCAGTCGCAGTGTATGGAAGCACGGAAGCAGAACCCATCGCCCACTTAACACTAGAAGAAATTCGCGAAGAGGATCTGCGGGCGATGGAGTCGGGCGCAGGGATTTTAGCGGGAAAGCCGGTGCCAGAGATTGCCGTGCGGCTGGCGGAGGATGGAGAAATTCAAGTAGCAGGCAGGCACGTGCTGCCGGGGTATCTGGATGGCGCAGGCGATGCAGAAACGAAGATTCGTGAAGGGGAAACAATCTGGCATCGCACGGGGGACGCGGGACGTTTCGATGCAGCTGGAAGGTTGTGGTTGCTGGGGAGATCTTCGGCGCGCTTAAGCGGCGGGTTGTATCCTTTCACCGTGGAGTGCGCGGCGATGGCAGTGCCGTGGGTTAAACGCTGCGGTTGCGTGGAGGTGGGAGCAAAACGGGTGCTGGCGGCAGAGGTTTTGGGAGGTGAACCACGAAGACACGATGACACGAAGATTTTAATGGAAAAGTTGGCCTGGGCTAAATTAGATCGAGTGGAAATTCTGGGCGCCTTGCCTGTGGATAAACGGCATAATGCGAAAGTGGATTACAACGAGTTACGCCAAATGCTAGGAGAAGCGATCCCCTAGCTCGCATTATTCCCATTCACGCAGCTTGAGGAATAGCCCATTTTTTAATCGCAGCGTAATCGCTGGCTCGGGGACGATAGTTTGCCCCTCAATGGCTTCGATCTGGAAGCGACTAAGGATCATCGGCAAAATAACTCGCGCTTCGGAGAGGGCAAATTCGTTACCAATACAGAAACGCGGCCCGGCTCCAAACGGAATGAAAGCGGGATGATCTCGCTGCTCGAAACGCTCCGGCAAAAACGCTTCGGGTTTCTCCCAAAACGCGGGATGTCGATGCAAAGTGTAAGGACTGATGATAACACTGGAATTGGCCGGAATGTCGTAGCCCGCGATGGTGTCGGCAGCGATGGCGTGGCGTTCCATTGCCCAAATCGGCGGGTAAAGGCGGATGCTTTCCTCGAACACATGCAGGGTGTGAGGAAGCTTCGGCAAATCGGCCAGAGTCAGAGGGTGCGCGGGTGTCTCGCAGCGGATGGCGGCAACATGTTCGGGATGCTCGGTAAGGAGGTGCAGCGTCCAAGAAAGGGCGTTGGCAGTCGTTTCGTGACCGGCAAGAAGGAAGGTGATGGCTTCATGTCGAATCTGCTCCTCGGTAAGAGGTGAGCTAGTCTCGCCATCGGTGCCGCCAATAAGCATGGTTAGGAGATTGGGTGTGGCGGGAGGATGAGCGCGATGATCTGAGATGAGTCGACCTATGATGCGGTGAACATCTGCGAGGGCCTCTTGGAAACGCCGATTTTCTGCGACAGGCCACGTCGCGGGCCAGTTCAGGATACGCCGCCAACGGGCATAGGTGTGAGCGACGATGGTGTGCATGGCGGTCTCGACGGCTTGCACGTCACTACCGAGTTCCGCTCCAAAAAGGCAACGCCCAACAATGCGATAGGTGAGTCGCATCATCTCGGAGGAGACTTCGATGGGTTGACCGAGTCGGGCTTTTGCGCTCCATTCTTCTAACATCGAAGCGGCACATTGGGTCATCGCCTCGACGAATCCGGCGACCGCAGCGTGATGAAACATCGGCTGGATGAGGCGGCGACGCCATTGCCAAGCGGGACCGTTGGCTGTTAACAGACTTTCGCCACAGACGAGGCTGAGACTGGCAGAGCTCCGCGAGTCTTTATCGTAGTTTTCCCGGTTTTGAATCAACACCCGCGCGATGTGATCGGGGTGATTGATGAGGTGCATCGGTAGCGGCCCGAGTCGGAAACGAACGACATCGCCGCATTCCCGTGTGCCTGCTAACATGAGACCAAGTACGTCGTGGCGGATTTGGCGAAAATGGCCGGTGAAGAAGGAACCGGATGGACTGGGTGCGAGCATGGATAGGTGAGGACAGACTCAGATTTCGTAGCCCCAGCGCTGGTAATAGGGTTGCCAATGATCGCGGAGAAGATGCTTTTCGCTCTCGTTTAGAGTCGGATACTGGTTTTTTTCGTAACCTTGAAGAGTGTTCACGTAGGCGGCAATTTTGGGGCGAGCAGTGGCAAAGTTAGGAAGCAGGAGTTTTTGGTAGATTTTAGCGGTAGTGCCGACGGGGTCGCGTTCGAGGTCAGCAAACGCGACTTCGTGGAAGTGGCCTGGAGGAATCAGCGGCAGATCGGCGAAGTAAGCAGCGAAGACGGTGCGGTAACGTTGGATGATCTGTTGGTCGATGATAGTCCGGTCGGGTTTTTGCAGATAAGTGTGCCACATCGCGGTGTCGTAATAGTGGCGGAAGGATTGAAAGACGGTGGCGGGATCGCGATGGATGTGGATAAACTTAGCGGTGGGAAACATTTCCAGAAGCAGCCGAATGCGGGCAGTGTGCGGCGGCGATTTCAGTAGGAGGGTGCGGTTCGGATACTTGAAGGTTAGTTTTTTTAGAAACCACTCGAAGGCGTTTTTCCAAGTCGTTCTTTCCTCACGCGAGGCGTCGCAAAAGGTAAGATATTTATCGTATTTCTCCTCGTGACGCGGGAAGGTGACGCCGAGATATGACGACATCAGGCAGGTGAGCAGCGGGGCGAATTCGTCCTCCTGCGGCGATTGAAAATTGAGCGCCATATTATCCATCGGACGCTTCGGCGGGAGCAACCAAGCGAAACGGCGTGTGTTAGTTTTTTCCGTGGTTAGAAAAGTGTGCGGGTTAATGACTTGATAGGTGTTTGGGTAGGCAAAATGGGTGTCGTCTTGTGCGAGTAAGTTGTGTAAATGAGTTGTCCCGCTGCGCCAGTGACCGAGGATGAACACGGGCGGTTGCGAGATCTTTGTGGCGCGAATTTGTTCCGAGAAAACACGTTCCTCGTTTCGGCGATGCCATGCGTTTAGCAGACTCACTGCGCTGATAAAAGCTGCGCGATGCCAGTAAACGGCGTCCACGGCCCAGTCGTTCCCCCGCAACAATCGCCACCAATCGCCCGCAGTGATTCCAGCGAGATAATTGTGTCCGATACTCCAACGATATTTCAGTCTGGCGCTCAAGGTAGTGGAAGGTATAGAAGTCGCTCATGTATTCAAGTTTCAAGCCCCTGTTTTCGTTTCTTATTGTCACCTTCCTCTGCGTATTTGGGAGTGTCGCCTCGGCACAAACCGAAGACCCAGCGCATAATGAACTCCGAAAATTGCGCGATGAATTAATCGCTGCAGTGAATATGGGCAACATTGACGAGATGACCCGGCACATGGATAAAAACGTGGTCATCACATGGCAGGATGGCGAGGTGTGCCGCGGTCCAGCAGAAGTCAAAGCCTTCTACGAACGCATGGCGGCAAAGTCGAAAAAGACGTTTCAAGGTTATAAAATTCCACCGACTGCCGATGCGCTGACCACGCTCTACGCCGATGGGAGAACGGGGGTTGTCTATGGACACAGCGCAGGACGTTATTTCCTCCTTGGCAAGGAAATCGAACTCGCTAATCGCTGGACGGCAACAGTGGTGAAAGTAGATGGCCTATGGCTGCTCGCGAGTTATCACGTTTCGATGAATGTGCTGGATAATCCCTTACTCAATGGCGCGAAAAAAGTCGGGCTAATCGGTGCGTGCCTAGCCTTGGTGATCGGTGTCGGCATCGGCTGGGTGCTGGCGAAGCGCAGCCGGTAGATCGCTTAGTCCAATTCGGGAATAGCACGTTTAATAGCGCTGACGGCTTGCGCAATTTCTGAGCGGCTTACGCACAGTGGAAGCATGAGGACGATCGTATTTCGGATCGGGCGGGTAAGGAGGCCGTGTGCACGGGCAGCGAGACAGACTTTCGCTCCTGTGCCGGGAGCAACGTCGATGCCTGCGACAAAACCGCACTGGCGGATCTCGTTGACTGCCGGATGTAGTTTGGCGAGGCATTCGCTCAAGAAGTCAATTTTTCCTGCGAGTTGGTCGAGGGTTTTTTCCTCCTCGAAAATATCGAGACTAGCCATCGCAGCAGCGCAACCGAGTGGATTTGCGGTGTAGCTGTGGCCATAGTAAAAGGCACGACCCGGGTCGCCTCCAAACGCTCGGAAGACTTTTTCATTGGTTAGCGTGGCGGCGAGCGGCAGGTAGCCACCGGTGAGTCCTTTTGCGAGACAGAGAAAATCAGGAATGACGTTTTCGTGTTCGCAAGCAAACATTTTTCCGGTGCGCCCGAATCCAGTCATCACTTCGTCGAGAATGAAATGAATGCCAATTTTCTCCGTCCATTCACGCAACTCTGCTAACATTCCCTTTGGCCAAAGTTTCATCCCGGCCACTCCTTGCAGAATGGGTTCGATGACTACCGCGGCCACGTCGGAGTTAGGCAGCTTTTGCAGTTCTTCCAAACTAGAAACCCGGGCGGCCGGAAAATCCTGTGCGCTTAGACCACCCCGAAAAAGCGGAATATCGCCGAGGCTGGCCGCGCCCCGCGTATCGCCGTGATACGCCGCCCGAAAACTCACAAATCGGTTGCGCTCTGGATGACCCGTCATTTCCCAATATTGGGCGGACATTTTTAACGCGGACTCGATCGCGGTCGCTCCGTTATCCGAGAAAAAACAGCGGGTTAGTGTATTGGGAGGAAAAAGATTACAAAGCCGCGCACCGAGTTCCGCAGCCAGCGGATGGGTGAATCCCAAAAACGAAACGTGGGCGATTTTCGCGAGTTGATCCGCGATAGCAGCGTTGATTTTTGGATGACCATGCCCATGAATGTTAGTCCAGATCGACGAATTACCATCCAGATAACGCTTTCCCTCGGAATCGATCAGCCAAGCACCTTCGCCCGCGACAATCACCAACGGCTCGTGCTCCGGCGCGCACCATGCGTCCATCGGCGTGAACGGATGCCAACCGTGTTTTTTGTCGAGTGCGCGAACGCGCTCCGCCTCACTCCGCGTCAGCATATTTCGATTCGCCGCCCCGTTTAACGATAAGGCGGTTGATCAGGAGCACATCCTCCACGGCAGCACGGCGACGCTGGTATTTTCGAAACAAGACCTCTCGCAACTCCACGAGGTCCTCCATTAGCGGCGTGTCGTAGTAAGTCCATTGCGGATCGTCGCGCAACTTGGCCTGAATGCGCCAGTTCCCGCCGAACTTAACGGCACGCACCTCCCGTTTCTCGCCCTCTTCGGTTCGTTCCTTCCAAGTGTGTTCGTTGTGCACGTGGGGAGTTTTTCATTGGCAGGGGTGACTTGACCACACTAAAAATAAAATGCCGGTGAATCTATTCCCATCTTGAAAGACAGCTTCAAAATCCTCCTCTACTTCGTAGCAGTCGTTTTCTTGGGCGCACTCATCGCTCCCCCACTCTTCTGGGCGGGTCGCTGGCTGGGTCATCAGCACGAGGCCTGGACAATCCTCCGCGAGAGCGATTTTCAACGTTACTTCCACCGAGCGATCCTGATTGCCGCCGTGGCGCTGCTTTTCCCAGTCTGCCGTTGGCTCCATTTGCCGGGAACCGGAGTTTTATTTGCACAAAATGACCCACGTCCCATCCGTCACCTCGTCTTCGGATTTTTGCTCGCCTTGGGAGTGATGGCCGCGCTGGGCTTTGGCCTGATCCATTTCGAATACTGGAAGTGGAGAAAACCGCTTCCGTGGGACCGAGTCCAGAGTGTTTTGTTGACGGCTGCTTTTGTGCCGATCATCGAAGAATTTTTCTTTCGCGGTGCTCTTACCAAACTGGTCACGCGCTCCTCAAATCGCTGGTGGGCGCTCATCTTTGTTTCCGCGCTTTATTCGGCGGTGCATTTCCTAAAGCCTCGCGAATCGGTGCTCCCCGACCACGCGGTAAACTGGCTCTCCGGCTTGTATCTTCTCCCGCTCTCCTTCGAGCGGTTCACCGATCCACAGCTTCTTCTCGCCGGTTTCAGCACCCTTTTCATCCTCGGTTGCACGCTAGGCTATGCCGCGATGAAGACCCATGGGTTGTGGATGTCGATCGGTTTACACGCGGGCGCGATTCTCGGGAAATTTTCTTTCACCAAACTGGCAAAAATCAACTCAAAGAACAGTGCGATGCCGTGGTTTGGCAGCGACATCACCGTAGGCTTGGGGGCACTGGGCGTCATGTTCCTGCTCTTCGTTCTCGTCTGGCTCGTGCTTCGAAAAAACTCCGCGTGATGAGTTTTGCAACCCCCGCCAGTTGGATTCGGACAGCCGCGCAGCTGGTCGTCCCCCCGCTTTGCGTCGGCTGCCAATGCCGCCTGGAGTCCGGTTATCTCTGCCCGAAATGCGCGCGGCTCGCCCGCCGGGTCAAGCCACCTTTTTGCGAACGCTGCTCCCACGCCTTCGATGGCGCGATCACAACTTCATTCGTCTGTCCGAATTGCCTCGATCGCCCGATGTATTTCTCCTGCGCCGCGGTCGCACGTCACGCCCGGGGCTTGGTGCGACATCTCATTCACGAATTCAAATACAACCATCGTGAATATCTTCGCCGTCCCCTCGCCGAATGGTTGGCTGAGACACTCGACGATGCCCGCATCGTTGCCACGCCGATCGACGCCTTGGTTCCCGTCCCCCTGCATCGGACCCGCCAGAGGGAACGAGGTTACAATCAAGCCCAATTACTCACCGAAGTGCTCGCGGGAGACTACCATTTTCCTGTTCTAACTACCCTTCGCCGGACCCGTCAGACTCAAACCCAAACCTCCTTCGACCGAGCCGAACGCATGGAAAACTTGCACGATGCCTTCATTGTGGGCGACAATGCTGTTGTGAAAGCAAAAAATCTCGTTCTCGTTGACGACGTGCTGACCACTGGGTCCACGCTCAACGAATGCGCCCGCGTCCTCCTCGAAGCCGGCGCCGCCAGCGTTCGCGCCATCTGCGTAGCCCGCGGTTAAACTCCACTCAACTTCTTTCCTATGGGTATTTTCTCCAAGCCAAAAATCAAAATCGATAACCAAAAGAAAAAGGACATGCCCGAGGGTCTCTGGCAGAAATGTCCGGGCTGCGGGGAGGTCATTCACAATCTCGATCTCGAGGAAAACAGCCGGGTCTGTCCCAAGTGCGAACATCACTTCACCCAGTCGGCGATCGAACGCATTACCCAACTGCTCGATCCCGATTCTTTCTCCGAGCGTGATGCTAAAATGGCCTCGGTCGATCCGCTCAATTTCAAAGGTGTCTCCACCTACACCGACCGACTGCGCAAATACCAGAAGGAAACCGGCTTGATCGACGCCGTGACCACCGGCACCGGCACCATCGAAGGTCACCGAGTGAGCATTGCGGTGATGGATTTCTCTTTTCTTGCCGCTACGATGGGGTCCGTCGTTGGGGAAAAAATCACCCGCTCGATCGAACTCGCAACCGCCGAGAATATCCCTGTCATCATTATCTCCGCCTCGGGCGGTGCTCGCATGTATGAAGGCATGCTCAGTCTTATGCAAATGGCGAAAACCAGCGGTGCCCTCGCCCGTCACGCCCAAGCCAAGCTTCCTTATATCTCCATCCTAACCAATCCAACCACCGCCGGAGTCATGGCCAGCTATGCCTCGCTAGGAGATCTCATCATTGCCGAACCCAAATGTATGATCGGATTTGCCGGGCCCCGCGTAATCAAGGAGACGACCCATCAAGACCTGCCCCCCGGTTTTCAAACTGCGGAATTTCTCAAGGCGCACGGATTAGTTGATTTGATTTGTCACCGGCGAAAAATGCGCACCACCTTGGCGACGATTCTCTCCTATCTGTCGCCGCAGAAGGCCGTCGCCTAACATTGCTCCTCCTTAGCCGTGGATTATCGGGCCGCACTCGACTGGCTTTACAGCACTCAGATGTTCGGCATCAAGCTGGGCCTCGAAAACGCACGACGTCTCGTCGCGGCACTCGATGCGTTTCCCGAAGGTAAATGCGTTATTCATGTCGCTGGAACTAACGGCAAAGGCTCCGTCTGCGCCATGGCCGAATCGATCGCCCGCACGGCCGGTTTCCGGACCGGCCTTTTCACCTCGCCCCACCTCGTTCGTTACAATGAGCGCATCCAGATCAGTGGACAGGAAGCTAGCGACGACGAGATCGCAGAAGGCCTCAGCCGATTATGCGAACTAACCTCCGCTTGGGATCCGCACCCGACGTTTTTTGAGCTAACCACCGCGCTTGGCCTTTGGCTTTTTAAGAAACACGATTGCGAGGTGATCGTGCTCGAAACCGGCATGGGCGGACGCCTCGACGCCACCAATGTCGTCACCCCGTCTGTCTCCGTGCTCACAAAAATCGATCTAGACCATTGCCGCTGGCTTGGGGACACGCTCGAGAAAATCGCTGGCGAAAAAGCGGGCATTATCAAACCCGGCATCCCCGCTGTCACCTTTCCGCAGAGCACCGGCGTCCTCGACGTTTTTCAAAAAACCACCACCCTGCTCACGATCGCGCCCGCGCCCCACGCAGCGGGACCGGTCGGCCTCCCTGGGGAACACCAAAAATGGAACGCTGCACTCGCGATCCTCGCCCTCGAAAAAGCCGGATTGGCCATTCCCGCAGCGGCCATTTCCAAAGGACTTCGCGACGTTTCCTGGCCCGGTCGTTTTCAGGAAATCTGCCCAGGCATGTTCCTCGACGGAGCGCACAACCCGGCCGCTGCCGCGACGCTCGTTGAGACTTGGAAAACTGACGGTCCCGCCGCCCGACCCACTCTGCTCATCGGCATGCTCTCTGATAAAGACATCCTCGCCACGCTCACCGCTCTCGCGCCACTTGCGGCGGCTTGGATCGCCGTCACGCCGCGTTCCTCGCGATCGCTTCCAGCGGATGAACTGGCGACGGAAATCAAAAAAGTGAGCGTCGCCCCAGTTTCCGTCGCCGAATCGACCGCTCCCAGTCTGCTCCACGGTCCGCGTCCGTTGCTCGTCTGCGGCAGTCTGTTTCTCGTTGGGGAAGTGCTCGCATGGTTCCAAAACCAGCCCGCGCTTCGGCCCAGCGCTCAGTGAATTAGCGCGTGGTGTTGAGGAGTTTGCGGACGTCGTCCACCGTCAGCGGCTTGAGCGCCTCCTGCTGCGAATCGATCGCTTTCTGCGCTTTGCCTTGGACGAGGAACGGCCGGTTTTTGTCGTAATCTTTCGTCTCCTGCGTTTTGCCCGCGTCGCGGTCCTCGCGCACCGGATTCGTCTTTACCGGGACACCTGTTGCCGCGTTGGGAATCGTGTAATTCCCCTCTGTCCGTGCCGATTTCACGCCCCGTTCGAACTCGCCCGTCCAGTAGTTCTTCGAGTCGAAATTCTTGCTCCCCGAATAGGTGCGTAGGCGGAACAAATCCGTCCAACGAAACGTCTTTACGTCGCCCGCCTGAGTAGCAAACCCCTTGTCCGCCCCACCGTAGAACGCCTTATTCTGCAAACCTCCAGCCGAATTTAAAGTCGGGTTGAGAATACGCTTCATTCCTTCCGATTCCGACTCATCGCGCGACACCTGGGCGCCGACCAGCGTCACCAGCGCAAGCGAGAGAAACAGAATCAGCGTTTTCACCCCCCAAATTAATCCACTCGCCGCTCCTGTAAAGCCCGCTTGCCGCGCCGGGTTTTCGCAGTTTACTCTCGCACTTCCAAGATGGCCTCCTCCAAATCCGTTCTCGAAATCATCCAATCCACCGCAGGATATTTTCAGAAATATGGGGTCGAAAATCCACGTCTGAACGCGGAGCATCTGCTCGCCCACGTTCTTAAGCTCAAACGCATCGGGCTCTATCTCGAATTTGAGCGCCCTGTTTTCGAGACCGAACTCGCGCCACTTCGCGAACTCGTCAAACGCCGAGGCCAGGGCGTCCCCTTGCAGCACCTGCTCGGCACGGAGGAGTTTTACGGGCGCACTTTCAAAAGCGATGCGCGTGGTCTGATCCCCCGACCGGAAACCGAGCGGTTAATCGAATTGCTGCTGCCATTGCTGAAAAACCGCGCCGCCCACGTCGTCGATGTTGGGACCGGCAGTGGAATCATCGCACTCACCCTCGCCGCCGAACTGCCCGACGCTCATCTGCTCGCGGTGGACCGCTTTCCCGAAGCGCTCGCGTTAGCGAGGGAAAATGCCGGCCTCCTCGGACTAGCGGACCGCGTCGTTTTTCAAGAGGGCGATCTCTTGGATTCAGCGGAAGGTCCGTTTGAGATGATCGTTGCTAATCTTCCCTACATTCCGGCCGGTGACATCCCGGGGCTCGCCCGCGAGGTCGGGCATGATCCGGTGACCGCGCTTGACGGCGGACCTGACGGACTCGACCTCATCCGCCGCCTCATCGCGCAGGCCCCGGCGAAATTGGTCTCCGGCGGACAGATCGGACTCGAAATCGGGCACGACCAGGCCAGCCGCGTCGCCGATTTGCTCGCCGCTGCAAATTTTCGCGACATTCGCGTCGAAAAGGATTATCAACATATCCCACGTTTTCTCATCGCGACTCATGGGTAAGATTTTCCTTAAAAGGTTTTGCTGCGTCCAGCGCCTTACGTTATTGACGCATTGAGTAAGGCAAGCTATCTAGAATGATGCAAATCACTCTGACATCGAAACGGCAGGCAACCTTCCCTGTGGAAGTCTGCAAAGCGATGGGATTGAAACCTGGCAGCCGCCTCGAAGTGGAACCCGGAGAGCATCCCGATGAGTGGGTTATTCGTCCCTTTCGCCTCCAAGAAGAGAAACTGGCCCCGCTTCGAGGCCGTTTGAAGCAAGGTGCGGGAACATTCGATTTGCAGGCGTTTCGAGATTCGCCCAAGGATCATGCCGCGCTTCGGGATTGATACATCGATTCTCGTGCGTTTGCTGACAGGCGATCCCGAGAGCGATTACCAGCAAACAAAAACCGCCATGACTGCACGCTTGGCGAATGATCCAGCGACGCAGTTTGCGGCTTCAAACCTGGTCATTGCGGAGGCCTATTTTGTCCTCCAACATCATTATGGAGTTAGTAAGGAAGATGCCCGATCTGCCCTCTCTTCCGTGCTCTCGAGCGGACTAGTAAGGCCGCAGAATGGCGATGGAGTGATCGACGCTTTACGTGCCACTTCTGAATCCGGCTTGCTCGACCGATTGATTGTTAACGACTACGCCGCTCAAGGTTTGACCACGATTTCGAATGACCGCAGAATGAGCCGCCTGCGTGGGGCGACTCTCTTGCTGCCGGATTGAAATTTTCGTTAGATTTGCTCGCCGCTGCAAATTTTCGCGACATTCGCGTCGAAAAGGATTATCAAAACGTCTCTCGTTTTCTCATCGCGACTCATGGATAAAATTCTCGTTCACGGCGGTCCCCGCCTCAAAGGCACTGTTCGCATTAGCGGATCGAAAAATTCCGCCTTACCGATTCTCGCCGCCACGCTGCTGACAAAGGAGCCGTGCATCATCCATCGCGTCCCCGACCTGAGCGATGTCCATTTTTTGCTCCAGATCCTCACCAGTCTCGGTGCCGAGGTCGAACGCGCCAGCGGCATCGTTCAGATCAAAGCGGAAAACATCAAAACCACCGCGCCTTACGATATCGTCCGGAAAATGCGCGCGTCGGTCTGCATTCTCGGTCCACTGCTGGGCCGTGAAAAAGAGGCTACCGTTTCCATGCCGGGCGGTTGCGTGATCGGAGATCGCCCGATCGATCTGCATTTGCGCGGGTTTGAGGCGCTGGGTTCTGCCGTTCGCATCCACGGCGGCGATGTGAAACTTTTCGCCAGCCGTCTCGTGGGCACGACGATCAATCTCCGGGGCAAATTTGGCACCACCGTGCTCGGTACCGACAACGTCCTGATGGCTGCGGTCCTCGCCGAAGGCACGACCGTGATTGACGGCGCGGCAACCGAGCCCGAGGTCGTCGATCTGGCCAATTTTCTGATCAAGATGGGCGCGAAAATCGAAGGTGCCGGTACGAGCCGAATGGTCATCGAGGGCGTCACCGAACTCCACGGGGCGGAGCACTCCGTCATTCCCGACCGCATCGAGGCGGGCACGTTTCTCGCCGCTGCGGCATTGGCCGGCGACGATGTCACCGTTACCCGGCTTGATTCCAGCCATCTTGTTGCCGTGACCGATGCCTTGAAAACCGCGGGGCACACCCTCGACATACGCGACACCTCGATTCGGATCCAAGCCAACGGCGGCGGTCTCCCACTGGAACTCCGCACTGAGCCTTACCCCGGTTTCCCAACCGACATGCAGGCCCAAATGTGCGCCCTCTTTGCCACCACCAAAGGCGTCAGCACCGTCACCGAAAGCGTTTTCCCGCAGCGTTTCATGCACATTTCCGAGATGAAGCGAATGGGCGCCCTCGCTCAAATTGAAGGTTCGACCGCGATCATCAGAGGCGTGGAAAGACTCAGCGCCGCCCCTGTTATGGCGAGCGATCTGCGCGCCTCGGCGGCGCTGGTTCTAGCAGGCTTGCAGGCCGAGGGCGTGACCGAGGTTCACCGCGTTTATCACATCGATCGCGGCTATGAATCGATCGACACGAAACTGAATGATCTTGGAGCCCAGATCGAACGCGTGAAAGAATAGGACATGGCACGGCTGAAAGAACTTCCGGCCGACGAACTTCCCCGCGAGCGCCTCGTGCGCCACGGTGCCGCCTCCCTTTCCAACGCCGAACTGATCGCCATTCTCCTCCGCACCGGGTTAGAGGGCACCCACGTCCTCGAACTCGCCGACCAGCTCCTCAAGCGTTACCAAACGCTAACCGCCATCGCCCGCTGCTCGGTCGCCGAACTCAGCGCCTTTAAAGGTGTCGGCCCGGCCAAAGCAGTCCAACTTGCCGCTGCTTTTGCCCTTGGCCACCGACTCAGCTACGAGCGCATCGCCAGCGAACCTTTCGATAATCCAGCCACCATCTACGAGATTCTCGGCGCCGAAATGCGCACCCTCAAGGAGGAACACCTCCGCGTCATCCTCCTCAACACCAAGCTCCACCTCATCGGCATCGAAAATATTTCCCGGGGGAGCATCAACGAAACCTTAGCCCACATTCCCTCGCTCTTCCGCCCCATCTTGATCAGCCAAGCCTACGGTTTCATCGTCGTCCACAACCACCCATCCGGCGATCCCCTGCCCAGCCAGGCCGACAGTCAGTTCACCCGTCGCCTCAATGAAGTCGCCAGCCTTATGCAAGTTCGCTTCCTTGATCACCTCATTTTTGGTATGCCCTCCGGAAATAATTCCGGCTATTTTAGTTACCGGGAGGCCGGCCTCCTGTGATCCATCCCACCGCCATTATCGATCCCTCCGCGAGGCTCGGCGCAAACGTCTCCGTCGGGGCCTACTCGATCGTCGGCCCTAGAGTGGAAATCGGCGACCAGTCCGTGCTGCATCCGCACGTCGTCATCTATTCCGGAGTTAAAATGGGGAAAGCTAACACCATTCACGCTGGAGCGGTCATCGGCGATGTGCCGCAAGACTTGAGTTTCCTAACATCGACTAACAGTTTTGTCTGCATCGGCGACCGGAATACAATTCGCGAAAACGTCACCATCCATCGCGGCTCCAAAGAAAGTAGCGTTACTAACATCGGCAACGATTGTTTTCTGATGGCTGGATCGCATCTGGCCCACGATGTTAGCATCGGCAACCACGTTATCGTAGCTAACAATGTTTTGCTGGCCGGCCACGCCACCGTGGGCGACCGCGTCTTTTTCGGTGGCGGTAGCGTGGTTCATCAGCATACGCGCATTGGTCGACTCGTCATTGCACAAGGTTTATCCGGCTTTAGCAAAGACGTGCCGCCATTCACGATGGCGGCTGAGGTTAACACCGTCGTCGGCCTGAACAACGTCGGCCTGAAACGCGCTGGGTTCTCCCCGGCTGTTCGCACCGAAATCAAAGCCGCCTTTGCGCTCATCTACCGTAGTGGCCTGAACGTCTCGCAAGCTCTCGCCGCTGCCCACGAACAAATTTGGGGACCCGAGGCGACGGAGTTTTTCGACTTCATCCGCTCCGCCACCAAGCACGGAGTCTGCGCGTTGATCGGCGAGGGCTGAAAACAACCTCCGCTGCGACCGCTAGGAACCGCCCACTTCGAGATACGGGCTGATTGTCTCGATCAGTTTCGGACTTATGCCTTGGACTCTTGCGAGATCCTCGATCGCTCGATAAGGACGACCTTCGATGATTCGGGCGGCGAGCACTTTTCCAATCTTCGGCAAAGCCTCCAGTTCCTTCTCGGTCGCGGTGTTCAGATTGGTCAAACTCGATCCATCCGGCGCGAGTCGAAGCTTTGCCTTTGGCCGGCCTTGGACGGAACTTTGCGGTAGCCGGGCTGGCATGGGTGTAGCCGCCGGAGGCGCGACCGACCGAGCACGGTTAAAAAAGTCATCATTCGAATCTGCCGACGGCTTAACACCGCCCCAGCCTCCGAGTCGTTTGGCCTTGGCGTCGTTTTCCAGTCGGTGTAACTGCTGCTTGAAAGCCTCCTGATCGCGACCATCGGGCGGTTTTCCGGGAGCGCCGTAGATCCGGGCCAGGCCGTTTGCCACAAGCAGTTCGGCAAGGTTTTCCCGACCGCCATTTGGCAGGACGAATCCGAAATACCGCCGCTGGTTACTCGCCCCGCGGGCGTCCTCCAGCTGGGTGACCACAGTGAACGGCGTGGAGAGTTTTTCCTTGGTAAAACGCTCCGCTTCGCGCCCGAGTTGGAGCGCTTTTGCAACGTCGATTTTCCAATACGCAGCCTGCTCGGCCACTCGCTCGGGGAAGGTCGCTTCCGTCTCCGCGCAATCCACAAAATAAAGGCGGATGATGTAGTCGCGGGACCCGGAACGGATGTGGAAACTGTCTCCATCGCCGTATTCGTTCGCGGCCAAGCGGCAATCGGTCAGTGTTTTCCAAGCGGCTGCCCGGAGGTTTCCGAGTGCGAAAAACGTAACAAAAAGAAAGAGACGCGAAAAACGGGAAGGCATGGAGGAAAGGAACGAATGCTTCCTTAGCCTCAAGCGGCCAGATTTTCCACGCCTATTCCACCGGACCGTTTCAGGAATCCAGCAGCGCGTAGGCACCGATGAATTTGTAACCGGCCGGACGGCGGCAGCGATAGTCCGAAACGAAATCGTTGCTGCCACGAATCTCCACGTGCCCAGCCCGAGAACGGCGGTTCGCGGCATAGACCAGCACCGCTCCGACCGGAGCATTCCACGGGGAGTTGACCCGGAGTTTGGTAAATCCGTAATTCTCAACGAGTTCTCGGCCCGCTTCGCACGCAAGATTCGTTTTTGGATACGAATGGACTGCCCCTGCTTTAAGCAGCGCTTTCTTTACGTAGCGCCAACAATAACCAGTCGCCTGCGGTTGCGTGGCCTGCCGCGCGATGAGAGAAGCCCGGACCATTTCTGGCGAGATTTGCGGTCCACCCGCGATCAAAGTTCCGCAGAAGGTGGTAAGAGATAGAAAAAGGAGCAATGTCTTCATGCTATTTGTAAAGCCTTCCCCGTGCCATAAACCCCTTGCCCCCTCGTCAAACCAGCCGGAAGACCAATAGAACTATTCAAATTCGCATTCTTGTCGCGCATTTTTGCGAATTTTGCCTCACTTAAGGAATCAACAAAGCTTAAAAATCCCACGCCAGTCCGAGCAATCCGAACGCCGAAGGCTTCAAATCGCGGTCCGCTAACACTCTCTGGCTACTATCGCGCAATTCGATTTTACCGCCCAAATTCGCCCCGGCCACCGCTGTCACCCGCCAATGATCGCCAAACCGACGCTCGACACCGAGGCCCGCCCGCCAAAGTTCGAGGTTGATGGCATCGACATTTTTTGCGGTTCCCTGCCGATCCACGTTCCATGCTCCGCCTCCCGGATAAGTCGTCACGCTGAAAGTCCATTCTGGCAGCGGGGTCCAGCCGATGGAAACGAGCGGAGGTAAAAGTTGCAGCGTAATCGTGTCGGTCGGACGCCAGATCACACCGACTCCGGGAACGACCACATCCTCTCCAATCGAATGGTTATACGCCCCGGAGACCGCGAGGGTCAAACGATCGGAAAATTGGTAACCGACCACGGCGACCGCGGTAAGGCTAAAAGAATCTCCGGACAAATTCCGAAAATCCGAGGAAATTCCCGGATTAACTAGCAAAATGCCCATCCAGCCTTGATTTGTTGTCGGAAAGCGGGCCAAAAAGAACTGCAGGTCAGCCGAGTGTAGCGTTTGTTGCTTCAAACCCAGCAAACGAGTCGCATCGAAGTAGGTGTATTGGTAATTTAAGCTCACACCGCCAAACGCGCTTTCGCCTAGCTTTATGCCATTGAGCGGAGCCCGCACCCTTACGTCAAAGAGGTCGAGCGACCCGCTTTTCCGCGACGATTCGTCGTAATCCATCGTCCCAGAACCAGTCGTGGCGATCGAAAATCCCGGTGCCCCAAAACCCAGCAGCGCCGGATCGATGAATCGCGCCGTGGATTTTTCGGATTCGACTACCACCGGAGCAGGCACTTGGACGGTGCCAGCATTGAGCGGCAGAAAGGTCGGCAGTGTGGCAATCGCGGTAAACAATAGGGGCAGAGTATTTTTCATCGGTCTAGAAGCTAGAAGAGTTCGGTTTTCAGTGTGGCAACGGATGCAGAAATATCGGATCACGCAATATCACGCGATCTTCGGAGGCACGGCTGGTTTGAAATTGTTCGTGATCAGCCGGGCGGCTTTGCCGAAGGTCGCGTAGGAGTAAATCCACTGCGCGAAAACAAGGAATTGATTACTGAGATCGACGAGGAACGCCAAATGAACAAAAAGCCAAGCCAACCACGCCAGAAAGCCAGTGAATTTAACGAAATGCAAGTCAGCCACCGCGCGGTTTCTCCCTATGGTGGCCATGCTTCCCTTGTCCCAATAATGGAATTTCGCCGTGGAGCGTCCGCGTTCCAAGGCGAGGATATTTTTTGCCGCCAGTTGGCCCATTTGCATCGCCACCGGTGACACCCCAGGCAGCGGCGCTCCGTTTTGGTGCGAATAATTCGTCATGTCTCCCAGAGCGAAGACCTCGGGATGACCCGGGATGGACAAATCCGGCGCTAGAATCACGCGCCCGGCCCGGTCGGTTTCGGTTCCAAGCATTTTCGCAAGCGGTGACGCCGCATTCCCGGCGGCCCAGACGACGGTGTTCGCGTTGAGGTGCTCGCCTCCCACCGTCACGCCCGTGGCGTCGATATGAGTGACCTTTTGGTTCACCCGAACATCAACTCCAAGCTCAGATAAATCGTCATAGGCGGCATCGGAAAGATCCTCGTCAAACGTCGGCAGCACACGTGGCGCGGCGTCCACCATAATCACCCGGCTGAGCGTGGGATCAATATTCCGGAAATCCCGCTTCAATGCTTGGCGCGACAGTTCGCCGATCGCCCCAGCCATTTCCACCCCGGTCGGACCCCCACCAATCACGATAAAAGTCAGCGCAGCCTTTTGTTCTTCCAGCGACTTCGCTTTTTCAGCCACCTCAAACGCAGTAAAGATTCGGCGGCGAATCTCGACCGCATCCTCTAGCGTTTTCAAACCCGGCGCATATTGCTCCCATTCCGGATTTCCAAAATAGGAATGCCGCGCACCCGTCGCAACGACCAAATAATCATAGGCAAACATGTCTTCTTTCGTGGTCACGCTTCGCTCCGCTACATTGATCCCTGTCACCTCGGACCAGAGCACGCGGATGTTTCCTGCGTTGCGAAGAATATACCGAAGCGGCTGCGCGATGTTCGCTGGGGAAAGACCCGCTGTTGCCACTTGGTATAGCAACGGCTGGAAAAGATGATGATTCGCCCGATCGATAAGCGACACGTCGAGATTCCGATTGGCGAGCCCCTTGGCAGCGGCGAGGCCGGCAAACCCGCCCCCGATGATAATGACTTTCTTTTGGTCCATGAATGTTAAAACAAATCGCCCACCGGGGGTTCGGGGATGCTCTTATCTTCGATAAACCATCGCAACCGGGCAGCCAAGCCCCGATCTGGCGCGGTGACTGCTCTGTAAAAGGGACATGCCTCGCGTCCTTAGATCCCTCCTGCTAATTGGCCTGCTCCTCTTCCCGCTCGCCGCCGGGGCGCAACTACCCAAGGCCGGCAGCGCCGAAAAACGTGGGATCGACGGCCTCCCGACCAAGTCGTGGGATCAACTCAGCGAAAAATACGTCTCGCGCCTTGGCCAGCACGCCCTCGAGGTCAATCCAGTTGCGTGGCAACACGCCGAGACGAAAAATTTTATCTTCCACTTCCGCAGCGCCGTGGCTGCGACCGAGGCGTCAGTCGAAGCTGAGTTTTATTACCGTGTGATCGCAGCCGACTTAAAAAAGGACGGTGCCTCCTGGCAACGCAAAGCCCACATTTTCATCTTCGAGAATCCCGAGGAATGGGCCGCCTTCCAGAAACTCGGCGGCCTCGACCCGTGGACCGGCGGCCTGCATTCTGGAAACGAACTCTTCGTCCTGCGCGACGGAAAATCACGTTGGAAAGGCCGCACTCTCGGGCATGAGATCGCCCACCTCGTCGTCAACCGCTTCTTCCCCGGTTCGCTTCCCCTCTGGCTTAACGAGGGCTACGCCGAGAACGTTTCCCGCAAGGCCTATGCCGCATTTTTCCGGGCGCGGGGCTACGCCAGCAAACCGGGCGGGGCGATCGTTCCCAAGGATCGATATATTCCCCTCGAGCGACTCCTGAACCTGCAAAGCTACCCCACAGAAAACGCCGACGTGCAGACATTTTACGAGCAGTCGGACGCCCTCGTTCGCTTCCTTACTGGGAAAGACGACACCAAATTTCTGAAATTTTTCACCCTGCTAACAACCGGTTCGACGAACGACAACGCGCTTAGTGCAAGTTACTTTGGCGATTTCTCCAGCGTCGCGAAACTCGACGCCGCTTTCCGTAAAGACACCGAAAACGACGGCGTGCTCGCCCGGAAGTGGTAGCTTATACCATTTGCCCACTGCAAATGGTATTATGTTTGGCTCCTTAAAACCTAGAGGGTTGACCTATTTATAGAAACTCAGCGGGTAAGAACCAGAGGTCCGTAGGACCGACATCTAACGGTAAGCCTCCGAAAACCAGAGGTCGCACCTACGGCGCTTCATCCCTCTCCTTTTGTTTTCTATAAAGATATGGCTCCGATGGAGCCGAGGGAATTTTACTCAATGCGACGTGCAAACGGTATTATTTGTTTAGCCACAAACTTCGTGGTTAATTTTTTCAGTGATGGCGGCCGTTACTAGCTCGCCTGCATTAGTAACGGATCCCGTTATATCCCTTCGGAAGGAGCTAAGCCTCCTTCGGCGAAATTATTTCCACGGTATTTTGACGATAACTTGAACCTGCGGTTCCGCTGCTTTCCGGGCGTAAGCATGAGAGGCGTTGTCAGTGAATAGGGCAAGCAAGTTCCACTCGCCGGGAGTGATATCGAAATCGGCGGGCAGGTTCCAAGTATCGGTCCAAGTGGTGCCGTCGGGGCGTCCCTCCGGACAGGCCAAGCCACGCACGAAAAGGCGTTTTTCGCCGGTGTCCGGTTGCATCGCAGCGACGGTCATCCAAGGGATTTTGTTCCGCGGCGAACGGAAACTCCACGTGGTAATGACCTGGATCTGGCCGTTGTTATTGATCGCGGAAACAGATACGAGATCGGTGGCCGGATCGATTAGACCGCGTTGGAGAGGCTGAGGCGGTGGCGCCGGGCGCGATGGAGCGACATTAGTTTTCGTCCAAACCGTGAGTGGGCCGACGGATTCGATCTCCCATTCGGCTCGGGCTAGGAATTGATGAATCAACACGTCACTGGACGGGACGATCGTGCCAGTGCGAAGGCGCATCGCGGGATGATAGTAACCGGAGACAGAATCGAAGGTGATCGGGTCGGAGTAATCGAGGATAACGAGGTCCGTCGGGGATGCTGGTGTGTAAACTTGGCGACTGAGAGTTTTCAATCCTTTCATCACGAGATGCAGGGAGTAAACGTCGCTTCGCTGCGCGAGCTGCGACAGAAATGGCAACGGAGCAAGAATACTAGCGTTAGCGGGAACGGACTCAACGATAGCGCGTTTCTGATCAAGGATAGGATCACGGGCGGAGAACGCCGCGAAGAAAATGGACGGGGTCCCGACTGCAAAAAAGCACGTGCCATTGGCCACTAGCAACCAACAAGGCCAAGAGCGAAACCAGGGCGCGCCGGTCTCACGAGTAAAATCCAAAGCCTCGACGGCGGCGATCCAGAAGACGGGGAGGAGCGGTGCGGCGTAATGAAAGTAAATCCCCCACTCCGAGGATCGCCACGAGAGCAGATGCTGCAACAAAATCGGCAACGCCGGAAGCACGGCCAGCGGCCGTCGCAGGGGAAGAAGCAGCATCGGGAGAAGTAGAGCCCAGATCAGGTTTCCCCGCAGAGACTGGCTGAGGTTTCCGAGAGCACCGGCCATCAAGCCTTTTTCCCGCAGGTGAGAGTAAAGCGCGCCAAAATCGACATTGCCCGCGTTCCATTTTGGTCCAAGCCAGAAAAGATAGACCGCCATCCAAATACCCGTGAACAATCCCGGCCAGAGGCTCCACTTCCAATCGGCCACATCGCGCGGAGAAGTTAGGAAACGAACCAGAAACCACGTGCCTGCGACGAGACCGAGATTTTCTTTGCAGCTAAGGAAGAGGACGAGTGTGATCCAGAAAAGACGCTGATCTTTGCGCTGCCAAGAAAGATAGACTGCCAGCCAGAGCGGAGCGGCAAACGCCTCGGGATGAAACTCATGAATCGCTACAAAAGTGATTACCGGATTGACTAACAAAATCGCAGCTAGGGCGAGCGAGCGGCGGGCGTTCCAACCCGCCTCGAGGCAGATGCACCATCCGAGCGGAAGACACGCCGCGAGGGCGAGACTTTGCACTGCGACGAGCGTGATCGGATGATGAAAGACAGCGTAAATCGGCCAGAGTAAGAGAATGATAAAATCGGCATGATTACCGAAGGGCTGAACCCCAAGCAGACTGCTCCAGTTGCGTCCGTGGGAAAAACCGTCGAGCGCCTGAACATAAAACGCTAGATCGAAAGTGGTGTATTGAAAATGAGACCAGCGCCACCACGATTGAAACGTCCAGATCAATGCGGTGATGACCACCGCAAGCGCGAGCGGCCATCGGAGCGAGCGGGTATGAGATGAGGCGTTCATTGTTTCCGAACGGGAGAATTTAATGCCGCGAGCGCCTCGACGGAAGGAGCAAAACCTGGTCGCAGACGCAGGCTTTCTTCGAGGTGTGAGCGCGCCTCCGGAAATTTGCCGAGAAGTTGAAACCCTCGACCCAAATTATAGTGCGCTTCGACCGACAGTGGATCAATTTTTAGGGCCCGGGTCGCCTCCTCAACCGCACGTTTCGGCTGACCGTTTTGCAAAAGGATATTGGCAAGATTGTTGCGGGCACTAGAAAAACCAGGTTGCATTTGGATTGCGGTTTCATACTCAGCAATCGCTTCAGGAACTTTCCCCATCCGACCCAGCGCGTTGGCAGTGTTGAAGTAAAGACCTGGGTCTCGAGGCTCGAGTGCTTTCGATCGCTGATACATCTTTACTGCGAGTGGGTAGTTTCCCATTTGCGCGATCAAGACGCCGAGACACTTCCACGCGCGTGGATTCTCCGGGCGCTTCTCCGCAGTGTCGCGCCAGATTGAGAGATGGGTGCGGTAATCCTTATTTCTCAAATGAGTCGTGATGGACAAGGCCACGGTCAGTCCCACATACACCAGCGGCGCGGGTTTTTTCATCCAACGATAAACACTAACAACCAGCAAACTGAGAATCGGAATCAGTGAAAGATACATGCGGTGCTCGGCGACGGTTTGCGTGACAACCGGAATGATGCTGGACGTGGGAGCGAGCACAATAAAAAAGACCGCACCAAAGAAGCCTGCGAGCGGTCGTTTCCACAGAGCCCACGCAGTGAGAAGCAGGAGCGCTAGAATGATCGTTCCGGGAAAGGCAACTCTCGCCATACCCGTAATAGACTCGGCACCGTAGTCGAAGATCAACGGATCGGGCCAGAGGGAGAGCTTTAAATAGTTGGCGACAGCCCATGCCTGTGTTTGCAGGTAATTCCAAGTCGAGAATTTTGTGCTAAGTCCAGCGGTCCCACCGCGGTTGCCGGTGCTCAAAACTAGCAGGGCTTGAAAAATCCACGCCGAGGAGAGAACTAGATAAAACTTCCATCGCGCCTTCCACGCCTCTGCGAAAGTCCCAGCCAGAAAGGTCCGGTCAACGAGCAAAACGACGAGAGGAATCGTCGCGCCCACTTCTTTGCAGCCCATTGATAGATAGCAACCAAGACATGATGCGGCCAACCAGGTGCGCGAAGAACTTTCGTCGGTGCTGCGCAGGAAAGCGTAAATAGTTAGCAAATAGAACAGGCCCATTAAGACCTCTGCCCGCTGGACAATATAAGTGACCGCGGCCGTGTTGAGCGGATGCACGACCCAGAGAAGCGCAATGACCACCGCAAGAAGAAAAGCTGCCGCCTCCGGATGAAAACGCGCTAGCAAGCGGCGAGAGATACCGAACAGAAGCAGCGCCGAAACGATGTGCGCAGAGAGATTGAAGATGTGATATCCAAGAACGTCGTATCCGCCGACGGCGTAATTGAACGCAAGCGAGAGATTTACCAAAGGTCTTCCGGCCGTGGTCAGGCCGCTATTGACCGGCGGAAAAAGCGCGCTTCCGATCGGCCAAAGGTGCAGGATGGTCGGGTTTTCCTGTATCGTAGGAATGTCATCGAAAATAAACGGAACGCGCAAGGTATTGCCATACGACAGCAGCGCTAGAAAGATGATCAGTCCTGCGGCAATTCGACCACGGGCAGCGGGGGAGCATCGCACGAACCAGTCTTTGGCGGATGTAAGCATGCGAAGGTTTTTCTAGTTGTCCGTTTTCGCTGAATCCGCACCTTCGATTGCGCGAAGGATGGCTAACTGGCGCTCGGACGAATCCCTGGCCACGGCTTTTTCTTGGATCCGAAGCGCCTCGGATTTATGCCCTGTCTGGGAGAGTAAAACCGCCGCTTGGCTCAACGAATCGGCATCCCGAATATCAAGCGCGCCAGCCGCAAGATATGCTTCTAACGCAACCTGCGAAAAACCCTGTGAGACGGCCAGATCACCGAGATAGATATGGGACTCAGCATGCCACCAGTTCCGGCCGGCGAATCCACGAACCACTGCCATCGCCGCGTCCGTTTTCTTCTGAGCTAGATAAGCTCCTGCGAGCGCCTTGGCTAGAGGCCACGAGTTCGGACGCGCCTCGTAACTTTGGCGCGCCATTCGCTCGGCATGATCGAAATCTTTTGCCTGGGTTAGCATTTCCAGCGTTGCGACTTTTTCCGCGGTGCCTCCGGTAATTCCAGAGGAATTCGAGTCGAGAAAGGAGGAAGCTTCTCCGTTCCGCTTTTGCAGAATCAGATTGCGAGCGAGGGAAACTTTGGCCAAGGCAAGATCCGGGGAGACGGCAAGAATCGAGCGATAGATCCTTTCCCCCTCGATCAGTCGGCCCTGCTTTTGAAATTCGGCCGCGAGGTTGAGCCGGACACGGATACTATCACCGCCCGCGCGGATCGTAGCGAGATAGAAGGTGACAGGATCGCGCCATTCGGCGGCCCGGTTTTGCGCCCGTAATCCCAGCAAAACCAGCAGAAGTGGAAACGCAAAAAGCGAAACGCGCTGAACGTAGCGTGATGCTTGAATCCAGCACCCGGCAGCCCATAGGCAAAGTCCAATGGAAGGAATGTAGAGCCAATGCTCGGCGACCGTAGCATTGAGGGTGAACAGATTAGAAACCGGAAGGATCATCACCGCAAACCAGAAGAAGCCCAAGAGACGTAAACGTCTGCCGTCACCCCGCCAAAAAAGCGACGCCGTAAGCGTGGCGACGGCCAGTCCGCCGATTACACCTAACCACGTGAAAAGTGGATCACTTTTTACCGGATCCGTGAAGAGTCCCGTAGGCATATTGACCTGGCGCTCCATGAAAAGCTTCCCCGGATAAACCATCAAACGGGCGTAATCACCCATGGCGCGGAAACACAAAATCAATCTTTCCGACAGCGCCATCGCCGGTGCTGAAGCGGGAGCCACATTTGGATCGGGAAAGTGCCGAAAAATTAGATAAACGCCAAAGAGGCAGCCGACGGCAAGAGCCGTGCGGAACCTTGTGACGGTTCGCAGATCGGAACGAAAAATAACAACATAAAGCAGGAACAATCCAAGGCCGGCCAACGCAATCTCCTTCGAGAAACATCCGGCCGATACTGCCAACGCTGCGATCAATTGCAGTCCGGTCCGTCCCATTCGTGACGGGCGGTCGAGCGACTCTTCCCAGGAGAGCCAACCCACCAGCAAACCCAGAAGCGCCAAGCTATCGGCCCGGCCGGAAACATACGCGGTAATCGCGCTATGGACCGGATGAATCAACCAAAAAACGGCCACCGAAAGAGCTAACCAGGTGGCGCGGTTCTCGGAGGACAAGCTCAGATTTCGGATCAGGCGCCGACAGATCGCGAAAACCAGAAATGCGTTGAGCGAATGGAGGAGCAGGTTGGTCTGGTGAAAAGCAGGGGCGTCCAGACCGGCTCGCCAATAATCGAAGATGTAAGAGAGATTCTGGACGGGGCGGTAGAATTCACCTCGGGCATCCGTGAAAAGAAAATGATGGAACACTTCCCCGGCCAAAATCGGAGAACGAATCAGCGGATTGCGAATTACGAGAAATTCGTCGTCCCAGAGAAAGGTGGCGTTTATCACCGATCGATAGATGAAAAACGCCAACGTTAGCAGTGCTAGCAAAACGCCTAACAACTGCCAGCGTGGCGTGTGTGCGGCAGGCTTCACGGCTTTCCTCCGCTCGAGGGGGCTGAAAATGTCCGGAGCAACTCGGATGCCGAGGCACTTCTAACATCCAGCGCGGTCACTTTATTCAGCGCTTCGAGCGCCTTCTGCGGTAGTCCCGTTCGGTAATATTCCCGAGCCAGTTCCCGCCATCCATCGGCATTCCATGGGTTTCTTGCGGTGAAAGATGTTAGGAGTGGTAGCTTTTTCTCTGGCTGCTCGATGATGTCAAAAAGCAAAAGCGCCTCGCGGGTGGCTTTCCACGAATCCGGATATTTCCGAAGAAAATCTCCCAGCAGCCGACCGGCGGACGCCGTTTCCTGCTGTTGAATGAGGCGATGCACCGTGTAAAGACGGCCTGAATAAGTCTCTCCAAACGGATTCTCTCCCGTGCCGATGAGCTGTTCCGCCTCGGCTTGGCGGCCCTGAGCGCGCAGGTTAGCCGCAAGGGTGTGCCGGGCCTGCGGGTAGTCCGGGCTTTCTTCCACAACATATCGGAGCAAGCCCTCCCCTTCCCTGAGGCGACCCGTGAGTCGGTATTCGTTCGCGAGATTCACTCGAATGCGAGCCGTATCACCACCGTCTTGGATTGTCGTCTCAAAAAATCGCGTCGGCGAGCTCCAATCACCTGCCCTGGCGAATGTTCTTAATGAAAGCCCGGTGCACCAGATGGCGAGCAACCCCACGGCTAAATTTTGCACTCTGACTGGGGCGTCTAGCCACCAGCCAAGCAGGATGAGAATTAGCCCGACAGCCGGAAGGTAGAGCCAGTGCTCGGCGACGGTGGCGTTCAGGGAAAAAACGTTCGAGACTGGCAGGAGAATGATCCCAAACCAGATCACTCCCATTCGTCTGAGACGGAATTGCTTCCCGAGCGGAATGGCACTGATGGTTAGCAGCGCCACAAATAGTAAACCGATCCACGCGAGATACGGATAAACCGGATCGAATTTCGCGGGATCCGAATACAAGTTCGGAAGGAGCGTGACTTGGCGCTCCATGCGAAGATTGTCCGGCCAGAGGAGCAATCTTAGGTAATCGCCGAGAGCTCTCAAAACCAGCCTCGGACGGTCGATCCAATCGGTGTGGAAACTGTTCGGCTCGGCAGTGCTAGGAATGGTCAGCCGAAGGATGAGATAGGAGGCGAACGCTGTCACGCAACCTGTCACGATAACAATTTTTGTTCGCTGCGTGATTTCGGTTTCCAGAAAGAGGACGTTGACTAGAAAAACACCAGCAGCGGCGAGCGCCGCCTCCTTCGAGCAGAGAGCGAGAAAAATGGCCAGTGACACCCCAACCATGAAGGCGACCGGTCTACGCGGGGGATTTTTCCGCGCAGCCTCCCAAAGACACCACGCGATCAACAAAAAAAACAGCGCAAGACTATCCGCCCGGCCTGCGATGTAGGCAACGGTGGCCGAATAAATCGGATGCACCAGCCAGAAAAGCGTTAGAAAAATGCACGCTGAGAAGGTTTTCCAATTTGCCGGAGTTCCGTTGGCTCGCAGGCGCAGAATCAAAAACAAAAATAGCAAAGCCCCATTCAACCCATGAATGATTACGTTTGTCTGACGATAAATCGCAGGCGACAAACCTCCCCGCCAGTAATCGAGAGTGTAGGTGACGGTCTGAACCGGCCGGTAAAAATTGGAAGCCGGATCGTAGCCCAGATAGTGACGAAACGACTCAATGATCAGCCGCGGCGAGCGGATCAGGAGATTCTCCCGCACCAGAAAATGATCGTCCCAGACAAATCCGCCAGTCAAGCAACCGCTATAGAGCAGAAACGTCAAACCGATAAACCCGATGGCGGCTACCAGTGTGAGGATTCCTGTTTTGTTTTTCGACGGAAAGGAAATCACTCGGGAAATCAGGTTATCTGAATTTAGGGAACCCGCGCAAGGATTGGCAATGAAAGGTTTTGGGAAACTCTCCGAATGGACCGGGCTAAGGCCCGCACCATCGAAAAATGATCACCGGAAAATAAAAAACCCCCCGGCTTCGAAAAGCCGGAGGGTTTTTTAAGAGTTTAGCAGAGCTTAGTTGACGGAGTAGGGAGCCCAGAAGTTGGCGTCCGCAACATCAGACAGAGCCGTGTTGGTGGTCGTGGGGATCTTCGGAAGGCTATCAACCGTAGGAGTGGTGATAGTGTTGCCGAGTTGATCGGAGAGCGAACCAGCAGCGGCAGCCACTTGGAGGCGGGTGCCAGCTTTCAGATAAGCGCCGAGGTCAGCAGGAGTAACAGCAAAGCCCTTGGCCTTGTTGTTTTCGATCGCATATTGATCAACAGCCGCGTCGATGAGACGGAGGTCGTTTTTCACTGCGGTAGCTTGTGAACGTTTGCGAGCACGGAGGAAGCTAGGCACCGCAACGGAGGCCAGCAACGCGATAATCGCCACAACGATCATGATTTCAACGAGGGTAAAACCCCCACGGTTTTTGTTCAGTTTGTTCAACATATTATTTGTTTCTATTTATTAGTTTGTTTTTGTTTTTGTTTTTGCCGGGTTATTCCGACACAGAATTAGATTAAGCAGCCGTTGTGCCACGTTTTTGGAAAATGCTAAAAAGCTTCCGCGTTGACTTAATGAGGCTCGAAACCCCATTCTCCGGGGCTTAATGGCGCTTTCCCCTCTGCAAATCACTTGGAGGAGATTGTGCCTTGCCGTTTTCCTTCTAACTGTCGCCGTGCGTCTGCTCGTGCTCACACGGCTCTACGACGGGACTTATCCCATTGAAAACCAGGGAGATATGCGTTTTTACGGCGAATGGGCGAAACGCATTCTCGCGGGGGAATGGAGCGACGGGTTTGCGTTCTACGGTTTGCCTGGTTACGCCTTTCTACTGGCAGGATTTTATAAACTTTGTGGCATTTCGCCTTTTCTTGTCGGGGTGATCCAAGCGTTTGCGGAGGGAATAGTCGCAGTTTTGATATGCAGTCTTGCAAATTTGATATTTTTCCGCCCTCGAAACCCGAATTTTTCCGTTGGAATCGGGGTTTTAGCTGCGCTTGGGTATGCCTTTTACCTTCCGGCACAGGCTTTTTCGGTGATTTTGATGCCGACATGCCTTCTGACCTTGGTGTTTTGGACGATCGTCTGGTGGTGTGTGAAGCCGGTGGACCCTCCACGGTCCCCTTGGCAGGCGGGAGGCATCGGTGCGGCCATCGGCGTGATGGCTCTAGCGGTGGCGACAATCTTTTTTGTCGTGCCCTTGGTGGTGACGGCGATTTTTCTTAAAAGTCGGAACCGGATTGGGTCGCTCATGCTGTTGATTGCCGGGATCTTGCTTGGGTGCAGCCCGGCCATGTTGCATAATCGGTTGGTGGCGCACGATCCCGTGGCGCTCTCGGCCCATGGCGGATTGAATTTTTTTATTGGCAACAACGCGGCGTCGAATGGCTACCTAGTTGTGCCGCCGGGATTGCGGTCGAATCAGGAACAAATGCTCGCCGATTCGATCGCAGTCGCGGAGCGGGCCCTCGGAGCCAAACCCGGGGAGAAAATCCCCCGCTCGGAGGTCTCCGAATACTGGGCCAGTCAGGCGCGTCTCTATATAAAGGAGCATCCCGGCGCGTGGATCCGGTTGCTTCGGCAAAAATTGGTGAATTTCTGGAACGCCTACCAATACGACGATCTGAGTGTGATCAACGCCTTTGCCGCAGAGGGCCTAACAACATCTGGGATTCGTTTCGGGCTCGTCGCCGCGTTAGGGCTCGCGGGCATGGCGGTGGCAATGGTGCGAGGGCCAAGTCCGGCGCGTTGGGTGGTGGCGGCGATCTTATTACATTTGGCTTCGCTGTTGACCGTATTCATCACCGAGCGCTATCGGATGGCTGCCGTGCCTGGGCTCTTGATTTTGGGAGCTGGTTTCCTATCCGAACTTTGGGACGAAATTTCTAACTGGAACTGGAAACCCGTTGCGGCGCTACTTGCGACCGTTGCGACTTCGGCGTGGCTAGTCAGCGGGCCAGTCCCAAATCGGGGTGCCTCGGCGCTGGACTCTTACAACAGCGGCATTCGTTATCTAACGATGAAAGATTCCACGAAAGCAGCGCGAGAACTCGAACTTGCCTGGTGTTACGCTCCGGAAAATGAAAACACCAATCTCGCCCTCGGCAATCTGTATCTGATGGACCCCAAACCAGCCTGGGCTCGAGCGTTTCTTCGACGCTGCCTACGCATCAATCCAAAAAACACTTCTGCGCAGAACAATCTAGGTTTTGCTGCGCTCGCCGAAAATAATCTTCTCGAAGCGCGCGACTGCTTTCGTCAAACACTGGAGGTTGATCCACGCGAGCTGCGAGCGGCTTTCCAACTGGCAGACATTCTCGGGAAACTCCACGACCGTCCTGCCGCGAGACAAGTGCTTGACGATGCAGGGCAGTTTCATCCAGACGATCCCAGCCTCCACGAACTTCGTGAGCAGCTTGATAAGCCGAATTCCAATCCATGACCACCTCGACCAAAACCTCCCCACTCGCTTTTGCCGTCCTATTGCTAATTCTCGCTTCGGGAATTTTTCTTCGCGTTCATTCGTATGAAAAACTCAAGGGCACCGGCTTCGACGAGAAACTTTACCGTGAATACGTTCAAGACATCGGCACCCGCGGGTGGACGCACTACCCGGGCTTAGTAGAGCGATATCTCGTCGAACAGAAAAAAGCACCGATCGCATTTCTCCCGCCCACCCGCGTTTTTTTTCTGCTCAGCGCTTCGGCCTGGCAGCGGGCAACCGGGGTGGAGGCGATCGAGGCGGTCCGATCGGTGTCCAACGTTTCCAGCATCGTTCTACTCATCGCGGGAACCCTCTTCGCTTGGCGGGCGGGTGGACGGCGGTTCGGCCTAACCGTGGCCGTGCTTCTCGCCTGTGCGCCGTTGCAACTCTACATCTCGCACCGAGCACTAATCGACGGCTTCTTCGCCACCGTCGCGCTCTTCGTCGTCTGGACCTTGTGGGAATCGCTGCAAAATCCGACGAGCCGGAAATGGCTGACTGGCTACGGATGCTCTCTGGCCCTGATGGTGCTAACCAAAGAGAATGCGGCCTTCGTCTATGCGGCAGTAGTTGGCATTCTTGCCATGAACCGCTGGTTGAAAATCGGGCAGATCACCAAGCCCTTGTTGCTAACTACACTGATCGGTCCAACCGTCGGCACAATTCTCTTGGCCGTCGCGGCTGGCGGATTTGAACCGCTCTTTACGGCCTACCTGCTCAACGTCCGGATGTCCTACGATCTTCCCTATGCCATCGCCACGGGTGACGGACCGTGGTTTCGCTATCTTTCCGATCTAATGCTAACCATTCCGGTAGTGCTTGTGCTTGCGATCGGTGGAGCGTTCCAGAGCGCTGCGAGCAACCGAGCCACCCGTTTTTTACTAGCCTTCGTGGTCCTGAGCTATCTCATCATGGGCAATCTCCGCTACGGGATGAATTTGCGTTACGCGCTGATTTGGGATGTCCCCTTTTGCTTCCTCGCATCGATTCCTCTGCTCGCAATTGCAGACTCGCTGAAGGGTCTGAAAAATATCGGGCTGACCGTGATGTTATTGCTGGTGACGTATTTCCAATTGAACAACTACAACGCACTTTTTGTTAGGAACGCTGTTTATGATCCGGTTCCACAAGCCCTCAACGGCGCGCTGAACATGATCAAATGAAACTCGACGAGCGCGAGCAGGAACTAGCGGACCGGTATTCGATTATCGAAGATCGGCACGAGCGATTGAATGCCATCATTGGGCACCGGCTTACCCATCGCGAACTTCCGGAGGACAACCGGAGCGAGGAATGGCTTGTTCGCGGGTGCGCCTCCCAGGTTTGGTTGAAGGCGGAAAGATGCGACGGAAAGCTAACCATCCAATTCGCTGCTGATTCGTTAATGGTCAAAGGACTGGTCGCACTGTTAGTCGAGCTTTACGACGGCGCGGATTTGGACGAGGTGCGAAATTTTTCGCCTCACTTGCTGGAAGCCCTGGAACTCGATCGCATGCTCAGCGGCACGCGGCTGAACGGACTAGCTCAGGTTGTGCTAGTCCTAAAAAATGCGGCGCATGTGGATTGACGCACACAACCATCTGCAGTCAGCCCGACTCGCCGGAACGCTTGTCGGTTTGGACCTCGAAGCCAGCGTGGTCAATGGCACCACGGAGAAGGACTGGCCACAGGTCCGCGATCTAGCAATCGCACATTCCTGGATTCGTCCGGCGTTTGGCTTGCACCCTTGGTTTCTAGCAGGGCGTTCGCAAGATTGGCAGGCACGTTTGCTAACCTTTCTGGAAACACCTCGGGCCAGTCTCGGCGAAACCGGACTCGATCTCTGGATGGACAACCCGGACCTAGAAACCCAACTCGAAGTTTTCCGCTGGCAACTCTGTCTCGCTGCGGAGCGGAATCTGCCGATCACGATTCATTGTCTGAAAGCGTTTGGCCCGCTGCTGGACGTGCTGCGTGCGACTCCCCTACCCCGCTGCGGTTTTCTTCTCCATGCCTTTGGCGGTTCGCGGGAAACGGCTCGAGAATGTGCCGAACTGGGCGCGTATTTCTCATTTTCGCCCTATTTTCTGCACGAGAAAAAGGTGCGTCAGCGCGCGGTCTTTAGCGAACTCCCCTTTGACCGCCTGTTGGTGGAAACCGATGCCCCGAGCATGGCTCCCCCTGAGGCCTTGAACCCCTATCCGCTTTCGGGCGGCGCAAATCATCCGGCCAACATCGCAATGGCTTACGAATATCTCGCTCTACTGCGGGGCATTACGCTCGAAGAATTGCTTTCACAGGTTCGGGCCAATTTTAACCAGCTTTTCGGTTCACCCGCCTGAATTTTCGATTTGCGCTTTCCCGAGAGGAGCGGTATTTAGTCCCCTGTTCGCAAGGACGAAAACGGTGGTCGTAGCTCAATGGTTAGAGTCCCAGATTGTGATTCTGGTTGTTGCGGGTTCGAATCCCGTCGATCACCCCACCTTTTCGCGGGTGTTGGCCTAGTTGGCCTAGTTGGCCTGGGCAGTTGTGGGTTTCGCCACCGTCGGAGCGGCGTCCACCGCATCGATATAGACCGTCATTCCTTTGGTGACCATACCTGCGAAACGCGCCGCGTCCCAGTTGGCCAGACGAATGCAGCCATGGCTCCCCGTGCGCCCGATGTTATCCGGGCTGTTCGTGCCGTGAATACCGACGCCGCGCCGACTCAGACCGCACCAGAGGACCCCAACGGGGCAGTTTGGGCCGGATGGAATCATGTAGGAATCGCCCTCAGACACGCCGCTGTTGAGGACACCTTTGTTCCAGCGATACCATGGCATAGTAGCGACCCCGACGATCCGCCAAACGCCCTTGGGCGCAGGGTGATTCGCCGCGCCGGGAGTGATGGGAAAAGCCGCGAGAAGTTTTTCCCCGTCGCGCAGTTCGAGCATTTTGTTAATCGTATCCACGTGGATCGTGCGGGTGGCAAATTCGGGCACGGCGGGCAGGCTGCCGATTTCTTTCATGCTTTCGATCAGAAACGGCTCCACATTCGGCGCCCAGATCACATCGCCGGGCTGGAGACTATCCAAGTTGCGTTTGCGGTTCAGTTTGCGCAAAAATTCCGGGTCGGAGTGGAATTTTTCGCCAAGTAATTCGACAATGTCGGTATACGGCATCCGCTTCAGCTTCGCTTGCTCCTTTGGCGCTCGCGGAATCGGCCCCACGTTCTTGAAATCCTCGGGCCGCATCGTGTAGTTTGTATAAATCGGGTTGATCTGCAAAAGATCGGGCAATGATTCCCATTTGCCGTCCACGACCATGCCCATCGCCTTTTGGTAACGGTTGAGCGCTTTGCCGGTGAATTCCCCCCAGCGTCCGTCGATTTTGCCGGGGCCGAAATGACGTTGATCGAGGTAAATTTGCAGGCGCGTGATCAGTTCCCGCTCACTCACCGGCTCGGCAGCCATCACCTGCCCTTCAGCCTGTGCGGGCTGCATCTGGGCAGGTTCCGACGGCGGGAGAACCAACGGCGGAGTAGTCGGCAACTGGGCCAGCAAAGCCGAGGAGGTGAGCAAAAGATAAAAAAGCGAACGCATCAGCCCATCCAATAATCTGAAACCAGAAAAAAGCAAAATACACCCCTGAACCACGCCCCGACGCCCCTCGACAGTCGGTTGCCCTAAATTGCAAGATTTGCCTTTGCCCCAAGAACGTTAAAAAACTAATCCCCTGCTGAGCCTACAGGACGAGTGACGGCGCAAGGCAGCACATCTGGCTCGGCAAATATCGGAGGAGAATCTGCTGCTGAAATTGCTCGTCCTCTTGATTCTCTATTTGGGCGTTTCTGCTAACAACGGCAACCCGCTAGCTCCTCAAGAAATACCACCCGCCCCTTATTGTTGACGCTATTGCGCTTGCACTCGGAAGAACGCAGCATTACCCGGCACGGTGAATTGGAAAATAATTCTGCCTTGTGCGTCGAGGGTGGTTTGCGGAACGGTCATGGGAAATGGGGTGAAGATATTAAGATCGGTGCTTTTCTCGAGGCCGATGGTGACGCTGAAATCGCCATTGGGGTTTTTTGTGAGCAACGGCGTATCCACGTTGAGAGCCTGCACTTGCGAGGTGGTGTAAAGACCAGCCTGACTGGCATTGCTGAAGAGAGTATTGACCAGCGCGGTTTGATTGGTCTGCCAATCAAAGCCAAGTGAACCGAGTTGTGCTTCCGAGGCGTCGCTCAGGCCATCTCCGTCCGTATCCATTGTGAAGGTCAGTCCGTTGCCGCTGAGGTTGATATCGAACGGGCCTTCATCGCTGTCATTATTTGGAATGTTGAGCGCCGCCGACTTCGCGCCGCCGCTGGTCGGTGCAAAGTGGACTGTGAAACTGGTGTTGCCGCCCGGGGACACCCCCGCGGCGGGTGCGTTCGTCACTGTGAACATGGAAACATCAGCTCCGCTCACGGTGATCCGTGGACTCCCATTGAGCGTGAGGTTGACACCGCCAGTGTTGCGGATGGTGAAGGTCAGATCACTCGTGCTGCCGACAATGACGCCGCCGAAGCTCTTGCCGCCGCCATCGGGGATATCCACCGCCGCCTGCTCGACGGTGATCTCCTGCGGCGGCGCGGTGCCGGTGACGCCGATAAGGTAGGGGTTCTCATCGCTGTCGTTATTGGGAATGGTCAGCAGCGCGGACTTTGCGCCGCCGCTGGTGGGTGCGAAGCGCACGATGAAGCTCGTGCCGCCGCCAGGGATCACTGTTGCTGAGGGTTGGTTGGTAACAGTGAACATCGCTGCATCTGAGCCGCTCACGAGGACCTTGGGCGTATTGGTCAGGGTCAGATTCGCCCCACCTATATTGGCGATGTCAAAGGTGAGGCTGGCCATGTTGCCGACGCTGACGTTGCCGAAATCCCTGCTCCCGCCGGATGCGATGTCCACGGCGGCTTGCGCCACATTGATTTCCTGCGGCAGCACGGTGCCGGTGAGGGTGATGGTGAAGGTGCCCTCATCGGTATCATCATTGAGGATGGTGAGCGTGGCCGTCTTCGTGCCTGAGCTGGTTGGGGTAAAGCGTGCAATGAAGTTCGTGCCAGTGTGCGGTGCCACGGGAGAGGTGGGCTGCGTGACGATGCTGAACATCGCTGCATCCGGCCCGCTCACCGTCACCTTGTTCGGGGTGGCAGTCAGCGTCAGATTGACGACGCTTGTGTTCTTAAGAATAAAGGATAGATCGGTGCTGCTTCCGACATTCACCGCGCCAAACCGCTGGCTGTCTCCGGTGGCGATGTTCACTCCGCCGCGCTCGACGGCGATCTCCGGGAACAAGGGGCCGAGGCCGTTAAAGATATAGGCTGCACCTGCTTCGGGTGCCAATTCATCGGACCCTGAATTAACGCCGTTTGAGCTACCGTTTTCGTTCACTGAACCGCCGATCACCGTGCCGTCCGATACCGCCACCGAGAAACCGAAGCTATCGTTGGCTCCAGTGTTTGAAGCCTTCAGGTATGCTTGCTGGCTCCAAGTCGCATTACTACGCACGAAAACGTAAGCTGCACCAGCGCTGGATGCCAATTCATCGGATGCCGGATTCACCCCAACTCCGCTTCCGTCCTCGAAAAATGCGCCGACGACCAATGTGTCTCCAGACACCGCCACGGACTGGCCGAAATAATCGCCAACACCCGTGTTCGAAGCCTTCAGATAAGCCTGCTGACTCCAAGCAACCCCGCTCCGCACAAAGACATACGCTGCACCTGTATCGGCTGCGCCATTATTGAAAGGTGGATTCACTCCGACGCCGCTGCCATTTTCTCCGTTTGCCCCGACGACCAAAGTGTCGGCAGACACCGCTAGAGAGATGCCGAAACGGTCAGACACCTCAGAGTTAGACGCCTTTAGATAAGCCTGCTGGCTCCAAGTCGCTCCACTGCGCACGAAGACATACGCTGCACCAGATCCGTCAAGAAGGTCGTCATACGGCGGATTAAACCCATGTCCGCTGCCATCCTCACCAGATGCCCCGACCACTACCGTATCGCCAGACACCGACACGGAACCGGCAAAATAGTCATCTATATTCGGGTTGGCAGCCTTTAGGTAGGCATTGAAACTCCAGACGGCCCCGCTGCGCACATAGACGTAGGCCGCTCCTGCATCTGTCAGTGAATTGTTCGAGGATGGATTCACCCCAACGCCGCCGCCGTCTTCATACAGTGCACCGACGACTACGATGTCGCCAGACACCGCCACAGAATAACCGAAATTGTCAGACGCCCCAGAGTTCGACGCCTTTAAATAAGCTTGCGGGAGCCACGTTACACCATTGCGAAAGAATACGTAAGCCGCTCCGGCATTAGACTCCAGATCATCGGACACCGGATCCACCTCATCTCCACTGCCGTCTTCATACGGTGCACCGACGACGATAGTATCACCCTCCACCGCCACAGCACGGCCAAAATTATCATTCGCTCCCGTGTTCGATGCCTTCAAAACGGTCTGCTGGCTCCAATTACCCCCACTGCGCACAAAGACGTAGGCCGCGCCAGCATCGGACGCCAAATTGTTGGACGCCGGACCCACTCCGATGCCGCTGCCGTCTTCATACGGCGCACCAACGACCACCGTGTTGCCGGAGATAGCCACGGACGTACCAAAATTATCCCCGACCCCGCTGTTCGACGCTTTCACATAAGCCTGCTGCGCGATGGGATCGACCGTGATCGGGTAGCGCGCAGCGTGTTCATCCACGAGCAGGCGCACGCCGTTTTCAGCGGAGGTGAAATGAGAAGGCAGCAACTTGCCATCAGCGTCCCACACTTTCAGACCCGCATAAGTGAGCACCGTCGCGCCGTTGCTGTCTTGAAAATTCACACCTTGTGCATCGGCGCTGACGCTGGGCTTGAGCGTACCGCGTGTCGCCAGAGTGAAGGCAAGCTGAAGGTGATGAGACTGTGGAAACGCTGAGGGCGCATCCTTCGCTTCTGGCCGTGTCGCCACGGTGAAGCCATGCTCCAAACCGCGCCCATCATTCACAAACCATTCCTGCACCACCGTGTCCCACTGGTAAGTGAGCCGCTGCCCGGAGGCCTGGATCGTAGGTTGGCCGCCGATGAGGTTCTCAGATCCTAAAAAGCCATAGCTCTGCAACTCCAAACCCCATGTCCAGCCACCGGCCTTCGGCTCTGCGACAAAACCCCGACCATCGAATTGCGTGCACCATTGCTGCCCGGGATTCTGCGCCTGCCAGCCGGTATTCGTTTTTTGAAACGCATGACGCCCCGCATCATACGCCTCGCGGATGCTGCTCCAGTCGGATTTTGAAAGGCCTTTGGGAACCTGCTCCTCCGCAGCAATTGCGTGGAGATGCGTAATAACAAAAAGTGAAGAGATGAAGTGAAGGAGTTTCATATTGTTAATAATTTTCTTTGCAGCGGGGCCAACGAGACGACTGGTGGTGGGAGAAAATATAAAGTGGGGAAAGAAGGAGGAAAAACCTGACCAGCCGGGAAAAATGAAAACCGAATTTGAACGGAAATCAGGGACGAATCTTAGAAGCCACGGTTTTTCGTGCATCCAATCTCCAAAAAATCATGAGTCAGCCCGGCACTTTGTAAAGAAAAAACTTGAGGTAGTTAATTTGCCGGTCGCCTTCCTAAGTGAGTCTCGAGAGCTCACGCGACCTGCGCACAAGGTGTATTCCGGAAGTGATCGCTTCGCTCATCCTCCGGCTGCTGCGTTTGCGATACCCTTGGCATCGGGCTTTCGTCAGAGCAGGCCCACGATTTCCTCGGCGGGATAGGTCCAGATCTCTGCCAGCGTCGGGTGGTAATGCGGCATGCGCAACACATCCGCCGCTGTGCCGTGGAAATGCATCACGGCCACGATTTCGTGGATGAGGCTGCTCGCTTCGGGGCCAACCACGCTCGCGCCGATGATCTCGCCGGTTGGTTTGAGCGCGACGAGTTTGACTAATCCATCGGTCTCGCCCATGACGAGCGATTTGCCGTGGTCGTTGAAGGGATAACTCGCGGTCAGGTAATCCAGCCCCGCTGCCGCTGCTTCCTGCTCGGTCATTCCGACCTGGGCCAGCTCTGGGTGGGTGAAAAGAACGAAGAGTTTGCTGCGGTAATCGAACGTCTCCAGGGTAGGCTCGTTTTTTTGCAGGCGCGCAACGTTGCGCACCGCGATTTCCGCCTGCTGAATGGCGAGGTGGACGATCTCGTAGGGACCCGCCACGTCGCCAGCGAGGAAAACGTGGTCGAGGTTAGTTTGCTGGGTCGCGCGAACCGGGCGTGGCGTGATTCCCGCAGCGGCCAATCCTAGTTTCTCGAACGTCGGACGCCGCCCGAGCGCATAAAAAATCTCCTCCGCCTCCACCGTTTTGAGCGTGCCGTCGTGCGAAAAATTCACGCGTTTGCCCGTGGTGGTTTTTTCGGCGGATTCCAGCGTTGTCCCGGTCAGAATCGTGATCCCGCTCCGTTCCAGTGCCTCGCGCAATGCCTCCGAGGTTTGCAGGTCGGCCCCCTTCAAAATGTGTTCGCTCCGTTGCAGCAGCGTCACCCGACTTCCAAGCGCATGATAATAATGGGCAAACTCCAGCGCAATCGCCCCCGCGCCGAGCACGATCACGGACGCGGGCAGATGACGATCCTTCAGCACCGTATCGCTCCAAGCAAACCCCGTTTCCGCCAAACCCGGCAAGACTGGCGGCTGCAACTCTGAGCCCGTCGCAATCAGGAAATAACCCGCCGAGACTCGCCGTCCAGCCTCTGCGCCGCTGGTGATCTCGATGGTGTGCGCGTCGACAAATTTCGCGTAGCCGGGGATGAAGGGAAAGCGCCCACTGGTGATCTGCCCCGACCGGTGGCTGGCAAATTCGCCAATGTGCTGCTCCTTGCGAGCCATCAACGTCGGCAGACTAATCGTCAATCCCTGGGCCTCGATGCCAAACTCGGCGCTGTTTCTGGCTTGCGCAAAGCGATTCGCCCCGGCGATCAGCGCCTTGCTGGGCATGCAGCCGCGCAAAATACAGAGCCCTCCGAGTTCCTTCGCTCCGTCCACCAGTCCAACGCGCAACCCGAGGGACTGAGCGAGCGCCGCCCCATTGTAGCCCGCGCTCCCCGCCCCAATGACTAGCAAATCAAAATCGAAGAAATCCATGTAGCGCAAGCTAGGGCAAAAATCATCCCGCGCCAAGGACACGACACACGCAAATCGTTTCTTCGCAACCATCACCGTGCTTGCATAACAGCGAAGTCGAGCACAGCATCAGGCTAGTCGCTTTCGTTTTTCACTTATGAGCACGCCCGATCCGTCCGCCCCGCGCAGTATTGATCTTCGCTTTCTTGGGCCTGTCGCCATTGCGGCGGCCGTGGTTTTTTCCACGTCCATCGCCTCCGAGCGTTGGTTTCAAGTTCGCTATCGGCCCGAAAAAAATAACATTCGCATTACCGGTTCTGCCAAAAAGCGCATCGTCTCCGACCTCATTCAATGGCAGGCGTCCGTGGAAGGCCGCGGCAATGATCGTTCCTCCGCCTACAAAACATCGCGGGAAGGACGCGAAAAAGTGGTCGCCTTTCTGCTCGCTCAGGGCATCAAACCCGACGAAATCCAGCCCCAGTCGGCCTCTTCGGAGGAGATCTTCGAGAAAGTGATCGAAGACAAAGTCCTGCCCGGAACGACGGCAGCGGTGCGCAGCGAAACCAAAGTAACCAAAGGATTCCGCAGCCGTGAAGTCATCATGGTGCGCTCCACCGACGTCTCGCGGGTCGAAAAAGCATCGCGGGAAATCACTGCCTTGCTCGAACAAGGAGTGACGGTAAACTCAGAGAACCCGAACTATTACTACACCAAACTGGGCGACCTGAAGATCGAGATGCTCGCCGCCGCCGCCAAGGATGCCCGCACCCGGGCCGAAAACATTCTTCAATCCGCGGGCAACGCGACCATTGGCAAACTCATCACCGCCGACATGGGAATCATCAACATCAACCCGGCGAATGACACGACGACCTCGAACGAGGGTAACAACGACACGTCATCACTTGAAAAAGACATCGTGACCATTGTCCACGCCGTGTATGAGGTGAAATGAGGGGTGCGGGCTTAGTTTTCCTCTTTGACGCGGTAGAGGCGGAAGAACTGGGTTTCTTTTTCGAGTTGGAGGTAGGCGGGGGCGCGGCTCGGGGTATCATAGAGAGTGATGGCGAGGGCATTGTTCGCGGCGGGGACGCCGGTGAGGCTGCTGGCGGTGGATAGGACGCGATCGGGTTCGTAGGCGATGACCCAGCGGACGCGGCGCTCGGTGAGGATGGCATGGGCTTTTTCCGGAAAGCGGCTGAGATAGAAATTGGCGGCGGCTTCGTTACCGGGGAGACTTTGGTGGGAACTGCCCGCGACGCAGTTCGCGCCGCTCCAATACGCAATCGGCGGAGAGAGCCACCAAGGAGCGAGGACGCCTCCACCTAGTTTACGGATGGGTTCGCAGAGTTGGCGGAGTTCGCGGTAGTCTTCGATTTGTTCGGCGCGCTGGGCTCGTTCCTCGTTGGTGGGCCAAAGGCGGCTGTCCCATTCGGCAGCGACGGGCCAGAAGCCGAGGAAAAAGAGAATGCTGACCCACCAGCGGGCCCATTTTTCCAAGACGATGGGCAGGCAGAAGAGGACGGCGATGCCCATGAAATAGCCCCAGCGAGCGGCTCCGGCGGCAAGGACCCAAGTGAGCAGGGCCAGACCGCCCCAATGGTAAGCAGCGGGTAATTTCCCTCGCAACGCGATCCAGCCGAGGGCCAAGGGAAGCAGAACGACGGCAAGGCTGAACCAACCGAGGTAGGTCGCTGAAAACCAGCCGGACGGGGTCAGTTCGCCGATGGACTTGGACCAGCGTTCGAAAAGTGGTCCGGTCGGAAGCGGGCCGATGTGCCAATGCTCGATAGCCAAGGCGAGGAGTAGGACGAGGCCGAGAATGAGGGCGGAAAAGGCGCGGGAGCGGTTAACCCAGACGCGACGCTGCACGGCGATACCAAGCAGGATGGTGGCGCCAAGAAGAATGGCCGGCTCGAAGAGAGAAGTCCAAAGCGCGAGACCCCACGCGAGGCCGTTGAGAAGGACGATGTGGCGGGCAGGCGGCGCAGGTTTTTGCAGTTCCCACTCGGTAGCGAAGGCAGTGATGAGGAGAAAAATGAGAAGGGCTTGGTGGTCGGGGCGTCCGAAGACGGTTCCATGGACAAGAATTGGGCTGACGGCAAAGAGAAAGAGGACAGCGACTTGGGTGAAAAAGCGGAATTGCCCGGCCCATTTCCAAAGGACGATACCGCTGGCAAGCGCGAGGAGGACAGGTGTGATCGCTCCGGCGAGATCGATCTGGCCGATAGCCCAGGTGAGGCTGGAAATAAGATAATCGAGGGGGGCGCTGGTGTGCGGCGTGGTGCCGATGGGCCAGTTTTCGAAATCGTGATGACGTAGGATCAGCCCCGGGTGAGCAACAACCTGAACGACGCGGGTCATGCGCGAGTAGCAATCGGCATCGACGAAATAGAACTGGTGTTCAACGAGAACTTGCGGGGCGTTCCAGAGCCGAGTGGCAGCGATAAGGAGGAGTGCGAAAAGGAGGAGCAGCCAGCGTTTCACAAGCTCCAAAGTGCCCAGACGCGGCGGGCAAGTCGATCACGGAGTTGACGTAGCCCTCACTCCGCCATGGATTGTGGTGTCTGTGGAACCGAACCACAGGATGTCGTGGTGCGAGTGGTTTTTTCTGGAAGAAAAGCGTTGTTATTTTTTCGCAATCCGGCTACATTCAGCGCTTAGTTATTTCCTAAATTTTTTATGGCTGACAGCCCCACTGAATCCGTCCCTCTTACTGGCCTCAATTCCGAGACCGCTTCCAAAAAATCCGAATACAATGCCGACGACCTGAGTTCGCTCAAAGGTCTCGAGGCTGTGCGCAAAAAGCCCGGTATGTATATTGGCGGTACGGACGAGCGAGCGTTGCACCATTGTGTGTCCGAGGTGCTGGATAACTCGGTCGATGAGTTTCTCGCGGGGCATTGCTCGCACATCGATGTGAACATTCACAGCGACGGCTCGATCTCGATCCGCGATAACGGACGCGGCATTCCGGTGGACATCAACAAGGAGGAAGGGATTCCAGGCGTCGAGTTGGTGCTGACGCGCCTGCATTCCGGCGGCAAATACGGCCAAGGCAACTACGAATACTCGGGTGGCACGCACGGCGTCGGCGCGAAGTGCGTAAACGCCGTTTCCGAGTGGTTCAAGGTCGAGGTGACTCGCGATGGCAAAGTGCACGCGATGTCCTTCGAGCGGGGTGTCACGAAAACGCAGTTGCACGTCGTCGCAGAGGTCAAGACGAAGAAACACACCGGGACGCTGATTACATTCATGCCGGATTCGGAGATCTTCGAAGAGACGCTGGAGTTCAAAGCGGAGCGGATCATTACGCGTCTGAACGATCTCGCTTATATCAATGCGCCGCTGAGTTTCACGTTCATCGATGAGCGGGCGGAAAGTCCGCATGCGATTCAGGTGCAGCATCCGAGAGGCGTGGAAGAATTTGTTGGGCGCTTGGTCGAGAATAAAACGGTGGTGCATCCGAAGCCGATCATGATCAAAGGCACACGCGAAAAAGTGATCGTGGAGATCGGTTTGCACTACACCGACACGTATAATGAGCAGCTTCTTTGCTACACGAACGCGGTGCCGAATCCGGATGGCGGAACGCACAGCAGCGGTTTTCGCGGATCGCTGACCCGGGCGATCAATCAATACGCAAAAAACAACAACCTGATCAAAGACAAGGAGCCAGCGATCACCGGAAACGACGTGCTCGAAGGTCTGGCCGCGGTGGTCAGCGTGAAGCATCCCGATCCGCGATTTGAAAGTCAGACGAAAGTGAAATTAATCACGCCCGAAGTGGAGAGCATCGTCGGCTCGGTCAGTTACGAAGGGCTGATGCTGCATTTCGATCAAAACCCAAATGTCGGCAAGCGGATCATCGACAAGTGCCTGATGGCGGCCCGCGCCCGCGAGGCGGCCCGCAAAGCGCGCGAGACGGTCCGCAAAGGCGCGCTCACTGGGGGTGGGTTGCCCGGCAAGTTAGCGGATTGCTCGGAGCGCGATCCGGCGTTGACGGAGTTGTATGTGGTCGAAGGTGATTCCGCCGGTGGATCGGCCAAACAGGGGCGCGACCGACGTTTTCAGGCGATCCTGCCGATCAAGGGCAAGATCATCAACGTGGAAAAGGCGCGCCTCGACAAAGTGTTGCAAAACACCGAGGTCCAGACGCTGATCACCGCGATTGGCACCGGCATCGGCAGCGGCGATCAGGAGGGTTCGTTTAACATCGAGAAGCTGCGCTACGGACGGATCATTATCATGACCGATGCGGACGTGGACGGATCGCACATTCGCACGTTGCTGCTCACTTTTTTCTACCGGCAAATGACCGAATTAGTGAAGCAGGGGAAAATCTACATCGCCTGTCCCCCGCTCTATTTGATCAAGCGGAAAAAACGCGAGGAATACGTCGATGACGACGCCCAACTTAACAAAATCCTCATCTCACTTGGTGCGGACGAGGTGAAGCTGAAAAACCTAAGCGACGGCAAAATCTTCAGCGCTGGGCAACTCAAGGATATTCTGGAATTGCTCGAACGGCTGGCGAAGTTTAACGACGCGATCCGGCGTCACGGCGGTGCATTTGAGGAATACCTAAACGAGCGGAATCCGAAAACGGGATTGCTGCCAGCGTTTCTAGTCAAAGTGCGCGAGGGTAACACGGAATGGACGACGTTTTTCCCGACGGAGGTCGAACTCCGAGCCTTCCATGAGGACAATCGCGACCTTGGAATTTTCGAGGACGAAGCACCGTTGGATTTGACGCTTGACGCTGCGCCTGAAAAACCCAACGCGAAAAAACTCGATCCCATGCTTCGCCGCCGCGCCCGAATGGTAGAACTCCACGAGTCCGCCACCGTGCAAAAAATCATCGACGAACTCGCCCGCAAAGGGATGAAGATTGATCATTACGCGAACAGCGATCAGCCAATTTTCGAAATGACCGAAGGAGACGGAGAGAAGGCAACGATACATCGGTTGTTTTCGATTCCCGAAATTCTTAGCAAGATTCTCGAAATCGGAAAAAAAGGCCTCTCGATTCAGCGCTTCAAAGGCTTGGGCGAGATGAACCCGAAACAACTTTTTGAGACTACGATGAACCCGGAAAAACGACGACTCCTCAAGGTCGATCTAAACGAAGACAACGCCATCGAAGCCGACCGCATGTTCACCATTCTCATGGGCGACGTCGTCGAGCCGCGCAAACAATTCATCGAAGATAACGCGCTGAACGCACGCTTGGACGTGTGACCAAAAAGCTTGTCTTGTGACCATGCGTGACTACATTTAAACAATGAAAGCAAAAGTGCTCAACCCCAAATCCGAATTGGTTGATTTGCGTCTTTCTGACGGAGGTGTTTTGCAGGAGATAACCCACTTACACTCCATTGGGGAGGTCATCTCAGTGCGTGCGGCCAAGGCACATTTATCGGGTCTGTTGGAATGGGTCGGGCAAGGACACGAAATTGTCATCACCAGCAACGGGAAACCAAAAGCGCGATTGGTCCCTGCAACCGCGGAGAGCTTGGCGCGCCCGTATCGCCCCTCCCCTAGCTACGTGCCCCCTCCATGGCGAGGTGGTCCGACTTCGGATGAATTGGTAAGAGAAGATCGAGACAGCCGCGGCTGGTAAAAATTGTGTATTTGGACTCTGCAATTATCGTCAAATTGATAGTCGATGAGCCGGATAGCGACTTTTTCAAGAACGCTCTCACCGGCGTGTCCTTGTCCACCTGCGAACTCGCCATGACCGAAGTTTTCGCGGCCTTATTGAGCAAGGAACGGGCTCAATTGTTGAGTGAGGCGGAACGCCAGATCGCATGGGATGAATTTAACACTTTGATCGACCATCGATTCCTAAAAATTTGGCCATTCGACAGCGACCTGCTCAGGCGTGCGCGTCACACCCTAACTCGTTGCCATCCGCAGGTTCTGCTGCGCACCTTAGATTCAATTCACGTGGCAGCCTGCGATCTAAGCCATGACTTCCCCATTTGCGCAACCGACAGTCGGATGCGTGACGCAGCCACCTTGCTAGGCATCCCCGTTTTCCCCGAAAAAATCTAACTCATGTATCACTCCAACGAAAAAGTCGAAAAGGTCAATGTCGCCGAGGAAATGTCGAAATCATTTCTCGATTACTCGATGTCGGTCATTATTTCCCGCGCCCTGCCCGATGCCCGTGATGGGCTGAAACCTTCCCAGCGCCGCATTTTAGTGACGATGAACGACCTGGGCGTGTTGCCCAATCGCAAACACATCAAATGCGCAAAAATTGTCGGCGACACGATGGGAAATTATCACCCGCACGGCGATCAGGCGATTTATCCGACGCTCGTCCACATGGCCCAACCATGGGCGATGCGGGATATGTTGATCGACGGGCAGGGCAATTTTGGCTCCGTCGAAGGTGATCCACCAGCGTCGATGCGTTACACCGAGGCCCGCTTGCGGCATCTCGGCGCGGCTTTGATGGACGACATGGACAAGGGAACTGTCGATTTCGTAGCTACTTACGACGAACGCTTGATGGAGCCGGTCGTGCTCCCAGCAACGTTTCCGAATCTGCTCGTTAACGGCGGCACAGGCATCGCCGTGGGTATGGCGACCAATATGCCGCCGCATAATCTGAGCGAAATCATCGACGCGATTTGCGCCCAGATTGATAACCCAGACATTACCATCGAAGGGTTGATGGAATTTGTAAAAGGCCCCGATTTTCCGACCGGTTGCATTATTCAAGGCTACGCGGGCATCAAACAATACTTCGAGACAGGACGCGGCTCGGTAAAAGTGCGGGGTCGTATCGGCACCACGGAGATCAAGGGCGGACGCGAACAAATCATCATTTCGGAGATTCCTTTTAACGTCAATCGAGCGGAACTCGTCAAAAAAATCGCGGATCTGGTCAACGAAAAAATCCTCACCGGGATCAGCGACGTGCGCGACGAAAGTTCCGAAGAGACCCGCGTCGTCATCGACCTGAAGCGTGACGGCAACCCGAAAGTCATCGTCAACAACCTCTACAAACACACTCCGCTCGAATCGTCATTCAGCGTGAACATGCTCGCGATTGACCACGGCAAGCCGCGTTTGCTTTCGTTGAAGGACGCCATTGGCTGCTTTATCGACCATCGCCGCGAAGTCATTATCCGGCGGACGAAATGGTTGCTCGCCAAAGCGGAAGGCGAAGCCGAGAAACTCGAAGGCTTACTCATCGCACTCGATAATCTGGATGATTTCATTCGCATCATTCGCGATTCCAACGACCGCGACGACGCGAAAAACCGTTTGCTCGCTCTTTCCTGGTCCCGCTCAGCGGTGGAAAAACTTGGCGTGCTCATCCGGGACGAGAAAAAAGTGGCCGACGGTCTCTATCGCTTAAGCGACAAACAAGTCGGACATATTCTCGACCTTCGCCTTTACCAGCTTACCGGACTCGAACAGGAAACGATTAAAAAGGAATACGACGCCCTCGTGGAAGTCATCAAAGACCTGCTCGACATCCTCGCCAACGAAATGCGCGTCCTCACGATTATTAAAGAGGAAGTGCGCGAGATCCAACGCAAACACGGCACTGAACGCAAGACGAACATCGTTGCCGCAGAGGGCGAGATCAACCTCGAAGACCTCATCGCCGACGAAGGAACGATCATCACGATTACCCACAACGGCTTCATCAAACGCACCGCCGTCAGTTCCTACCGCTCGCAGCGACGCGGCGGGAAAGGCGTTATTGGCATGGTGGCTCGCGAATCCCAAAACGAAGACGAAGACAGCGATTTCGTCGAACATCTCTTCACCGCGACGACGCACGATTTCCTGCTCTTCATCACGCAAGACGGGCGTTGCTACGTCGAGCGCGTTTTCGAAATTCCAGAAATGAGTCGTGCCAGCCGTGGACGCAGCATCGCCAATTTCCTTGAGCTTCGCCCCAACGAAAAAATTGCCACGACGATCCGCATTCAAGGCCAGAAAACCGACGAGGAAACTTGGACCGACAAACTGCACATCGTGTTTGCGACTCGCAGCGGCATCGTCAAGAAATCGAATCTCTCCGATTTCAAAAATATCCGTAAAGGCGGCATAATCGCCATCAAAATCGAGGAGGGCGACGTTCTTATCGAATGCAAACTGACCGATGGATTCAAGGAAATCGTCCTCATCACTCACGAGGGTATGAGCATCCGATTCAGCGAGGAAGAAATGCGTGACCAAGGTCGCGACACAGTCGGCGTCTGGGGCATTCGCCCGGATAAAAAGGACTATGTTGTTGGAGTTGCTTTGGTCGATCCAAACTGCACCTTGCTCGTCGCTGGCGAAAACGGCCTAGGCAAACGGACACCCTTCGATGATGAAAACGGCCCCGTTTATCGGCTGCAATCTCGCGGCGGCAAAGGCGTTATTACCATGAAAACCAACGCTAAAACTGGCGGGGTGGTCGGCGCTCTCACGGTCCATGAAAATGACGAAATGATGCTCATCACGAATAAAGGCAAGATGGTTCGCACCAAAGTCGCCGGCATTCGGACGACCGGTCGCAACGCCCAAGGCGTGATCCTCATCGATATGCGCGAAGGCGAGCACCTTCAAGCCATCGCCCCTGTCGTGGCCAGCGAAGATGAAGAAACCGACGGCCCAGACGCAGAGCCGATCGTAGAATCGTAACGATGATCCCTACCGAGCACAACGACCCGGTTAACGCCCAGATTCTCGCCGTCTCTGAGGATAAAATCCAAGGATTCGTCCGTCAGCCCTTCCAAGAAATCGCGCAAAAATCCGGCGTCGAACTCCCCGTCGTCCTCGCTCGCATTCGCGCGATGCTCGAGGCGAATACCGTCCGCCGCGTCCGCCAGACTCTCATCGCCACGAATCTCGCCGAGGGAGCGTTAGTCGCTTGGAAAATCGATTCCGCAAAACTCGATGCCGCCTTCGATTTCATGTCCAAGGAAGATCCGTTCTCCGGTCACGTCGTCGTCCGCTCGACCGACTCGGTCACCGCAGGTTCCGAATACAAACTTTGGACCACGGTTAAAGTCCCTGCGGGATTTAGCCTCGACGATCACTGCCAGCTTTTATGTAAATTGACCGGCGCGGAGAGTTTCCGTCTGATGCCCGCCAAAGGCATTTTTGCCCTCGGCGTCGGCCATGTTCGCCGAAAAACCATCGAACCGGGCGACAAAGCCCCTTCGCCTGCGACCATGATTCAAACCGGCGTCGTTGAGTTGACCGACCCCGAATGGAACATTCTCCTCGCCCTCAAACGCGAGCTCTCGCCCGCGGAAATCTCCGATAATCCGTGGGCCGCACGCGCTGCGGAAGCGGGCGTTTCCTTCGACGAATTCTGCGAGACCGCCGAAGCCCTCAACCAGCGGAAGGTCATTGGCCGCTTCTCCACTTTCCTCGAGCACGTCAAACCCTCGCAGACCGGCGTCCGCGTGACGCGCTTCAACGGCCTTTTCCATTGGGCCGTGCCTGCCGGACGCGAAGTCGAAGCAGGTTCCGAGATCGGACGCCACGACATCCTTACCCATTGCTATTGGCGCGAGGGCGGACCCGAGTTTCGTGACGTCAACATCATGGCGGTCGCCCACGGCACCGAGAAATCGCGTCTGCTCGAGCATAAAGCGGCAATCGACGCGCACCTCGCTTCGATTGGTCTGCCGGTCAGTTACACCAATGTATTTTGGGGCGGCCGGAGCGAAATCAAGCCCTCAGAGATATCACCAAAAATATATCGCGAATGGACTGCTGCCATTCAGCCGGGACACGAGAACGCTACTCCCTAAACAACTGAGCCACTCCCGACGAATTGCGCACCACCACATTCGCGCTCTTCCGTTGGTTTTGCACAAAGGTGTTGTTGTCGCCATAAAGCGACCACGGGCCGCGAGGCACTTCGTCGAAATCTACAAATTTCCAATCGGTCACATCCGTGCCCGCCATTCCCAGATAATCTCGGACTGCGGGCGACACATCCAACCCCGCTCCTTGGTTCAGATTGCGCCGCGGACGCTCCGAGCCGAAGACATATTCCCAGTGATCCGTCCGGAAGGGACCGCAGTCCTCCCATTGGGCATAGCACACTCGGCCTGCCTTGCGAATTGCCAGCCAGCGCCCTTTGCAAGTCGATTTGCCGTTGCGCTCAAACGCCTCGCGATACCACGGAATCACTCTGGCGGCCTCCGGCTTCGTTCCGCCGCGCATAATGTCGTTATAAGGGAGCGCAACGTAAAAAGGATTCTGCCGCGGCACAAAGTTTACTGGGATATACCCCCGGCGCCTCGATGGGTTGGGATTATCGAACCCGCCATAATTCCGCGCCCATTGTTTGTCCCAACTACTAGCATGATTCGGCACCGGATTGTTTGACGAAGGACTTTCCCCAATCCAAAACGTGGTCGTCACAATCGCGTTTTTCCACGGATACTTTCCATGTTCCCCGCCCTTGAAGACCACCGGTTGGAGCGCATCGACTTTATTTAAAACTTTTTCCCGAAGTCGCGAAGTAAAGTCCTTGCCAGCCGTTTCCTTCTGTGCAAATAACAATATAGGCGAGCCTGCTACGAGACTAACCACTACTAATAGATGCTTTAAAAACCGTTTCATTGCTCGGCGGAAGGGTAAACGCCATGTCCCGGCGTGTCAAACGGTAGGTCGGCGGCTCCGTTCTGCGCGGTCGGGCGTGGTTTTTTTGTAATTATGATCTTTATCACAGGCACTGATACTGGAGTGGGTAAAACTTATTTCTCCTGTCGTCTAATTAGCAGGCTCCGTGCGAGCGGACTCGACGCCGTCGGCTTCAAACCGATTTGCAGCGGCGATCGCGACGACGCCATTCAGCTTGCCAAGGCGTCAGACGACCGCCTAACCATCAACGACTGCAACCCCGTCTGGATGCGTTTTCCCGCCGCCCCCTACACCTCCAGCATCATCGAGGAACGGCCCATCGACCTCAATCAGATCCGTGATCAATGGGAAAAACTCCGCGCCCGTTTCCGGTCCGTGATCGTGGAAGGGGCCGGCGGCTGGCAGGTGCCGATCCATCGTGATTACAGCATCGCCGACCTCGCCCGGGAATTCGCCTTGCCCGTCCTCATCGTCGCAGCGAACCGCCTCGGCGTGCTCAATCACACCCTGCTTACGCTCCAAGCCATTGAATCTGCCGGGCTGACCTGTGCCGGGATTGTCCTCAACAACGGCGTAGCACCCTCCGATCCGGTGACCGTAACCAACCGCAGCATCCTTGAGGAACTACTGCGCGGCAGGGGCGTGGAGGTTTTGGGCGAAATCGAACCCGACCAAGGAGAACTTCCGGCATCCATTTTCGAAAAAATCCGGACATTATTTCCTGTGAGAAATGACTTGCCCAGCGTGTAGGCTTGGGCCAAGTATAGCGCCCTTCAATCCTGCAAAATCCCGAGTAGCTCAGTGGTAGAGCGATCGACTGTTAATCGATTGGTCGTAGGTTCAAATCCTACCTCGGGAGCCAATCTATAAGTAACTGCATATCAATTACTTGTGGCTTTTTAAGTCTCCAAAAAAGGCTAAGTGTCAGCAGAATCTCCAGCAAACCCGCCAAAATTCGCCAAAACTCGCGTTAACTGGTCCACTATCCGCTGACTGCTCCCAAGCGGGACGGATCGCCCCGATGTTACTCTCTACAATCATGGAGAACATCATGCAGAAAAATACCGATCATTTCCGCGCCACCGCGACAAGCGGTCAAAACTAACAACCAACCAAAAGCCGAACTACAGTTTAGAAGTATTTCTCTTTTGGGGTCAGGCCAGGGTCAGGCCAGACCCCAATAGTTCAGGGTTGATTTGTCACAGACAGGAAGGATGAGGGAGGCGGTCCACGATGGCTGCAGTCGATTGGCTCTGTCGGCAATCCGGACCGGCGCCATGCGCGGTGAAGAAAAGGGTGGCGAGAAATGTGAGGGAGAATTTAATGGCTGGAGTTGTCTAGTTACTCATCCTCCGCTCACTTCGCCTTTTGATCTTTTATAGGGTCTTATGTAGCTGAAAGGGGTTCCGATCAAACGTGCCTTCGGCACCCTCCAAGTCACCCGCGCTGTTGCCCCCTCGGTCACCGCCGACAACATCTTCGACGGCAGCGAAGTCGGCCAAGAAGACATCTCCCCCGACCCGATAACCGTCAAAGTTGGTAAGCTCTGGGTAGGCGACCCAAAGCAACTCGCTCGCACCTTCGCCGCGATGTAAGCTCCAGCGCGTCCTGTTTCGCAGGCAAGACACGCCTTAAAAAGCGGCTTGCCAGCCGATCTCGATACCGCGCCCAGCGAGCGGGGCCACTTCTTTGAGGAAAGAAGTCGAATTGCGCGCCTCCTCGTTGAGCAGGTTCGTGCCTTTGATGAAAACGGTGCTAGTCAACGGGCCGGTATTGAAACGGTAGCTCACACTCGCACTGACCAAGGTATAGCCATCCGTCGGAAATTCACCCACGCTCTGCCGATCTTGCTTGAAGTTATGGTCCACATCGACGCGAGCCGAGACAGGGCCGTGTTGAAAAACGAGTCCACCACCAATGCGCCAGGGCGGAATGCGCGGGAGCGGTTCGTCGGCAGATTCGTCCTGCGCGTGAACATAATCGGAGCGCAACACCAGATCGAGATAAGTCGGCGTCTGGATAGCTTCATTGAGCGCAACGTTTTTCGTCGATTTACCGTCACTAACAGAACCAGTCTCGTCTAAAGCATCGGGCACGTCATGCAAATGCACCGTTGCCTCGAACTCGCCGCCGTAGAAAACGGCCTCCGTCGCCCGGTAGACTTGCAACGCCAAAGGCTCCCCCTCGAAATCAACAAACCCATTAGGAATCTGCGCGATGAAGTCGTCGAAGTGATTGTAAAATAACGTCACTGCGCCTTTCACGCGACCGCTATTTTTCCGAAACGAAAGGTCGATGCCAGTGGACTTCTCCGTGCCAAGATTCGGGTCGCCGACTTCGTAGGCCAGCGTCGCCAGATGGGGGCCTTTGGCGAAAAGCTCCAGATAATTCGGCGCACGTTCCGTGTAAGCCGTCGAGAGCGCGACGGTGTATGTGGGGTTCACTTGCCAGACGAGACCAGCGGATAGGCCAAACGTATCGAACTTCCTTTCGCGAGCGGGACCGAACACCGGATTCGAGTCGGCTTTCACGCTGCTCCGGTCGTAACGGCCCCCAATTTCCAGACTCACGGGCTTGAAATCCAGTTTTTCAAACGCGAAAACCGAGTGAATCAAAGTCTCTGTCGGCGGGAGAAACGCTTCCGCGCCCAGTGCCGAAAAGTCGATCTTCTGGGTCTCAATGCCCCATGCACCTTCCAGTCGCCCGATTTTCTTCTGCACCACGTCGATGCGCCCGTCGTAGCCCTCGTTTTCAAACTTCGTGCCGGGGTTAGCTCCCTCGTATTCGATGTGTTGATAATCCGAAACGCCCAGCTTGAACTTGATCGACTGGATAGCCTCGAACGGCTCATTGATGCCGCCCGCGAAATCAAACCGCTGCTGGCGCAGACCGATCGTGACCTGCGGTTCGCCGACCGTGCCGTAGTTTGAGTTCGACCCCGAATAGGAGCCGCCGATGTAGCCTTTCGCCGTTACATAAGCCGCCCCGACCGTGGCTCCCTGCTCGTCGAGCGCACTGTTGGGCAGTGTATCGCGCACTTCCTCCTCCCCTTTGGCGAGCGGTTCCGCCTTTCTTAAATACGAGGACCGCTGCTCGCCGGGGATGGCGAGATTGTGCGAATTGCGCTTGAACCCATCGAGGTGAAAAGCCCACGCCCCCTCCCCTCCATCGAGCGAGATCGCCCCGGCGCGGACTCCATTGGCCGAGCCGTAGCGCAGGTCCGTCGCCCCAGAGATCGGAGCGAGAACTGGCTCGGTCGGGATGCGGTTGTCGATCACATTCACGACCCCACCGACCGCGCTCGTGCCGTAAAGCAGCGACGCCGGGCCGCGCACAATCTCGATGCGCGAGACATTGATCGGCCGCACGGAAACGGCGTGATCGACGCTGGCAGCCGAGGCATCGAGCGTGGCCGTGCCGTTTTGGAGGATTTTAATGCGGTCACCGTCGATGCCGCGAATGATTGGGCGGCTGGCACCCGGTCCATAAGACGTGGAACTGACCCCCGGCTCACGGGCGAGCGTTTCTCCAAGGGAATTGGCGAGGTTCAGCTTGAGTTTGTCGCCCTCCAAGATAGAGACGGGCTGGGCTTGCTCATCGAGCGCACCGCCGAGCGGGGCGGACGTGACGGTGAGAATATCAAGGGTATTGGCGGTGTCTTGCTGGGCCACCAAAGTCGCGCCCAGAGCGAGGATTGAAATAAAGGACAGAATACGAGTGTGCATGAGTTTTTTTCTAAATAAGTGAGTTGGTTCAGCCGCAGCACAGACGGTGGAAAGGCTGTCGGCACGGGAAGGCGGATGCAGTGAGCGACAACGTCTATTTTTCCCCGTCGCCAACGCACCATGCGCGTAGGGAGAAAATGCGAGACCCCTGCATCCGCAGTCGGGTCATCCACGATGCCGGTAAAAAACCGGGGAAAAAACTACACTGGCGGAGCGCGTCCGTAAGACTGACCACCGAGAGCCAAAGCCCGGCGCGGCGTCACGGGCAGACAAACGAGGGAAAACGGGACAGGCAACTCCGGTTTCGGAGCGAGTAGAGGGGCGAATCCACTCTCGCAGACTCCATCACTGATCAGACTGACCGCGCATTCATGCGGCGCGACATCCTTGTCGTTGTGGTGATGATGCAATTTCTCGTGCAACACCGGACAATCAGCCAGCACCAATAACGCGACGAAATGAAAGACAACGACCGCAATCGTCCATCTGAGAAATCGGGTGTGCCGGCACGGATGCATGGCCGCGACGCTAAACCCCTCATCCCGTCCTCTGCAAGTCACGAAAGCAAATGAGATGCCGCTTACGGCTAAGGGAGAGGCACAGCTAGTAATACTACGTTAAGTAAATCTTGTATTTTTGATTTTCTGTTGAATGTTGTGTGCCGTGAACAGCAAACAACTCGCGGTGATCGACGGTCGATTGGAAGATTTTCTTTCCCGGATCACGCCAGTTATGGGTCGCGTGGAACGACGGCAATTCGCCAAGACTTACGTTAGCGGCCTTTTGCTGGATGGAGACCGCAAGTCGATTGAGCCGATGGCCGCGCGGATGGGCCATGCGGATGGCCAGGCTCTCCAGCAGTTTGTCAGTCAAAGTCCCTGGTCGTCCGCGGAGGTGCAGCGCAGAGTCTTGCAGGAAATCGTCACTGGCCTGGGCGAACCGGAGGTCTGGGTTATCGATGAAACGAGTTTTCCCAAGGCGGGCGGGCATTCGGTGGGGGTGGCCCGCCAAGATTGCGGAGCCTTGGGCAAGATTGCCAACTGCCAGGTGGCGGTCAGCCTGCACTGGGCGGGTGCGCACGGCGGTTGTCCGGTGGGGTGGAAGCTCTTTTTGCCGGAAAGCTGGTTGGAGGATGCGGAGCGGGCGAGACGTGCGGGCATTCCCGCAGAGGTGAAGTTTGCCAGCAAAGGGGAACTGGCCCTAGCCTTGGTCGATGAGGCCCTAGCGGCTGGTCTGCCACCTGCGGCGGTGACCGCCGATTCCTTCTCCGGCGATGCTTGCGACTTTCGCGCCGCGCTGCGGGAACGCGGCCTGCCTTACGCGCTCAAAGTGGAGCCTTCCACCGGTGCCTGGGAGCAGAACCCCGCCGTCCCGGTGGTCCAAAGCGGGCGCGGCCGTCCACGCAAACACCCGCATCTGCCCGACCCGCGCAGCCTGGGCCGGATCGCCGCCGAACTACCTGTGACCGCGTGGCAGGAAGTGCAGTGGAGGGTGGGCACGAAGGGGCCGCAGTGCTCACGCTTTGCGCTTTTGGAGGTCTGGGCTTCACACGACTGGAAGCGAGGCGCGGAAGCCGCCCGGCCCAGTGAATGGCTCCTGCTGGAGTGGCCGGCGGAAGCCGCCTCCCCCAGCGATTACTGGATCTGTCATGGCGGCACCGACCAGCGGACTGCGCCGGAGCTGCGCCGACAGATCCAGGTGGCCAAGGCGCGCTGGCGCATTGAGCAGGACTACCGGGAACTCAAGGAGGAACTCGGACTGGACCACTTCGAGGGACGCAGCTGGCTGGGCTGGCAACATCATGTCACCCTGGTCACCATCGCCTTCGCCTTCCTGCGCCTGGAACAGGCCCGCGCCAAAAAAAACTTCTGGTGCGACTTTGCCCCGGGTGCGCCGCCAGATGCAAATCTGGCTCACCCGCCGTCTCCCTTGCTCCCCGTGGTGCCAAACCAAATTTCATAACTCAACGTGACTTAACGTAGTATTACTACTCCCTGTGACCCTGGCAGAAGGCACTGGCACTTCCGTCCAACCTTTCTCAATGGAATTGGCACGATGCAAAACACCAGCGGCATCACGATCAAAAGCGGTGGCACCTTGCTCCTCGGCGGCTTCATTAGCGCGTCCTTCACCGGCACATGGTTCGACATCAACAGCACGTCGGGCGGCTTCACCTCGGTGCGGAACGGCAGCACCTTCACCTACACCGCCATCCTCGAGCCCTCGACCTATGTGGCGGCCCTCGGCCTGCTGGGAATGCTCATCTGGCCGATACGTTGCCGCCTTGTGCGGGATGCGCGCAACATCCTCGGTCTGCGCGCCCCGATGCGCGACCGCCGGGCGGCCCGCCAGCAGGAGGTCTGCGCTGCCTGCCGCTTGTGCCCCCCTTTTGCATGGTCTGTCTCCCTTCATCGCCTTCTCACCCCCGCGGTCCGGCATGAGTTTAGACTCTCCCTCCCTCCGTGGCCCCCCGATGGCACTCGCTCCCCAAGGCGGCTGCTCTCTGCGCGGCTTGCCGCCTCGCGCGAAGCCCGTGGCTCGCCGAGCCATTTCTTTAGAACGCGATTCCTGCAGCGAGGAAAAGGCCGGGAGACACGACTTCGTATTTATTCCGACTGTCCGACGAATAATTTCCGACAAAGTTCGCGTTCAACCCGATGTTCGCGTGGTCACAGAGGGTCCAAGTGACGGAGGCGCCAATGTTCAGATTTAAGTCGCGCCGGTCGGATTCCAAGGGATCGTTGATGTAAATGCCCAGTTCTGCTCGCGTATAGAGAGCGACTTGTAACTGAGCGATCGGCTGGTAGATCAGCGACTCGTTCCAAGTCAGCGTCCAGCGGTCGTAAGCCGAATCATCTCCCAACCGCCAACCAATGACGAGGTTGCTGGCCAAAAAGAGCGGCCAGTCGCGTAAGGCGCGTTGATTGGTTAGTCCCGCCGAAACCAATCCGGATCGATAAAATTCCCCGGCGTTCTGCCGTGGCGAATAAAGTCGGCTGGCGTCGATGTTAAAATTAGCAAACCACGAATCATCCCGGACGAGGTCATATTTCACATCCAACTGCAGCGATTGCGAATCGAAGTCGAGACTGGAAACCCGGTCGTAGCGGTAGAAATTTTGCTCGAACGTGAGGCGCGGGGTCAGGTTGGCCCGAGCATAGGGAACGAAGGAAACGCTCGCCGCGCCATTGTAGAGAAAACTATGTGTCTGGTTCGAAGGGGTCAGAAAAGCATTGTTAGTGTAACTGACCAATTGAGTGGTCGAGAACGTCAGCATCTCCGGTCGCGCCTGCCGATTGACGAGTTGGATGTCACCCATGTCGGCATTACTGATGCGCAGCGGCATTTCTCCACGAAACAAGACCGGACCGGTGGAATTCGCGGTATTTTGGCGAACATTGATGCGGGTCGCTTCCTGCGCGACAACGGCGGTGCTGGGCAGAATCGACAAAACTAGGAGGCAAAAGCAAACCGCTCGGCCGGTTGGGGCAAATCGAAAGTTCATCAGGAAGACAGGTTCAAAAGGAAACGGATGTATTTACTTTTTCGGCGGCTGAATCGTCAGACCCGCGCTGGTCTGGTTCGGCAAAACCTGTGCATTTTGAATCAACGTCTTTCCGAAGCCAGCAACCGAGAGTTGATACGTAACCGGGACCTGAGGGCTTTCAACGTTTCTAACCGTGAAAGTGTATTTGCCGGGAGGAAGTTGCCCGCGAACCACGATGCGCTCCGAGCCAGGTCCGGGTGGAATCTGACCGTTACCGATGGTCGGACCTCCGGTCACAAACACGGTGGCTTTCCCGTTATTAAAAACTAGCTTAGGCGTGGTGAAAAACACCTGCTTCCCACCCGGCAGTCTCAAGATCAGGTCGAGGTCCGCTTTCGCAGCCCAAGTCAGATTGCTGCGAATGATACCAAAGCGTTTCGGATTCACAGGCGGCGGGATGGCTGCGGCTGGCAAGGCAACGCCCACCATTGAGGCAACGGGAGTGAGGGCTATCGTGGAAACATCCACCTGCTTTCCACTTGGATCAGTCAGATCACCGACGAGGAGCGGGCGCTCGTCGACCGGCTCAACCGGGGTCGTCGCGGGTTCGATGAATCCATCTGCGACCAGTCTCCGGTAGTCCTTTAAGGCGGCAGCCATTTCATCTGGATTCAGTAAGGCTCCGCGAAATCCGATGATCAACGGAGAAGTCGCCACAAATGTAGGCAGATCGAAATCGACGACCACGGGGATCTGTTCCGGAATCACGATCAGTATCTGCCCGGGGCGTAGGGTGAACGGAAAGGCGTGCGACGCCGCTGCGGGATCCGTCCATTGGGCGGTTCCCCTCGCCCGTCCCTCGAGCATGCCGAGCAACTGCGTGCCCGACGGCAGTTGAAGACCGTAAGCCTGTCCGCGTTTTTCCAGTTTGGTAATAAATCCGGTCGAACCCGTAATTGCCGCTGTCACCGATGCCGACCTGACGTCAATCCGCCCCGATTGGGTGGGCTTGGAAAAAAGCAGCGAGCCTTTTTGAAATTCCAAGGCACGACTCGCCGAGTCGAACGAGAAAAGCGAATTGGCCCCCATTCGCGCCAGGGTCGTGTCCGTAAATTCCAGTTCCGCCCGCGATTCGCTGCCGGTTCGGACCACGTTTTCAGTTTTCACGATCGCGCCGGATTCAGCGGGATGCGGCTTTGCGCTGAGCGAGTCGGCCACAGTGACTACATTCACCTTCTGCCGAATGGTGGCTTGCGAGAGGTCTGCTGCAGGAGAGCGCAGGATGAAAGCAGCTATCGCTCCGAAGAGACAGATCAGAAAATTACGCTCTTTCATAAACAAAACTGCGACTTACTTAATCGAATCCTCCCTCTCCGAGTGGTCAAGCTAATTATTGCAAAAAACTCGGTCGCTTCCCATAATCCGGTAGTCGTATTCAACCCGAAATCGGTTCGTCATGCTTTCATTTTTCCGCCGCCGAATCAGGCACGCCCTCATCGCGGTAATTATCTGGATGGGACTGGAAGCCACTATGACCTGGGAAAACCTCCAGAGCGGAGGTGCGCTCAGCCGATTTCAGGTCGCGCTTGAGGATACGGTGGTGGCTTCGGAGAAAATGGCCGGACCCGATCCGCGCTTGGTTTACATCGGGATCGACAGCGCCTCTTTTTCGGTTTCACAGTTGGATCTCGACACGCTCTTTGCGGGCATCGACCCCAACAGCGTCGAAGCACGCGCTCTCAAACTCATGGCGGCGGACTGGCCGTGGTCGCGGGAAGTTCACGCCATGCTTGCCGACCGGCTGATCGGAGCCGGGGCACGCGCGGTCGTTTTCGATTTGCTCTTTTCGCGTGACGGCCGGGGCGATGACGCCCTGCGGTCAGCGGTAGAACGTCATTCGGGAAAAGTCTTTCTCGCCGCCAATTTTATTTCTGAAAACACAGGGCAAACCACGACCTTGCAAACCATCACTTTGCCCGTCGCAGGAATCCTTCCCAGACCCGAACCTGAGCATCCCAACGTGGGATTCGTAAACTTCTGGCCCGATGCGGACGGCGTGGTGCGTGCGGCGGTTTATCGAACTTCACTCGAGCGGATGAGCGGCCTGACCTCATCAACGGCCCCTGCGGACATCGTTTCCATGGCGTGGCGAGCTGCTTCGACGCTGGAAAACGTGGCGTTGCCGAACACGGAGCAAGCGCATTTGCTCCGCTGGAGCGGTCCTCCCGGGACGTATGCACCGATTTCTTACGCCCAAGTCTTTATGCCGCTTTACTGGGAGCGCAATTTGCAATCCGGCGCCGTGTTCAAAGACAAAGTGGTGATGGTCGGCCCTTCCGGAAATTGGGCGCACGATGAACACCGGACCATCCTTGGCCAAATGCCTGGCCCGGAACTGCATCTAAACGCGATTAACGCGCTCCTCCACCACGCGTTTCTAACCAAGTGGCCCGAGTGGACAGCTCATCTCTTGACCGGATTGGCGGTCTTCGCAGCTTGGCTCCTCGCTATTTCCATCCGAAAAATTTGGCTTCGCGTTGCGTTATTCACCGTGTTCCTCGCTGGACTGATTTTAGCAACTAAGATCATGTGCGCGATGTTAAGTATTCTCGTTCCATCGGCCATTCCCGGGATCGCCTTTTTTCTCGTCGGGTTGTCAACGTTCATCCACGACTATTCCTCCGAAATTCTCGAGCGCTTGCGCCTGCGCCGGACGCTGGAGGCTTACGTTTCCGAAGAAGTCGTGCGCGAATTAATCGACAACCCGGAAAGCTACCTCAACTCGCTGGGCGGAAAGCGCGTTAGTGTTGTTCTTCTCATGACCGATCTCCGCGGATTCACTACGTTTTCCGAAACCTTCGATTGCGCCCTTGTGGTTGCGAGGCTCAACGAATATTTCGCCCTCATGGTTGAAGACATCTTTTCGTCGCGAGGATCGGTGGTGAATTTTGTGGGCGACGCCATCCTCGCAGTCTGGGGTCATCTCAATGGACAGGGCCCAGTTGCAGATGCCAAAAATGCGGTGCAGGCAGCCATCAAGATGCGAGATACCTTACGGGTATTAAATCAGAAGTCGGAGAAATCTGGTGTGCCGCTACTAACCATGGGCTGTGGCCTCAACTTCGGGGACGTTATTTTCGGAAATATCGGATCGCCCCGAAAAATGGAACCCGCCGTGATTGGCGACCCGGTAAATGTCTGCTCAAGGATTGAAGGCCTAACCAAGTTTTACGGGCGTAACCTACTCCTCGGCCAGCCCGTCGCCGAGTTGGTCTCTAGCGAATTCCCGCTGCAATTCGTGGACCGCGTCCTCATGAAGGGCAAGACCCTACCCATGGATATCTACTATCTGATCGATCCGGACGAGTCCACCCAACCTTGGCACGCCACTTATCTAACAAAATATGAAGCAGCCCGGCGCGCCTACGTGGATCGGCGTTTCGCGGAAGCTTTGGTTGGCTTCCGAGAATGTCAGACGCTTTGGTCGTCTGACAAGTTGTCTGCCATTTACATCGAACGGTGTCTAGCATTCTGCGATCAACCGCCCGCGCCAGATTGGGCAGCAGTTTACGTTGCTGTTAGCAAATAAGAATCTGTGCCTTGGCAAGAAGATCATTCGTCAACGGAGTAAAAATGAATTGCACCATTCTAGGTCAAACGCTTACCCTTCGACGCTGATGTTTACCGCGCAACGAGTCACTCCCCACGCTGCCGTGATGGTTCCTGCGTTGCATGAAATCCAGCAAACCCACGGATATCTGGAACCTGCGGCCCTGACCAAACTCGCTTCCGATCTGGACCTTCCGCTCTACCGGATTCAAGGCGTTGCGAGTTTCTTTCCTCATTTCCGGCTGCAACCTCCTCGGAGAGTCACGCTGCGAATCTGCCGCGATATGGCCTGTCATCTTGCCGGAAGCGCAGGGATAATAAACGAATTACACAACACCTGCGGCAACGATGTGAGCATCGAGGGTGTTTCCTGTCTCGGGCGCTGTGACCGTGCCCCTGCAGCCTGTGTCGGGACTCGCGAAAGCAGTCATGACCTCTATTTTCTAGGTCGCAATGCAGCCGGGCTAAAGAAGATCATCGACGAGTGTCTCGCCGGTCTAACCTCGGAACAAACTCCCGATACAGATCGCGAGGCCACGGCACCCCAGTGGCTCATCGATCCCTATGTCGCTTCTAACAATGCCTTACCCGACTACCGAGGTGCACTCAAGGCCATCGCGCTCCGCAACGATTCCTTACAGGCCTCGCTCGATCGGCTTGCGAGTGAATTCAAATGGCCGCTAAGCCGTCTTGAGAGATTCCGGTTGGCCGCTCTCGGGGGGCTGCCTCCTGATCAACACACCGAAGCGGAATTGAAAAATGCGGTTCTCGATTGGCAAACCGAAGCGGGCTGGGCTGTCGGAGAAACCTACGGTGGATGGTCCGATCTGATTTTGCAGGAACTAACCAAAGCCGATTTGCGGGGCATGGGCGGAGCAGGAATTCCGCACGCCCAAAAATTGCGCGACGTCCGCGATGCGGTTCGCACGGCGCGCCATCGTGGAATAGATGACCGCGCTTACATCGTGGTCAATGGCGACGAAAGCGAGCCCGGCACATTCAAAGACCGCGAGATTCTGCTTCGGGCCCCACACATCGTGGTCGAGGGCGTGATCCTTGCAGCCCTTGTGACGGAGGCACGCGAGGGAATCATTTTTATTCGCCACGAATATCCGGAGCAGATCGAAGCCTGCCGCGCTGAGATCGCACGAGCCGAGACGCTTGGCCTGTGCGGAGCCAACCCGTCCGTCGTCGGACGCCCCCTTCATATTTCTGTTTTTGCCAGCCCAGGTGGCTACATTTGTGGCGAGCAAAGCGCACTGATCGAGGCCATGTCGGATCGGCGAGGCGAACCGCGGAACATGCCTCCGAAACTGGAAACAAACGGGCTGAACGATCTTCCCACCATTGTTAGTAACGTCGAAACCTACGCGTGGATTCCGTCCATTTGGATCAATGGCGGAGCGCACTATGCAGACCTCGGCGCGAACGGCTGGAAAGGCCGTCGTTTGTTTTCCGTGTCGGGTGATGTTAAACGCCCGGGAGTTTATGAAGTTCCGATGGGAATGACTTTGCGCGAACTCATTTTGGGTAACGAGTATTGCCAGGGAATGATCGACGACCGCCCTTTGAAAGCCCTCGCCCCGTCCGGTCCCTCGGGAGGTTTTCTACCGGCCAAATTAACACCCAGTCGAGGCTTGCCGCGGGAGCATGTGAAGAACAAAGCCTGGCTTGAACTCGCCGCACGGCGTGGCTTCGATCCGGCAGCCAATGAATTGGATATTCTCGATCTCGAATTGGAACTCAACCTCTTCCGCTCCCTCAGTCCCACCCAAGCGCTGGGAGCTGGACTAGTCGTCTATGCGGAAGGTCGCGACATGATTGACCAAGCGGTTAATTCCCTAGAATTTTACCGAAATGAGTCATGTGGTAAATGTGTTCCCTGCCGGGTCGGTTCGCAGAAAATGGTTTCCGTAGGATCGCGGCTTTTGGACGGAAAAATCAGCGCAACGGAATGGGAGAACGACCTGCAACCTCTGATCAGCGAACTCGGTAAAGCGATCGAGTTATCTTCCATTTGCGGACTGGGACGTTCCGTTCCCGTGCCGTTGCGTTGCGCGGTGAATTTTTTTGAGGACGACCTCCGGGCTCATTTGCAATCAGCCTCTTCTAACATGAAGGAGCGTGCTAAATGATTGCGAATTCTCCCGAAGGTTTGTTTGTCCGGGACGATGACGACGAGGGCCTGTTCAGCCGCAACTTCAACGGTCAGTTGGTTCGGGTCGATTCGCCGACGTCGGGTGATTACGACAAAGAGGTCACGGTGCAGATCGACGGGCAACCCGTGACCGTTCCCCTAGCGGTTCCTCTTGCCGATGCCAGCGGCAATATCATTCAGGATAAGGAAGGGAAAACCACACCGCGATACACCACGATTTATGATGCCGCGTTAAAGCTCTACGTCAAAACACCGGGTGACGAGGCCAAGATTCCCATCCCGGTTCTTTGCCACCAACCGCACATGCAACCGGTCGCGGTCTGCCGCCTGTGCGTGGTCCAGATTTACGGTGAGAAGCGCGGAAAACGCGCCGCAGAAAGAAAGCTTCTTCCGGCCTGCCAGCATCCGGTCAAGCCGGGCATGGAAGTCTTTACGATGAACGACCCGGGGCGCGATGGAGACCGCGTCCGACAAACTGTGAAGACCCTCACAGAACTACTTTCCGCCGATCATCTCAAGCTGGCCCCGGCTCCCGCGCCCGCCAAGGAGTTGCATCGCTTCAACGAGCTGGGCCAGGCGGCCGAGCGTTGCGGAGCCATCTTGGACCGCTTCCAGTCGGAAAGTTTTTCCCAACCGGCACCTGCCTCCGAGCCGTTGCGCGGACGCCGCAACCTGGACACGACTTCGCCGGTTTTCCTCGTTGACCACTCCGCCTGCATCCTCTGCGATCGCTGTGTCCGCGCCTGCACCGACGTAAAGGAAAACAACATCATCGGCCGGACCGGCAAAGGAGCGACCGCGGGTATTGGATTCGACCTCAACGCCTTCATGGGACAGTCCGGTTGCGTCCAGTGCGGCGAATGCATGGTTTCCTGTCCGACCAGCGCCATCACTTTCAAGCCGATCGCAAAATTAAAGACACCCCGCTTTGGACGCTCCAGCAAAGTTCTAACCATCGACGAATTGCGGGCCGATCCTTTGTTTAGCGCCGTGCCGCCGAAGTTTCTACTCTGGCAACAAGGTCTTGTGCTCCGCCGGAAAATTCGCGCCGGCGACATCCTTTGCCACCAAGGTGACCCGGGCAACACGGCATTTCTGATCAAGAGTGGAAATCTGCAGGCAGTCGTTGCCAAATCGGCTCCGTTACAAAAGCAGGGAGTTTTTGCAAAAGTGCTTCAAGCGGTCACTCCCTCGCTCCGTTTCACCGTCACTCCCGAGCAAATGATCATCGGCGAGATGGCCTGCCTAACCGGCTCACCGCGCAACGCAGAAATTCTGGCCTTAACCAAAGGTGAAGTCTGGGAAATCCGACGCAACGTGCTCGATCGTCTGATGCGTCTCCCAAGTCTTCGCGAACGACTCGATTCGGAATACCGCAGACGTTCACTCGATCTCGCTCTTAACAGTTCTTATCTGTTCAGAAGACTACCCAAGACTGAGGAGCGCGAAGTGGCTGATTTTATTCGCGAACGAATTGATTTCGTCCGGCTCAAGTCCGGTCAAACGTTGTTCCGCCAAAATGATCCGGGCGACGATATTTATATTATCCGCTTTGGTCACGTCCGCGTTGCCGTTGGGCGATTTGATAACGAAGCCAAAGTCACCTCCATCGGTGCGGGAAATATTATCGGCGAAATCGGATTGCTAGGTTTTACAGTCGGCGACACCAGTAGAGACCTCAACGAAATCGATCGGAAACTCAAGTCTGCTCTCGATGAAGCCAACGACATCCCCGGCGGCTTCCGCTCCGCTACTTGCACCGCCCTCGACAATCTGGAACTGGCGCGCCTCAACCGGGAGCATGCCTTGGAAATGATTCGGCGTTTTCCTACGGTTAGGCGCCGGATTATTGAGCGCTCTCTCGGACTGCTAAAGACGGACGCTTTGAGCGACAGCTATCCCGAAGAATTCGTCGAACAGGGACTCTACGAAGGACAAAGCATCCTCGTCATCGACATGGACTGCTGCACTGGTTGCGATGAATGCACCAAAGGCTGCGTCCAAAATCACGGGACCCATTCCCACGGCGCACCGATTACCCGAATGCTCCGCGATGGTGCACGCTTTGGTGACTACACGATCGGAACCGCCTGCCGTTCTTGCACCGTGCCGCACTGCATGTCGGGGTGCCCGGTCGATTCCATTCATCGCGGAAAACATCTGCAAATCGTCATTGAGGATCATTGCATCGGATGCGGGCTGTGCGCGAACAACTGTCCGTATGGAAGCATCTTCATGATTCCTAACGAAAAACGCCGCGTCAAAATGCCGGATCCCCAACGCCCCGGACGGCAGCGCAAAGTGTCGCTCCCGAAAGCAGCCGCCTGCGATTTGTGCGACTCGGAAGGACACCACTCTTCCCCAGATCCCGCCTGTGTTCGCGTCTGTCCGCATGACGCCGCGCACCGCATGACAGGTGAAGAACTCCTGCGCAAAGTTCTCGGAAAAAAATAAATCGAGCCCAGAATCGCCTCATCCGAATCCGCGCAATCACGGTCCCCGGTTAAGAATCGTTGAGAGTTCCCGTAAGGAATCCGCAAAGCGGATTCGGTCAAATGCATCCGTAGAATCCACTTCGGAGAACAGCGAACGCACTGCGCCGGCTGCATGAGTCCGCCGATCCTCTTCCAAAGTGGTCGCAGGTAAAACACGGTCCAGCGCCAGTGCAAGGAGTTCAGCCCGGCGGATTTCGTCAGGCTGCGGACTGGTAAATTCGTCTCCGCTGCCCGCTAGAAGATGGATGCAGTTGTCGGCCATTTGCTGATTCCACGGAATGGCAGCGGCGTGCCGAGCCAGTTCGTCGGCGCGTTTCGTCACCGAGGAATAATCGAGCTCCACTGGTGCGCTGATTTTCGGCAAGCCGGGAGTTTGTTCCGCGACTTTGCCTAGCAGCCAGATCAACGCAGACAGCCGCTTTTCCGATTGGGGGTCGGGTTGCCGTTGCATTTGCCAACTCATCTCCCGCAGTGCCACCGCCTGGCCGATCAGCCAAGTTTGCGCTCCAGATCGATCGACATGCTCGCGCCAATGCGGCGGCTCGGCTTGAGTTTGCCCGTCAAATTCAAAGATCAATTCGGGATGTCCCGCCGCAAGCACCTCTGGGTCGAGGTTTTGGTGGCAAGCCACACAGACTCCGGCGCGCACATAGAGGTTTCTCAAATCGCGCATCCCATCGCCGACCCGGTCAGCATGTGAAAAATCCTTCCGCGTGTGCGATCGCAACCACCCCTCCGCTGGCCCATGACAAGTCTCGCACGACACGGCGAAGTCGGGTTTAATTCCTTTCTCGAACGCACTCGCGGGCAGCGTTTCTGCTGGGGAATGACAAATCGTGCAGCGGGCGCTTTGCACCGGGTCCGGTATCTGCAACGATTCCCCGATTCGCTGCGACCGCGCCGTAACCAAGATCGCCCTGGCGCGCGCGTGGTAATCCATTTCCTGCCAAACATTTGATTGCCCATGTTCGCCCGCACCACCGTGACACCCCGAAGTGCTACACGCAGATGAACCGACGTAGAGCCACGAATCTGCTGCAAAGACAAATAGCGGAAGCAGAAAAAATCCTGCTGCAAGCAATCTCCAGAATGCCAAGCTAACTGAGAAAGTGCGCACAAAAGTATTTTATCAGACCGAGTTGAAGGCTCACAAACTAATTTACAGTTTGTCCTGAATTTGTTACGACTCGCTCGCTGATGAATCCCTCAAAATTTTCTGGTTATACACTAACCACTTCCGGAGGCTTAAAATGTTTTGGAATGTATTAGGAATTTGCGCTTACTGCCCGGAAAGCGACTTCGTGCGAGGTTGCCACGGCCAATAAAAACCCAATCATGCGCATCAACCGCGATCACCTTCCATGGATGCTCATTGTCGGACTCGCTTCCTGCATCGCGGCTGTTTTCTACCTCGCAACGTGGCATCCAGACCTTCTTCCGATGGACGTCGTTCTCCCGGAATGTTTAAAGGTTGACCCCGCTTCCCGAGTCTCGGCCGGCGGTTCTCCACTCGGGCTAATTCTTGGTTCTGTCGCCTTCCTGATTTTTGTTTTTGCCGCCCTCCTCGGCTTCCGGAAAAAAGTCCGCATTTGGAAGATCGGGAGTGCGCAAATGTGGCTGCGCGCTCATATCTGGCTGACGATTCTAACCATTCCGCTCGTCGCTTTTCATTGCGATTTCCACGGCGGCAGCTCTATGACCACTTGGTTGCTAGTTCTTTACTCCCTAGTCATGCTGAGCGGATTCTTTGGCCTCGCCATGCAGCATCTGGTCCCGCGACGCATGAAGGAAACACTTCCTACAGAATTTATCTACGAACAGATCCCGCACTTGCGCGGCGTTTTGTTAGAAAAAGCAAAGAAGCTCCGCGAATCTTTCCGCTCAACGGCTCCGGTAAGTGCGCCGGAAAGGACGGACGGCAATCAGCAGGCTGCGCTTTCCTACTTTTCCGACTTTCTCGATTCCCAAGTGCTGCCTTATCTTCAAGCGGGGCGCGGCGACCGTTTGAAGTTGGGACGAATGGACGCTGCTCAGAACCAATTCCGACTTCTCGAACTTCGCCTCCCCGAGGAGATGCGCGCGATGGCCGTAGAATGTGAGCTCTGGTGTGATGAACGTCGGCGAATGGATCAGCAGACGCATCTTTACCATTGGCTGCACGGTTGGCTTATTTTCCACATTCCTGCATCACTGCTTTTAATTGTCTGGACGGCATGGCATGCCATCGTGGCGGTTTTCTTTTACTAACATGAGCCAAACCGGACGGACTCAAAAACAGGTGGCGGCAAAGTATCTGCGCAATCTTTTTTATTTCCGGCGCCCCCACGGCTGGCAGTCGTTCCGCTTTTGGTCAGTCTTCTTTCTCTTCTGGGCGGGAATCGCTGCGTTGGTGTGGTTTCTCATGCACGGGCCGAGAGAATTCTATAATCCCGGTCCGTTGTCGGCGACGCACCGGAACTTAACCAGTGACTGCGATTCGTGCCACAGCGGCGCAAACGGCAAGCTGGTTGTTGAAAAGATTTCCCCGTGGCTCACCACCGCAGCCCACGATCTTTCATCTGCAAAATTGCCAACCTTCCGCGAAACCCATGGCTTTTTCGACGATTTGAAAGTCGCGGGGAACTGCGAGAAATGTCACCTTGATCAGGCCTGGCATCAGCCCGGATCTTTCGTTGTGGCTGCGGCCAGTTTGGGCAGAAACGTTCATGTGGTAGCATCGGGCGATTGCATGAATTGCCACAAAGAACATCGCGGCGGTGGCAAGATCAGTATGGGCGACACCGCCTCCTGCCTCGCCTGCCACAGCGACGTCTCCAAGATGGCAGACCGCATCACTTCAACAAAAGTAACCGAGGAAAACGAAATCAAGGTTGCTGTAAACCAGAAATTTGCCAATGGCACGACCTATTTCCTGCCGCCGGAGAGAGCGGACAAAAATCCGGCACCGATGCTTTCGTTCGCCAGCGGCCATCCGCCGTTTGAATACGAAGCGACTGGGTTGCACGATCCGAACACACTCCACTTCAACCATCGACGACACTTCGCAGAGGACATTCCAAAAGTCGCCGGGAAAAAGATCGACTGCACGTCTTGTCATCAACTCGCAGCGGGAGGAGATTTTTACGCACCGGTGACGTTCGAGAACAATTGCAAGATTTGTCACTCGCTCAATTTCGATCCCGATTATGGCGAAATGACACTACCCCATGGCAGCCCAGAAAACGTCCGGACCTATCTGCGCAACCTCCCGTTTCAATACTCCAACTTAGCTAAACGGCTCGGATACACCGAACCCAGCTCGCGGAAGAAATTCGTCGATGCGCAATTGCGAAAACTCAAGACGCGGGTCCAGTCGGGCGAGAATTTTGAGCGCCAAATCTTTTACACCGCAAACCCTTACCGTTCGCAAAATCCTGCCGGAGAACGCGCTCTCTTCACCGGCTGCGCTTACTGTCACGAGATAACTCCACCCACAGACGATCGCGAGACCGCTCCGACCATCGCCCCGTCCGTTGCAGCCGATCGATGGTTGGCGCGCGGAAAATTTACGCATGTCCCGCACCAGCACATGGTTTGCACCGATTGCCACCAAGCCGAAAAAAGCAACGCCACCGCAGACATCATCATGCCCCCGAAGGAAAGTTGCGCCCAGTGCCATCGCGCGCCGGATTCTGCTTTGGTTGCCGCGGCGACTCCGATTGATCCGCTAAACGCAGACACGCAGAGGGCACACGGCGGAGTTACCGATGCCTGCTCCTCCTGTCACCAATTTCATCCCGATGCAGGAACCTTGGAACAGGCAAAGTCCTATCCTGCCCTCGAGAAATTGCTTTCCCGCCTCGGACAGACCCAGGAAAACTAAAGCCCTGGATCCCTCGGAAATTTCGCGTAGGGCAGGCGCGCACCGCGGTAGATGAAATGGTCCGCCCGGATTTTCGCCGGAGCAAGAAAACGCGCGCATCCTGACGCAGCGACTAGATCATCCTGATCAACACCATCGCCGCTCACCCCGATTGCTCCGATGAGAACTCCGTTGCGGTAAAGCGGAAATCCACCCGGGAAGATAGTGATGCCGTTCGGCAAATTCGGATTTGGCGCTTTCGGTGGCACAGGAGTCCGAAAAAAGTTAACACCCAAAGCGAATCCCGGCTGCGGAGAATTCAACGACTTTGCCCGTGCCTCCGTCCCGGGCGTGATCGAATAGTATTCCTGATAGCCATTATAGGGGCCGGCGGGTCGCCCGATCAACCCGGGAGGATAATGCGATTCCGCGAGAAATCCCACCGTGCGCGTCGAAGACGCAAATTTGTCATTGGAAAAAAACAACGCGGTGCGCGCCTTTTGCACCGAAACGTCATAGCTGAAAAGCGGAGCGTCCCCCGTCCGGTAAACACCCAAAATCGGGGGAGGCTCACCCCGGCGATCAGGATTGCCAATTACGGTGATCCAGAGGCACGCCGGAACCCCCACTGGCAACCGGATTCCCGCCCGAGTATGGCGGGCCCTTGCAGCCGCGAGACTAATGATGCCGGTGACTTCTTTTCGCGAGAGGCGTTTCTCGCCGCGGATCTTGCTTTTTTTCAACTTCGGATCGTCGATGATCGCACGCCGAATTTCGCCTGGATACCCGCCGAGCGAGGCTTGAACGAAAGGAAAAGCCCCGGGCGATTTCTTCACAGGGTAGCCGGCCACTTCTTTGCCCCGAATATCATCGAAGGGCAGCGGAGCTTCGAACGGATCCGCTGCACTAACATAGGGAAGACTAATTCCATCTATGAAAACGCCGGTGGCTTTGATCGTGTCGGCGGGTTCAAAGCCTCGCTGTCCAGCGACCGCGATTTCCTCGTCCAGATCGTCGCGATTAGTTTGGTAAGCCACTGGACTCGAATCACCCGTCACGCCGATGCCACCGATTAACTTGCCATTCTTGTAAAGCGGCACTCCACCGGGCGAGCCGAAGAGTTGGCTACCGAGGACGGGAACAATAGATTTCGTCGGGTCCACCGCATTGCTCAATGAGCTGATCGTCCCATCGGCGCGAAACTTGTTTCCGTCGGAAAAGCACAGATTCGAAAGCCCCACGCCAACCAATGGACCGGGTGGGCGGTTGTTAATTCCGGGAGGAAAATTTTGCTGGATGATGAATCCTGCTGTGCGCGTTGTGAAAGCATTTTGATTGCTGCTTAAAAACGCTGCTGTGCCCGCTTTCGAAACAGCAAAAGCCACATCGAACGAGGTGTTCAAACCGGCACCCGCGATTCCCGGGTCGGTTCGCTGCCCGCTCACATCCCAGACTCCAAGCACAAAGCCCTCCCGATCGACCACAGCGATCAGGCTGTTTGAATTGACCTGCGCGGCATGGGTCGAAGCTCCTGCGATGACTTGTCTAACCTCATCTTCAGACATTTGCGCAGGGAGGTCTCCAGCTAACAAAAGAACGGAGAAAAAAATTACGGCACCACGAAGGCTGCGCATGCCCAGTGAATAGGAAAAAAGGAGTTCCCCGGCAAGAACCTTTTTGATAGTTTTTACAAGTCTAGAAACGCTGTAGCAACCTTCCGCGAAAAAATGATATCCCCGCGGCCACTCGTATTCCTCCTGAGCATCCTCGGAGCACTGCTCCTCACCAAGGCGTCTGGTGAAGAGATTTCAGCTGATGAAATGGCCAGCCATCCCCAACTTGAACCGGAACTTCCGACCGCTTCTCCGTTGCCCCCCAACGTTTTTAATCCAGATCCCGGTGGCTCGAAAGCACCCGAAACCGAATTGCCTGATTTGTTTCTCGACACACCCATCCGTCTCCCAGATTACGGCACCGACGCGCTCCCGGCTGATCGATCGCTGCCACGCGATGTTAAGCCGGGGACAAAACCGATTGACCGGAAATTTGAATATCGCGAACAGGAAGGCGTCGAGGACCCCAACCTGTTGCCGCTGCATTCTGAGCCAATAGAGAACCGTTGGTTCATCGGGTTTGGAAAATGGCAACGTTACTCGGACCCGAGTCATGAAACCGCTTACCAAACCGGTGACCTCAAACTCTTTCATCCCTATCTCCAAAGCACCTTGAAAGGTGACGCACCGATCATCGGACAGGACATCTTTCTGTCGTTGACCGCAAAAAGCTTCACCCTCGCCGAGTATCGACGTTTACCCGTTCCCTCCGCAGTCAGCGCAGCCCGACCTAACAGCGCGGAATTTTTTGGTCGCGGCGAGCAGATCCTCCTCTCGAACGACACCTCCTTTACCATCGAGCTGTTTAAGGGTGAAACCGCTTTCAAACCCATCGAATGGGCCGTTCGCATCACCCCAGTCTTTAACATCAATTACATTCAGGTGAAGGAAAACAACCTCGTTGATCCCGATCCCCGGGGTCCCGGCTTCAAAGAACCCAAGGTCACCTTGCGCTCTCCGCCACCGAAGAATCCGGGTGATCCAGTCGGGGTTCTCGGTGACGGAGGACTCCAGCCAGCCAACGGCGATTTTTCAGATGGCAACGGAGTCTTCCGAAACGGAACTCATTATACGCGCCGGACAAAAAACTTTTTTGCCCTGCAAGAGTTCTTTGTGGAATGGCACCTGCACGATCTTTCCGACAACTACGACTTCGTCGCCGTGAGGTTTGGTAACCAGCCTTTTAACAGTGATTTCCGGGGCTTCATATTTAACGACACTAACTTCGGGCTGCGCATTTTTGGAAACGCAGATAACAACCGGCTGCAATACAACTTCGCTTGGTTTGCGATGCGGGAGAAGGACACCTACTCGGACCTGAACACATTTGATTCCCGTCATCAAAACGTTTTCATTGCCAATGTTTACCGGCAAGATTTTCTCTGGAAAGGCTATACCGCACAGTGGTCTCTCCACGCCAACTTCGACGATGCCGACCGGCACTATGACCAGAACGATTTTGTCGTTCGCCCGTCTCCGATCGGTGACGTCCGAGATCATGCCGTGCGTGCGTTTTACCTCGGCTGGGCCGGAGAAGGACACATCGACCGCCTGAACGTCAGTCATTCCTTTTATCAGGTTTTCGGCGAAGATCGCTTCAATGGCATTGCCGGACGATCCGTCGAAATCAATGCGCAGATGGCCTCTCTCGAACTTTCCTACGACGTAGACTGGGCGCGCTACAAATTTTCCCTCTTCTACGCTTCCGGAGATCACGATGCGCGGGACGGAAAAGCGAATGGTTTTGATACGATCCTCGACAACCCGTTTTTCCTCAATGGCCCCTTTAGCTATTTTGTCCATCAGGGGATTAATCTCGGAGGAACGGCCGTGAATCTAAAACAACGAGACAGTCTGCCGATCGACTTGCGATCCAGCAAAACAGAAGGACAAGCTAACTTCGTCAACCCGGGAACATTTATCACTGGCATCGGAGGAGATTTTGACGTTACGCCGAAGATCCGCGCGTTTGCAAATCTGAACTACATCTGGATGGTCGATACTAACACGATTGAAACTGTTCTGCTAACCAACAAAGCGTCCAACGACCTCGGCCTCGACGCGAGCATCGGATTCCAGTGGCGTCCATTGCTGACCGATAACATCATCGTCTCGATTGGAGCCGGAGTTTTTATTCCGGGTCAGGGCTACAAGGATATTTATCGGCAAATCACCCAACCTGTGCCCGGTTTCACGACGGCCCAGAACAACGACGGGGTCGATTCCTTCCTCCTCAACGGCTTCCTAACGGTCACGCTAACTTACTAACATGTTTGCGCGGTTCCTCTCCTTTTCAACCATCCTGCTAACCGTCGCTTGGGTGTTTCGGATCGTCTCGCCTGCGGAAGAAATTCGGCCCAGTGGTTCGGGTCCAGCCATTTCCGTCACGGAGAATGTTTTACCCTCCCACACGACCCGTCCGGAGCGGAATTTGATCGATCAAACCCGCAGCCAAGCTCGCGCCAAGAGCACCGGTTGCCTCGAGTGCCACCAAGGCAGCGAAGACATGCACAAATCGGCGGCGGTCGTTCTCGGATGCACCGATTGCCACGGGGGCGATCCCCAGCCGGGACTAACCAAGGAGGCCGCCCACGTCGCGCCACTCAATCCCGAATTCTGGAAGACATCCGCCAACCCGCCCAACGCCAACGTCGTCTTGAACCACGAATCTCCCGAGTTCATCCAGTTCATCAATCCCGGCGATCTTCGCGTCGCCCGTCAGGCCTGCGGGCTCTGCCACTCAGAGATCATTGAAAAGGTCGAAACCAGCATGATGACGCACGGGGCCATGCTCTGGGGAGCGGCCCTTTACAACAATGGTGCCGACCCGCACAAGAACTACGTGTTCGGACAGGCATACAGCCCGCACGGCGTTCCGCTCGTTCTGCGAAATCCGAATGTCACGCCGGAAATGACCGCCCAAAATGGGATTCTTCCTAGCATCTATCCCCTCCCCCGCTTCAACCTGAGTCAGCCCGGAAACATTCTCCGGATTTTCGAAAAGGGTGGAGAAAAACAGCTCCAACTCGGCAGCCCAACTAACAACGAGCCTCCCGGTCGCCCGCTCCGCCGCCTTTCCGAACGAGGACTTGGAACGCTGAATCGGACCGATCCCGTTTTTCTCGGCCTTCAGAAAACACGCCTGAACGACCCTCTTCTCAGTTTCATGGGTTCTAACGATCATCCAGGCGACTATCGCTCGAGTGGTTGCACCGCGTGCCACGTGGTTTACGCAAACGATCGGTCGCCGATAAACTCCGGCTGGTATGCAAAGTATGGACACCAAGGGTTGAGTTTCTCCGCAGACCCATCGATTCCCAAAAATGAACGCGGCCATCCGATCATGCATCAATTCACCCGGGCCATCCCCTCCAGCCAATGCATGAACTGCCACATGCATCAGGGTAACGCCTTTGTGAATCCTTACCTCGGTTACACTTGGTGGGATCAGGAAACGGATGGCGAGCTGATGTATCCCAAAAAACAAAAAGACCCGACCGATTCTGAGATGGTGCAGGCCGTTAGAAAAAATCCCGAAGCCGCTGCGGCTCGCGGACTTTGGGGCGACCTTAATTTTCTCGAAAAAGTGTCCGAGTTAAACCCCAAACTTCAGCACACTCAATTTGCCGATTACCACGGGCACGGCTGGATCTTCCGCGCCATTTTCAAAAAGGATCGGGTGGGAACTCTGCTCGACGCGAATGACCAGAAAATCGGCTTTGACGATCCGAAGAAATTCCAAAAAGCGGTTCACCTCAACGATATCCACCTTGCGAAAGGAATGCAGTGCGTCGATTGCCATTTCGACACCGATATTCACGGCAACGGAAATCTCTACGGAGAGGTCCGCAACGCGGTCAGCATCGAATGCATCGACTGCCACGGGACCGCCGCGGCCCGACCCACGCTGATTACCTCCGGAAACGCCGGAAAGATCAATCTCCTCACCACTAGCAACACGCCCTGGGGTCCACGCTTCTTCTGGCGTGGCGAAAAGCTTTTCCAAAGATCGACCATGAGTCCAGACATTCAGTGGGAAATCGACCAAACGCTCGACACGATCAACCCGCTCTCCGAGCACTACAATGCTAAGTCGCGCTACGCGAAGACGCTCCTGCGCGATGGAAAATCTTGGGGAACGATTCCCGGAACAGAATCCGTCCGCCGGAGCCATCTCGCCCATGACGAAAGCGCGATCACTTGCCAGGTCTGCCATTCGTCTTGGGCAACCAGTTGTTTCGGGTGTCATTTACCGATGAAGGCCAATGTGAAGATGCCGCTGAATAAGTTTGAAGGCGTCACCGATCGTAATTTCACGACTTACAATCCGCAGGTCGTGCGCGACGATGTTTTCATGCTCGGGGTCGACAGCACGGTTAAAAAGAACCGGCTGGCGGTCCTCCGATCGTCGAGCGCGATCGTGGTGGGCTCGCAAAATGCAAATCGTGAATGGGTCTATTCGCAACAACAGACCGTCTCCGCCGAAGGCTACAGCGGACAAGCTTTCAATCCTCACTTTCCGCACACCACGAGCGGCGTTGGGACCACGAAAAATTGCACCGATTGCCATCTCTCTGCCCAGAACGATAACAACGCGATCATGACCCAACTGCTCGGCTTCGGCACTGGCACAGTAAACTTTTTCGGCCGTTACGCCTACGTGGGCGAAGGCAAAGGCGGTTTCGACGCCGTGGTCTGGACCGAGCAAGAGGAACCGCAAGCCGCGCTCGGCAGCCATCTGCAAAAGCTGGCCTACCCGGATAATTACCAGCAGCATGTGCAGAAAAACAAGGAGGCACTCCAAGAGTCGCATCACCACCACGGCGACGAAATCCTCGATCTGACCTTGCGCGGCGAATATCTCTACACCGCCAACGGGCCCGGCGGCTTCGAGGTTTTCGACGTCGCTAACATCGATAACAAAGGATTCTCCGAACGAATAATTAGCACACCCGTTTCCCCACTCGGGCAGCGAACCCAGGTTCCATCGCGCTATGCCACCAGCGTCACTCTTCCTAGCACGCTCGGCATCGATCCTTTACGCGAGCGCCGACCTGAAAATGAAGAGCAACCGATCAGCCTGATCTACGGTTATGTTTACGTCACTGACCGCTACGAGGGCCTTATTACTGTCCTTGTCGGAACCCTCGTTGACGGAAACCCGGACAATAATTTCCTTAATGAAAAGGATGTTACCCGTTTCAATCCAAACGGCGAACTTTCCGGTGCGACGCACTCCTTCATGGCGGGGCATTACCTTTATCTAACCTGCACTAACGGACTCTACGTTATTGATATTCAGACGCCGTCTAAGCCAATCATCGTCGGAAAGCTCACTGGCAACTTCCTCAAGAACCCGCGAGCGGTCGCAGTGCAATTTCACTATGCCTTCATCACCGATGACGAGGGATTGAAAATCTGCGACATCACCGATCCGATTCACCCGGTGGCGATCCCCGGCGCAACCATGAGTCTGGCCAATGCCGGACGCCTCTATGTCGCGCGGACCTACGCCTATGTTCCCAATGGCGCAGAAGGACTAGCCATCATCGACATCGAAAATCCCGCGAACCCGCGGTTAATCGAAACCTTTAACGCGGGTGGCCAGATGAACGACACCCGCGCCTTGCAAATCGGCTCAATCAACGCTTCGATGTATGCACTTGTCGCCGATGGGAAAAATGGCCTCCGCGTCCTGCAGATGATATCTCCAGACACCGTTCCCGGCGCGGCGGGATTCAGCCCTCGGCCCGCTCCGAAACTAATCGCGACCTGGCCTGTGCGGCACGGTGAGGTCGTCGCGGTTTCGCGCGGCTTGGATCGCGACCGCGTCGTCGATGAAACTGGCAACCAGACCGTCGTTTTTGGCCGCCGTGGATCGCGGCCCTTCAATTACCGAGAAATGTTAGCCTTTCTCCGTCACTATGGAGATCCGTATGCGGTTGATCGCCATTCAGAACGCCGTGGACCTTTTTACAAAGTCAGTGACATCGCGATAAAAAGCGGCGTGCTGCAAACCACCACCGGCGAAAAACTTCCACCCCCGTTGACGGCACCACCCGTCGATAATCGCCCCGCCTTTGAACTGCCTAACACGCTCCCAACCCGAATCCCCATGCGACCGGGCGGCCTGGCATCGCCCGATCAGAACTAGGTATCGACACCGTTCGGGTCGGTGGCCATCTCGATTCCGGTGCTAGTCAACCGGATTTTTCTCTGTCGATAAAGGGCACCAAGCGCTTGCTTAAAAGCTTTTTTGCTAGTTCCAAATGCGAGGCGGATTTCCTCCGGCAGGCTGGCGTCGCTCAAGGTTAGACTCCCGCCATTCCGCCGAAGCTGGTCGAGGATTTTCTCGGTCAGCGGCCGGACCCGTCCATATCCCGATGCCGTGAGCGTGAGATCGATTTTACCATCATCACGGATCGTCCGAATATAGCCTTCGACGCTTTCGCCAACCGACGGCACAGCACCGAGGTCGGATTTGAAGAGGAGTCCCCAATGCGCGTTTTCAATGATGGCCTTGTAGCCTAAAGCCGTCTCCTCGGCGATTAGCAATTGCACTTTTTGCCCCTCCTCGTAGCTCGCCGGAGACAGGTCGAGATGCTGGTGCAGCCGCGTTGTGGCGACGAGCCGTCCGCTTTTCTGATCAACCAGCACGGTCACCACCACTTGGTCCCCAACCGCGACTGGATTTTTTTGTTCCTGAATTGGGAGAAACAAATCTTTGGCTAAGCCCCAGTCCAGAAACGCGCCCGTGCGTGGATCACTTGCGACGACCTTAAGGTAGGCAAACTCTCCCACGCGCGCCGCGGGAATCTCCGTTGTGGCGACCAGTCGGTCCTCTGAATCCAAGTGCACAAAGACGAGCATGTAATCGCCCGGGAATGTTTCCTCCGGGATGTAACGCCGCGGCAGAAGAATCTCCCCAAGATTTTCCCCATCGAGATAAAACCCCGGGGTGGCCTCGCGGATCACTTGCAATGCATTGCGCTGTCCGATTGATGCCATAGATGACTCAATTCCCCTCCGGCTTGGGTTTGCGATAGGCCGCGGATCCGAATCCGAGCACGGGCAGGTAGATAAACATGAGGAGCGCGCAGCCGATCCCGAAGCCGGCGTCTTTTCCGAAGCTCCGCGCCAGCGCAATCATGGTGAGCACGAAATAGAGGAACCCGACGATCGGGATCATGAGATAGAAATTCCAGCGCACGGGACAACCCGCGAGGTCGATGATCACGCTCATGTTGTAGAAAGGAATTGCCGCTTTCCAGCCGGGCTGCCCAGCCTTCTGGAAAATTTTCCAAAGTCCAGCCGTGGCTGCAAATGTTAGGAGAAGGGCGATCATCCAGCCCACCGGAAATCTTCCAGCGCTTAGCACCTCGATTGCAGACAGAGCGATTAGCGAAATCATTGCCACGCATGGTGCCCGACCAGCGCCTCCTGCAAGGTGGCGAAACGTTGGTTCATAGCGCGCAAACGGCGACTGAGCAGGCCGGCCACTGCCACCATCAACTGGGCTCCGGCAACCGGATAATTTCGGATGAACTCCTGCAAATCCTCCCGGCTGACTTTCCATACTTGAGAGAACTCCTTGGCCTCCACGCTGGCGCTAGCGGCGGAGGGATCGAAGAGGTTGATTTCGCCGATCGTTTCGCCAGCCGTCACTCGCCATAGCAGAGTGCGCACTCCATTTTTTTCCCGGACGACATGAAGTAGCCCGCTGAGAACTAAGTAAAGACTGTCCTGCGAATCACCCTCGGTGATCAGATCCTTGTCCTCGCTGACCGGTAGAAACACTCCATAAGCACTCAGCAGCAGACGGTCCTCCTCCGAAATTTCGGCAAGAAAATTGATCGGTGGCAGTTCGGGACGAGAAAGTTCAGAGTTCATAAATTTCCGGAAATCGTAACGGACTGATACCTGTAGTTGCAACCCTACAAATGCCGGAGGATGATCCTTCTCATTAGTTACCCAATCCAACGCCCCTCCGTGAAGCTGAATCCATTTTTAATTTTGGCAGCCGCCCTGCTAACTTTCTGCGCAGACACGTTCTCGCTCCCGCTCGATCCGCTGCTTAACTCGGACTCGCTCTGGGAAATGAGCCCGGAGAGTTTCATGGAGGCGGGCCAGCCGAATGGATTCGAATGGACTTCGGCGACCAAGGACTCGGCGCGAACAGCGGGAAAGGATCTTACCTTTCTCGGCCAAGTCGTCGTGGAATGTGTCGCCCGTTTCAAGGAAGGAAAACCTTCCCAGATCACAGCGATCTTTTATGCCCGGGGCGATTCCGGCGATTTGAAGGAGGAGGATTACAACACATTGGTGCGTCAAGGCAGTGAGGCCGTAAACCAGTTCACCCAAACATCTTTCAAAGTTCGTGGAAAAGATCCCTCCAATGCCGTTCGCGCAGAGGGGCTGGTCTGGACGACGCCGTCAAAAATTTACCTTTTGGAATACAGCAAGGTCCGCGAGGTGAAATCAATGAGGATTCCTTTCCGGGCCGAGTTTGTTCGATTGAAAATTACCCCGCCACTAGGAGACCTCGATCTATCCCAGCAAATCCAAGCAGAGCCCTCGGAAAAATTTTTCGGCCCCAAGCATGTGGTTCGCGACGAGTCAAACGGTGATGTTAGGATTGCAGATATTCCGATGGTGGACCAAGGACAGAAGGGCTATTGCGTGGTCGCCGCTTCCGAGCGGGTGATGCGCGATTTTTGGGCAGTCCGTTGACGCGAATGAGCTGGCGCAAGTCGCGAACTCCTCTGCAAGCGAAGGGACGAGTTTCGCGGCGATGTATGAAGCTCTTAAAAAGCTTGGTGCGCGGCTCAAGGTCCGCGTGCGGCAGGAGGAAAAAACGGAGGTCCGCGATATTTTGAAACTCATCGGCGATTACAACCGCCAAGCCAAACGCGACAAGTTGCCACCCCTGCCCGACCCCGGTCAGCGGCTCGATTTGCGTGAGATCTACCAAGCGATGGACGTGAAAGTATTGCGGGCGATTCGAACGAAAAGCGCGGGCGACGTTTCGCGTTTCCAAAGCTCGATTCAGACTCATATCGACAAAGGCATTCCTCTTCTCTGGACGGTCATGCTCGGGAAGATTCCTGAAAAGGGTGTTCCCCAAGATGCGGGCGGGCACATGCGCCTGATCATCGGCTATAATTTGAAGACGGGAGACGTCATTTACTCCGACAGTTGGGGTGCAGGTCATGAGTCCAAGCGAATGTCGTTAACAGATGCGTGGACAATCACCACGGGCACGATGACCATCGAGCCGCTCTAGTTGTTAGTAGATACCCTTGACTAAACTCCGGCGCCCAAGTGCAAATGTGGGAGCAGGTAGTTTTTTGCGTAATCCGCCACCGCGTCGGCCAGCGGAGTGATTTTTGCAGTGTAACCGGAGGCGCGAAGTTTTTCGATGCCGGCGCGGGTGTAGTATTGATAGTTAGGCCGGATAGTTTCCGGCATGTCGATGAATTCGATTTTCGGTTGCCGATCGAGCGCGGCAAAAAGGGCGTTTGCTAGGAACACCCAGGTGTTTGCCTCCCCCGAACCGAGGTTATACAAGCCCCCGGCGGCGGACGTCTCCGCGAGATGAATCGTCATTTCCACCGCATCTTTGACGTAAAGGAAATCGCGCATTTGCTCGCCATCGCGGTAGTTGGGATGATGGCTCCGAAACAGGTTTAAGCTCCCGGTTGCGAGGACTTGGTCGTAGGCCTTATTGACTAGGCTCCGCATCTCGCCTTTGTGCCATTCGTTTGGTCCGAAAACATTGAAATATTTCAAGCCCACGATCTCGTTGAGAAAGCCCTGCCGCTGCGCGTAAAGATCGAACAGGTGCTTGGAATACCCATACATATTGAGCGGTCGCAGTGCGGAAAGATTTTCGTCGCGATCGTCCATTCCAAGCGATCCGTCGCCGTAGGTTGCAGCGGAGGACGCATAAACGAACCGAACCTGATTTTCCAAGGAAAACTGCGCAAGCGTTTTGGTAAACTCGTAATTGTTCCGGATTAGATAAGTCGCGTCCTTCTCAGTGGTCGCGGAACAAGCCCCGAGGTGAAAGATCGTGTCTACGCCCTTTAACGCTGCATCACGGCGCTCGAGAATCCCGGTGAGATCCGGTGCCTCGACGTAATCGAGGAAACGGAGTGGAACGAGGTTGCGCCATTTCTCGTCGTGGCCGAGCAGATCGCAGACGACGATATTTTCCAAGCCGCGCTGGTTCAGAGCCCAAATCAGGGCACTGCCAATAAAGCCGGCGCCGCCGGTGACGAGGATTTTGCCGCGATCCAAAGGACGATGAGTCATGCGGCACCATTTTCGGCAAGGACAGCGCAAGTCACAACACTTTTCCGTTGCTACTCTGGGCGCCTTGGGAAGAATCAACCCATGCGTCCACGCACCGTGCTTCTGGTTTGCGCCGCCTTCCTCGCGGGAGCCGGCAGCATTCTTGTCTGGAAACGCCCCTCCCCTCGCCCGCGCACCGACCTTTCTGGACTTCGCGGCCAACTCGACCAGGCCGCCGCTCGCAACCTGCCACTGCCAACGCTCGCCCCCACCCAAATCACGCGGGATGTTCCTCCTGACCGAATCGGCCAGACTATCGCGGAGGTGATCCAGATCGCAACCGACCACGGTGGCTCGGCCATGCCTAGCTTAGATCGGGGAACGGACAAAGTCGTTCTTGCTACAGTCCCGCGAGCCCAAGTTCCAAACTTTCTCGCAATTCTGCAAAAACTTCCCGCGCCGCCTGCGACATCGGAGCCTTCGCTGGATGGGACGGAGACAATTGAAATCGTGATTCACCCCGTTGCGCCGTAAAACCTGGAACTGGTGTTGTCAGCGACCGTTTATTCTCCAGTCAGAATCGCCGCCCTTTCCGACTGTGAGACGTTCTCAATGATCGAACTTTATTTCAGTTCCGCTTCCATGGCGTCGAGATAACGCCCGATCGGCTCACGACTCGGCGGTCGAGGCGCGCGGAAGCTTTCCATCAGGCGGAAGTAACTGTCAAACTCGCTCGGTCCGCTCACGGTCACCTGGCTTCCTTCAAACCAGGTTAGGTAATCGCCAATGTCTTGCAGTCGTTGCGTTAGTTGCACACGCAATTCTGCGAGTTGATCTAGCTTTTCCGACAAGCCGCGTTCCTTGCCGTTCTGCAGTCGGAGGACTGCCTCTTGGTAGCCCGCGATAACAGGACGGTAGAGAGGATGGGCGTGAACCGAGAGCCGGAGCAATTCGTTTTGGATCAACGCCAATGCGTCGGCCCGGCCTGGGACTTTTGCAAAGTCGGCAAACTCTTCCAGCGTGAAACTTTTCTTCTCTCCGGACACGGTCAAATTCAACCGCAGCGCCTTGTCTAACGCACTGTTAGTATCTGCGCCAGACCACGCCGCGTAACGATCTGCGGCGGAAAGTTTTGCGAGGCTGAGCGACCACCATTTCGCTAGATTACGCGGATCGCCGCCGATCGCCGGGTAGGCTTTTTCCATCACTGCTATCGCCCCAGCGGGATCCGTCGGCAATGTTTTTAGCAATTGGAGAACCCGCCTCGGTCCGTTGGGTTCACCGAGGAAATATTGCACCAAACCGCAGGCGTAGGCTCGGTAGATTCCGAGTGTGGTTGCGTCAAGAGTTGCGGGATCGATCTTTAACCATTCGGCCAGATCGGGCACGGTTTTGGCGTTGAGCAAGCCCCGGTAAAGCACCGCGTCTGGTTCCCGATTTCGCAGACGAATTTTTTCCGAGAGCCCTTCGACTAGCCAGGCGGGTGCCTCGCCATAGGCCTGGCCCCCGGTAGGCGGATTGTCGCGATATTTCAGGGTTAGCAGCAACGCACCGACGATGTGCTCCTGGAGTCGTGCGCCCTGCATCGCATCATCGACGAGGACATCTAGTTGCACGCGTGCGCCTTCCGGAGCTTCCAGCCAGCGCATGTTCCAAGTGCGTGCGTTGTATTGGACGATTTTCCGCGCCGAGACGGTCACGTAAACTGGGATCGACGGCCCGAGTTGCACACCAAGTTCGCTAAATAATCCTTGCCGCACCTCATCGAATACGCCGGCCAAGGTCTGCCGTAGCGATCGATCCTCACAAACCACAATGAACTGCCGGGAACCGCTCGTGCTCTGATTGGTCCTAGCCACCAGTTGCGACAACGGTCCGAGACAAAGAAAAGCGAGAAACGCAGCGGGCCGCATAAACCAATGGAACCCGCGGGTTGCGTGTGTCAAGGAAACGGACCGATCAACGAGCCACGCCGCCCGAGGTAAAAACCAGTGCTTTGGGCGTTACCTCGATCGATTTCATTTTCGCGGCGGCATTTGCCTCTTCCTTCGTGCCCTTGATAAAGTCCGCGAAGATTTGGTCGTCGATCAGATCGAAGGCTACTGCCGGCAGCGGCAGACTACCAACGTTACCGCCGACATTTTTTAAGGTGAGCGCCGAGCCGTTTGTGGAGGGCACGTATGTCCCACCCACGTAACAGGGCTGACCGAAAAGGAGGTATTTCCGCGTAAACCGCGCCTCGCCTTGGCCAAGAGTCACAAACGCCGAGTCAAACTTCAAAACCGACGCTGGAATCACCGGATCTTTCGGAGCTTTCGCCCGGCTCTTCAGATACGCGTTGAGCTGCGCTTCGGTGTATCCGAAGCGGACCGGGCGTTGCGCCGCCGCCTCTAGGTCGAGCGTCATCGATGGGGCATCCACCATCTCGCCGTCGAGGGATTTCTTGTCCGCTGGAGCATTAACCGGAGGTCTTACCGCTTGGGCAACGGCCGCGACAAGCACGGCGAGCAGAACGGTCTTGGCGAGATTGGAGACGAAGCTAGAAATCAGGGCCGAAACATTCACATTCCGGACTCGCGGAGCGGGCTTCTTGGTCTTTTGCGCTTCCTCAACCAAGCTCGAGCGATCGAGTCGAGCACCACAGTTGTGACAGTAAACCCGCTGGGGTTCGTTTTCGTGTTCGCACTCGGTGCATTTAATCGTGCTCATGGGATAGGAATTTTTTGATTAGGCCTGACCGCCGGAAGCTGGCTTGGGTGGGGTGGCTTTTGGAGTCTCTGCCTTGGGCGCCGCTGGCTTGCTCTCGCCTCCAGTTCCCGGGGTGCTGCCGGCGTCTTTCTTCGCGCCTTGCTTGTAACTGTCGCTGCGATAATCCGTGATGTAGAAGCCGCTGCCTTTAAAAATTAGTCCCGCTCCGGTCCCAATCTGGCGTTTTACGATTCCCTCGCCCCAAGTTTCCATCTGGCATTTTTCCTTCGGACACGTCGTGTAAGAGGCATCCTTCATCGACTGAAATGCTTCGAAGTCTTTCCCGCATTTTTCGCAATGGTAATCGTAGTTGGGCATCAGTGAGCGTGAGTTATATCAGCATCTCCACGGAATGCAATCTCCGTGCCGCGCAGGCTTTTTTACAACTTTTGCGCCGGATCCCCATTCAGGAAGACGTCCATCTGCTGCCCCACATAGACAGGGAAGGGTGGTCGATCGAACCGGAAAATGATCTGCAGCACCCGCGTGTCCACCCGCTCGCTGCTTAATCCAGTCAGCGACTGTTTTGGCACGACATAGGGCTCCACTCGCACAAATCGCAACGGCACACTCCGGTCCCGCGTTCCTTTCAGATACGCCACCGCCTGGCACCCCGGAATCACCCGCGAGGCGTAGTCCTCGTCCACATCGGCCCGCAGTTGCAGTTGTTCCACATCGCCCAGCAACATCGCTGGCGTGGATGGATCGAGCGCCGCTTGCTCTCCCGCACGAATGTTCACCTGCAAAACCCGCCCGTCTCGTGGGGCCGACGTGGTCAACCGGTCCAGCGTCACCTCCGCGCGTTGCAAGACCACTTTCGCCTGTTCCAGTTCCGCCCGCGCCCGATCCAGATTCGCTTTGGCCACCTTGTTGGCAAATTCTGCCCGCGTCATTTCGTCCACGCTCGACACTTGGTTACGGTTCAGTTTCAACACCCGATTCAAGCTGTCCGTCTTGTCCTCCAGCGTCACGGTCGCCTGCGCCACTGCCGCATCGAGCACGGTCACCGAGGCTTTCTGCGACGCGATCGCGGCTTTCGCGTCCCGATCATCCAATCGGAAAAGCACCGCGCCCTGTTTCACAGTATCGCCCGCCGTTACGTTCACTTCTGTCACCAAACCCGATGCCGTTGGCGCGATCCGCACATTCTCGTTGACCGCCTCCACCAGTCCGCTCGCCCCGAGCGAATTGGCAAACGGTGCAGACGGCGGCGGTGCGAGCGGTTCCGCCACGGGATCCGGACGGCGCAAGCGCATGACGAGCAGCACGGCCATCACGACTCCGATGATGGCTAGGAAAAAAGTGGGTCTCTTAAACATAGATTTCTTGATTTATTTTTTGGAATTCAGATGGATGCCCTTCACCACACCGTCTTCCATCTCGGCGATGCGATCGGCAAATTCAAAGATTCGGCTGTCGTGCGTGACCACGATCACCACGCGATCCGGGCGCAACGCGGTTTGCTGGAGCAACTCCATCACCTTATGCCCACTCTTCGCGTCGAGCGATGCCGTCGGTTCATCGCAAATGATCAGCTTCGGATCATGGACTAGTGCCCGCGCGATGGCTACCCGCTGCTGTTGACCGCCCGAAAGCTGGGACGGAAACGAGCGCAACCGATCCCCCAGACCAAGCTCGCTAATATAATGCGCCGCCCGCTCCTCTGCCACCTTCCGCGTCGCCCCATTGATCAGCAACGGCACTGACGCATTCTCCAAGATCGTTAGCGTCGGGATCAGATTAAACTGCTGAAAAATAAACCCGATGCGACGCCCCCTCCATCGCGTCAACTCTCCCGGCTTCATCTCATCGAGATTATGGCCCAGCGTTCGAATGCGCCCGCTATCGATCGAAAGCGTCCCGCAGAGCACGCTCAACAGCGTCGTTTTCCCGCAGCCAGACGGCCCCACCATCATCAACAATTCCCCATATTGCGCCTCGAAGTTCACCTCTCGCAAGGCATACACCCGCTGGTCGCCGTTGCCGAAGGTCTTCACCACATGGTTCACCTGGACTGCGGGTTCGCTCATTTGAACACCACCGCCGGTTCCAGTCGGGCGATCTTCCGCAATCCGAACAACGCCGAAAGACAGCAAATAAAAATGATTACTCCGCCCGTAAAAGCTAGAATCTGCCACGGCATGAAAAACGGCGGCTGCCCTTTCTTGAGCACTCCATTGCCAAACAACGCTGCCAGCCCCACGCCCATTCCGTAGCCCACTCCGCCGACCACGAATGCCTGCAAAAAGACCATCCGCGCGAGCATCCCCATGTTCGCCCCCATCGCTTTGAGCGCCGCCAGAAACCGCAAATTCTCGTGGATAAACAAATAAAACGTCTGCCCCGAGATCGCCACTCCCACGATGATCCCCAGAATTACCACCGTCCCAAACGAGATCGGGATCCCGGTATTCTTGATATACCACCAGATCGTCTGCCACTTAAAATCCTCCGTCTCCACCGCGCGCAAACCTGGCAATTTCGAGATTCGCGCCGCACACTCTCGCGCGCTCACCCCATCCTGCGGATTCGCTAGAATGAACGACATCCGCTTTCGCGTAAACGGCACATACTCCAGCGCCCGGTCATACGTCGTAAACACATAGGGCTGACCCAAAAAACTCCGCTGCGTCTCGCAGATTCCGACCACGATCGCCTGCTTGTCATTGATCTCAAACTTCGTCCCGAGGTGCAGCTTGAGCCCCTTTTTGGCAAACTTTTCCCGCGCCACCTGATCCACCACCACCGCATTCGGCAACCGCAAATCTTCCACCCTTCCCTCTTTCATCACCGCCGGGCGACCCGCCAGCGTCGCTGTATCCAGACCCGACAACTGCACCTGCTGAAACGACCCGTCCTCCAGCCGCGCCTGTGTAATCCCCCAGTAAAAGCGCACCGCCCACTTCACCCCCGGCACGCTCCGCACCCGATCCAGTTCGATCTCCCGCAGTGCCGTCACCTCGTTCACCTGCTCCACCGCCCGATCCATCACCCAGACCGGCGCACTGACATTCCGCAGCGTCGCCATTGTCCATTGCATCAACCCGCAAAACACCGACGACTGCTGCGACATCAGCAACGCGCAAAAGGTTAGCCCGCAAACCAGCATCCCGTATTTCGCCCGGTCTCGGATGAGCATGTGAATCGCGATTCGGAGCATACTCTTTTTACGCCCCTCCCAGTGTTTGGACGCAGGGTGCGGTCATGGCTCGGAAAAAACCGACACCTTCTAGAAACGCTTAATGTAAGCTTTGCTCCGCAGCTCCTGCAGCCACTTCTCCGACGCTTTTTGCCGTTCCTCGCCCAGTAGCTTCGATTCGATATCTTTTTTCACCGTCTCATAAGCCGCATAGGTCGGCTCTTTCCGACCCTCGACCTTCATTAAATAATAATTCCCCGCCTGCTCGAATACGGGGCTCACTTCCCCTTCCTTCAATCCGAAAGCCGCCTCGGTCAGTGCCGGGTTGAGCGTCTTCTTATCGATCCAACCCCATTCTCCACCGACATCCGCCGAGCTGTCCTGCGAATACAACTGCGCCATCTTCGCAAAATCCGCCCCGCCTTTGATCTTTGTGCGAATCTCATTCACCAGTTCCTTCTGCGCCTGTTCGGTCCCTCCGTCCGGCGAGACTTTCGGAATCACAATCATTCGCAACTGCACCGACTCATTCGAGCCAAATTCTTTTTTGTGCGCATCATAATATTCCCGCACCTTCGTCGGCGACACGGCCAGATTTGATTTCACCTTCTGGCCACGCATGGCTTGGACGATGATCTTATTCATCTCCATCTCCTTAAACTTGCTCAATGTGTAACCCTGCGCCTGCAACGTCCGCACAAACGCCCCGCGATCCCCGCCAAACTCCTCCCGCACGATCGATTTGATGTGTTCCTCGATCACATACGGCGGCAGTTTGAATTCATTCTTCTTAAAATCTTGGAGGATCAACTGGCGATCGATCAACTCCTGAAGCGCATTCTGGCGCAGTTCTTTCACCTTCGATTCCAGATCTGCTCCAGAATAGGCCTGACGCAACGCCCGTTCCCGGGGCGCCACCATTTCCCGCACCTGCGAAAATGTGATCACTTCCTTATTGACGAGGGCCGCGATGCCATCGAGCACCTCCGGTTCAGCGAGGGCGCGCCCGGCAAAAGCAGAAAGAAGCAACAGCACAGCAAACGTGCGAGACAAGCGGAGTGTGAACATGGAGAAGCGAGGAATAAAACGAACGGGATTCAAAGAGTCCGCTCAAAGTATTTCCGACCCCTTTGAAGTCAAGCCGGGAAACAGCCCGCGCTTGCCCCCTTCTTCGCTGTTGTCGTGCCGCACTTTTGCAACGATCGGTCCCGCCGCAAAGGCGGCAGCCGATTCCATCCCCCGTTTTCCCCTTCCACTTCCCTGTTCAATTCGCTAAATGATCTCCGGCATAACCACGGCGGAGACAGCCGTCATTTTTAGGCAATCCTAACCGCTTCTCCTCCCGCCCAATTCACATGTTCGAACAAACTTTCAAAAACATCGACGACGTCCTCCGCAGAGAGGGCGGCGGCGTCTTGAAATACACCGAGCAATCCTCGTGGCTGCTCTTCCTAAAATACCTCGACGGCCTTGAGCAGGATCGCGCAATGGAGGCACAGCTCGACGGCAAAAATTACAGCTTCATCCTCGACCACACTTATCGCTGGGAAAGCTGGGCCGCACCGAAGAACCAGGATGGCAACCCCGACCACAATCAAGCTCTAGTCGGCGACGACCTCTGCGATTTTGTAAATCTAAAGCTCTTTCCCTACCTGCAAGGCTTCAAGCAAAGAGCCACCGGGCCAAACACCATCGAATACAAAATCGGAGTGATTTTTAGCGAAATAAAAAACGAGATTCGCAGCGGCTACAACCTGCGCGAAGTCGTGGAGACCATCGATGGACTTCGCTTCCGCACCCAGACCGAAAAGCATGAACTAAGTTATCTCTACGAAGAAAAAATCGGCAACATGGGCAACGCCGGCCGTGATGGCGGCTCGTATTACACCCCGCGTCCGCTCATCCGCGCCATCGTGCGCGTCGTAAATCCGCAGATTGGCGAACGCATCTACGACGGAGCAGTCGGCTCGGCGGGTTTCTTATGCGAGGCGTTCGACTTCCTAAAAGCCAGACCCCATCTCACCACCAGCGAGGCCCAGACGCTTCAGGAAAAAACCTTTTACGCTAAAGAAAAAGACAAGCTCGCCTACGTGATTGCCATCATGAACATGATCCTGCACGGGATCGAAGCGCCGAACATCATTCACACCAACACCCTCACCGAAAACCTCGCCGACATTCAGGAAAAGGACCGCTACCATGTCGTGCTGGCGAATCCGCCCTTCGGCGGCAAGGAACGCCCCGAGGTGCAGCAGAATTTCCCCATCCGCACCGGCGAGACCGCCTTCCTCTTCCTCCAGCACTTCATCAAGATCCTCAAGGCCGGCGGACGCGGCGGCGTGGTCATCAAGAACACCTTCCTCTCCAACACCGACAACGCCTCCGTGAGCCTGCGCAAGCTCCTGCTCGAAAGCTGCAACCTCCACACCGTGCTCGACTGCCCCGGCGGCACCTTCCAGGGCGCGGGCGTGAAGACCGTGGTGCTCTTCTTCGAGAAAGGCGCGCCCACGCGTCAAGTGTGGTTCTACCAGCTCGACCCCGGCCGCAACCTCGGCAAGACCAACCCGCTCAATGACGCCGACCTCGCCGAGTTCATCGAGTTGCAGAAGACCTTCGCCGACTCGCCCAAAAGCTGGAGCGTGGACGCCCGGACGATTGACCCCGCCACCTGCGACCTCTCCGTGAAGAACCCCAACGGCGGCGAGGCCGTGACGCACCGCAGCCCGCAGGAGATCATGGCAGAGATCGCCGCGCTGGATGCGGAGAGCGCGGAAGTGCTGGAGAACATCAAGGGGCTGCTCGCATGAAGAAGGAGTGGGAAATCAAAACCATCGGCGACGTTTGTGAGGTCATCGCGGGCCAGTCGCCGGAAGGGAAGTTCTACAATTCCGAAGGCAAGGGCACGCCTTTCTACCAAGGGAAAAAAGACTTCGGGGAGAAGTTCATTGAACCGCCGACAACTTGGACAACTGAAACAACGAAGATTGCCCGCGAGGGAGACATCCTCATGTCGGTGCGTGCGCCGGTCGGACCGGTGAACTTCGCAACGGAAGAAGTGTGCATTGGCCGCGGCTTGGCAGCCATACGCAGCAGAAAGGAGTTAGACCGCGATTTTCTCTTCTACCAACTCCTGCACCTGCAACCGGAGATTGCGGGGAAAGAGGGCGCTGTCTTTGCCTCAATCAACAAGTCGGAGATAGCGGCGTTGCCCATCGCGCTCCCCCCGCTGACCGAACAGCAGCGGATCGTCGGGGTGCTGGACGAAGCGTTTGCCGGCCTCGCCACCGCCCAAGCCAACGCCGCAAAGAACCTCCAAAACGCCCGTGCGCT
>JBBRPA010000002.1:0-116790 GCA_038228695.1 Chthoniobacterales bacterium
GGAACTCATCTTGGACAGCAGCCGATGAACTCAACTAACCAACACCCCCCAACCGGAACTCCAAAAAACCGGCAAAATACCTCACCACCCCCTCAAAAACTGACTCAACCATCCGCTCTCAATTTATTTTGGACAGCAATGTGGAATAAGACTTCCAGGGTCAATGCAACATCGTGCTGCACCCCATCATTACCTCGATGAAAGCTCCGAGAAAAATCATCATCGTCGGCGGCGTCGCGGGTGGGGCGTCTGCTGCCGCCAAAGCCAGGCGCGTGGACGAACACGCCGAGATTCACGTCTTCGAACGTGGACCTTACATCTCGTTCGCTAACTGCGGGCTGCCCTATTTCATTGCCGGCGAAATTGACGAACGCGCCAAACTCATCATCATGACGCCAGAAAATTTTTGGGCGCGTTCACGTGTTCACGCCCATGTGAATCACGAAGTCCTCTCCATTTCCGTGTGTCAGCCGTCCATTCTTGCGTGCGAGCGACCCATTTTCGCGTGCCAATCGACGCTGCGAGCGTGCGACTTCTCGATCAGTGTATGCGAGACGAGGTTTCGGCGTTGCAAATCGAGCATTCCCGAGTGTCAACCGAGGCTGAATGCGAGACAATCGAGGATTCAAGCGTGTCAATCGACCATATTCGGTGTCAAACCACCCTGCGAGGGTGCGAGACGAGGGTTATTGCGTGTCAGTGGGCAAAAAGAAACGTCTTTTCGCCTCGACCTATCCAACAGCCAGCGACTACGGTTTCCGAGTCATTAATCAGCTCAAAAACCCATTCGAAAATTTATCCTTATGAACGATCGAGAAACCGCCCGCTACGACATGCTTGGCCGCGGCCAGACTTTTGGCATCGATAACACCGCCGACTTCGCCGCTGGTGGCAAAGCACTTGGCCACTTCGCCAACATCACCCAAATCATCAAAGACCTCGACCTTGCCAAAGCGGGTCAACTCGGCGGCGGAGTTACCGCCAAATCCGTCCTCCTCGACGCCCTCCGGCTCGACGTGCGCAACATCGCCCGCACCGCCGCCGCCATTGCGCAGGACGAACCCGGTTTCGCAGACCACTTTCCCTATCCTGCCACCTCCAGCCAGCGCGACCTCGTCACCACCGCCGACGCCTACCTCGTAGAACTCGCGAAGCCAGGCATCGCCGCGAAATTCATCGCCAACGAACTCCCCGCCGACTTCGTGCAAGACCTTACCGACGACCGCGCAGCCATCGACGGCGCAAAAGACGACGTGGAAAGCGACGACAACTCAGGCGTGGAAAACACGGGAGCCGTCAGTCGCCTCATCAAAGCGGGCATGAAAGAGACCAACTACCTCAACGCCATCATGTATAACAAATACAGCCGCAACGGCGACAAACTCATCGCCTGGAAAAGCGCCAGCCACATCGCCCGCGCTCCAAAACGGGAAAAACCAGCCAGCACACCGACACCCTAGGCCGGAACACACCGAAACCAATTATGCCTAGCAAACTCTGCCAACTGAACGCCGACTCTTCGACTCAGTTGCCCCCACCGGCCAGACAAACTTCTTTCGGATGCCAAGATAATGCTTGAGAAATCAAAAACCAAAAAAACACCTAGCAGTGGGCAGGAAGGTTTGCCAAAAGTAGCTTTCAGAACACCTATGGGCGTATGTTTCCAAGGCCACGCTGAGGAGGTTTTAACCTCATCTCTAACTACTAAATTCCAAAAGCAGGTTGATCTTATTTTTACGTCTCCTCCTTTTCCCCTTAATCGGAAGAAGAAGTATGACAATCTCCAAGGTGAGGCTTACGTCGAGTGGCTAAAATCATTCGCGCAACTATTTAAAGAGTTTTTGAAACCGACTGGCTCCATTGTTATGGAGGTCGGAAATTCTTGGGAACCAGGTAAACCAGTAATGAGCACACTTGCGCTTGAGTCGTTGCTCGCTTTTGTTCGATCCGGGAAACTAAATCTTTGCCAGCAGTTCGTTTGGCATAATCCCGCAAAGCTTCCGAGTCCCGCACAATGGGTAACTGTAGAGCGTATTCGAATCAAAGACTCCTATACACATCTCTGGTGGATGTCCCCAAATGAACGCCCCAAAGCTGATAATCGCCGTGTTCTGGTTAAATACAGCAAGTCGATGGACCAGCTTTTGAAGACAAAGACTTACAATTCCGGGACACGCCCATCAGAACACCATATTGGCGAAAAATCATTTCTGACCAATAATGGAGGAGCAATTCCCGCAAGTGTTTTGAAAGTTGAACAGTCAGAGGACGATTCCCTAATACCATCAAGCGTGATTACAATGGCTAATACTCATGCGTCGACGGAGTATCAAAACTTCTGCCGAGAGCTCGAGATAGAGCCTCACCCAGCAAGAATGCCACCAGGGTTAGCAGACTTTTTCATAAAATTTTTAACGGAACCCGGGGATTTAGTTCTAGATCCATTCGGAGGAAGCAACACGACAGGAGCAGCTGCCGAAAACTTGGGACGCAAATGGATCACGATTGAGCCTAATCCGGTATACATAAAGGGTTCACGTGGCCGCTTTAAAACAATTAAGAAATAATATGTCAAGAGTTCTAGTTCCCCATGAATCAAAGTGGTATGACAAATTAAAAGCCATTGGATACTATGGCGAGACTGATTTCGAAAATTCTATACGCCAACACTTAGAATCACTCTTCCCTGATTACCATGTTTTCCCTTTCAAGAAGGACATTAAAAGCCGTAGCACGAACGAAAAGAAAAAACCAGACTTAGCGATGGTAAGAAAAAACCTAACTGCCTGGGGTATTATCGAGGTAGAATTAGCAGAGCACACAATTGGCCATGTTCTAGATCAATTGCGGGTATTTAAGGATGGCGACTACAACGCACCAGAAACCGCTTTATATGTTCAAAACAAATTAAAAAAACATTGTAATAAAACAATAAATCTTGCGCGTTTGACTTCACTGTTTGCTGAGAAAACGCCGTCGATACTAGTTATAGCAGACTCACACAATGAAGCTTGGAATACCGAGGTCCTAAAATTAGGTGCGGATTTGTGTGTGTTTGAAATCTTTAAGAGCGCCCGAGGGAGGCATCTATATCGCACATTTGGCAAATTCCCCATCGTCGCAGCTAGGGGGGTTCAATGCAGGAAACATCCTCAGTTAGCGAATATGATGGAAATTACAGGAGTCTTTCAGTTTAGGAAGACAGACTGGAATAAACCTGTCGATATTGACTACGACGGAATAATTACACCCTGGAACCTCATTGAGGATGGAGGAATTACATACCTAAGATTTTGCGGGAGAATGAATCCTCTATCGCCTAACACTCCTTACTGTCTATTCGCTGATAAGGCTAACAAATATTACCTCAAATCAATCTAACATATGGAACTTAAACTTGGACCAGAAATAATTTCTTCATACAAACGTCTAGCCTACAAGGAGTGGTATGCTCTTGCAGAGTTCGTGGACAACTCAACCCAATCGTATTTCAACAACCAGGTGAAATTAGATAAAGTCTTCAAAGGAAAAGAAAAACTTACAGTACGCATTAGCATCGCGAAAGATGGAATGGGTGACTACATTCGCATTGAAGACAATTCGATAGGAATGTCTTTAGCCGAACTTAAAGATGCAGTTTATATCGGAAGACCTCCTCTCCAAACTGCGGGTCGATCAAGGTATGGCTTAGGTCTAAAAACTGGAGCTAGTTGGTTTGGTGACTTATGGACGATCGAGACAAAAAAACTTAACGGTTCTTTGCGACATAAAGTCACTGTTGATGTGCCAAACGTGGCAGCAGGAAATTTAGACCTACCAGAAACAACTATTGCTGCTGCTCCCGGTGAACATGGTACAACGATAGAAATTAGAGAGCTGAACAGAAAATTGGCAGGTAAAACCCTCATTAAAGTTAAAAATAATTTACGATCCCTCTATAGACACGACATCAGCAAAGGCTTGCTAGTTCTAAAGGTTAATGACGTTATCCTCAAATGGGATGCTGATATCGATAAATTACTAGTCAAGCGTAAGGATGGGAAACTTGGTAAAGAACACTTCAAATTCAAGGTAGCAGGAAAAACCGTAACGGGGTGGGCTGCTGTTTTAGAAAAAGGTAGTAGGAAAGAAGCCGGATTCTCCATAATCCAATCTGATAGAGTTATCAAAGGCTGGCCGGACTCTTATCGTCCTGCAACTATATTTGGCGATCAGGAAGGTGGGTCGAACGATCTCGTTAACCAGCGACTTTTTGGGGAGTTAACATTAGAAGGCTTTGATGTTAGTCACACTAAAGATCAAATCTTATTTAATGACGGAGAACAAGAAGATCTTGAAGCAAAACTTGGCGAACACTTGGCGGGACTTAGGCAATTGGCCCTCACTCATCGCAAGAATGCGGGAGGATCTACTAAGCGTGCAACAGACGCTCAAAGAGGTGAAGCACTAAACAAGTTAGAAGCTGAGATCGAGTCGGACAAGATACAAAATTTTCTAAAAACTTATGAATTACCAACCAATAGTTTAGTAAAGAAATCGAACGAGTCGTTAAAAAACGAAGTAGTAAAAAGATTTAAGCCTGATTTAGAGGCGCAATTCAATAAGACCGTTGTTTCGATTTATCTTGTTAAGGATATGTCTCCTAACGATCCGTACGTGATCATCGAATCTACCAAAAAAGAGACAAGCGTCATTGTTATCATCAACCTTGCTCATCCGCATTGGGTTAATCTAACTCAAAATGAAAGCATTTTGAATTTCATTAGGCATTGCGCATACGATGGTGTGGCAGAATCTAAAGCGTATTTTGTCACTGGAAAAATTGAACCAGACACCGTTAAGCTAATAAAAGATAACTTATTGCGACTTCCGCTTACTTTGTAGCACAGTGCCCGCCGTATCGTTGGGGAAAGCCTCGAATCCGGGTGAGTTGTCGATACGACGGGAGATGTAGAGAACTAGGCGTTGACGGCGTAACTCACGATTGGTCATTGCCTTCCAGGAGCGAACGAACCGCTCATTGCGGCAGCGTCGTGTCCAGATGTTAGTCGCACGCTGGGTTTCCTCGTTGTAGCGCAGCAACTCGTGTTGATAATCCGAAGCGCAAAACCATTGAATTTGCAGCCGATGATGATCGCCCCTAGTCACTTTGGGAAGCCAGCAAAAGCGTCACCTGATCTTGAAATTCATTGAGTTCCGAGATTTGCGCATTGTTGAAATCCGGCGGCTCAAAGATGAATCCCTTTGAGACAAACCCGCCCGCATTTAGCCCATTGAAAATCAGAAGATTACGGACGAAATAGCCGTTTGCGGAAGTGACGGTAAATGCAGGGTTGACGAGCAGTTTCTTCCGCGTGGCGATGGTGAATTAGAGCGTGAACGAGGGGAACTAGGCATAGACCCAACGGGTCGTCCTCTTTTTAAGAAGCGCTGAGGGTCTACAGCACTTGACGTTTTGCGTCTAAAAGACCGACTTTGGGAGTGAAAGTCCGACAGATTCTGAAACTCATCGAAGAAGACGGTTGGTATCTTGATCGGACACGAGGCAGTCACCGACAATTCAAGCATTTCGCTAAGCCGGATCTTGTCACGGTTGCGGGTAAGCCGAGCGATGATCTTGCGCCTAGCACTCAAAACAGTCTTCTTAAGTAAGCAGGACTGAAATGAAGCATTATTTAATCATCATCGAGGACACAGAAACCGGATTTTCAGCCTCTTCCCCGGATTTGCCCGGTTGCGTCGCCACGGGTGCCAGCCAAGAGGAAGTTGAACGCGAGATGCATGGTGCTATCGAGTTCCATGTGGAAGGACTGCGGCTGGCGGGATATGCGGTTCCAGAGCCACGTTCTCACGCAGCCTACTGCGATATCGCTGCCTAATTATGCGCCGCCGCAAATCGGCTCCGCATGTTCCGTCGCTGGTTTGGGAACGAGAAAATCGTTTCCGTTTCTGGGCCGCTGTTCCTGAGTTGGGAGGTCGGAGTCGTTACACTTGAGGATAAATAAACTAACCATACCCAACGCGTTTCCAGACAGAAGATTTCGCCCATGAAACTGAACTATTATCCGGACACTGATTCACTTTACATTGCTCTTTCAGCCAATGTGAGTGCCGACAGCAACGAAGTCGCAGAAGGAGTCGTTCTCGATTTTGATGCCGAGGGACGGATCGTCGGCATCGACATCGATAACGCTAGTCACAAGTTCGATTTGCACGAACTGACTGCCGAAAGAATTCCTTTCACAGCACACGCGGCCTAGGTGTGCGAATGCAGCGCGAGGGCTTCGTCGTAGCTGGCTTCGAGGGCGGCGAGGCTTTGCTTAAGGCCGTAGGTGCGTTCGATGTTGTCCATCGCTCGCTGCGAAAAAGCAGCATAGACGGCGGGGTCTTCGGTGAGGTCGAAGAGGGCTTCGGCGAGGTAGAGGGGGGAGCGTTCGGCGACGAGGATGCCGTCTTCCCAGTCGGTGACGGCTTCGGGGATGCCGCCGTGTTTGGTGGCGACGACGGGGAGGCCAGCGGCCATGGCTTCGAGCATGGCGTTGGGGACGCCTTCGCGGTCGCCGCTGGGGGTGGTCTCGCTGGGGTGGAGGAAGAGATGGGAGGCGTCGATTTTTTGGTAGAGGTCCGCCGAACTGATCCAGCCAAGGAGGTGGACGTGGTTTTGCAGGCCGAGGTCGGCGATTTTTTGTTCGAGCGTGGGGCGTTGCGGGCCTTCGCCAGCGATCTGGAATTGGGCGAGGGGATGCTGTTTATGGAAAACGGCGAAGGCTTCGATGGCGGTGAGGAGTCCCTTTTTGGCGATGAGGCGGCAGGCTTGCAGGCAGACCCATGCGCCGTCGGCGGGGGCGGTGCGGACGCGGCGGGTGATGCCTTCGAGCGGGATGGGGGTGCGGTTGAGGCGGAGTTTCTCGGGTGGACAGCCCATTTCGCGGACGCGGTCGAGGAGCGATTGGCTGCGGGCGAGGACGAGGGTGGCGCTGGCGAAGACGTCGGGCAGGGAGTGGGTGTATTCGTTTTTGTAGGCGGCTTCGGTGGTGTCAACGCCGTGGAAGGAGACGATGAGTGGGCCGCCCCACGACTGGATCATGGGGAGGAATTTGGCGGCTTTGTGTCCGTAATAGACGTGGAGGAGCTGCGGATGCGCCTGGTTGAGGAGCGGGGCGAGGTTGTGGGTGTGCCAGCCGGGTGGGGGAATGTAGCGGTCTTCTTCGCCGGGCGGCGGCCAGCGTTTGACGATGTGTTTGAGCCAGAGTCGGCGAAGGAAGTTGCCACGGGGGCGGAATTTGTTGCGCCGCATGACGGTGAGCGGAGCGAAGGGGAAGGCGTCGGCGTTGATCCGCTCCTCGCAATAGATTTCGGTCCGCCAGCGGATGAGTCCGGTGACTTGGCGATAGACGCTGAGCATTTCCGGCTTGAGAAAGGTGCCGCAAACGCTGATCACGAGGGGTTTTTCGGAGGGGTCGGGCATCGATAAAGCTTACCAGATTCGCTTCACGCCGAATAAGTCCAATTTTGTATCGGGCGACAAGATCGTGAGATTTCCTTCCAACGCCTGAGCCGCGAGCAAGCGGTCAAAGGGATCTTGATGCGCCATGGAGAGACTGCAAGTTTGGAAAATCGTCGATTCGGAGATGGAGGTTGGCTGAATACCGAAAAATGCCCTTCGCGAATGCACCCAATCGCCTGCTTCAATCGGCAAAATTAGTTTGCCAGATGTATATTTTAACGCGACCTCCCATGAACTAACGTGACTGAGAAAGAGGGAATGCGCTTCGTCATTGATAATATCTTCCGCTTTTTGGCTGATGCGCTCCGGTTCCAGCGCCATCCAGAGGAAAGTGCAGGTGTCGAGGAGAACTCTCACAATCCCCAGTCTTTGAGCTCCTCTGGGGTCAATGGAGCATAGGCTTCTTCGGGAACATGCATCGGTTTATCGATCATTTCGCCGACTTTCGGGCGGCGAGTCTTGGCGATGGGTTCCAACGGAGACAACCGCGCGATCGGTTTATTGCCCCGGGCAATGATGAATTCCTCGCCCCGCTCAATCGCGGCCAGATAGCGCGAGAGGTGTGTTTTCGCCTCGTGCGTGGTGATGGTTTGCATGGCAGGAGATTAGTAGTGCCAGGTGATTAGTCAAGTGGACTAAGTGGACGACAATCTAGGCTGGGTGCTCGGCGAGCAAGTCGGCCAAAGTGATTTGAAATTGCGGGAATTGCGTGGACCGAGCGAGGTCGGAGCCTTCGTAAATGGTGTGAGCGGTGTAGCGTCCGGCCTCTGGTGCGGCGAAGATCTCGATGCGCTCGGTTTTGGGCAGCACGAGCCATGTTTCCGGGATGCCAGCCTCGGCGTAGATGCTGATTTTTTCCCGATCAGTCTCTTCGGTGGAAACGGCGACTTCGATGACGAGCGCGGCAGTGGTGGGGTGTTTGTGGCGGTAATTGTGGGCAACTTGAACGACGACGCTTAGATCGGGTTCTGGTTCGGAGTCGTGGAGGGAAAGGGGGTCTTCTTTGCGGGCAACAAAGTCGTCGGGCAGGGTTTGTTGCAGTAAATGCAGCAGACGGTTGATGAGGTAGGAATGTAAGGGAGATTTGCTCATTTTTTCGACGATGACGCCGCGGAGTAGCTCGGTTTTTTCCTCGACGAGTCCCTGCTCACCCATCCAATGGTAGGTGCGAAGGTCGATGGGCTTGGCTTTCCGCCGGATGCTGGGTATTTCCAAGATGCTCAACATAATCAAGAGACTAGCTCAGGAGTTGTCTTAGGCGAGGCATTTTTCGAGGCCGGTCTGGATGCGTTTTTCGTCGAGGTCGCGTCCGATGAAGACAAGTTGACTCTGGCGCGTTTCGCTGGCTTCCCAGAGGCGGTCCCAGAAGATGCTGAAGCGGTTGTTCACACCGTGGAAGATGGCGCGCCGGGGGTGTCCGGCGAGGCTGAGGAAGCCTTTCGAGCGATAGACTTTTTCGGTTTTCGAGAGGTCTTCGATCCATTGCTGGAGGCGATCGACGTTGAAGGGCGCATCGAAGGTGAAGGAGTGGGAGGTGATGTCGTGATGATGCCGCGTGGAGAGTTCGTCGAGGAATTTCGGATCGACAGCGAGTTTTTGCTCGAGATCGAAAACGTGCATATCGAGGAGTTCCTTGAGGTTGACGCGGGAGTGGTCGGTGCGGAAGATTTGCGCCTCCGGGTTGAGTTTGGCGAATTCGGCTTCGACTTTGGCGAGTTGGGCTTCATCGACGAGATCGACTTTGTTGAGGAGGAGGTAATCGGCCATGACGATTTGTTCGCGGGCCGTTTCCTCGTTTTTCATCTGGGTGAAAATCTGTTCGGCATCGACGACGGTGATGATGGAATCGAGGCGAACGAATTTTTGCAGCGCGGGAATGTTGGTGAAGGTCTGCGCGACGGGGCCGGGGTCGGCGATGCCGGTGGTTTCAATGAGAATGTAGTCGAAGCCGCCTTTTTTGAGGAGGCCCTGGATGCCTTTGACGAGGTCTTTGCGGACGGTGCAGCAGACGCAGCCGTTGCTCATTTCGAGGAGTTCGTCCTTTTGGTTTTCGACGAGTTGACCGTCGATGCCAATTTTGCCGATTTCGTTGACGATGATGGCGAATTTGTAGTCGGACTGTTCCTTGAGGATGTAGTTCAGCAGGGTGGTTTTGCCGGCGCCGAGGAAGCCGGTGAGGATGGTAACAGGAATGATTTTCTGCATAACGAAATGGGACGCGGATCGGGAAAAGAAAAAAGCGGCAGATGCGCAAGGGCGCAAGTGCCGCTTTTCAGAAAGGCATTAAGACTAGATCAAGCCGGCCTTCTTGAGGGTGACGAATGCGCCGTTCTTGGTGATGGTTTTTAGGCCGCGGGCGGAAATGCGCACGCCGACAAATTTATTCAGTTCCGGCACCCAGACTCGCTTATTCTGCAGGTTGGGATGGAAAGTGCGGGCGACATTTTTCGTGACGTGACGACCGACGCCGCCCTTTTTCTTGGCCATACCGCGACGGTGAATGATGCTGCCACGCGCGCTGGTGGCTCCGGTGATGCTGCAGGTTCTAGGCATAAATCGATTAGTTTTAAATTGAAGAGCAGACTAAATCGGATGGGTCTGCCCTCTGGTCAAGTCGTTTTTTGATCAAAGACGAAGCGATTGTAAGAAAACGCTTGAATTATTCGTCGGTTGTGAGAAAAAGAGGAGTCAGTCAAGCGATAGTGCAGTTGGTAAATACGTTCGTCGGGAAACCGGCGGCGCCTTTGAAACCCGACAGTCGGGAACGAAAGAAGCAGAGCGTTTGCACCTGAAGTTAACAATAGAAAAAAATAAGAATATGGGTACTAAACTCTTTGTGGGAAATCTTTCCTTCAACACAACCGAAGTCGATCTGCAAGATCTGTTTGCCGGAGCCGGCCAAGTCAAGGAAGCCATCCTCATGCAAGACAAATTCACGGGTAAATCCCGCGGTTTTGCTTTCGTCACGATGGAAACCGACGCAGAAGCTGAAGCGGCAACTGAAAAATTCAATGGCTACTCCCTCGACGGACGCGCCCTGACTGTGAACGAAGCTCGTCCCCGCACTGAAGGCGGCGGCGGTGGCGGTCGCAGCTTTGGCGGCGGCGGTGGTGGTGGCGGTCGCAGCTTCGGCGGCGGCGGTGGTGGTGGTGGTGGCGGCGGCTATCGCGGCGGTGGCGGTGGTGGCGGCGGCGGTGGCTATGAGTCCCGCGGCGGTGGCGGTGGCGGTGGCTATCGCGGCGGTGGTGGTGGCGGCGGTCGGGATCGTCGCTAATTGCCCAGCTAACACTGAAGCAAAACTTTTCAAAAGGCGCATTGGCGAAAGTCAGTGCGCCTTTTGTTTTTTAGAGAGATAATAATTTCATGCTTCTCTTTCTGTAATGGCGACTCTCCTTCCTCACCTTAAAACCCAAACCTTGGGCACGCTTCAGGATTGGCTGGGATCCATTGCCGAACCAACGTTTCGCGCCAAACAAATTCTCGATTGGGTCTATGCGAAACGCACTCCCGACATCGGGTCGATGCTGAATCTGTCGGTTAAACTCCGCGAGCAACTGGCTGCGAACTTCCGCTACGATGCCCTCCCGATTGCGCGGAAAACCGGCTCGCACGACACGACCCAGAAAATTCTTTACCGCCTCCACGACGGACGTTTCATCGAATCCGTCCTCATTCCCGCGACACCCGCCGAGTTTGGCGAGACTTCCAGCCGTCGCACGCTCTGTGTATCGAGTCAGGTCGGTTGCGCTTACGGTTGTAAATTTTGCGCCAGCGGACTCGAGGGCTGGACGCGCCATCTCGACGCCAGCGAGATCGTCGATCAAATCCTTCAAGCCGAGAAACTCTGCGGCGAACGCATTCAAAACATCGTCTTCATGGGCATGGGCGAGCCGCTCGCCAACTTCGACAACCTCACCCGCGCCCTCGAAATCATCAATTCCCCGTGGGGCATCGGCCTCGGCGCCCGACACATCACCGTCTCCACGAGCGGATTGGTGCCGCAGATCCGCCTCCTCGCCGAACTTCCATTGCAGCTACGCCTCGCCATTTCCCTCCACGGCGCCACCGACGAGGTCCGCGCCCAGATCATGCCCGTGAATCGCAAATACCCCCTCGATGAATTGCTCGATGCCTGCGCTTTCTGGCAATCGCGGAAGAAACAATTCATCACCTTCGAATACATCCTCATCGACCAAGTCAACGACAGTCTCGGCCAAGCTCACGCCCTCGCCGATCATGCCCGCCGTCTCAGCGCCAAGGTCAATCTCATCCCCTACAACACCGTCGAAGGTCTCCCTTGGGTGCGCCCGTCGGAGCAACGGCAGGAAGCGTTTCTCGCCACGCTCAAATCCCGGAAAATCCAGGCCACCATCCGGCGCGAGAAAGGCCACGACATCGATGCCGCCTGTGGCCAACTCCGCCTCCGCCACGAGCGCGATTTGAACGTTGCCGCCATTTAGCGAATGAAAATCCGGTTGCGTTTGGGTCAAAATCGAACTAATTCCGCAGTCGTGATTAACCCAATGCGCCTAATCTTAGTGCTTTTGACCCTCGTCGGTCTGATGACTAGTCAAGCCAATTTTGCGGGCGCAGGAGACAATCATCATGCGTGTGACGAGACTCCGATGACGTCGCATTGTGAACTGAATGGTTGTTGCCACTTTTTTGCTGAAGGATTGGCTCCTGTAGAGATTATGTCACCTTTACAGCAAGAAACGACGCAACCGATTCCGGCCCATGTCCTAGTCTCGGAGGAGTGTGTTACCCGGTTTTTTCAGCCTCCGCGAGCCTGATCGGCTCTGAGTAGCGCCCCCGTGCCCTGTTGGCGCGGTGGCTCCCTGTCCTGCTTCATTTCGCAGGCTCAATTTGTCCCGATCACTCGCATTATGCTCAAAAAAAACATTCTTTTACTCTTTTTATCCCTTTTTACTCTTCAGACTGCATCGACGGAAAACATCAGTTTGGCGGACGCTTTGCGGCGCACTGCACGAGCAAACCCTAGGCTGGCAGCTCAAAGTTGGGAACTGAAAACAGCTGCAGCCCGCATTCGCTCAGCCAGCGAACGTCCCAATCCGGAAGTCTCGCTGGAGGGGGAGGATTTTGCCGGGTCGGGCGATTTCCAAGGCTTGCGCGGGTCACAAACGACGTTGCAACTCAGCCAACTCATCGAACTCGGCGGGAAACGCCCGGCTCGGCTGAACGAGGCGGAGCGCAGCGCGGAGGTGGCGCAAATCTCGCAGGAAGTGGCGCGAATGGAGGCGTTGCGGGCGACGGCGACGGCTTTTATCGAAGTGCTGACAACGCAAAAGCGACTCTTTCAAAGCAATGAACTGCTCCAACTAGCGGAAAGTTTTGCCCCAGCGATTGCCCGCCGGGTAGAGGCTGGAAAGGCATCGACCGTCGAGCAGGCGCAAAACGAAATCTTCCTCGCATCCGCCCGCATCGATCGTGAACAGGCAATGTCGCAACTCATCATCGCGAAAGCCCGACTCGCCGCCCAATGGCGAGGGGAACCCGGCGCAGTCGATACGGCGGTGGGAAATCTGGAGGCACGGGTTAACCTGCCCCCCAAAGCGGAGTTGCAACGTCGTTTGCTGAGGAACCCACTTCTGCTCCGTTGGGGAGCCGAATACGCTAGGCGCACTGCGGCGGTGCGGTCGGAAAAAGCCAAAGCACTGCCCGACGTGACGCTTTTCGGCGGGCCGCGAGCGTCGAGCGGGGTGGACGATGTTTCGCTGGTGGCAGGCTTGTCGATCCCGTGGCCGATCTTCAGCAAAAACCAGGGTGCCATTGCCGGAGCCGAGGCCCAGGCCAGTCAGGTGCAGGCAGAAACAGACGTTCAAATCACCGATTTGCGTCTCGCCTTCGAGGAAGCGTGGCAACGCCTGCAACGTGCGGCTAAGGAACGAGTCATCCTCGAAACCTTTGTTCTTCCCAAGGCCAAAGAAGCCTCTGAAGTCCTCGTCCAAGGCTATGACGCAGGCCGTTTTAGCCAACAGGAACTCCTTTCCGCCCGCCGTTCGCTCGCCGAATCGCGCAACCTCTATCTCCAATCGCTCACCGATTACCACACGGCCATCGCCGATCTCGAAGCCCTCACCGGTGCACCGCTCAACGCCTTTTCCAAATAATTACCTACTATGAAAAAACAACGCCTTTTTATTCCCATCATCCTGGCAGTCGGCGCATTCGGCGCGATGAAAATCCTCAGCGAGAAACCGAAACACGCCGCGACCAAGGACCAACACGGACACGAAGAAGAACCTCCCGCCGAATATGCACGCGGCCCGCATGGCGGCAGGCTGCTCACGGACGGCGAACTCGGGATCGAAGTTACGATCTACGAACCCGACATCCCACCGCAATCGCGGATTTATCCATTTCTCAAAGGCAAACCGCTCGACCCCGAGAAGGTGAAAATCGTCACCGAACTGCATCGTTTCGGCGGTCGCGTGGACACGATTCGCTACAAAAAAGAGGGCGATTACCTAATGGGCGACAAAGTGGTCGAGGAACCGCACTCCTTTGACGTCAAGGTCAAGGCGGACTACCAGGGCAAAACCGCTCGCTGGGAATACCAATCCTACGAAGGCCGCGTGACGATGCAACCGGAGGCGATCAAAACTGCCGGGATCGTGATCGAAGAAGTGGGTCCCGCCAAGCTGCGGACTCTCGTGCGCATGAACGGAAAGATCGCGGCCCATCCCGACAAAGTCGCCCATGTGACCCCGCGCTATCCTGGCGTGATCCTCGAAGCTCGTAAAAAGCTCGGCGACACCGTGGCGAAGGACGAGGTCCTTGCTGTGGTCGAGAGCAACGAAAGCCTGCGCTCCTACGAGATCAAATCGCAGATTGCTGGGCGCGTGATCCAGCGGGACGCCGTGCTCGGCGAGGCCGTGACCCAAGACACGACGCTCTACGTGATCGCCGACCTGTCCTCGGTCGCGGTGGATTTGGCAGTGCCGCGCGACGAATTTGCGAAACTCAAGGAAGGGCAAAAAGTCATTATCGACGGCGGAAATAGCGCGAAAGCCGAGACGACCCAAGCCACTCTCATTTACTGCTCACCCATCGGAGAGGAAAATACCCAGACCCTCATGGCGCGAGCGGAACTCTCCAATCCAGAGATGAAATGGCAGCCCGGTCTTTTCGTTGTTGCCGAGGTTGTGGTCGAGGAAACCGAAGTGCCCATCGCCGTAAAAGCGAGCGCCCTGCAAACCTTCCGCGACTGGGACGTAGTCTTTATGGCAGACGGCGGCTCGTTTGAAATCGCCATTCTGGAACTCGGCCGACGTGATGGCGATCTCGTCGAAGTCATTTCTGGCCCACTCCAGCCCGGCACCAAATACGCCACCGAAAACAGCTTCGTGGTAAAAGCCGACGTGCTGAAAGACGGCGCATCCCACGATCATTAAGTTTTTAATCACAAAGAAATGAAGGATGCGACATGAGCGAAAATATAAAAGTTAATTATTTATCTGAATGGGTGATCGGATGCGCGATTGAGCTGCAGAGGATTTTGGGACCGGGCTGGCTGGAATCGACTTGCCAACACTGTCCGGAGCGTGAACTCGAACTGGCAGGAATCCATTTCAAGGCACAGCCTGAATCCTCTAACTCATTTTCCTAACCTTCGTGGTAAAACATCATGCTCGATAAACTCATCCAATTCTCCATTCAGCACCGCTGGTTCGTCCTCTTGGCGGCCATCGCCATCTGCGCGCTGGGCGTCTATAACTACCAACGGCTCCCCATTGACGCCGTGCCGGACATCACCAACGTCCAGGTGCAGATCAACACGGAAGCTCCCGGATTTTCTCCGCTCGAAGCGGAGCAACGCATCACCTTTCTCGTCGAGACCGCCCTCGGCGGATTGCCTGCGCTGGAATACACCCGCTCCGTCTCGCGCTACGGCCTCTCTCAGGTAACCGCGGTGTTTAAGGATGGCACCGATATTTTCTTTGCGCGGCAGCTCATTAACGAGCGCATCCAAGAGGTCAAAGGCAATCTCCCGCCCGGGATCGAATCGTCGATGGGACCCATCTCCACTGGTCTTGGCGAAATTTTTATGTTCACCGTGAAAGCGGACCCCGGCGCGAAGACCGAAGAGGGCAAGCCCTACACCCCGATGGACCTGCGGACCTTGCAGGATTGGGTCGTTAAACCCCAGCTTCGCACCGTGCCCGGCGTGGTCGAGGTCAACACCATCGGCGGCTTCGAGAAGCAATATCATGTCGCGCCGAAACCAGAAAAACTCATCGCTTACAACATCAGTTTCCGCGACATCATGGCCGCGCTGGCTAGTAACAACTCGAACGTCGGCGCCGGCTACATCGAGCGCAACGGCGAGCAATATCTCATCCGCGCCCCCGGCCAAGTGCTCACATTGGAAGATATCAGGCTGATCACCGTCGGCACTTTTGACGGCGTGCCCGTGCATCTGCACGACGTGGCAGAGATCGCTATCGGGTCCGACCTCCGCACTGGCGCGGCCACTGCCGAGGGCAAGGAAACTGTGCTCGCTACCGTCTTCATGCTCGTTGGCGAAAACAGTCGCACCGTCTCCCAGCGAGTCGCGCTGCGCGTGGAGGAGATCAATAAAACCCTGCCCAACGGTGTGCAGGCGCACACCGTTTACAACCGCACCGACCTGGTCAATGCCACCATCGAGACCGTGCAGAAAAATCTTTTCGAGGGTGCTGTGCTCGTCATCGTCGTCCTCTTGCTCCTCCTCGGCAATGTTCGCGCTGCCCTGCTCACGGCCTTTATTATTCCCCTTTCCATGCTCTTCACCATCACGGGCATGGTCGGCACGAAAATCAGCGGCAACCTCATGTCGCTCGGCGCACTCGACTTCGGCATCATCGTCGATGGCGCAGTCATCATTGTGGAAAATTGCATCCGCCGACTCACGGAAGAACAGCATCAGCGCGGACGGCTGGCCTCGCGGGCGGAGCGTTTCGAGACCGTCTTCCAAGCCACGCGGGAAGTTGTGAAACCGAGCCTCTTCGGCGTCTTCATCATCATGGTCGTCTATGTGCCGATCCTCACGCTCACTGGCATCGAAGGGAAAATGTTTCACCCCATGGCCTGGACCGTCCTCCTCGCCCTCACTGGTGCGATGATCTTCTCGGTCACCTTCGTTCCCGCTGCCGTCGCCCTTTTTATGACCAGCAAAGTCTCGGAAAAAGAAAACTTCCTTATGCGCGGCGCGAAAGCCATTTACACCCCACTGCTGCGAGCCGCTATTGCCAGCCGTGCACTCGTCGCCACGGGCGCATTCGTACTGGTGGTTCTCAGTCTCCTGCTCGCGTCCCGGATGGGCAGCGAATTCATGCCCAATCTCGATGAAGGTGATCTTGCGGTGCATTCGCTCCGCATCCCTGGTACTAGCCTCACCCAAGCTATTGCCATGCAGAACGCGGTGGAAAAAAAGTTCTTGGAGTTCCCTGAGGTCGAGGAAACTTTCTCGAAGATCGGCACCGCCGAAGTCGCCACCGACCCGATGCCACCCAGCGTAGCAGACGGTTTTGTAATGCTCAAACCGCGCTCGGAATGGCCCGATCCAAAAAGGAGCAAGACGGAGTTGGTCGATTCGATGGTGTCAAAAATGGATGCGGAATTATCCGGCTCAAAATTCGAATTTCTCCAGCCGATCCAGATGCGTTTTAACGAACTTATCGCGGGTGTCCGCAGCGACGTGGCGGTGAAAATTTTCGGTGATGACCTCAATGCACTCGTGGAAGTCGGCGAGGAAGTTGGGAAAATCCTCGGCTCCATTCCTGGCGCGGAAGACGTAGGCGTCGAGCAGATCACCGGGTTGCCGCTCCTCACCATCGACCTCAACCGCAAAGCGATGGCCCGCTTTGGCCTCAACGTCGCCGACGTGCAGGAAATAATCCAAATCGCCATCGGCGGCAAGGAAGCGGGTGAAGTTTTCGAGGGCGACCGTCGCCATCCGTTGCTCGTGCGGTTGCCGGAAGACCTGCGCACCGATCTCGACGCGCTCAAACGCATCCCCGTCGAAATCCCTTCTCCCAAGAAAGAAAAAGCCGAGATGCGCAAAGTAAGCCTCGCTGAGGGTGGAATGCCCGCTTTCGTCCCGCTCGGAGAAATCGCCACCTTCAACATCGCACCTGGCCCGAACCAGATCAGTCGCGAAAACGGCAAACGCCGGGTCGTTGTCACCGCCAATGTGCGTGGGCGCGATCTCGGCTCCTTCGTCGCGGAAGCCCAGCAAAGCATGGAAGCGGTGAAAATCCCCACCGGCTATTGGGTCACTTGGGGCGGCACTTTTGAGCAACTGCTCTCTGCCGCGAAGCGCCTCCAGATCGTCGTTCCACTCTCGTTGCTGCTCATCTTCCTGCTCCTCTTTATGGCCTTCGGGAAAGTGAAGGACGCCCTGCTCGTCTTCTCCGGCGTTCCACTCGCCCTCACTGGCGGGATCCTTGCTTTGTGGCTGCGCGACATTCCACTCTCCATCACGGCAGGCGTCGGCTTCATCGCACTCTCCGGCGTCGCCGTGCTCAATGGGTTGGTGATGATTACCTTTATTAACAATCTCCGCCAGTCTGGCACCCCGTTGGAAGACGCCGTATTTAGCGGCTCGATTACCCGGTTGCGTCCGGTCCTGATGACCGCCCTCGTTGCCGCGCTCGGCTTCGTCCCGATGGCCATTGCCACGGGCACCGGCGCAGAAGTGCAGCGACCGCTCGCCACCGTCGTCATTGGCGGCATCATCAGTTCGACACTGCTCACGTTGCTCGTCCTGCCCGCGCTTTACCGCATGTTCCATAAGCACGGCGACCTGCAACTGGATGACTTTCATAAGAGCGACCAACAATCCTGAACTTGCGATTTCCGGTAGATGCACCTAATTACCCGATTATGTCCGCCGATGATTCCGATAAAATCTGGGACGAATACGATTGGGAACGGTTCATGCAGGATCAGGATCGCAAAACGGAGCACTACATGGAGCTGCTCGAAAAATACCTCGACGACCCCAATCGCGACCAGATCATCGCCCGGGAAATGGGCTGGACTCATCTCGCCGACGATACCGAAGACGACTGGGCCGAGGAGGCCGAAATGTTTCTCGATGCCGAGACGATTGGCGACGAGGAGGAGGAAAATGAGTCGCCGGTGCAGGATTCGTTCGAGACTGACCCTCTTTACCAATCCTGCGTCGCCCTCAGTGGAGAACTCGGCCTAGCTCTCGACGAAAATCCCGCGCTGCAAAGCAACCCTGTCGCGGTCAAAATGGCCACCCATTCCGCCATCGGCTGCGCCAAACTCGCCGCCGCCCTGAACGACGACGACCTCGATGAGATCGGCATGACCCTTGCCTATCTCAAACGTGCCCTGCGCGCGATCACCATCTCCCTCGATGCCCTGCTCGAACTCCAAAAAAACCGCGCCATCGACGATCATCGCGGACAGATTCTCGCCCAGCGCGTGTTTCAAGTCCGCGACGGCATCGTTAGCAAAATGGGGGAAATCCGGAGGGAATGGCGGCGGCGATATGGGAACTAATGCCTGCGGTGCCGTTTCCCGGCGCAGTCATCCCTCCCAACCCAACTGGTTTTTGTGAATAAACCCGACTCCCTCCCGTCGAAACTGGCGTTGACTGAATCGGCTGACGCCTCATCCATCGCTCGCGAGGATCTTGAACTCGTGCGGCGCTCCCAAAACGGGGAGCAGGAGGCGTTTAACGAATTGGTCACTCGCTACCGACAACGCATCTACGCCATGGCCTATCAAATGACCCGCAACGAACAGGACGCCTGGGATCTCGCTCAGGATGCCTTCTTGCGCGCCTGGAAATCCATCGGCCGGTTTCGGGGCGACTCCTCGTTTTACACCTGGCTTTATCGGATCGTGAGCAACGTCACGATCGATTCCATCCGCAAAAAACAAGGCCGCATCGAGACCGAATTCGACGACTCGCTTGCCGGCCTCCAAGGGATCGATGTTCGTGCCCGCACCGTCCCCGGCGGCACTCCGGCGCCCGATGAAAACATCCGCCAGAAGGAAATTGGCACCCGCATCACCGAAGCCATGGCCAAGCTCTCCGCCGAGCATCGCGCCGTGCTCGTGATGAAGGAAATCGAAGGCTTGCAATACCACGAAATCGCTGAGGCGATTGGCGTCGAGATCGGCACCGTCATGTCGCGCCTTTTCTATGCCCGTAAAAAAATGCAGGCACAACTCCGGGACCTCTATGAAAACATTTGAAGAACGTCACACCGCTTGGCTCGACGGATTACTCTCCGGCGATTCCCTGACCGCTTTCGAGCAGGAATTAATCGAGCGCGGAGAGGCCCCGACCGATCGTGTGGATTTCGCGAAATTTCAGGCATTCCTTCGCACCCATGCTGCTGCTCCGATGATGGACGGCGCGGATTTCTTCAACCATCAGCTCCTCGAAAAAATCACCGCTCCATCTGGCGCCGTGCGCCCCGTACGTTTCTGGGCCTTGCCGAGACTTGCGTGGTTCGGCGGCCTGTCCCTCACCGCCTCCGTCGCGCTTTTCCTCGCCATCATTCCGAAGAAATCCGAAACCCACAGCCAGTCCGCCTACATCGCCCAAGTCATCAGCGCCCGGAGCGCCGATCCCCAGATTTCCGCCACCGCCTTCCAAACCCGTTCCGATCAGCCCGACAATATGACCGTCGTCTGGCTCGACGGACTCGACTACGTTCCCGCCGATGCCCAGTAGCCTCGCTCGCAGAATAGGTCTGATAGGAGTTATAGGACTTATTTTCATCGCACCCGCCCGAGCCGCGGATAGCCAGCTTTGGGGCGCACTCCTCCTCGGCACCAACCAGCCAACCTCCGAAACGCCGCCCGCTGAACTCGCGCCTTACCAGAAACGCCTCTCCAAAGTCTTTGGCTACGCTGCCTTCCAAGTCCTTGGGAAAAGCACCCGGGCTTTCTCCGACAACAGCGAACAATGGCTCATCCCCGGCAAGACTTTCTCCGTCCGCTCTGTCGTCCAGCCTTCCGGCGATAACTACCAAGTCGATCTCCAGCTTTTTCAGGACAAAAAAGAACTCGTCCAGACCGAGGCCAAGCTCGGACCGGACAGCCCGCTTTTCATTCGCGGCCCGCTCTACGGCAAGGGCCAGCTCATCATCGTGATCATGGTTCGCGACGACCGCTGACCCGGGGTCGAGATTCCTTCTTAGTCGCGACGAGTAACCCGTTCGGTTCGCCGTTGGGTATTCAGGCTTCTGCTTATTTGTGTGCATTAGCGTCCTTTCGTGGGTAAAACTTTTGCCTCTCCCGCCGGGAGTCCGTATGAAAATCGCCAAGCAACGTCTCGATCTCTTGCTCGTCGAGCGCGCCTTGTTTCCTTCCCGCGAGAAAGCCCAGCGCGCCATCATGGCCGGCGACGTCCGCAGCGGGGACCGGATTTTCTCGAAACCCGGCGAGCAAATCCCCTGCGACAGCCCCCTCGAAGTGCGCGCCGCCGAGAAATACGTCGGGCGCGGCGGCCTTAAACTCGAAGGCGCCCTCGACCACTACCGCATCGACCCCGCCGGTTGGGTCTGCCTCGACGTCGGAGCCTCCACCGGCGGCTTCACCGATTGCCTGCTCCAGCGCGGTGCCACCCGCGTTTATGCCGTCGATTCCGGTCACGACCAACTCGACTGGAAAATCCGCAGCGACCCCCGCGTCATCGTCCACGAGAAATACAACGCCCGCCGCGCCGAGCCCACCGATTTTCCCGAAAAAATGCAACTCGCCGTCATCGACGTCTCCTTCATCTCCCTGACTTTGATCTTGCCAGCCGTCGTCGAATTGCTTTCTCCTGCCGGCATGGTCGTCGCCCTCATCAAGCCGCAATTCGAATTGCAAAAAGAAGACATCGGCTCCGGAGGCGTCGTCCGCGACCCCCGCCTCCACCAACGCGCCGTCCAGCGCATCCAACGCTTCGTCGAAAGCTCCGGCCGTCTCCAATGGCGCGGCCACATCCCGTCGCCCATCACCGGCATGACCGGCAACCACGAATTCCTCGCATGGCTGGCCCTCTGATCGGACTCACCGCCTACGTCGGCAAACCCGGCGCCCGCAAACTCATCGAATCCGTCCTCCGCGAATTCGGCCGGCACAAAGTCACTTATTTCCTCGAGACCGAGACCGCCGCCCTCCTCGACCGCAACGACGGACTCGAAATCCCGGACCTCGTCGAAAAATGCGAGATCCTCATGGTCCTCGGTGGCGACGGCAGCATCCTCCGCGCCCTCCGAAAAACCCGTGGAGCCGAACTCAAACCCCTCCTCGGCATCAACTTCGGCTCCCTCGGTTTCCTCACCTGCGTCAGCGCCGGTGGCTACGACCGCGCCATCCAAAGCCTCGTTGACGAGACTTTCGTCATCAGCCCCCGCTCGCTCCTCGCCGTCTCCATCCATCGCGACGGCGTCGAAGTCCTCTGCAAACGCGCCCTTAACGACGTCGTCGTCAGCCGGGGCAGCACCGCCAAACTCGTCAAAGTCTCCGTCATCATCGACGGCGAGACCCTCACCGAATACAACGCCGACGGCCTCATCGTTGCGACGCCCACCGGTTCCACCGCCTATTCACTCGCCGCCGGAGGACCCATCATCATGCCGAAAAGCCCCGTCCTCGTCATCACCCCGATCTCCCCGCACGTCCTCACTAACCGCTCCGTCATCGTCGCCGACACCAGCGTCATCACCGTCCAACCCACCCGACCCGACCAAGCCATCAACCTCAGCGTCGACGGCGACGACCCCTTCACCGTCCAAGGCGGCGACACCCTCTCCATCACCAAATCCGCCGCCACCTTGCCTCTCATCATGCTTCCCGAACTCCCTTTCTCCGAAGTCCTCCGGCAGAAATTAAAATGGAGTGGGTCTAACATCTGAGCCTGCATGATCTCACTCGAAGACGCCCTCTCCATCCGCAACATCGTCCTCGACGCTGAAGCCTCCGACATCGCCGCCGCCATCGACAAAGCCATCAGTCTGCTCCAACACGACCCGCAAATGCTCGATTGGGACGCCTTTTCCCAAGCCGTCAACGAGCGAGAAAAGAAAAGTGGCACCAGCATCGGCGGCGGCCTCCTGCTCCCCCACGGTCGGGGTGATTTCGTCAAAAATCTCGTCATGTCCTTCGTCCGCCTCCGCACCCCGATCGAACACCTCGGCGAAAAAATCTCTTACCTCATCGCCGTCGCCGTTCCGTCTTCCATGGCCGCCGATTACCTTCGGCTCGTCGGGGCAATCGCCCGCGTCTTTCGCGATCCTGAAGCCCGCGCCGGCCTCGGTGAACTCAACACCGCCCGCGAACTCCTCGACTGGCTCACCGTCCGCTGCCGCTAAGCCAAGAACCTTGGAGGGCATTTTTCCTCAGATGCCACGTTACCAACCAACAGCAGGGAATGTTTGGCGGTCCACGCCTCCAAGGGGTGAGCGGCTGTTAGCCGAATCTCGGGAATACGCGAGCCTTGGGCGAATTATTCGCCTCCAAGATCGCCCCCGCAAAGTTGTCAGGCTGCACAGATGGGCCGATGTTATAACGTGGCGTGGAGCCCGGATTTGGCGGTTGTCTTTTACCCATTTGCTTCATAGTTTCATTGCGATGTTTTTTGATGCGTTAGTTGCCGGAGAGCGGAGCCGCGGATCGGTGAGCCGTGCTCAAGCAAAGCCGGCAGCAGGGACTATTCTCGGGAGACTGCCGCAGTCACCGAAAATGGAACTTTCACCCAAGAGACCTGCTCTCGAGGATCCACGCTTACCGTGCAGTCCAATGGCTTTCACTTTCATTAACCCGGCAGGTCTTGCGCCAGCCTACACGGCCAAAGGCTCTTTACTTCAGTAGGTCACTTCTCGCGTCTCCCTCGATAACCAATGATAATCTTACCGCTGCCTTTAATCGAACACCTGTGCAGTGAGCGCGACGTTGTCATCAAGAAGTGGTTGCGTGCGGTCGGGACTTCATCCGAATTCGACACTCCTAATCGCATATCTACGCCTCAGCTTCTGGATCATGTTCCGAATCTTTTGGATGATCTCGCTGACTTTCTACGCAAGGATGAGCAGCGAGAGGCCGAGCATCACGCGCGCATACACGGGCAGCGTCGCTGGGAGCAACAATTCCGGCTCGATGAGCTTTTGCGCGAGCTGCTTGTGCTCCGGGATGTCGTCATTGACGAGGTCGAACATTTCGCTGCGGGAACGGATGTGGCGCGCGCGGCGGGCCTTCGTGTCGTTCGCTTTTTTGATAATGCAATGCTCTTTTCTGCCATCCAGTTTGCTGAGCGGCAACAAGCCCAAGTTGACGAGGACGAGCGCCTTCTAGCCGCACATCACCAATCGACCCACACCGAATTAAAAGCTGTCGACGCCGCTCGCTTGCGACTGCTGCGCGTTATTGCCCACGAGTTGCGCAATCTCCTCAACGCTGCCACTCTGACCGCGGGAAACCTTTTTGGCGAGTCCGATCCGGAATGGCTTGCAGAACTCCAAAGGATGCTACGCAACACCCACTCGCAGATGACTGCGCTTGTTAATCAACTTCTCGATGTGGCCCCGTTGCTCGCAGGTCGCGACCCGCTTCGGCTTGCGGATCTCGATTTGCGCGCCTTCGTTGCCGATCAGGGCAAACTCTTCAGCCGCATGGCGGAGTCGAAGCGGCTGGAGTTCCGGTGCAGCTTGCCAGAGAACCTGCCAAACGTTGTCACCGACGAGGCCAAACTCCAACGCGTCGTTACGAATCTGGTTCAGAACGCGCTCAAATACACTCCGAGCGGTGGCTCAGTATCGTTCGGCATTGAATCGGTTGAGCCGGACCGGTGGCGGCTGATGGTCACCGATACCGGTCCCGGCATTCCCACCGAGCATCGCACGAAGATTTTCGAGGAGTTCCACCGAGTGCCGGGTTCCGAGCGGGAGGAGGGAACTGGTCTGGGACTGTCCATTGTGCATCAGTTAGTTAGCATACTCCATGGCGAGATCGACGTTGATAGCGAAGTGGGGCGAGGGTCGACCTTTGTTGTCACACTTCCATGCAATCCAAACGAAGGGGCCTAAACCTTTTTAAAGAAGTCATGTTAAGTTTGAGGTGAGTCGCCTAATGGCTGGGTGGATATTCGTTAGGATGAATGCTTTTTTAGTAAGATTTTGCAGCGTGACGCTTACACTTTGGATACTCGATGAAGAAATGAACGGGCCTGTTTCAAAAATGAGCGAGACTTCTGGTGACCATGATATGCCGGAAAAACTCTTGGTCGGCAGGGGCATGTAACATGCTTTAATTATCACGGGCCTAACTCATGAAATCATCCGTAAAAGTTGTCAAAAACGAGAAAAAGAGCCCCGGGCAAAGGTCGAGAATAACTCCGTCTATGAAAAAGCCCGCGGTCCGCGTCGGTTCGACGAAAAAATCGGTAAAAAGCTCTCCGAAAGTTCCCTTGCTTCCGGTCGCTGTTAAAGCAGCTCGCGCCGTTAAAACCAGTCCCCCCGTGAAGCCTCGCAAGGCGATCTCTCTTTTGCCTCCTGCTAAACCAGCCACTAAGAAAGACAAACTTGGGAAGAGTGCTCAGACCGCACCCGCTGGCAAAACCATTCGGAATCGCAAAAATATTTCGAGCGCGCCAGCGAAGCCAACCCCACGGAATGTTGCCGCGCCGATTGGAGCAAAGTTGCCAGCCACCAAGAGGGTTCTTCTGCTGGAAGACGACGTGATGTTCAATCAGATCATTTCCGGAATTCTAAAAGAGGAGGGGTTCGAAGTGGTTTCGGTGAAGAACGGGATCGAGGGCATCCGCCAGGTTCTCGCCAAGGATTTCGACGTGATTCTTTGCGACATGCTCATGCCTGGACTTCCGGGCGACCTTTTCTACCGAGCCGTTGAACGGGCCAAGCAGGGACTTTGCGAACGATTCCTCTTCATGTCGGGGAAGCAGAACGATCCTAACACAAACGCTTTCATCGACTCCATAGAGGGCACCATGCTTTTCAAGCCATTCTCGATGAATGAACTGCTAGAAGCGGTGAGGGCGATCTCAAAAGGTGAAAAGCCGAAGAAAAAGGTGGTGCCCAAAGCGGCCAAGAAGCCCGAGCCGCCACCATTCGCGACGGCCGACAATGTGCCCGCCCTATCGCTGGTCGGCGATTACGTGCCGGTGCAGGTCATCGACCCTTTATCATCTCGTCGCAGTCTGGGGTTGCGGCTTTTTGTGAGTGTAGTGGTGGCGATTTTGATCCTCGTGGCGCTTACCGCATTCGCCACGGGTTGGTATGTGGATTTGCGGGCGCGGGTCGCGGCAACAGCCTCCGAAAAAAGCGCCCTCGAGGGATGGAACGCGGAGTTGGCCTCACAATTGCCTAGTGCACGGTCCGCCACGGCCCAGGCGCAGGCAATGGAGTTGGCTTCCCGGCAGAACCGAGAGGCTTTAACGACCCCACGCTGGACCCCGATCATTCGGGCGGCCATGAATGCTTCGGGTGACGGCATCGAGTTGCTCAATGTCGAAGCGCGCGATGCATCGAAATCTAGCGACCTCACAGAAATTAGAATTCGCGGCATGGCCACAGGAACGGAACCTAGACTGAAGGCGGACCGTTTCTGCAAGGCGGTAGAATCGATCATGGCGCAGACATTTCCGAAGGAACGCGTGGAGGCTAGTTTTAAAGGCATAGAAGATGTGAATCCCCAAGCGGGTGATCCGGACGGCAATCGGAAAGTGGCGTTTGCTATCTACGCAACACGCTCTGCCAACGCTGCGCCAACGCCCAAACCCTGATTTCCCCTGTGAAAAAACGCACTATTTTATTCTCCGTTGGGGCTTTAGCCATCATGGGAACTGCATTCGCAGGGTTCAACAAAAATGTAATAGCCCCGTCGTTGAAAGCCGAGCGGGAAAACCAGCGTGCCATCGCTCACTTGCGCGCCCGCATCGAGATGACCCGCGATACCCTCCGGAAGCCGCAAAGCGCGCGCACAGAGGCGGCAATTGCCTTTGCGGATTTGCAAAAACTTCAGGAAACCCAGCCGGCCGAATCCTCCCTAGTCTGGCTTCCATCACAGCTCAAGGAACACTTTGGAAAGTTTAAGTTTCCGGTGTCCTCATGTCGAATGAACATTCGGAAAGCAGTTGAGGGTCTGCCGCTATGCGAGCGCGATTACTGGACGATCAATCTAGCGGTCCCCACCGAGGTCGGCGGCGTCAATGCTTTACTCTTTGCCATTGGAGAGATGGAAAGCCGGCAACCATTTGTGCAAGTCCAAGACGTCACTTTTCGGAAGGACACGAAAAATCCGAATCAAGTCAATGCGAAGCTAAATCTGTCCGTTTTGCATTGTGGTCAGAACAACGGAAAAACTCCGGTGCCGAGCACTAAATTCTAATTTAGAACATCCTCTAGCCGGTAGTCCAAGTCCTTTTCGACGAACGTATTTAGAATGTCGCTCGCTCGTCGGCAGGCTTTCTCAAACTCGGTGCGATCAGAGGTAATGCTAACAACCCATTGCTCTGCGGCGCTGTAGTTCAGAAAAGTAATGCTGGTGGAGAGCCTCTGCGCGTTGAGCGTGTAGTGATAAACAGCTTGGTGACTAGTCCAGTTATTGATCGCATAAGGATTGGCCTTTTCCCAATCGAGCACAACGTCGCTCGATCCCGGCGGCAGCAGTCGCTTGGCCGCTTCCAAATAAGCTGGGAGTTTCTTGTCGAACGGCGGGCGCGTTTGCTGGAACGGCGATTGGGAGATGCCAATCCGCGCGGTCTTCAACTCCTTAAAGGTAAACTCCGCTCCGGTGGCGGTTCCGGCTACTTTCGTCCAAAGATCGATCGCGAAAACAATTTTGCGGTCTTGGTTGACGATGGAGTAATGAGAGGGGACCGGCTCGTCGGCGTAAAGGCGTTCCTCGCGCGGAGTGAAATCCCAAGCCTGCGCGGCGGGCAGCCCAAGAACTAACAGACCTGCCAAGTGTTTGAGAATTCTCATGTTAGTAGCGGGTTAGTTTGCCACGGGAACGCGTGACCACAGAGAGGCTGCCCGGCGGTGGATTGGTTAGGAGGGCAGTATCGAAATTCCAAGCGCGGGTCGGGGGCGAATAAATGGCGCCAGTGTCCCACCGTCCGGTGAAAGTCTGGCTGCTGAACAATTGGACCATTGAGCCAAAATAGGTGAATCCCTTGCCCGACCAAGTCTCTAAAAAGCGGGGAAAGTTGTTAAATCCACCGGAGTAACCGTAAGGGGCGACAGTGCCGTTATCATCCCAACCGGAGGGGATGTTTCCAGTGACGATGGCGGTGTTTACGGTTGTGTTAGCCGCGGGTCTTGAGCTGATGGTACTCGAGGAGTTCGCATCGTTCCATCCGTTGGAGAGAATGGTAATAGCGTCGCCAATCACGGCGGAAGGCTTGGTCGTGTAGCCAGATTGCACAGGATTAAGATTGTTACTGCTGTTGAGCGCGGCGTTGGAAGGCACTGAGGCGTAGGTCGAGGTATTGCTGCCGGTGTTGTAATCCCCCTGAATATAGATGGGGTTTACACTGGCTACGGTTAGACCGGCATTGGGTAGTGTGCCACCGTTCTTTAGGCGGATGGCTTTGGGGTCAGAAACACCCGTTGAGCTCGTGTCGTAAACATAGACAACCCCGTTTGTCACGTAGCCGGTGGCTGCGTTCAGAGTAGCGGTCAGCGCCCCGACATCGACCGTGGTGACACCGACCGATTTGTTTTCGCGACGGTCGGTGATGGTTTGTGCGCTCAATGCTGATTTGATCGATGTCACTTGGGCTGCGGTTAGGCTTACGCCGTTTTTGGTGGTAACTGTGACGTTGGCGGCAGTTGAGATTGGTCCGGTGATTTTAATAACGATGCCTGCTTTGTTATAGAGACGTTGTTTCGCAATGGCAGGTGGGTCCGTGTATCCGGTGGTCGGTGGCTCGATGATCTCGCGCATGCTGTCATTGTTAGGATTGGTATCGGTGGTGTTTAGGGAGGCAGCAGGGGAGGTGCCAAGGGGTTCGAGTCGGTCCACGGTGGACATCTGATCTGCTTCGCCACCGTTGGAAAATACGGGCGGATACATCGTTCCGGGAGCGGACCAAGCGGCTGCACCAATGGGCACATCGGTGGGGCTGTAGCCATTTACATTGGAGACATTATTCTGAAATGTAAGGCCGGTAGCGGAAGTGGAACTAAAAAATGCCTTGCCGTTAGTATGAACCAGTCCTCCCACTAACATCGGGGCGGGTTTGTAGATTTCTATGTCGCCCTCAAAGAACCCCATGGCCTGGAAAAGCGGAACAGAAATGTAATCTAATGTTCGCTTCAGTCCATAGATCTTCGCGTTTCCGGCAGCACTGCTGGCGAGTTTTACACTGATGCCGTAGGAAAATTTAGTTCCTTTCCAACCTGGGTAATCAGTAAGACTAATGGGGATCGACGTCGGTGTAACAGCGGTTCCTGCGGGAAGGGGAGCGCCGTATTCATTAAGCATATCGATTCTCAGCGCGCCGCCCGCTGCGTAAGGGTAGTTGAATGGTGAGGTGCTGCCAGTCGGTGACGGTCCGCGAACAGTGACATCAAGGTCGTCAGAATTTGGCGGCCCGTATTTATTGTTCCCCGCTTTGAGCCAGATGCCATAGGCTGCCTCGATCGCCCCTTCGCCCTCGAAGCGAAGGTTAGAAAACATGCGGCTGGAGTCGGTCTGTTTGTTGGTCCCTTGGGTAAAATTGAGAGCCGCTCCAATGATGGCTGCCGCCACGACCACGACAAATAATGTGGTGACCAGTGCGGTGCCTTGTTCGTGTTTTTGATTTTTCATGGAGAAGACGGTCTTATGGGGCATTGCGAGGGCGAAGGAGCGTGTTGATCTGGAAAAAAGTGTTTTGTTGCATGCTTTCTTTGTTTGCTAACATTTTGTTGAATTCCTGATTTTGCACGCGGAAGGAAACACTTAGAAAGACTTGGTCATTTTTTAGAATGAGGGAAAAGGGCGTCTCCTCTCCGACTGCGGTGCCGACCGTGTTGCCGACAACGACGTAGTTGGCCGTTGTGTAGTCAGTTGCGTTTTCCATGTCCGGGTAAAAGCGCAGTTCATTACTAACAATGATGAAGGCTACTTTGCGGACGAGCGTAGCCGTTTTTTTTGCCGTCGCCGTCCAGCCGATGCCCGCAGTCGATCCTCCGCCGAGAGAGACTGCGAGGCTTTGCAAGCCGCCGGTAATCGTTCCGGGCACGACGGTATTGACCAATGATCTTGTCCCGGCCGCACAGCCATCGATCTGGACCACATCCCCGGAACTGGGGATTGGGGAGACGACCAACGGATCCGTCGAGCGCTTCATGCTGAAGCTCGTGCTCGCCACCGTTCCGGTGCTTTCCATGACATAAGGGCCGCCTAAATATTTGTCGAAAATCACACCAGCAGCAGGCCCGACCGGGGTGCCCGTGGTTGGGAGGGTTGTGCTAAGAGTGAAAGTTCCGCTGGGACCGAGGGTGATGAGTTGCGGGATGTCGGTAGCTTGGGAGACTTCGGCACCGATTCGGTCCAGTCCCGCGCGCAGAGCCGAGCCCGAGGCGTTCATGGAAAAATTCTTCGCGTAAAGGATGCTTCCCGCGTTGAGAACGTAAAACGCGATCCCGCCGATCAGTGCCGTCAACCCGGCAACGACCATCACTTCCACCAACGTAAAGCCACGGTTAGAAGGAAATAGCAGGCGCGTTTTCATTCGTCTGGTGACCGAATCGAGGTCAGGCTGTAATCGGGTTTGCTGCGTCCATTCACAGAGTAGCTGAGGGCGAAAGTTATCCGCCTCGTATCAGGATGAAACGTGGCCGTGGAGGTTAGTTCGACAGTCCGTTTGAGTGTGCCGGAGACCAACGCAGTGCCATCGCGCGCCACCACCAAGGGAATGTTGACCGAGCCCAGCGCGACGTCACTATTTTCATCCCAGCCAGTGCCCGAGGTAAGTGCAAGAACCGGAGGCACGCTGGCAGCGGTGAAGGGAACCGTCATGGCTGCCTCCATGTTTCGCTCGACGACTTCTCGAGCTGCGGTCATTACCCGGGTGGAGGCGGCGCCGCGGTTGAGGGAGAGGAGTGCTTCGATGGCTCCCACACCAAAGGCAGCCAAAATGGCAACCGCAACCGTCACCTCGACAATCGTCATGCCCGCCCGGAGGTGGATACGCAATCTTGGCGAAGACAGTATTTGGGAATTTAATGCCGGGGATTTGGCAAACACGAGTCAGTTAAAGCACATTATGTGCCTTGAACAGTTGGAACGCTGATTTTAGGGATCGACCGCAAGGATTGGCGACACAGTTGCCCGATTTCCGGCGGCTGTCCCGGCGGCTAAAGGTGCTTGTGAGTAAACGAGCCGAGCATTCGTTCCGCGGCGTCGCGCCCGGCCAGCCAGGCGGATTCAACCCGGGATTCGGAGAATGCGTCGCCGCTCACATATAATCCCTCTGGCAACTTGGGCGGCGCGGGTGGTTGCAGGACCCGAGCGTAGCGCCAGCGATGCATGAATTGACCGGAAAGCGCTGCTGAATCCAGTGCCCAGCGGGTTTCCAGTTTTCGCCGCAACTCTGCGCCCCAATCCTCCGGGTCGGCCTCAAGCCATTTTTCGCTGAACTCGAGGCCCGCTTGCGCCACAAAGACGACCTGCCCGTCGAGAATGCGCCCGGTTTTGTGATTTTCGCAGGCGGACCATGCGAGATCGTCGTCCTTCCACGATTCGGCGTATCGCTCGCGGCTGCGTCCGCTCCACGGCATGGCGTAGGAAAAGAGGGCGGTTAGGTTCGGGGCAAAAGTCCCGAGTGTGACTTTATCGAAGAGGAGCTTTTCGGCCTGAGGCCATGGGGTGGTGATGAGCACGGCATCCCATTCCTCTTCGGCGATCCGCCATTTTTTTCCGGCCGGTTCGATTGTTTCCACGGGCGTTTCCTTGCGAATGGTGAGGTCTGTCGCGAGGGAGCGGCCGAGCGAGTTGTTACCTCGGGCATGGTAATAACGTTCGGAGCGGCCAGGCAGAATGTCGCCAGATTCGGTGTGAACCGGCGCTTCGATGGGGCGGATGGCGTCCCCGCAAAGCTGGATCATGGTCGAGCGGAAATCCGGGTCGCGCAGGGTGAAATATTGCGCGCCATGATCGACGACATGGCCATTCCAAAGTCGGCTCGCGCAGCGACCGGCGAGGCTGCGGGATTTTTCGAGTACGGTGACCGAGCGTCCGGCAGATTGCAGTCGTTGCGCCGCGCTCAATCCACAGAGGCCAGCGCCGATGATGGCAATTTTTTCCATGGCGGCACCCATCCCACAACTGGGCGGAAAGAAAACAAAAACCTGCCGTGCGTCTTGACCTTTCCCTCTCGTTTGGCACATAAACAGCTTTCCAACTGATCTACATGATGTGGCTTCTGGCGGTTTTGACCCAATATCCCTTACTTTTTCCGGCTTTCGCAGGGGCTAGTTTGCTGCTTGGGGCGCTCTTTCCGCTCCTCGGCACCAGTAAATTGCGCGGCTCGCGGAAAACGTCCATCGTGCTGGCCGGAGCCGTCGTGGGAGCGACGGTGGCGATTTCCGGTTGGGTGTTGCATGGGTCGTTTGGCCGGCCGGAGACAGATTTTTTTCTCTACGGTCTGCTGCTTTTGTTGCTTGTGGTGGTGCTTTTTGCCACGTGCCTGATTGTTGGCACCGGGCAGCCCACCTCGTTTTCTGAGGAAACTCTAGCGGATCACGAGTCGCAGCAGCGCAATCAGATTTTGACCGAGATTCCCGTGGGCGTCTGGAAACTCGGCCTCGGCGGTTACACGACGACGGTTAACTCGGAAATGTGCCGATTGCTCGAAATGGAACGTCCGGATGATCTCTCGGGCCACACCTATCATTCGTTCTTCACGCCGGATTCGCTGAACCAGCTTCAACTGGAAAACTTCAGCGCGGAGGAAACCGTTCCGCGCGTTGGCGAAGGCGAGCTTGTTTCCAAGACTGGACGGAGACGCCTCGTCGAGGTGCGCGGCTTTCCCGAGTTCGACCAGAATGGTGGACAGATCGGCCTTTCGCTCATCATTCAGGACATCACCGAGACTCGCGCCTTGGAAACGGAGAACCGGAAACTGAACACGCTGCCCAAGTTTTGCCCGTTCCCGATCATGTCGTTCACTTCGTCGGCGAACCTCATCTACTTCAACGAGGCGGCTCGCGAACTCGCCCGCTCTCTCGGCAGCGAGGGCGACTTGGCCATTCTCCCGCTGGACATGCAGGAGATCATCAAAAACTGCATCGCCTCGGGCCAGACCGCCCAGCAGCACGAGATTAACCTCCGCGGCCGCACCATCCAATGGACTTTTTGCCCCATCAAAGAGGCGCAAGTGGTGCATTGCTACGCCATCGAAATCACCCAGCGGCTAAACCTCGAAAACCAACTTCGCCAAGCTCAGCGCATGGAATCCATCGGGCAACTCGCCGGCGGCATCGCCCATGACCTGAACAATCTGCTCAACATCATCATGGGCTACACTGGCCTCCTGCAACTGCGGGTCAAAGACCGCCCCGAGGAAACCGATCACCTCAACCGTATTACCCACGCCACCGAGCGAGCCGCCGATCTCACCCAGAACCTGCTCACCTTCTCTCGCCGTCAGGTCATGCAGCCTAGGACGCTCGACCTGAACGAGATTCTCAACGCGCAGACCAAGGTAATTCAAGGCATCCTCGGCACAAAAATCACGCTCCAAACCACTTACGCGCCCGGTTTGCCGCCCGTCCAGATCGACCCCGAAATGGTCGAGCAAATCATTACTAACCTCGTTACCAACGCTGCCGACGCCATGCCCGGCGGCGGCCAGATTATCATCAACACCCGCGGAATCGACATCGACGAACGTTCCCTCCCGGTGCACAGCGGCGGACGTATCGGGCACTTCGTTTGCCTAAGCGTCGCGGACACTGGCACCGGTATCGATCCGGAGATTGCCAACCGCATTTTCGAACCCTTCTTCTCGACCAAGGGCGGCGGTAAAGAACGCGGATTGGGCTTGGCTGAAGTGCATAGCTCGATCAAGCAGCATCGCGGTTGGATCGAAGTCTCCAGCCAGCCTCGGCAGGGAGCTACCTTCCGCATTTACCTCCCGGCCACTCCGCAGGAATGGATCGACGACGACGAAAAAGTTGCGTCCGAACCCACCTTGCTCGAGGGCCGTGGCGAACGGATTCTCATCGTGGACGACGAACCGGCGCTCCTTTCTCTCGCCAGCAACGTCCTCGAAAGCTACGGCTACGAAATCATCGCTGCCGACTCGGGCGACGACGCCTTGGAAAAATGGAACGCAGTGGACGGAAAAATCGACCTCCTGCTAACGGACGTGGTCATGCCCGGAGGGATTGGTGGCACCGAACTGGCCCGCCGTTTCCGCGAGGAAAACCCCGATCTAAAAGTAATCTACACGAGCGGCTTTAATAAAGAGACGTTAAAGACCGATGAGACGGTCGCTGAGGGCATAAATTTCCTACCGAAGCCTTACCTGTCCGCGCAACTCGCCAAATTGGTGCGGGCACAGTTCGACGCTAAGGAAACTTCTGAGGCGGAATAAAATTCCACACGAACGGTGTAGCGTAAGCTCCGTTTCATGCGGATGAAAGTTTTCAAACCCTAATGCAGGTTAGGGAATAGTTAGAAGCCGGGTTGGCCGACGGAAAGATTTTCGCGGCGCTTGAGGAAAGTGACGAGATTCTCCGCGAGCCTTGAGCCGATGCCTTCGATGGCGGCGATTTCTTCGACGGTGGCTTTGCGCATCCGTTTGACGCTGCCGAAATGGGTTAGTAAAAGCTGTTTGCGGTTCTGACTAACTCCAGGGCAATCATCCAGAATACTCTCGGCGATGCGGCGTTTCATGAGGAGTTGATGGAAGCCATTAGCGAAGCGATGAGCCTCGTCGCGGATGCGTTGGAGCAGACGCACCGCGCCGGAATCGAGCGGCAATTGCAGGGGCAAGGGACGCCCAGGCCGGTAAATTTCCTCGTTTTCTTTAGCGAGGCCGATGATGGGAAGTTCGTGCAGGCCGAGGCGCTGGAGTTCTTTGCAGGCGGAACTGAGTTGGCCGCGTCCGCCATCGACGATGATCAAGTCGGGCAAGCGAACGGGAGAAGCGGTGCGGGTGATTCGCTCGATTGCATCCTGAGGATTTTCCTGAGAAAATTCGGCAGTATCGGGGTCGATTTCCCGAGCCTCGAGCAAAACGCGCGAATATCTTCTCCTAACTACCTCGGCCATGCTTGCAAAATCGTTCTGACCTTTCACCGTCTTGATTCGGTAGCGGCGATAGTTCGACTTGTCAGGCACGCCATTCCGAAAGCTAACCATCGAGGCTACGATGTGCGTGGTGGAGATATTGCTAATATCGAAGCACTCCATCACGGTTGGCGGCCGGTCCATTTGCAGCGCGTCGCGGAGGACTAACAAATCGTCTTTTGGATCAACCGTGCTGGGCAGGCTATGGCGGGTGAAGCGCTTGGTCGGTGCCGTGGTGCGGCGGAGATCGTCGATCATGTTGCGCAACTCCGCAGCCCGCTCGAAATCGAGTCTAGCGGCGGCCTTTTGCATTTCCTCTTCGAGCGGTGCTAGCAGTTCTTTCGATTGTCCGGTGAAAAACTGACATGCTAGATCGATTCGCTCGCGATATAATTCGGCCGTGATGTCGGCCAGTTTCATCGGCACCTGATAGGTGGAAGATTTCAGTTCGCGCTCGGTGGGAGTGCCGCGGCCAAAGGTGAGCACGCCAAATTTTTTTCGCATGAAGGCGAGGGTCTGACGCAGTGCGCCGGCGTGGGCGAAGGGACCGTAATAACGCGCACCGTCGTCCTTCTTGGTTCGCGACAAACGGAAACGCGGCCATTCCTCGCTCATGTCCACTTTGACCATGAGGAAGCGTTTGTCGTCGCGAAAACTAATATTGTATTTTGGGCGGAATTCCTTGATCAGCTTGCCCTCGAGGAGAAGCGATTCGGGTTCGCTTTTGACGGTGTGAAATTCGAAGTCCCAGACCGTGTCGAGGAGCGCTCGGGTCTTGGCGTCGGCGGTCATTTTCCGCGAGGGCATGAAGTATTGTCCGACTCGTTTACGGAGGTCTTTGGCTTTGCCGACGTAGATCACTCGGTTGAGCCGGTCGCGCATCAGGTAAACCCCGGGCCGATGCGGCACGTCGTGAAGTTTCTTGTTGAGGTCGGGGCGTTCGCGGAGGATTTCAGCCATGTTAGCTGGCGGCGAGGGTCAGTTCGGTGACTTCCGGGATGCTGCCCAGCCGGAGCGGGACATACATCGTGCCGATGCCTCGGTTGGTGTAAACGTGGGTCTGGCGGACTTTGCGCAACCCGCGCCAATATTTCTGGCCCCAAGCCGGGAGGAGTGGCGCACCGAGAAGTGGTAGGCAAATCTGTCCGCCGTGGGAATGACCGGAGAGTTGTAGTCCAATGCCCGCGTCGTCGGGAACGAGATCGATGAAGTCGGGTTCGTGCGCGAGTAGAATGGTCGACGAATGCCCGCGTCGGCGGAAGAGAGCGGCGGAGAGGTTCGGATTGCCGTTGCAGAGGGAATCTACCCCCGCGAGATAGATGCTGGAGCCGTCGCGGGTGATCTCGTGGCCTTGGTTGCGGAGAACTTCCAGTCCGCCGGCGCGGAGCAGATGCGTGATGCGTTCGGGGCCGGATCCGTGGTCGTGGTTCCCGAGTACGCTGCTCACTCCGTGCCGTGCGCGAAGTTGGGAAAGGGTGGGAACGAGTTCGGCAATGGCACCGCTGCCTCGAGTGATGAAATCGCCCGTGATAACTGTGAGATCGGGTTGGAGAGAATTAGCGAGATCGACGGCATGGGCGATCTGCCGCAAGGTGGTGTAGGGGCGGTAATGCAAGTCGCTCAATTGCACGATGCGGAATCCCACAAACGCGGCGGGCAATCCGGTGACGGGAACGACCACTTTTTCGACGCGGACCTGCCATGGCTCGAATAAAGCGGGATAGGCCACGCCTGCCGCTACGGTGGCTTGGAATGTTCCCTTGAGGAATGCCCGTCTGGTGATGCCCATCGGCGAGGAGGGTAACACAGGTTGCCCAGTTCGTCCTAAAAGGAGAAAATGGGAATGGTCGGTTGACCACCGCCGCCGAAGCTGAAGTTTAGCGCACCGCGGCGGCGTGAGTCTCGGTCAAATCGTCGATGAAATTCAGCGTCACGGCATCCAAGATATGGCCGTTGTCGGTGAGCCCGGCAGCGGCGAGAATGTTTTTCCGAACATCGTCGGTGTGATTGTACCCGACCACGCCTCCATTGATATCGGCAATGGTCGTGGCGTCGAGTTTTACGCCGGGTTGGCTGGCGATCCATTTTTCAAACTCGAAATAAGTCGGCTTCACGGTGGCAATGAAGGCGCGGGCGGCGTCGGGGTCGATGCCGATGGCCTCAAGCACCATGTGATCGTAGCCGGGCCCGATGTCCTTGTAGCCGTCGGCGAGGCGACCGGTGGCGCTGAGGAGGCTTTTCAGCCAAAGGCGGGGGAGGTGATTGATGCCGAGAAGGCCGGGGGTCGAGGATGGAATGGTTGGGACGATTTTGTTCATGGAGTCGGGTTGGTTGAAATGGCTTGTTAGCGGTGGTTCCCGAGCGAAACAACGGGTGCCTCAGGTCGCATGAAACTTTATACGCGTTCCGCGGGCTGGGAGCATCGTTTTTTTTACAGAGTTTGAAATGAGCAAGCGGCGTGGTAACGTCCCGCTCATGGAAAAAACGCCCGCCCAAGTGAGCTTCGCGCCCGGTGTGATTGCGGAATGCCAGCGGGTGTTGCGAGTGGCGAATCCGGCTCTTTTTTCGATGTCGGCGGTGACCTATCATGCGGGATTCCGGCGGCTCGACGACCGTTTTTCGAGCTGGTTGCATAGTACGTTTCAGCAACAGATTTTGCCCGGACTGCTCGATGCGGTTCGCTGCGGTGGGGATGAGAAAGGGCGGGAGCTCCTCGAATGTGACGCCCGGATTTTGCGCAGTGCGACCGACCTGTTACGGAACGGAAGCGGCCGCGCTGGACGGTTGCTCCTGCGTCAGGGAGTTCCCGCTGGGGTGAAATGCCTTCAGCGGGTGCGCGCGGCAGCTGAGAGCGGCACGGTCGAAGCCCATCTGGCGACGATTTTTGGAGCGCGCTGCGGCATTTTTTCCATCGGTGAACGGACTGCGGCCTTGGCCTATGTTTATCTCGAATTGCGGACTGGTGCGCCTGACTGGCACGACGGCCATTTTCACGAAAAACTGACGGACGCGTCCGAGGTTATCGGACAATTTTTCGACCGGGAGGAAGGCTCCTGCCGGTTTGCAGAGCGGAGAACGCATGGCTGACACGCTCACAGAGGAAAAAACCAGCACCGAGGAGGCAGTGGACCGCCCGTGGAATGTGTTGGTGCACAACGACCCGATCAACCTCATGAGTTACGTCACTATGGTCTTCCAGCGCGTGCTTGGTTTCTCCCGGCAACGCGCCGAAAAACACATGATGGAGGTCCACAAACGTGGGCGATCCGTCGTCTGGACCGGCGAGCGTGAGAAGGGCGAGATGATCGTTCAGCAACTCCACGGCTATCTCCTGCTGGCTACGATCGAAAAGGACTAACTGGGATGAAGTTTTTTAATTACGAAGGGAAGGCCGCCGAGTTTTCCGGGATCGATCCGTTTCTGGCCGAGGTCATCCGCCAGATCCTGCGTGCCGCCAATTCCGAAGACAACGCCGCTGCGCGCGCCCGGATCTTTTCCTCGCCCAGCGCGGAAAACGACGAACTCGCACGCGATTGGGAGGAACTGGTCGTTCCCGAGCTCGCCACCCAATTCGAGGACGCCATCTCGCTCCTGGAAACGGACCTTACGGAAAACCTCACCATGGGCAACGAGGAAGAGGATTTTCCTTACAGCCTCCGTATCCCGTTCGCGCACATCGACGCTTGGCTCAGCGGATTGAATCAGGCCCGGCTGGTTCTTGCGGCCCGGCACGATTTTTCCGATGAAGAATTATCCGGCGGAATTCAGCCCCAACTCGCCTCGCTGCGCGACTTGGCGCTTTATCAGATTGCCATCTATGGCTGGATGCAGGAGTTGCTTCTGACCGTGCTTCCACCGCCGACGGCCTGAGTGGACTGGGTCGTTCGCGGAGGAATTTTTAGGAAAAATAATCGTTGCTGGTCGGCGTTTTCGACCTAAAATGTCGGCTCTCCAAAATTTTTGGAGTCGTAGCTCAATCGGTTAGAGCGCCGCCCTGTCACGGCGGAGGTTGCGGGTTCGAGCCCCGTCGACTCCGTATTGGATTTTCTTCCGGCTCTGTGTTGGTTTTCCTCGGTAATGAGTCTTGCCTGCGCACTTGATTATCTCGGCATCGTCCCTATCGTTCAGATCCATGCAACGTTTTCTGCTCCTGTTCACTTTCGGCGCAGCACTTTTTCTCGGGGGATGCAAGACTCCTAAGGCAACTGCGGACAAGCCCGAGGTGGAAAAGAAAAAAGAAAGCGAATGGGTGCACCCGAACGACGGCGGGGACACGGAATTTCGCAGCTTCGTCGGCAAGTTGCGGAAGGCTGCGGCGGAGAAGGACGTGCGCTCGCTATCGCGGCTGATGACCGAGGATTTTGGCTACAGTTGGGAGCCGGGGAGTGACGGTTACGGATGCTTCAAATACTGGGACGACAACAATGTGTGGCCCGAGTTGCAGCGGGTCGTGGGTAGCCAGTTTCTGCCTAATGGGGGTTATCTGACCGCGCCTCCCGAGTTTCACGATGATCCTGCCTATGCGGGATTCCGGGCTGGGGTTCGGAAGGACCAGGGCGTTTACAAATTTGCCTACTTCGTTCCTGCGCAGAATGTGAAGATGGCTGCGCCGCCCAAGCCGGGGAACTGAGGGAATGGGCGACGAATTGCAGCGGCACGGACTGCCGCATGGGGAGCCTTTTATTTTTGTGGATCGCGTGCTCGAAACGCGCAATGGAGAGTGGGCAAGGTGCGAAGTGGTTTTCGGTGCGGAACGCGACTTTTTCCGGGGTCATTTCCCAGGGCGGCCGATTGTCCCTGGGGTCATCCTGACCGAGGCGCTCGCGCAAACGGCGGGTATCGCAGCGGGCAGCGGGGCGGGAATAAAGCGGGGCTTTTTGCTCTCTGCCATCCGAGCCATGAAATTCAAACGCGCCGTTCTGCCGAATGAAGTGATCGAATTGGAAACCACGAAGCGCGGGGAAATGGGCGGGTTGCTCCAGTTCGACGCCGTGGCCCGCGTGGGCGGCGAGATCGTCACCGAGGGACAAATCATTCTGAGCGAGACGTCCGGGGCGGGACCCGCCTGATTTGGGAAACGTTATGCCGCGGTTTGCCATCATTATTCCCGCCTGTAACGAGGCCGAGGCGTTGCCGATTACTCTGGAAAAGCTGCGGCAGGTGCTGGACCCGGCCGAATTTGCGATTGCGGTGGGTGCGAACGGCTGCACGGATGCAACCGCGGAACTTGCGTGCGGACTCGGCGCGATCGTGGGCGAAACGGCCGAGCGCGGGTATGGTCACGGCTGCCGGGCTGCGATCGACGCGGTGACTGCGGTTCGCCCGGAGGTGGAGGCGTATGTTTTCTTTGCGGCGGACGGTGCGAACGACGCCCGCGATATTTCCCGGCTGGTGACGGTTTACAAGGAAGGATGTCCTTTCGTGCTCGGCCAGCGAACACGGCTTTTGGAAAACTGGAGCCGAATGACCGCGCTGCACGTGCTGGCAAATCGGGTGCTCGGGCTCTGGTGCGGTCTCTTGGCGGGTCGTTTTTATTGCGATTTGGGGCCGCTACGAATTCTGTCGCGGAGTCTTTTTGAGGGCCTGCAAATGCGGGAGTGCACTTATGGTTGGACGATTGAGCCACAGATTCTCGCGGCGCGACTGGGAATTCCGACGCGGGAAATCGACGTCACGGAAAATCCACGAATCGCTGGCGAACAGAAAGTGAGTCACGTAAGCTGGCGCCGCACCCTTCAGGTGGGCGGTCAAATTCTGGCCGCTGGCTGGCGGGCGCGCCGCCGTTCTCTGCCCATCCCTGTCGAGTCATGCCGTCCGTCCCTGCACCCGCCATTGAGCACGAAGGATTTTCCGAATCCCGTGTGAGCCGTTTCGTTTTTTTCCGTTCAGCCTTGTTGCTCGTGGCGATCTGGGCCGGGATCTATCTGCCAACGCTCGGCACGCTGGAATTGCGGGGCGAAGAAGGCCGGCGGATCCTGCCGGGGCAGACCATGCTCCGAACGGGAGACTGGATCGTTCCGCAAGTCGGCGGCGAGGTGTATTTGCGCAAACCGCCCATGATCAACTGGCTGGCGGCGCTCAGTTTTAAATTTACCGGGGTGGAAAACGAGTGGACCGCGCGCCTGCCCTCGGTTCTGGGTGTGCTCATCCTCGTACTCGCAGTGTTTTTCGCCGGGGAACGTTGGCTGGGCTTTGAAACGGCGTTTGCCGCCGCGGTTTTTTCCATGACCACGATCGGTATGATCGAAAAGGGCCGGTTGTTAGAGATCGACGCGCTCTATTCTGTGGCGGCGGGTCTGGCAATACTCGCTTGGTTGCACGGATGGATGCTCGACCGGCCGTGGTCCGGCTGGATTGGTGCAGGTCTCTCCCTCGGTTTCGGCTACCTTTTGAAGGGACCCGTGCTGCTGCTGTTTTTCTACGCGGTGGTTCTAGCGGTGTTGTGGAAAGACGGAAGGCTGCGGAAAATACTTCATCCCGCGCACGGCCTTGGGCTGCTGATTGCGATCGGGCTGGCTGCGCTCTGGTGGGTGCCGTTCCACGAGCGCACGGCGGGTGCGGGCGGGGCGATGATCAAACAACTAACCGACCGTATCGACGGCTCCGACTTCAATCTCGCCGGATGGCTGCTGAACCTCCCGCGCGGCTTCGTCAACCTCCTGCCGTGGTCTCTTTTTATTGCGCTCGCCTGGGTTCCTTTGCGGCCCGAGACGCCCGCCAAACTCCGCGGACTTTACTTCGGATTGCGCGCGGCGGTAGTGGCCACGTTTTTGGTCGTCAGCCTCGCCCCAGGTTCGCTTCCGCGTTACACCATGCCGGTCACGTTGCCGTTCGCCTTGCTCGTAGCGCTGCTCTTAACTTGGGGAACCCTGCCTGAGTGGTTGTGGAAAATTTGGCGTATCGCCACCGGCGGCGGGGTGGGGGGATTGAAAATTCTCGCCCAGCGTTGTGGCGTGCTCATGGTTTTTCTGATCGCCGCTTACTCGCTGGCAGTCGTCCCGAAAATGAAAAAGCGCTCCCTTTGGCGCACCACCGGTGAAAAAATCAACGCCGCCATTCCCAGCGGCGCGACGCTTTACGCGGTCGATCCTGGATCACAGCCCATCTTTTTCTACCTCACGAATTCTTATCAGTTCATCGACAAGGCGGACCACCTACCGAAGGACGCTCGTTTCATTCTGGCCCGAGGTAAGCCGCTAGCCAATGTTAGAAAACATCATCCCGAGGCGAAGGAACTCGTTACCTACCAAGATCGGGGCGACAAGACTAGCGTCTTGCTCGAAGTCCAGCCCAGACGATGAGAGCGTCCTGCGCCGTGTAAGTTTCCCCTTTGCGCCTCCGCCAATCTCCCCTAAATTCGCCGCCCTATGTTATCCGCTGGAATCGTCGGCCTCCCCAATGTCGGCAAATCAACCCTCTTCAACGCCGTCACTCGCACCCGCAAGGCCACCGCGGCAAACTACCCGTTTTGCACGATTGACCCGAACGTCGGCATCGTCACTGTTCCCGACGCGCGGCTTGAGGTCCTCTCAAAAATCAGCGGTTCGCAAAAAATCATCCCCGCTGCGATCGAATTCGTGGACATCGCCGGCCTCGTGAAAGACGCCAGCAAAGGCGAGGGCCTCGGCAACCAATTCCTCGCCAACATTCGCGAGACCGACGCCATCGTCCAAGTCGTCCGCTGCTTCGAGGACGACGACATTCACCACGTCTCAGGCACCGTCGATCCCGTGCGCGACATCGAGGTGATCAACACCGAACTCATCCTTGCTGACATGGCCTCTTTGCAAAAACGGGCTGACCGCCAGAAAAAAGCCGCCCGCGTCGGCGACAAGACCGCGCTCGCCGAAATCGCTCTCATCGAACGCCTGCTCCCTTACCTCGACTCCGGCAAACCGGCAGTCACTTTTGAAGCCAGCGCCGAGGAGAAAAAACTCATTCACGACTTCTTTCTTCTGAGCGCCAAGCCCGTCATTTTTGCCTGCAACGTTGCGGAAAGCGACTTGCCCGTGGTCAGCAACGACCTAGCAAATGCCACTTCGCCCGCCGCTGGTTACATCAAAGCCGTCCGCGACTACGTCAGCAAACATCTCAACACCGAGGCGGTCATCATTAGCGCGCAAATTGAGAGCGAATTGATCGATCTTTCCGCAGAGGAAGCGGCAGATTATTTGAAAGATTTGGGCGTCGCCGAAAGTGGTGTCGGGACCTTGATTCGGTCGGTTTACCATTTGCTCGGTCTGCGGACTTATCTGACCACTGGTGAAAAAGAAACCCGCGCTTGGACAATTCGCATTGGCGACAAAGCTCCCGCGGCAGCGGGCGTGATCCACAGTGACTTCGAACGTGGCTTCATCGCAGCGGAAACCGTGGCATTCGACGATCTTTCCCGGCTGGGCAGTCTGGCCAAGGCGCGCGAGGCGGGCAAACTTCGGATCGAGGGTAAGGAATACGTCGTGCAGGACGGGGACGTCTTCGATTTCCGGTTCAACGTCTAAAAAAGTCGCAGCGCAGCTGTCCCATCTGAAAAGAGGGTCTAATCCGCGTCAACGATGCGTCCAAATGGCGCGAACTTCACACCCACCTCATTAGCAACTCGCCTGCGCAATATACGGACCGATACTTTTCAGCGTTTCCGGCAAAGTTGACGAAAATTCTCTCAGAAACTTATTTTGGCATGGCGGCGATCACCGCGTCCTGCGGTTTTTGAAAGGCATCTGCCGCTGGATTAGAAATTGTGACGTTAGCTAAAGTGGCCTCTCCGAGCATTTCGCCAGTGAGGCCGTTTTCCTTTGACCAATTCCAGAAGGTCCATTTCGTCGGGGTCGAAATGCCGTCAAAATCCTCGAACGTCTCGTAGAAAATCGCGTGAGGCTCCTTTTCCGCCTCTGTTTGATTGCGTCCAAAGGTTACAATGTAGGCCATGGCCGTCAGTCGGTTGCTTTTTGGGTCGCGATACAGAACATACCAGTCGTCCGACGCATCACCGGTTCCGTTGGCGAAAGTTAATTTGGCGGTGTCGTATTCTTTGCCGCGAAGGATGGCCTTGCCAGTCTCCTCGATGTAGGTTCCGGGATCATTCAACTTATAAGGCGCAGCCCAGAAATAGGCCCAAGTAAAAATATCGAACCGGGCGCGAGGCCATTCGGCTTTTGCAGGAGAAAGCCAGACATCGTTTCCGTCAAAAATTAGGGTCGCACCATCCGCCCGCTCGAGTCGAATGCCAGAATTGGAAGGGGTCATGAGAATTTTCCCCAAAAATCGCTCCTCTCCTCCAAATTTGAGTTTGAAATTAGCCTTCAGTGCGGGTGCTTTACGCCAGTTGGCAGCGTTTTGCGCGACTTGGATCGGACCGGCGAAACCAGCAGCTTCGGCGTGGGCCAAATGGGCGGTGGAAAAAATTGCGAGTGCAACAAACAGGCGAGGTAATTTTGATTTCATGGAAATTAGATTGGTCGGTTGGATTATAAAAAAGTGAGGCTTTTTGCCAATTTTCAAAGTCCCACAAAATGATTTTTTAACGAAACGCGAAAAATATCGTCCAAGATTCATATTTTTGCATCTTTCGCTCCGATGGTGAACGTAACCCCTCTCTGATGTCAGACCTACGGTAAGTGCCGCAGGCGATGGACATTTGTTTCAACCCAACCTAATTACCTATGCACAATCGAAATCGCAGTTCACGTTCGTGGTCCAACCCCCTTTTAATTAGCAGCTTCTTGGCATTGTTGCCGGGTTCTGTTTTTGCCTCGGGTTTAACCTCACTCCCCATCGCCTCAGCCAATTTGAAACCGGACGATGTTGTCGGGATTTCCTTTTGGTTTATTTCCATGGCACTTGTCGCGGCTACGGCTTTTTTCTTTAACGAGCGGCACCGTGTTTCGAAGAAATGGAGCACTTCGTTGAACGTTTCTGGTCTCGTCACCCTCGTTGCCGCGGTCCATTACTTTTACATGCGAGACGTTTGGGTTGCGACCGGTAATACCCCAACGGTTTTTCGTTACATCGACTGGCTGATTACTGTTCCGCTTTTGATGGTGGAATTTTATCTGATCCTTTCAGCCGTCGGCAAGGTTTCTGCGGGAATCTTCTGGCGTCTGTTGATCGGAACGCTCGTCATGCTCGTTGGCGGCTACTTGGGTGAAGCGCGGTTGATCGGAGCTTGGCCCGGTTTCATCATCGGTATGGTCGGCTGGGCCTACATTCTCTTCGAGATTTTTGTTGGTGAGGCCAGCAAAGCTAACGCCAGTTCGGCTTCTCCCGCAGTCAAGTCGGCATTCGGTCTGATGCGGATCATTGTCACTATTGGTTGGGCAGTTTACCCAATTGGATATTTCGTCGGTTACCTTACCGGTGCTGATTCCGCTTCCAGCATGTCAGGCCTTAATTTGGTCTACAATTTCGCTGACGTGCTCAACAAGATCGCCTTCGGAGTGATCATTTGGGCTGCAGCAGTAAAAGATTCTGACGGCAAAGCCGCCTAATAAATTCTTCGCTTCGTGGATGGTGACGTAAAATCTCGCTGTCCACGAAGCTGAATTTTTTTCAAAGGTAGTTAGTTACTTTCCCGAAACCGGGGTTAGCGTGCTAAATTACTATGGCTTTAACTGTTAGTCCGGTAACTCAGAAACTCTCCATCGCGGGCTTACTGGCCGGTGTTGAGGAGTTGATGAATATTCTCCTTACTTCCGGGTCGGAGTCGGCTGATGAAAAATCGGTTGCGGTAGAAGCGGCGCACTATCATCTGGCGTGTGGCGGTCAGCGAGTAAGGGCAAAGATAGCGCTACACTCCGCACTGGCTCTAGACATCGGTGAAAAGGACGCTCTCGCTCTTGCGGCAGCTGCGGAGCTTCTCCACAACGCTTCGCTTGTTCACGATGATGTAGTAGACTGCGAGGAGTTTCGACGGGGATCGAAAACGGTGGTCGCCAAGTTCGGAAAAACCGTGGCTATTTGTACAGGTGATTTGCTTCTTTCGGCTGCTTGGTTAGCCCTCGCGCAAGTTTCTGTAACCGATCGTCTTCCGGCTTTGTTAGGCGTTCTGCATGCTAGAACCGCAGAGGCCATTAACGGGCAATGTGCGGAAATCCGTCACCGTGCCGTTTGCGGTGATTCTTGGGAACTCTACGAAGACGTCGCGAGAAAAAAATCGGGAGCTTTGCTGGGACTACCGTTGCAACTGTCCCTGATTGCGTCCGGTAATGCCGATTACGCAGCCTGCGCGCTTCGCTGTGCGGAATCCTTTGCAGTAGCCTACCAAATTATTGACGACCTGAACGATGCCGACCTCGATCGGGAAAATGTTGATCGTCCCGCTTGTTTTAATGCGATTCTCCTGCTCGAAGAATCTAACCCTACGAACATCGCTTGCGAGATAGCCCGTCACCGGGCGCACCTCCGGCTGTGCGAAGCCACGGAGCTCGCGACCACCCTGCCCGCGAACGCGGGTGGACTGCTGCTCGATCTGGCTCGCGACATGATCGAGCAAATTTCGTGAAGGCCGAGGCCCGTGCCATTGTAATCGGCTCGGGTTTTGGTGGATTGGCGGCTGGTTTGCGTTTGCGCGCACTGGGCTACGAGGTGGAAGTCTGGGAAAGGGGTTCCGAGCCGGGCGGACGAGCGGCTGTTTTTCGCCGAGACGGATTTGTATATGATGCTGGGCCAACCGTGATTACTGCGCCGTTTTTGTTCGATGAACTTTTCGCCTTATTTGGCGAGAAGCGTTCCGATCATATTGAGTTTCTGCCCGTGAAGCCGTGGTATCGGATGATCGATGCGGAGGGCGGCACGTTCGATTACGGCGGCACCGAGGAGGAGATCAAGCGCGAGGTGGCCCGGTTCAGCCCGGGGGACGCGGAAGGTTACAGCCGTCTGTTAGAACATTCCCAGCGACTCTATGCGGAAGGATTCGAGCATCTTGGCGCGCAGCCATTTCATCAATTGCGGAACATGCTGGCCGCTACTCCGGCGTTAATCCGATTGCGCGGAGATCGAAGTGTTTGGCAGCTCGTTTGTCGGTATTTGAAGAACGATTCGCTGCGTCGCTTTTTCAGCATTCAGCCGCTCTTGGTCGGCGGGAATCCATTTGCCACCTCCTCGCTTTACTCGCTCATCCACTACTTGGAAATCAAGAGTGGCATCTGGTATCCGCAGGGTGGAACGGGCGCACTGATCCGGGCTTTGGTTGCGTTGGCGGAGCGTCACGGAATTACGTTTCAATTTAATAGAACCGTCACCAGCCTCGAAGTCGTGGACGGTCGTTTACGCGGGTTGCAAGCGGCAGATGGCTTACGGGAAGCCTGCGATCTGGTGGTCGCGAATGCGGATCCACCGCGCGTTTATCGGGATTGGATCGCGGCGCGGCACCGAAGAAAATGGACGGACCGTCGCCTGGACCGATTGAAATACTCGATGGGCTTGTTTGTGCTCTATTTTGGAACGGATCTTCCCTATCCCGATGTGGCGCACCACACCATCTTGTTCAGCCGTCGTTACCGTGAACTGCTATCCGATATTTTCGAAAACGGCGTTCTGGCGGAAGATCCCAGTCTCTACCTTCATCGACCTGCTGCGACCGATCCGTCCATGGCTCCGGAAGGACGGGATGCCTTTTACGTGCTCGCACCGGTCCCCAATCTGCAGACTGCTATCGATTGGGACACCACCGGACCACGCTATGCGGAACTAATTATCGACCAACTTGGTCAGCGTCTCATGCCCGAACTTCGGAAGCATCTCGTTTCGCAATTTTATGTCGCACCCACTTACTTTCGCGACGCTTTGCAGTCGGAGCACGGCGCAGGGTTTTCCATTGCACCGATCCTCACCCAATCGGCATGGTTCCGCTTTCACAACAAAAGTGAGGACGTCGAAGGTCTCTACTTTGTCGGCGCGGGGACCCATCCCGGCGCGGGATTGCCGGGGGTTGTCACATCGGCCAAAGTCGTCGAAAATATCCTGCGGGAAGAAATGCTAACATGAGCGATGCTAACACAACACCAGAGGATTTGCTCGCGCGGCACGGACGTAGTTTTCATCTTGCGGGTCGTTTTCTTTCTCTGGAAACGAGAGCCCGCGCTACGCGATTATACGCCTTCTGTCGCGTGCTCGACGATCTTGCTGACGAAGCCGAATCTGCCAGTGGTGCTAGCAAGAGTTTGCAAGAATTGGTCGGTCATTTAGTCACCTCCGCTGAACCGGTGGCGCAGCTCTATCGCTCGCTTGGGCTCCGCGACAATGAACCGGCCGACACGCTGCTCCGGACGCTCGCAACCGACACTGGCCCGTGCCGTTTTCAAAACGCGGACGAACTTTTGCGCTATGCCCACGGAGTGGCCGGGACGGTTGGGCTCATGATGTCCGAGGTGCTGGGCGCGGATTCGCCAGAGGCGCGGCCGCACGCCCTCGATCTCGGGGTGGGAATGCAACTAGTAAACATCGCGCGTGACGTCCGCGAAGATGCGGAACGCGATCGGGTCTATCTGCCGGCTGAATGGCTCCCTGCCGGAGCGGATGCTAGTGCTCTCGCTACCCGTCCGGAAATCGCTTGGCTGGCGGCCCAGCGGGCAATCGAAGAGGCCGAAAAATATTTTTCGAGCGGATTCCGTGGCATTCGTCATTTGCCCCAAAAAAACCAGCGGGGCATCTGGATCGCTGGCCGAGTCTATCGCGAAATTGGGCAGGAGATTTTACAAGGAGGGGCAGCCGGCCTTCGTAAACGCGCGGTTGTTCCCGGTTGGCGGAAGTTTCTCCTAACCATCGGATGCCTGATCACGCCCTCCGCGCTCACCCCGTTTGGTCGGGACGGCGAAATGAACCACAACGCTGATTTGCACCGTCCGCTGACCGGCCTGTGTGGAATCCATTTGAGGTGAAAACGCAAATCGATGTCGCCATTCTGGGAGCCGGTCTCGCCGGTCTGAGTCTGGCAGTGCGGTTGTGTAAACTTCCACGACCGCCCAGCATCTTATTGATTGACCCCCGGCTGGATTATTTAAGGGATCGAACTTGGTGCCATTGGGCGGCGGCACCTCATCCATTTTTGGATTGCATATCCCATCGCTGGCCGCGCTGGACCGTGCGAAACGGCAATCAATCGATCACTCGGGAGTCCGCGGAGTTTCCCTATGTGCGCATTCCCGCGGATGCGCTCTACACCCAAGCGCGTGAGCTACTAGCATTAGCGCCCGAAGTCGAGTGGGCGCTTGGCCAGACCGCCGAGCATCTACGGGAAACAGACGCAGGAGTCGAGATCGACTTGAGCGGGGGAACGCGCGTGACCACTGGGAAAATTTACGACAGTCGGCCCTTGGAGTCGGCAGCGACAGGAGGTTGGCGGCAGATTTTTCGTGGGCTGGAATTGCGTTCATCGCAGACTCAATTGAGCACCGACGAGGTTACGCTGATGGATTTTCAAAGCGCGGGCCGAGCAGGGATTCGTTTTTTCTACGCGCTGCCGCTGTCTGCTAACACCATACTTGTGGAGGATACGCGGCTTTGTCCGCCTCGCGGGACCGTCGAGTTTTCAGATGAAGCGATCATCGATTACGCCAGCGAACATTTCGGTGGCGGACCGTGGGAGGTGATCCACCGCGAGGAGGGAGTGATTCCAATGCGTGTGATGAAGACACCGGCACAGGTTGGCTCTAACATTTCCATCGGCACGCGGGGTGGCGCCGTCCGGGCCTCCTCGGGATACGCATTTTCCCGGATTCAAGAACAGTCCGCGCGACTGGCAGGAGCTTACCCGAACGGCAGTGCTAACATCTTTGCCGGATCGACTGTAGACCGGCTGGATGAGATTTTTTTGCGAGTGCTGGACCGTGATCCCGGGCAATTGCCGGAATTGATGATGCAGCTTTTTCAAAAAACACCGACGCCCAGTCTCGTTCGTTTCATGGAGTCGAGGGCCAGTTGGAAAGATAATTTGACTGTCGTGCGCGCGTTGCCGTGTTGGCCATTTTTGCGCGCGGTGCTTTTCCCACAATGAAAACCTCGCTGACAATCGCATCGTGGGCTCCAAGTTTTGCCCGGCAACATGCCTTGGTGATTGTGCCCATGCTGGTTGCTTTTTGCCTGGGTTCCATTTGGTTAGCCGGGCTGGAAATCGGGATTCAACTAGGGATCGTGGCGCTACTTGTGACGATCGGCGGTTTGCCCCACGGCGCGCTCGATCTCGCCCTGCTGCGTGGCATGGGAGCGAGGCGGGATGGTTTGGTTTTGTTAATTGGGTTCTACTTGCTGATCGCGGGATTGGTTTTGGCGGCGTTTGCTTGGCAACCGGTCGTGGCCTTGATGGTTTTTCTGGCGGTTGCGTGGTGGCATTTCGGGTTGGGGGATACAGAGGATTTGGCCGGCTGGGCGCGCGGACTGGAGGGGTTGGCCCGGGGCGGGTTTTCGATCGCGGGCCCGATCTGGTTTCATCCGGAGGCAACCTTCGGGTTGTTTCGTAGCCTGTGTGGCCCGGAAAGCGACGGTCTTCTCCTGATCCTTATGAACTGGTTTAATCGCTGGGTCGCCGTGCCGTGGTTCGGATTGGTTGCGCTCGCAATCGGTCGTCGGCTCTTTTTGGCGTTTCGGGAGAAAAAGTCGGTGTCCTCCGAGTTGGGTCATTTATTGCCCGCAGCGGAAATAGGGGCCACGCTTTGGTTCTTTGCCGGGTGTCCGCCTCTGATAGCTTTCGCGGTGTATTTTACGGCAATCCACTCAGTGCGGCATCTTGCGGGTCTGGCGGCAGCGAGATTTCCTGACAATCAACCCCGGGCATGGCGCTGGTTGGTGGCGGAATCGTGGCCGCTGACAGTTCTCACCGTGTTTCTGGCCGGAATTACCACCTGGGGATTTCGAAAATACCTCGCGAGCGACGTGCTGGTGCTGCGGGTGGTTTTTATTGGGCTGGCGGCATTGACCATGCCTCACATGGCGTTGACCTGTTGGTGGCAAAAGTGTGGCGAACCAGCCCCGATCGATCTATTTTCAAGGTCAAGCCGGATTTCGATGGATTAAGCTATTTTTTCCGCGGATTGGGTCGCTTTGTTGAAAAACTGATCCGACCGGATCGCCCTTGACGCATCAGGGGACTTCGACTATTAATTACTCAGTTGATCGAGTGAGCAGAGTGGGAACGACTTCCCACTCTTTTTTGTCTCGACACGAAAAATTTCCAAATATGAACAGCGAGCTTATTGCTTACATCGACCATCTTGAGCGCGACAAAGGAATCAACCGGAGCGTCGTTTTAGAGGCGCTCCAGACGGCCCTCCTCTCGGCTTCCCGCCGTTCGGTTGGTCCAGCCCGCGAGATGCGCATCGACATTGATCCGAAAACTGGGGAAATCAAGGCGCTCGCCAACCTCATCGTCGCTGATCCGGTGATGAATGAGCACGACCAAATTTCGATCGCAAAAGCGCAGCGGATCAAGAAGGACGCCCAAGTCGGTGACGTTCTCGAGGTAGAAGTTACGCCAAAGAATTTCGGACGCGTCGCCGCCCAGACTTGCCGCCAGACCATGCTGCAACGCATCCGGATGGCGGAAAAAGAGAATCTTTACGACGAATTTAAGGATCGCGCCGGAGAAATCGTCAGCGGCACCGTTCGTCGCTTTGAGCGTTCCGACGTGATTATTGATCTCGGCAAGTTTGAGGCGATTATGCCTCAGCGCGAACGGGTTACGACTGAGGATTACAATATTGGCGACCGGATCCGCGCCTACGTGGTGGCGGTGGAAAACGGTGCCCGCGGCCCAGAAATCATCCTTTCCCGCAGCCACCCGAATTTCATTCGGCGTCTATTTGAACTCGAAGTCAGCGAGATTGCCGATCGCACGGTGGAAATCAAAGCCATCGCCCGCGAAGCCGGATTCCGCTCCAAAGTGGCCGTGCACAGCAGCATCGATAAGGTGGATCCAGTCGGATCGTGTGTCGGTATGCGCGGTTCCCGGGTTAAAAACATCGTCCGCGAACTGAACAACGAGAAGGTCGATATCATCCGCTGGAGCGCCGATCCAAAGGAGTTTGTGCTCGAAGCACTCAAGCCAGCGAAGGTTAAAAACATCGTGGCCGACGAGGCGAAAAAACTTATGACCATTACCGTTGATGAGGACCAGCTCTCCCTCGCGATCGGTAAACGTGGTCAGAACGCTCGCTTGACCCAGCGCCTGACTGGTTGGGAGATTTCCATCGACAAGGGTGAATCGCCGATCGACGTCTTTGAAAGCCGCGTGACGGCTGCTGCCAAAGTGCTGGCTGATTCCGTTAAAATCGAAGAATCCGTCGCGCGCCAACTCGTCACTGGAGGCGTCAGCACGCTGGAAATGCTCGCGGAACTGGAGGCAGACGACATCGCAGGCATCCTTGGCATCGAACCCGACGCAGCCGCCCCGATTCTTGAAGCCGCCAAAAAAGCCCGCGGCGAATGAACCCGCCACCATCTATCAGGGTGGCAACCACAACCCACTTACCTTTAATCCAATTTACTGAATGGCCACACGAGCAACTACCAAACCCAGCTCCTCGACGAAAACTTCCGGCAGATCAGCCGTAGGTAGGAAGTCTGACGCTCCCGCCAGTAAAAAGCCCGCTCCTAAATCTGAGGAACCCGCAAAAGTAGTTGCCCCGGTTGTCCCGGTGGTGACCGAGGATTTGATTTCCCCGAAGAAGAAAAAAGTCGTCGCTGCAGATTCGATTAAACCAACCGTCCGCATCGGTGCCGCTGCGAAGGTCAAAGTTGAGCCACCAACTCCGGTGAATGTGGAAACTCCCGCTGCCAAACCGGCCGCGATCTCCCTAATTGGGGGAAAAGCCCCGAAACTTCCCACTGACAAGAAGCCCCACGGCATGGTCCCGCTTGCGCGGATTACCGGCTCGGTGAAGCCCGTTCCAATTTCTGCGCCGATTGTTGCCGTCGTTGAGCCACCTGCCGAAGAGCCGGCAGCTCCAGAATTGTCGGAGACTGGCCAACTCATCATTCACATCAAGCCGCCGATCATCGTTAAAGACCTTGCCATTCAGCTCGGTCTGAAGCCTTTCCAGATCATCAAGGATTTGATGGATCTGAACATTTTTACCAAGGCGGACGCCACCATCGAGCCCGATGTGGCGACCCAAGTCTGCAAGAAGCACAACGCGATTTTCGAGGTTGAGAAACGCGAAAAAGGCGGCGGCGTGCACAAAGTCGAAACCGTGGTGGTGGCACCTCCCGCTCCGGTCGAGGTCAAATCCGACCAACTCGTTTCCCGTCCTCCCGTCATCACGTTTATGGGTCACGTGGATCACGGCAAGACTTCGCTGATGGACGCCATCCGCAAGAGCCGCGTCGCATCGGGCGAAGCGGGCGGCATCACCCAGCACATCGGCGCTTATTCCGTCGAGCGGGACGGCCATAAAATCACCTTTCTAGACACCCCCGGTCACCAAGCTTTCACCGCTATGCGGGCTCGCGGCGCGAACCTCACCGACATCGTCGTGCTCGTGGTCGCCGCCGACGACGGGCTCATGCCGCAGACGATCGAGGCGATTAACCACGCCAAAGCTGCCAAGGTCAAAATCGTCGTCGCGATCAACAAAATCGACCTTCCTTCGGCGAATATCGACCGGGTGAAAACCCAGCTCCAGGAAAAAGGCCTGCAACCTGAGGACTGGGGAGGCGACACCATTTGCGTGCCGGTTTCGGCAACCAAGGGAAAAGGCATCGACGATTTATTGCAGATGACTCTCCTCGAAGCCGAGGTTTTGGAATTGCGCGCCGACGAGAAGGCAGCCGCCCGCGGCACCGTCGTCGAATCTCAAGTGGAGACTGGCCGCGGTCCGACCGCGACGATTTTGGTCAAGGTCGGCACTTTGAAGGTGGGCGACCCTTTTATCTGCGGAAATGTTTACGGAAAAGTCAAAGCCATGACCACCGACACCGGGGCCATGGTCAAAACGGCCGGGCCGTCCACTCCGGTGAAAGTGCTTGGTTTTACGGGAGTTCCATCGTCAGGCGACGAATTTTTGGTCATGGATTCCGAGAAAGCCGCCAAAGTTCTCGGCGAAGAGCGCCTCCACGCCATGCGGCAGACGAAACTGGCCGCCCCGGCCCGCGCGACGCTGGAGAATTTGTTCGACGCGATGGCTGATGAGCAACTCAAACTGCTCGAAGTCATTCTCAAATGCGACGTTCACGGTTCCTTGGAAGCCGTCTCTGCGTCGTTGAACGAAATTAACAGCAAAAAAATCAACCTCCGCATCATTCACAGCGGGGTCGGCCCGATTACCGAGTCTGACGTCTTGCTCGCGACTGCGTCCAACGCGGTGATTATTGGCTTCAACGTGAAAGTGGAAAACTCCGCAGCGAATTCTGCTCGTCGCGAAAACGTTCAGATCAAGCTTTTCAGCATCATTTACGAACTCATCGATCAGGTGAAAGAGGCTATGGCCGGCTTGCTCGACTTGGAGACCCGCGAAACTATCGTCGGCCATGCCGAGGTCAAACAAGTGTTCGATCTCACCAAAGGCACGGTCGCTGGCAGTCTCGTCACCGATGGGCGCATCGTCCGCACCGGGCGTGCGCGCGTCGTGCGCCGCAAACAGACTGTGTTCGACGGCTCGATGTCCACGCTGCGCCGCTTCCAGGACGAGGTCAAGGAAGTGCGTAACGGCCTCGAATGCGGCATCAAACTCGCCGGCTACGATGAGTATGAAGCGGGCGATATCATCGAGTGCTACACGCTCGAGAAGTTTGCCCAGAAGCTGTAAGTCGGCCCGGAAACCTAGCGCCCCTCTCGCCGGTTTCCCGTCCAACCGCCCTTTCCATTTCGTCATCCCGTGAACCATCGTCTCCAACGCGTCCAGGAACTCATCAAGCGCGAACTTAGCGACCTGATCAATCGCCATTTGCGTTTTGATGGCGTGATCGTGACGATTAATTCCGTGGACATCACACCCGACCTCAAGCAGGCCCACGTATTTATCTCCGCGCTCGGAGGCTCCGGCCAGACGAGCAATTACCAGAGCATTCTCCACAAGCTTGATGTGAATCGGAAAATGCTGCAGCAGGAAATGAGCAAGCGCGTGGTCATTAAGTACACCCCTCATTTGCATTTCAAATTCGATAACACCGCCGAACGCGCCACCCGCGTTTTTTCGATTCTTGAGGAACTCGATCTCGACGGCAACCCGATCGAACCCAAACCCAGCTCCGACGATTCGTGAACGCCACCTTTTCCGAGATCGGCGCGGCAATTGCGCGCCACCAGAAGTTCCTCGTCCTCAGTCACATGCGTCCCGATGGCGACGCCCTTGGCTGTGAGATTGCGATGACCCTCGCCCTGCGCCAGCTCGGCAAGAATGTCACCACCTGGAACGAGGACGGCATGCTCGAAAAGCTGCGCTTTCTGCCCGGTTCGGAGATCGTTACCACGCCACCTGCGGAGAAAGCCGATTTTGACGTGGTGATCATCCTCGATACGGCAGTGCGCGAACGAGTCGGCACCCCGTTGGCAGCGGTTGGCGCCGCGCGAGTTTGGATCAACATCGATCATCACCAAAGCAATCCGGGCTACGGTGATCTCAGCCACATCAACCCGGTTGCGCCCGCCACGGGCGAGATTCTGTTTGAGCTTTTCACCGAACTGGGCTGGGAGATCGATCCCGCGATCGCCGAAAATCTTTTCGTCGCGATTTCCACCGACACCGGTTCTTTTCAATATCCCTCGACTACCGCCCGCACCTATGAAATCGGGGCGGAACTCATCCGTCGTGGCGCTGACGTAGGCCGCATCTCGCGGGATTTGTATGACAGCTATCCAGTGCGCCGCATCCAGTTGCTCCGGTCGCTGTTGAATGAACTTTTACTAACCAGCGAAAACCGTGTAGCCAGTTTTGCTCTGACGCAAGCAGCCGCGAAATCGATTGGCGTCATCCCCGAGGATAACGAGGGACTGATCGATCATATTCGCGCTATCGAAGGGGTGATCGTGGCGATTTTTTTCGAGGAATTGGACGGGGAAAACGCCGGCCGCATTCGCATCAGCATGCGCTCGAAGGACCCCAATGTCAGCGTCGCCGCGATCTGCCAGCATTTCGGGGGTGGGGGACACATTCTCGCCTCTGGCGCGCGCATTCGCGGATCGCTTGAAGAAGTTCGCAAACAAGTTTTAGAATACACCGATCATGAAATCCGCAGCCACGCTTGACGGCGTTCTTCTCGTCGATAAATCCTCCGAAATGACGTCCCACGATGTGGTGGCGATCGCGCGTCGGACCTTTTCCATGACCAAGGTGGGCCACTGCGGCACGCTCGATCCACGCGCGACCGGACTGCTCATCGTTGTGCTCGGCAAGGGCACGAAAATTCAGGATTTGCTCATGAGCGAGGACAAGGAATATGTCGGAACGCTCAAGCTCGGCGAAACCACGGACAGCCAAGATGCGGACGGGGAGATTCTTGAGACGAAGCCCGTGCCGGTATTGACCGAGGCGGAAATCGAGGCGGCGTTCGCGAAATTTGACGGCGATTTCTACCAGTTGCCGCCGATGGTTTCCGCGATCAAGCAACAAGGCGTGCCTCTTTACAAACTCGCTCGGCAAGGGAAAACGGTCGAGCGCGAGAAGCGCTTCGTCCACATTTACGCCCATCAGATCAACCGGATCGAACTGCCGGTGGTCGATTTTCGTGTTGTTTGCAGCAAGGGATTTTATGTTCGCACCTACGCCCACGACATTGGCGAGGTGCTCGGGTGCGGGGCCCATTTGCAGGAACTCCGCCGAACGAAATCGGGCAAGTTCAACCTCGATCGTGCCGTCACCGTGGACCAATTGAAAAACGGCTCCCTCGAAGAATTGCTCGCCAAGGTGATTAGCCTTCCTGAAGTCTCCCGTATGCGCGGTGCCTGAGGACGGAAAAGCGGCGATGAAACTGCTTCGCTCTGTCTCCGAATTGGCCACCCTGCCCGGACCGCTGGCGCTCGGCATCGGGGTTTTTGATGGTGTCCACCTCGGGCATCAAGCGGTCATCGCCTCGACGCTAGCCGCAGCCCGCGAGGCCGGGGGAACGGCCGTGATCGTGACCTTCGATCCGCATCCAGCGCGCATTCTCCGACCCGAGAATCCGCCCCGCCTGCTCACTTCGACTGCTCACAAATTGCAATTACTTGCTGGCACTGCGGTAGGCCACATTTTGCTCGTGGAGTTCAATCGCGACTTTGCCAGCCAGTCGCCTGGCGCGTTTATTGGTGCCTTGGCCGCTCACGCCCGCCCGCTCCGCGCCATCTGCGTGGGTGAAGATTGGGCGTTCGGTCGAAATCGGAGTGGAAACGTGGATTTCTTACGGAGCGAAGGAACCAAACTTGGTTTTTCGGTGGTGGCTGTTCCTCCGGTGCGGATCGGGGACGAAACCGTCAGCAGCACACTCATTCGCGGCGCGGTGGAGGCAGGTGATCTGACGAAAGCGGAAGCCTGCCTTGGCCGGCCCTATACCATTCTCGGCACGGTTGTGGAGGGTCGGAAACTCGGCCGCACACTCGGTTTCCCGACCGCAAATCTCAGCGCCCATAACGAGCAGTTTCCTCCGAATGGCGTTTATGCCGTCCGCGCCGTGACCGATGGTGCGTGCTATGACGGCGTGGCCAACATCGGTCTGCGTCCCACGATCGAAAACGGGGAGCTAGGGCGCCTGTTGGAGGTGCATCTTTTCGATTTTGCCGGCGATCTTTACGGTCGGGACGTCGAAGTGGCGTTTGCCAAATTCCTGCGTCCGGAGAAAAAATTTCCCGATCTCGACGCACTCCGCGCCCAAATCGGGCGTGACACACAATCGTCACGCGACTTTTTCCTCCAGCAATCCTAACATCCCAAAATTTATGTCCGACTTGACCCTTCTCACCACCGAAAATCAAACTGCGTCGCTTGCCGTAGTCACCGCTGAGAGCAACCCTTTCCGGCTTGTCGTCGATCCGAAAATGCGGACACTTTTGCGTGAAAGCCTGCTTAGAATGATCGATCATCACGACGAGCGATTGGCCGATTTTTTTGCCAGCGGCCAGCTTGCGCTCGACTCCTACAAGGAATACATCGAGCTTTTCGCCCGTAGCCTTCGCGAAACCATGGAAACGCCCCAAGGCGTCGCCTACCTGCTCGACGCCGCCGGATTTGACGTTCCGATTGAGGAGATCAACCTCAATCCAGAATGGCGCTGGAAGGAAATTCCGGCGACCGAAACTGGGGTAGCATCGGAGCCGGAAGTCGTCATCCCTCAAGTTTGAGCGCGAGCCACCGATTGGAAAATTTGTTAATGACCCATAAAATAAATGTGGCCAACCGCATCAATTCCAACTATTCGTCCAGCATCGCGGCAAAATCCGTGAGACCACCGGGGAAATGTGAGATTCAGTTTCCCGGTTCAGATCATTAAAAAATGCAATATCCTACTGGTCCCAATGATGGGCAGACTGGCGATCTGCTCCTCCCTTCCTCTTCGTCTCGCCGGACGAAAAAAAATCAGAGTCGAATAAAGAACTACGTTCTCGACACTAACGTCCTCCTGCACGATCCGAACAGCCTGCATCGCTTCGAGGACAACCATGTCTGGATCCCGGTCGAGGTTCTCACTGAGCTGGACAAATTCAAGAACGAGCAAAACGAGCGTGGAGCCAACGCCCGCATGGTGCATCGTTCGCTCTCGAGCATTTTCGGCACGAATCGCGCCGCAGTCATTAAGGGCGCTCCGCTCCCCAACGGCGGGAGCATTCGCATCGCGGTCAACGACCGGATCAGCTCCAAACCCGACACCAAACTCAAGCGCTTCCAAACCCTCTTTCCCGAGAGCGGCGTGATCGACAACCGGATCATCGCCAGCGCTCTCGATATTGAGCGCCGTTGCATGGATGGATGCCGCACCGTCCTCGTCACGAAAGATCTTAACATGCTCCTCAAAGCCCACGCTATCGGGCTCGATGCAGAGGATTACCTAAACGATAAAGTGGAGCCCGAGGACTTCGATTCTCGCCTCGCCTGCATCGAAGTGGCGGCGCATGAGTTGCAGCGTTTTGGCAGTTCTCGCGTGCTCACGCTCAGCGACAAGCGAGCGAACAATGTGCTTCTGAACGAGTATGTTCTCCTCACCGTGGACGAAAATAAACTCCTGCCTGCACGCCACATGGGCGACGGAATTTTCAAACGTCTTTCCATTCCTGCCGGTCTCGAAATTCCCAAGGGCATCACGCTCAAACCCGCCAACGCAGGTCAGCAATGTCTGCTTGACGCTTTACTCGATCCGACCATTTCTCTCGTCACTTGCTACGGCCAAGCGGGCACGGGAAAAACCCTCATGGCCGTTGCCGCTGGGCTCTACTCCGTTTACGAGCGCGTTTATAATGGAATTACGGTCAGCCGCCCAGTGGTCGCGATGGGCGATACGCTCGGATTTCTCCCGGGCACTCTCGAAGAAAAAATGCGCCCGTGGCTGCAATCGATTTACGATGCCTTCGACGTCCTGCTCCCGCAGCGATCATTCCCGCAAGAGGGGCGCAACGGCAAGAACCGCAAACAACCCGAGCCCGCCTCCAGCGGAACTCCGCAGATGAAGCCTTACGAAAAACTAATCGAGCAAGGACTCGTGGAGATCGAGGCGCTTTGCTACATCCGCGGACGCTCCATTCCCAATCGTTTCTTCGTTCTCGATGAAGCGCAACAACTCACGCCGCTCGAAGCCAAAACGGTCGTCACCCGCATGTCGCGCGGATCGAAACTCGTCATGGTCGGCGATCCGGCGCAGATCGATCATCCCTATGTGGACAGTCATTCTAACGGACTCGTCTTCACGCGCGACCGGCTCAAAGGACAAGCGATCACCGCGCATGTGCCGCTCTCGAAGGGCGAACGCAGCCCGCTCGCGGAGATCGGTGCGAGCTTGATGTAAAATCCCTCGTGGGTTTAGGTCAACGGCGGCGGCGTGGCTTCAGGAGCCTTCCCGGCCGCTAGCAGTTGTGAGAGCACTCCTCCGCCGGGCGGCACGAGCGTGATCTCGGCCTTGCCGGTTAGCAGTCGCTCTACTTCCAGAACGTCGAACAACACCTGGGCCACGCGGGGATCGCGGGAAATTTGATCGAGAGCGCCTCCCACCAATTGCGGACGAATCGCTGCCGCTTTGGCAAACTCGATCGCCGCTTGGCGTTCCGCCGTGCTCGTGATCACACTTACTTGGTTAGCTCCGTCCTGCTTGATCGCGGAGGTGACTTGGCGCAGGCGGTTGACCACTTTGCTTTCGATTTGGCGGATCATTTCCAGATCGCGGAAATGCACTTTGCGAATGTAAACGCTCCCCAGTTTGTAGCCCCATTCCTGCGAGGATGCAGTCACCTCCGCCCGCACCGTCTGGCTCATGGTGTGGCGGTTCTCCAACATGTCGGCCAGTTTCATGTTGCTCAGGCAACGGACCGTGGCGCTGCTCACATTGGCCGCCAGCGATCCGCTTGGGTTCGCGTTGCGAAACAAATAGGCGACCGGATCGCTGATAAACATCTCATACCAGATTCCGATCCCCATCGGTGCGCCTTCCTCGGAGTTCACCGGTTGGCTCCGAAGGTAGATTTGGTCGAGTTTGAGATCGAGGACGTGACATTTTCCAAGCCAATGCACGATCAGCGCGGCGGGTCCGAGTTTGAAAAGAAGGATGTGAAAACCGGGTTCGTCGATGATTCCGATCACCTTGCCAAAGAGGACATAGACGTGCGCCCGGCGCTCCTCGATGATCACGTAGCCTCCTAGCCCCCGCAAAAAAGCGAGGAATAGGGGCATGGCAATGAACATGCCGAAAAACCCTACTGCGGTGGCGATCAAAAAAGAGGGTATGCTATTCATTATCCACCTCCAAAATCGCACGTTTCGCTCCGTCAAAAAGTCGCAGGCGAACGCTCCGTCGATAGGACTCGAGTGCATTTTTGCCCATTTTTTTGAGTTCTTGCAACTGGTTGGCCAGTGCGATGAGAGGTTCCATCTCGGCTTGCACCTTAAGTGTCTCGATCTCGACGGCGCGTTTCGAGAGGACGATTTTTTGGTCCGCTCCGGCATGGGCCAGGCTGATGTCGGAGGAGACGTGGTTGTGCGCAGTGTTGATCGCGGCAAGCGCGGACTCTACCTCGGGCGGTGGATCGATCCCGGTGATCAGGGAAGCCTCCAACTGAATCCCGTATCGTGCCGCTGAGGAAGCGCATTCCTGTTCCATCCGATCGTTCAGATCGCGGAGGTTTTTGCGCAAATCATTGATCGAAACACCGGCGATGCTCAGGGTGCTGCCGGAAACGGCCTCATCGGAGATCACGATCGGCGGCGCCTCGAAGTTGGCGATGCGTTCCCGCAATACGCTGATGAAATAACCCATCACGTGGATGATCGGACTGCGCACGGCGAAAAGGTAGGCGTAGAGATTGCGCTCGTCGGCTTTGTAGCGGATTTGACCGGTCAACCCGGTGTTCAGTTGATCCTTGGTAACCGCATCGAGGACAGTGCCGTTTTGGTTCGCCTCGGGAGTTTCGAGATCGTAAGCCATACTAATGGTCTGCGTGGCGATGGGCACCTTGTAAACGCGTTCCCACGGCCATTTGAAATAAGGCCCGCCGGGTTGAATGACACGAAGTTGCGGATAATCGTAACGCTCGCGTTCTTCCGGAGTGAGACTGGCAGAAATCGGATCGGTGCCGGTCGTTCCGCCGAGACGTTGGGCGCGGCCGAAACTAGTCTTCACCGCGCGTTCCCCTTGGTTGACCGTAAATATTCCCGCCGCGAGATAGCGGACCAGAAACCAAAGGATAAAACCGAAAAGAAGACCGGCTGGAACCATGGGAAGGTTTCTTATAGAAGTGTCGTCAGACTAACAAGACATCTTTTTGGAATGACTGCCTTGAGGGAACATCACGCATGGCATTCGAGTTGGCATATCTGCGGCTAGTCTGATTTTCTCGTTCCGTGAAGTTCATTCTGTGCTGCCTTCTGCTGAATTGCCTGACTGTTCACGCTCCGGCGCAATCATCCGCTCGTCCGCTTCTCGTCGCAACCGCTTCCGATCTGCAGTTCGTCATGCCCGATCTGATCGCGGTCTATGAAAAAGCGCATCCCGAAATCAAAATCAGCCCCACTTATGGTGCGTCGGGCAAATTTTATGAGCAGATCAAAAACGGCGCACCTTTCGATTTATTCCTATCAGCGGATGCCGCGTTGCCGGAGAAATTGATTGAGGCGAGCCAAGCGGAGAAGGCGGATTTTTTCCTGTATGCGGTCGGACATCTCGTTGTCTGGGTTTCAAAAACGTCGGCTCTTGATTTCGATGGAAAGGGGATGCAGGCGTTGCTCGATCCGACGGTAAAAAAAATTGCTATCGCCAATCCGGCGCACGCTCCGTATGGACGCGCGGCGGTGGCGGCGATGCAAAAACTCGGCGTTTACGAGGCGGTGCAGGACCGAATGGTTTTGGGCGAGAATGTTGTGCAAGCCGCGCAATTTGCTGAAACGGGTGCGGCTGATGCGGCCTTGATCGGCTTGTCCGTGGCCTTGGCTCCGAAAATGATGGAGCGCGGCAGATACTGGGAAGTGCCGAGCGATGCCTTTCCTAAATTGGAGCAGGGCGGTGTCGTCTTGCGGGAGGCGAAGAACGCAGCGGAAGCGAGGAAATTCCGCGACTGGCTGCGAACGGAGGAGGTGCGCGCAGTTTTGAAGAAATACGGCTTCGCATTGCCGGAGGCGTAAGAAAAAATGGCCCGCAAAGACGCAAAGGCGCGAAGGAAAGCAGAAAAAGCTTCTTCTCCTTGGCGTCTTTGCGTCTTTGCGGGAAATTTCCTGGGTTTCGCAACGTAAATAGGCTTCCCAAAACCGCACCCATCCGTAATGTTTTCGAGCCGATAACACCGACCATGAGCACTGCCACCGAAACCGCCCCGCCGCCCGTCACCCTTCTCAATGTCCAAATCGATGGCGTCTGGCATAAAATCGCCAAGGGCACCCGGGTCATCGAAGCCTGTTCGCAGGCGGGAAAATTCATCCCGCGCTATTGCTACCACCCCAAGCTTTCCTCTCCAGGCAACTGCCGCATGTGCCTCGTCGAAATGGGCATGCCGAAAATGACGCCCGACCGAAAAATCGAACTCGGCGAGGATGGTTTCCCGGTCATTAATTGGATTCCGCGTCCGCAAATTTCCTGCGCGCAAGACGTGGCCGAAGGCATGGGTGTCCGCACCGACTCGCCGATGGTTCAGGAATGTCGTAAGGGCGTGATGGAATTTCTCCTCATCAACCACCCGCTCGACTGCCCGATTTGCGATCAGGCGGGCGAGTGTCGCTTGCAGGAATTCAGCATCGAATACGGCCAGAGCAATTCCCGTTTTCTCGAACCCAAGGTCAAGAAGCCGAAGAACGTCGTCCTTGGGCCACGCGTGACCCTCGACGACGAGCGTTGCATTCTTTGTTCGCGTTGCATTCGCTTCATGAAAGAGGTTGCGAAGGACGATGTGCTTGGATTCACCGATCGCGGGAGTTACTCCACGCTCAGTTGCCACCCCGACAAGGTGCTCGACTCCAATTACTCGCTCAACACGGTGGACATCTGCCCAGTCGGCGCACTAACTAACACCGATTTTCGTTTCAAGATGCGTGTCTGGTTCCTCAAGGAAACCAAAACCATCGATGTGAATTGCGCGACCGGTTCTAACATTATTATCGGCGCTCGCGAAGGCCAGATCTACCGCATTACGCCACGTGAAAATAATGCCGTAAACGAGAACTGGCTGCCGGATAGTCACCGTCTGAATTTCAAATACATCCACCGCACCGACCGGCTTACCGTGCCGCAAGTCCGGGAGAAAAATTCCCTGACCGAGGCGACTTGGGCTGAGGCCATTTCCGCTGCTGCAACGCATTTGAAGGCCCTTGGTGAAAAAGAAATTGCCGTTATTGCAAGTGGACGCATGACTAACGAAGAACTTTTTCTCGCTCGCCGTTTGGGGGAAGCGTTGAAAGTTTCTGCGATCGACGTGCTGCCGCGTGAAGGCGCTGCTGACGGTTTTCTGATTTCCGCCGACCGCAATCCTAACACTGCCGGAGCGAAACTTCTCAAAGTGGCCGGAGCCAAACCCGGCGCAAAACTTTCCGCGATCGCGAAAGGTATCAAGGCGGGCACGATTAAGGGCCTCGTTCTTCTCGGCGAAAATGCCGTCGCCGCCGGCATCCCTGAGGCCGATCTGGCGAAGCTGGACACGTTGATCGTGATGGATATTTTGCCCAACGCCTCGACAAGCCACGCGTCCGTGGTTTTGCCAGCGGCGAGTTTTGTGGAAAAGCGCGGTTCGATGATCAATCAGAAGAACCGCCTCCAGCGTCTTAACCAAGCCATTCCCAGCCCGGGTGCGGCGCGAGACGACTGGGAGATTCTCCGCGACCTCGTCCAGGCCGTCAGCGGCGCGAATGGGATTTATACGATCGAGGAAGTCTTCTCGCAAATGGCCGCAGAAGTTCCTGCATTTTCCAAGTTGAGCCTGAGCAAAATTGGCGACCTCGGTGTTGCGCTCTAAAAGCGGAATTCAAAGTTAGATATTTTCGCCGGCGAATGCTGCGAGCGGAATGGATTTTCCTTCGCGCAGTTCTAGCGGTAAGTTTCCCCGCAACAGTTTCAGCCAGATCCGAGCGCATCCGGTGACGACGACGAGCGTGGCGAGAAGAAATCCGGCGGTGACCGCGGCATCGACTTGGTAGTTCAAGGCGATTGTGGCGGCTTTCGGATCACCCGCTGCGGCCTTCGCAAGACTTGCCGACGCACCCGCCAGAAAGCCCATTTTTGGATCGGCAGAAAAGAGTTTTTGGAGGCCGGCGGTGAAGGTGACCGAAACCATGAAAACCAGTGGTACTAACGTGACCCATAGGTAGCGCGTGCGCCTCATTTTGATCAGCATCGTAGTGCCGAAACAAAAGGCGAGAACGGCGAGTAACTGGTTCGCGATGCCGAAGATGGGCCAGAGCGAATTAATGCCGCCAAGTGGATCGACCGCTCCTTGATAGAGGAACCAACCCCAGGCTCCGACTAACAAAACGCTCGCCAGCAAGTTGGCTGGCCACGATCGGGTGTTGCCTAGCGGTCGCCAGCAATGCCCAAGCAAATCTTGGAGAAGAAACCGTCCCACTCGCGTGCCAGCGTCGATCGTGGTCAGGATGAATAACGCCTCGAACATGATCGCAAAATGATACCAGAGCGAAAGTGCGGCCGGATTCGATGTTAGTCGTGAAAACATGTGCGCCATTCCGACGGCAAAAGTGGGAGCGCCACCGGTCCGCCCGATCATGGTTTTCTCTCCAAGACTGGTTGCGAGCGCCGCCATGTCGCCCTCGGTGATCGCAAACCCGAAGCTGTTTACCCGCGCCACGACTTCGGCGGCGGGACCCTTCATATTGATCGCGAAATACTGGCCTGGATCGAGGGCACAGGCAGCGGCCAGCGCCATCAGGGCGACGACCATTTCAACGACCATCGCACCGTAGCCGATGGGGCGGACGAGCGTCTCGCGGTCGATCAATTTGGGTGTCGTTCCCGAGGCAATCAAGGCATGAAAACCGGAAACTGCCCCGCAGGCAATGGTGATGAAAACGAAGGGAAAAATCGAGCCCGCCACGACTGGGCCGTTGCCTTGGATAAATTGCGTGAGCTTCGGCATGTGCAGATCCGGACGAAGGATCACGATGACCAAAGCTAGCACGACGACGGTTCCCAATTTCAGGAACGTGCTTAGATAATCGCGCGGTGTTAGCAACAGCCAGACTGGCAGTGCGCTCGCGGCGAATCCGTAAAGAATAATTGACCACGCAAGACCGGTCTCGTGCAGCGTGAAGAATTTCTCCACGACCGGATGCTGCGAGAGAAAACTCCCGCCCCAGACCGCAGCGAGCAAACCCGCCACGCCAAATGCGGTGATCGCCCCGATTGACAGCCGGGTGAATTTCTGGCCGAGGCCCATGAGCATCGCGAGCGGAATGGTGGCTGCAATGGTGAATAGGCCCCACGGACTTTCTGCCAGTGCCTTAACCACGACCAATCCTAACACGGCTAATAGCACGATCATAATCGCTAAAATGCTAACAGAACTAACCATTCCCAACTTCGGACCCACTTCCTCGCGGATCATGGTGCCGAGGCTCTTGCCGTCGCGGCGCACGGAGGCAAACAACGTGATCATATCATGCACCGCGCCTCCTAAAGTCGCGCCGACGAGAATCCAAAGTGTGCCAGGAAGGTAGCCAAATTGCGCAGCGAGAATGGGTCCGACAAGCGGGCCAGGTCCGGCGATCGCGGCGAAATGATGTCCAAAAACCATCCAGCGATGCGTTGGAACGAAATCTTTTCCATCGCGCAATCGCACCGACGGCGGGGCGCGGTCTGGATCGATGCCAAGAACCTTCACCGCGAGCCATTTGCTATGAAACCGGTAGGCGATCATCATTGTGCAGACTCCGGCAACAACCAACCAGAGAGCGTTGACCGTTTCGCCTCGGTGAAGGGCAAGGACGGCCACCGCTACGAGAGCCGCGAGCGCGATGAGGCTCCAACCGGCGGGACGGAGAAGGCGGGAGAGCATCTTCGGAATTTAGGGAATTTCGCGGTATCGTAAAGGCGAGGTTTTGCCGTAGGATGCGGTGTGTCGCTCGAGGAAAACATCCGTGGCTGGTTACAGGAAGATCTGGCCGAGATCATTGGCTGGAGGATGCCGTTTGGGAAATTTGGGCCGGAGCATTTTCCACCGTCTGGAGTTCCGCTCTACGATCTGCCCGTCGAATATCTCGAATGGTTCGCGAAGAAGGGGTTTCCCAAGGGGCGCCTGGGTGAGCTCTTGAAAATGGTTCACCAACTTAAGGTGGACGGCTGCGACGAGATCTTCGATGAGGCCCGCCGCAAACGGGGCGGGCGAACGTCGTTGCGTCCACGCTGACAGCCGCTAGATTTCGCCGATGATTTCCGCAGACCACGATCTCCACACCCTAGTCGAAGGCATTCGCGCATGCACGCTGTGTCCGAAAATGGTGCGACCGGGCGTCTCCGGCGGGGCGGTTTTTTCAAAAGTCATCTCCGTCGGACAAGCTCCCGGAACGAAGGAGCCGATCGCTGGGAAACCTTTTGCCTGGACCGCTGGGAAGACGCTCTTCCGCTGGTTTGCGGAAACGACGGGCGTGGAGGAGGAGGAGTTTCGGCGCACCGTTTATATGGCGGCGGTGTGTCGCTGTTTTCCTGGGAAAACCAAACAGGGCGGCGACCGCGTGCCTGATCCCGTTGAGATCGCTACGTGCCGGCAATGGCTGGATCAGGAGATAGCGATTCTGCGACCAGAACTCATCATTCCGATCGGCAAACTCGCGATTCGCCAGTTTCTTCCGGAGGCTCCCCTAGCGGACACCATTGGAAAAAAATTCCGGGTCGAACTCCTCACCGGACCCGCTGATATCATTCCGCTGCCGCACCCTTCAGGCGCGTCGCCGTGGCACCGCATGGAGCCGGGGAAGACCTTGCTCGGTCGCGCACTTCGGTTGATCGCCCGGCATCCGGCGTGGAAGACCCGCTCGGCGGGTTAGGGCTCGCCGGTGCGATCGCGCATCACCCAAAGGTTGCAAGGGATCACTTGGTAAAGCCAGTCGAGGTGAGGGCTAAGGACCGGGTTAGATTTACCGGGTATGCCGGTGGGCACTACGAGCAGATCGGCGCCAATGCTTTGCAAGTGTTCGCAGGCGGCAAAACCCGTGTTGCCCCGAATGCAATGCGTCTCTACGGGCACATCCAGCGGCGTGGAATCGAGGACAAACTGATCGAGCCGCTCCTCTGCGCCTTGGAGTCCTCCTGAGTCACGGAGCCGGTGTTCGTCGAAGGTGGTGACAATGTGGAGCGCATGCACTTTTTCTGCGCCTCGGGCTTTGGCAGCTTGTACGGTTTGCCGGAGCGCCTCGGCGGAATTGCTGGTGAAATCGATCAGGACAGCCGGGCAACGTATGGCCTCCTCGGCCTCGCGGGGCTGAAGGAACAAAAACAAATCGAACGGCGCCTCGGCGATGAGTTTCCGGGCGATGTTGTTCGCAAAGGGCCGGTAGCCCGTTCCCGCCACTGGATCGCCCTGCACCGCGCCTGCCACCAGCAGGTCGCAGCCAAATTCCCCAGCAAGCCGGCAAATGGTCGCCGCCGGTTCCCCCGGCACCCAATGCACCTGTGTGTCGGGCCGAAGTTGAAATTGCGCGAGCCCCTCTGCAATCCGGGCCTTCTTTTCCGGCGTCTCCTCACCGACGTGAATCAACTGGAGCGTTGCCCCGAAGTAATCCGCCGTCCGTCCCGCCTCGCTCAGCACCGCGTGGAAGCGGGGCGAAAAGGTGGTCGCAGCGGCGATGGAGCGATACATGGAAGAATTGGAAAAAAACGCAGTACGTCCTGTTTCCTCTAAGTCAAACGCCAATCCAAGCGGCTCGGGATCAACTGTGGCGATTGACATAAAATTTTTGACAATTTTTCCGTCCCACTGTTCAAAATTTACCCTCTCGCAGAAGAGTTGCACGAACGCGAAAAAGCTGCTGGACTGCTGACGCATGACTCACGAAACCACTGCAAACCCTTTATCGCGGCCCAACATTGTCCGGCGTTTATACAATTGGACAATGCATTGGAGCGAAACGCGCTACGCTTTGCCCGCGCTATGCGCGATCGCGTTTGCCGAGTCGTCCTTTTTTCTGATTCCACCCGACGTTTTACTCATCGCGATGTGCTTTGCATCGCCGCGGAAATGGTGGAAATACGCCGTTCTTTGCACGGTGGCGAGCGTCGCTGGTGGCGTGTTCGGCTGGTGGATTGGGCATGCGTTCTGGGATGTGACCCAAGGAATTTTCTTCAAAATTCCCGGCTTCAGTCCGGACAAGTTTGAAATGGTGCAAAAGCTGTTTCAGGGGAATGCTTTTTTGGCGATTCTAGGCGCGGCGTTCACTCCCATTCCCTATAAGATTTTCACCATTGCAGCGGGCGTTTTTAATGTTCCAATTACTACTTTGATTGTTGCATCCGTAGCGGGGCGGGGCGGGCGTTTTCTGTTAGTGGCGGGGTTGATTCGCGTCTTTGGCCCGCAGGTAAGGCCGTTTTTGGAAAAGCATTTTGAATGGACGGCCCTAGCCCTGTTCCTGCTCGGTGTTGGCGGCATTGTAGCGATCAAATTGCTGCATTGAGCGTGTGAGGAAACCATTTGCCTGTCTGCATCGAGCGGATTATTAAGATATTCCATTCCAAGCCGGGGTGGCGAAATTGGCAGACGCGCCAGACTTAGGATCTGGTTCCGAAAGGAGTGCAGGTTCAAGTCCTGTCCCCGGCACTTATTTTACGGTCACGCTCTGCGCGAGTCGCATCGCAGCCCGGTCGTGATCCTCAAGTAAGCGCGCCAGATCGAGGCCCGGAACTTGGCCTTCTCTCACTCGCACCTTTCCACCGATGACCAAGCAGTCCACCTGTCGCGGATGACAGAGCACGAGGCCGTGCACGCGGTTCTCCGCGCCGGAACTCCGCAAATCGTAGGACGGGAATATGGCCAGGTCAGCGCATTTTCCTAACTCGATCGAGCCGATGTCGGGCAGACGGCCGAGGTTGCGCGCCCCGTCGAGCGTGGCCATTTCGAGCGCGGTCTCTACCGTCATGGACTCCGCTCCGTGCGCGACGCGGGTGAGCATGAGCGCTTGTCGGACTTCGCCTAACATGTGCGCGGAATCATTCGATGCGCTGCCATCCACCCCGATGCTAACCGCCGTGCCCGAGAGTCGTAGATCATTTACCCGACAGATGCCGGAGCCTAGGCGCATGTTAGCACAGGGGCAATGCGCCACGCCCATTTGATGCGTGCCGAGATGATGCACTTCTTGGTCATTAAAGTGAATGCCGTGCGCGATCCAGATGTTGTTAGTATCCCAACCGTTGCGGGCGAGATAGGTGAGGGGACGGCATTGGTGAAGTTGGTCAGCGCGGAGGAGTTCGCCGGCGGTCTCCCCGCAATGAATGTGCAGGCGCAAGTTTTCTGCATCGGCGATTTTTGCCGTCTCGCGCAGCAAATCGCCGGTGACCGAAAGCACTGCGCTGGGGCCTAGCGCGACCTGCCGCATCGAGTTGGGCGACGGATCGTGAAAGCGCGCCTTCATTTCTAGCGAGTCGGCGATGATTTCATCGATCGATTGCGTGGCAAATTCGGGAATGATCTCCGACGCCGTATCCATGCTGCCGCGACAGGCAGTGAAGCGGATGCCTAGCTGTTCCGCGGCCCGAAAGAGCGGTTCTAACGAGATGCCTTGGCCGCGCGGATAGACGTAATGATGATCGCTCGTGGTGGTGCATCCGCTCAGCATCAGTTCGACCATGGCGACCTGGCCCGCGAGATAGAGATCCTCTGGCGTCATCCGCTGCCAGAGCGGCATGTGCCCCTTAATCCAGGGGTAGAGCGGAAGATTCGCGATCGGCGTGTAGGCTCGTGCGAGATTCTGAAACATGTGGTGATGCGTGTTCACCAGACCCGGCGTGGCGATCCCGCCCTTCGCGTCGATCATTTCCGCATTCTCCAGAAGCCCGGGTGGCACGAGGCCTGTGCCAACTGCGGTGATTTTCCCCTCCTCCGCGACGACATAGGCTTCGCGCAAAGTTCTCCGCGCGGCATCCATTGTTACGAGATGCCCAATGTTGGTGACCACCAGCCTCATTGCGCCGAAATCGTGTCGTCCACCCCAACCGCCAGTGGCATGTAGTCGCTTGTAAAGGCCTTGTCAGCGACGTTAGCTGACTTCAGCAATCCACAGGAAACCAACTGATCCGCCAGTGTCTGCCAGCGCTTCGGGTCGCAGTGACCGAACGATTCGCCCTTCAGCGGATCGCCTTCGAGAAAACGGCGGCGCTTGATTTCGGCGATGGCGTAGTCCAAGCCACCCGCGTCCGCCGTGGGATTGAGTTTCTGAATCTGCTCGAGCGTCGGTTTCGGGTCGCGGTAATAATCGAGCCACCCCCGATAGGACGCTTTCGCAAATGCGCGAATCCAGTCCGAATGCATCACCAACAATTTTTTCGACGCCACCACGACGCGATAAGGATCGAAGCCGCTCTCGCTCACGAGAAGGCAGCGCGATTTGACTCCCTGGAGCGAAGCGTAATACGGCTCCGCGTGAGGAAACGCCTGCTGGATGTAATTCTCGTCCTGCACGAAATTGGCAATTGCCCCGGTGTAGGGAATCACTGTGGTGCTCTTGTATTTGTAGAAATTCTGCAAATAAACGAAAAATGTCGCTCCAGTGGTCACCGCTACTTTTTTTCCCGAGAGATTACCCAGTGTGCGGATGGACGATTTGTCGTGCACCATGATGGCTTGGGGATCGTGTTGGTTTTGCACCATTACCGAGATCAGAGGCAGACCGCGGTCCACAGCGAGGAGGACCTTGTCGGCCGGGGCGATGGCGAGCGTGGCGGGCTCCGTGGCAACATGCATCTCGATGTTAGGATTCGGCCCGCCCTGCACAATTTCGAGATCGATCCCTGCCTCCCGGTAGTAGCCATTTTCGAGTGCCCGGTAGTAGCCGCCGTCATCCGCTTGCGCATACCAATGCAGGAGCAATTTCATTTTTTCCAACCCTTCCGCCCGGATTGTGGTCCAGCCAGAGAGGGCTACAAAAAGCAGACTAAAAACTGTTTTCCTCATCCGCTTTGATTTAGCCCATCTTTTCCATGAAAAGGCCAGATGAATGGCATGGAATCGTCTTGGTAGTGAACAACGCGGCAAAAAAGGATTGCATTCACCCGACACCCCTTTACTTTCTCGCTCCGATTTCAGAATCAAAATAACGACCTATGGCAGACCTCGCTAACAAATACGACGACAACGTAACCGGTAAATTCTACGTCGATGACCAGTGCATCGATTGCGACCTTTGCCGCGAAACCGCCCCCGCGAACTTTACCCGCAACGACGACGGCGGACACTCTTACGTCCACAAACAGCCCGAGACCCCCGAGGAGGAGGCGCTCTCCAAGGAAGCCATGGAAGGCTGCCCCGTCGAAGCCATCGGAAACGACGGCGTCTAAAACATCTCGCAACATGAACGTTGAAAACCCTCATTTCCTTCGGAAGTGGGGGTTTTTCGCATCTCCCTCCGGATCATGACCCCCCGTTTGCGCGCCGAAATCCTGGCTGAATTTCGCGGCTACCGCGAACCCAAACCGCGCCCGGAGCGCTGCTTCGCGGTCGGCGACCTACTCGGACCCGTCCTAAAAAAACTTGGCCTTGGCGACCGTCTCGAGGAAGCCGAGATCACCCGCCTCTGGGGCGAACTCGTCGGCGACTTCCTCAGCGGCCACTCCGCGCCCGACCGCCTGCGCGAAGGCGTTCTCTACGTCCGCGTCCTCCAGCCCACGCTCCTCTACGAACTCGACCGCGTCTGGAAACCCGTCGTCCTTCGCAAACTTCAGGAGCGTTACGGCCCGAAAAAAATCAAAGATATTCGCTTCCGGGCGGGTTGACGCCCTCAATCGCAGGATCGGATTACTCTTGTTCCCGCGTGCCTAAGTTGAACTCCCTCCCCCTCGTTCCCAAGTTGGCCCTTCGAACGCACTTGATGAGAAAAACACTCGTATCACTGCTCGCGCTCGCTCTTTTCCTCACCAATACCAGTGCCGCGATCTATCACTTGGATTCAGCGAACGGAGACGATGCTGCAAACGGACTCGACCCGGCGCACGCCTGGCGCAGTCTAGAGAAAGCGAACACCACCGAACTGAAATCTGGAGACCAGTTGGTCTTCAAGGCCGGCGGCCGCTGGTCAGGACAGTTCAAACCCAAAGGTGGCGGAAACATCAACGCACCGGTGCAAATCGGGCGCTATGGAGACGGATCACTCCCCCGCATCGATGGTGAAGGCAAGGCGTCCGACACGATCCTTCTGCAAAATATGTCGTTCGTTGAAATGGCCGATTTGGAAGTGACGAACCTCGGCCCGAAGACGGCGCCATCGCGCACCGGAGTTAGGATTCTCAACGATGGATTCGGCAAGATGGAAGGGGTCACTCTTCGTCGCCTCTTTGTTCATGACGTGAACGGCGACCTGCGGAAGAGCCACGAAGGCTGCGGGATTTTTTTCGAGGCAACAGGTGCTAACAATTCACACTTCGACGGCCTCCTCATCGAGCAATGCCGAGTCGAACGAACGGATCGGAACGGCATCTGTCAGAGAGGAAGTGGCGAACTCCGCAGCCTCCACGTCGTCATTCGCGGGAATACTCTGAAGGACATCGGCGGCGACGGCATTAAACTTTGGGGTAGCAACGGCGGGATCATCGAAAAAAATGTGCTTAGAAAAACCCGTGCTCGCTGCGCCAAGAACGAACCGGCTGCCGGTATCTGGCCTTTCCAATGCGATGATACAATCATTCAGTTTAACGAGGTTTCCGGCACCATCGGGATCAATGACGGACAGGCCTACGATGCCGACTACTGGTGCCATCGCACGGTTTTCCAATACAACTACAGCTTCCAAAACGAAGGCGGCTTTATGCTGATTTGCGCCCCCGGCAATGCCGTCAACGAGGATACGATCATTCGCTACAATATCAGTATTCATGACGGTATTAACTTGGCCCGGGTGATCCAATTCGCAGGCGGAGCGGCGCGGACTCATATCTACAACAACACGATCGTCCTTTCCGCGAGTCAGAATCTGCCCATGCTGCTTTTCAACGAATGGAACAAAGGCACGGCGAAAGACACCTGTTTCTCCAATAATCTCTTCATCGTCGAAGAAGGAGGACGTGCGACCTATCAATTGAGTCCGAGCCAGGGCAACGTTTTTGAAAACAACCTGTTTTGCGGCCACCATGACGGATTGCCCACCGGTGTTCTCCTCTCACCAACTCCAAAATTGGTCGGCCCGGTGAAACCGACACCCGGGGTTGCTTCACTCCAAGGATGCCGCCCGGCAAACGCCGCTCACTTCCCACGCGGGGCTGTCATTAAGAACAACGGCGGTCGCGACTTTTTCGGAAAGCCAATCCCCGCAAACCAGCCGCCCGCGATTGGGGCCAGCGAACCCTAATCGTTCGCGAAGTGACTTAAATCGCGGCGCAACGGCGTCGGGTCTTGAGGTTCGTGCGATTGCTGAGAAGATGCGGGCATGATTCGAAATGTGATTCTGGATTGGTCGGGGACGGTGGTGGATGATTTGCGCCCGGTGGTGCAGACGACGAACGCGGTCTTTGAGGAGTTTGCGCTGCCGTTGATTTCGCTGGAGGAATTTCGGGCGGAGTTTTGTCTGCCGATGACGCCGTTTTACGAGCGACGCATGTCAGCGTATTCGATGGAGGTAATCGACGAGGCGTATCACCGTCATTTTCCGAAATTTGCCGAGGCGGTGGAGCCGCTGCCGAATTCGCGGGCGTTTCTGGAGTTTTGCCGGCGGACCGGGCGACGGTTGTTTGTTCTGAGCACAATTACACCGTCGCATTTTGCGCATCAGGCAGGAAAATTTGGCTTCACGGATTTTTTCGAGCACGCCTACACTGGCATCGTCGATAAGCGGGAAAAAATCGGGGAGATCCTGCGCGATCACGGGTTGCTAGCGCACGAGACGCTCTTCGCCGGGGATATGGTGCATGATGTGGCTACGGCGCATCATGCCGGAGTGTTAGCGGTGGCGTTGCTGAGCGGGTTCGATGATCAGGCGAAGTTGTCCGCCGCAGGACCGGATGTGATCGTCCGCGACTTGGGTGATCTGCAGTTACTGATGGAAACGATCACGGGTCGGGGATTGATTCGAGTGGACGGTCTGGAAATCGACGCGCATGTGGGAGTGCCGGATGAAGAGATCGCCAACGCGCAACGGCTTCTGCTGGATCTGGAGATCGAGCCGGTACTAGCATTCCCCGAGATGGCTGAGAATGTGGACCGGACGGTCGATTATTTTGAGGTCTGCGAGGCGGTCCGGGCGTTTGCGGCCGCTGGCAAGTGGCGGCTGATCGAGTCGCTCGCTGCGGATGTTAGGAAACTGATTCTCGGCCGATCCAACGTGGCTGCGGCGCGAGTGAAAGTGAGGAAATTCATCCTGCCTTACGCTGAGCAGGTGAGCGTGGAAGTGTGACGGGACGAACACGCGTCTCGAGTGTTCGTCCCGTGGTTAGACCTCGGTAGGAACGTCGGCAAAGGGCTGTTGCGGGACGAGGTCGAGTTTGGCTAACAAATCGAGGTCGGCGTCGGTGCCGGGGTTATCGGCGGTGAGGAGTTTGTCGCCATAGAAAATAGAGTTGGCTCCGGCGAAGAAGCAGAGGGCTTGGCCTTCGGGGGTCATGCGGGTGCGGCCCGCGCTGAGGCGGACTTTGGCCTTCGGGACGGCGATACGGGTGACGGCGATGAGGCGGACTAACTCGAAGATATCGACGGGTTGTTGTTTTTCCAACGGGGTGCCGGGCATGGCCATGAGGCAATTGATCGGAACGCTTTCTGGAGGCGGATTGAAACTGCAAAGCGTCTCGAGCATTTTCAGCCGGTCGGTGATGGTTTCGCCGAGGCCGATGATGCCGCCGCAACAGACGGCCATGCCGGTTTTTTGCACGCTGCCGATCGTGTTCAGCCGATCCTCGAAAGTGTGGGTGGTGACGATTTCCGGATAGAAATCGGCCGAGGTGTCGATGTTATGGTTGTAGGCGGTGACACCGGCTTCCTTGAGGCGTTCGGCTTCGCGGTCGGTGAGGTTGCCGAGGGTGACGCAGACTTCCATGCCGAGTTTGCTAACCTCGCGGATGGATTCGAGGACTTGCTCAAATTTTTTATCGCCGTCGCGAACGCCTTTCCAGGCCGCGCCCATACAGAAACGGGTCGAGCCGTTTTCCTTCGCCTGCCGCGCGATGGGGAGAATCTGCTCGGTGGTCATGAGTTTTTCCGCCTCGACGCCGGTGGAGTAGCGGGCGCTTTGGGCGCAGTAACCGCAATCCTCAGAGCAGCCGCCCGTTTTGATGGAAAGCAGGGTGCAGAGCTGAACTTCGTCACCAGTCCAGTGTTCGAGAAACACGTCGCGACTCTGGGAAATGAGTTTAAAAAACGGCTGATGATAGAGGCGTTCGAGGTCAGCGAGTTTCATGTTTGGTAAAAGGTGAAAACTAATTTTATTCCGAAATCCACATTCCGCATTCCGCAATCGTTATTGTCCCACCCAGTTGCCGCCGGGGGTGGAAATGATGGGGAGGGTTTCGGTCATGTATTGGGTTTTGCCGTTGGCCCCGATCATTTTGACGCCGGTGGCCGATTTAAATTTTTGCGACATGCTCTCACCCGTGTGGCAGCCCCAGCTTTTGGCGTAGGCGCCGTTGGCGAAGATGCCGCGTCGCAGTTTGGTCAGGTCGGTTTCGTGCAACCAGACTTTCGAGGCGCTGTCGATTTCGTTGCTGTAATCGAAGAGGAAACAGGCCTTGTTCGAGTGCCCGAAATACTCGAAGCCGGCGATTTTTTGGGTGCGGCTGTTCAGGTAGCTAATGAGTTCGGACTGGCTGTGGAAATAGACGAGATTCACTCCGAAGGCCTCGGGGATCGAGCGGATGATGCCAAAGAGGTCGCCTTCGGATTGGATGGCCTGACGACGTTTGTAGGCGGGTTCGTAAACCAGCCAAGTGATGGGTAGGTTTGGGCCGAACTGGGTGCGCAACTCCTCCATGCGGATGCGCGAGGCGCGGATGAAATTCAGCCACCAATTATCGTGCGGTGCCTGCTTGTATTTTTCCCACATCATGAGCGAGACGCCACCGGTCACAATGACGTATTCGCCCTCAGGTAGTTTGGTCTGGGCTTGCACCGCTTGGCGGGAGGCCGCAAACAGCGAAAGCAGGAGGACGACGAGAACGGGACGCATTCCCCCGGAAGCTACAGACAATGTGCGCACTCTGAAAAGCGGAAAACGGCGGCGCCTACAAACTGGTCGTGGAGCGGTCGCTATTGCGGTCGGGCACAATGCTCTTCACCTTGAAGTGCTGCTCCTGTTCTTCCTCGACCTCATCCTCGACTGCAAGCTCATCCCGCAATTCTGCGAGTAGTTCTTCGTTCTTTGCTTCCCGATCTGGTTCGATTTCGTCGCTCATGCTAGTAGTCGTCGTTCGGTTTGCGACTTCCATCAATAAAAAAGTTTTCGTATTCGAGTTTGACGTGCGGCCCATCTGTCGATTGATTCGCGCACCGATTATGGCTTTTCTTAACGACAACTATCTCAAACTGCGGGCCGGCTACTTGTTCCCGGAAATTTCCCGCCGCGTCACCTCCTTCTGCCAGGTAAATCCGGAGGCCGCCGCGCGCCTCATTCGTTGTGGCATTGGCGACGTCACGGAACCGCTTCCGCTCGCGGTGCGCGAGGCGATGCACCGGGCGGTCGATGAACTAGGCGAGCGGTCAACCTTCCGTGGCTACGGTCCGGAACAGGGCTATGATTTTCTCCGGAAAGCCATCGCGGAGAACGACTTCCGATCGAAGGGACTGGATGTGGCCGACGACGAGATTTTCGTCAGCGACGGATCGAAATGCGATTGCGGAAACATTCTCGACATCCTCGGCGCGCAGAATCGCATTGCGATCACCGACCCGGTTTATCCGGTCTATGTGGACACCAACGTGATGGCCGGGCACACCGGAAACGCCGACGAAACGGGAGCCTATGCTGGCTTGCACTATCTGAAATGCACGGCCGAGAACGGCTTCGTTCCTGCTCCGCCCGACGTTCCGGTGGATGTGGTTTATCTGTGTTTTCCGAACAACCCAACGGGCGCGGTGGCCACGCGGGCGCAGTTGGAGGCTTGGGTCGCCTACGCCCGCGCTCACCAGACGCTCCTGCTTTTCGACGCGGCTTACGAGGCTTACATCTCGGATCCGGCAATTCCGCATTCAATCTACGAAATTCCCGGGGCGCGTGAATGCGCGATCGAGTTTCGCAGTTTTTCCAAAAACGGCGGATTCACCGGCACGCGCTGCGCCTTTACGGTGGTTCCGAAATCACTCCTAGCGAGCACGGTCTCCGGCGAACGCTTGCCGTTGCATCCGCTTTGGTCGCGTCGCTCCAGCACGAAATTCAATGGCGTGAGCTACCCGGTGCAGCGCGGAGCCGAAGCGCTCTACTCCAAGGCGGGCAAAACGCAGGTCACCGAATTGATCGCTCATTACATGGGCAACGCGCGCATTTTGTGCGAGGCAGCGCGTCAGGCTGGCATGACCGTCCACGGCGGAGTCAACGCGCCCTACATTTGGGTGCAGACCACCGGCGGCCGCAGCTCGTGGGAGACCTTCGATTTTTTCCTAGAAAAACTCAACGTCGTGATCACCCCCGGAGCTGGCTTTGGCAGCAATGGAGAGGGCTACTTTCGCATCAGCGCTTTCAACAGTCGCGCCAACGCCGAGGAAGTTGCCCGGCGGATTCTCGCGTCCTAAAGTCCGCCCGCTGGCTTGCCTTCGCGACCGATTTCGGCGAACTATGGGACTTTCCATGCGATTTCTCATTCAAGTCTGCCTCGGAATCATTCGCGACTCCACCCAGCGGCGGCACGTCCTTTCCGTCGTCGTGGTGGCGGCTTTGGTCATGCTCTTTGCCGGGTCCACTTTTCTTGCGCCTTGGTTGATGCGCCATCTAGCCGTGTTTTTCGTTTTCTGGTTTGCCTGCGCGTGGCTGACGATTCTGATTTTTCTTCTCGCCGCCTATGATTTGATTGCCGTTCGTCAGGCCGGTCGGAAGGAGCAGGATCATCTGAGAAAACAGATTTTCCCGGCGGGCGAAGACGAGTAAGTTATTTTCCCATGCTGCGGACCCGACAAGATTTTGAACAACTGGAGATTTCCAGCCTAGCGCCCTACGCTCAGAAATCAGCCGAGTCCGCTGGCCGACCGCACGCGGAGAAACCCCACGCCTTTCGGACCGAGTTCCAGCGCGACCGAGCCCGCATCATTCATTCTCGTGCCTTCCGCCGACTGGAATACAAAACCCAAGTCTTTCTCAACGGCACGGGCGACCACCTGCGCACGCGTCTGACGCACACGATCGAGGTCGCCTCGGTCAGCCGCACGATCGCCCGCGCTCTCGGGCTCAACGAAGACCTCGCCGAGACCATTGCCCTTGCTCACGACCTCGGTCACGCCCCGTTCGGGCATCCCGGTGAACAAACCCTCAACGATCTGATGAAAGATCACGGCGGCTTCGAACATAACGTCCAGAGCCTGCGGGTGGTCGAGCTGCTCGAAAACAAATATCCGCGGTTTTCGGGCCTGAACCTCTCCGCTGAAGTGCTCCACGGCCTCCGCAAACACGAAGCCTTTCGCCCTGGGGCCATGGAGGGAAGTGCTCCCTCGCTCGAAGCCCAAGTCGCGAACATTGCCGACGAAATCACCTACTACAGCCACGATCTCGACGACGGGATCGACTGCGAGCTGCTCGCGATCGACCAATTGAAAAAGAACGGCCTCTGGAGCGAGACCTCCGCGCGAGTAGCCAAAGCCCATCCGCGGTTGCGCGAGGCCGATTTCCCAACGTTCGTCATTCGCCTTCTGATCGACCGCCTCGTCGAGGACGTCATTACCACCAGCGCCCGGCTCATTGAAAAAGCCAACCCGCAGTCTGCCAAGGACGTTGCTCGGCAAAAGGCCCCGCTCATCGCCCACAGTCCGGCGATTCTGAAAGCCACCGGCCAGCTCCGTAAATTCCTCTACGAAAATCTCTACTACCACCCAAAGGTGGCCGAGGCGAACGAGCGGGCCTGCACGATGTTGAAAAACGTTTTTAACGCCTACGTCTCCTGCCCGTCGCTCCTCGGAAAAGCCGCGACTGCCCGGGTCAGAAAAGAAGGTTTGCACCGGACGATCTGCGATTACCTTTCTGGGATGACCGACCGCTACCTGATGGAAGAGCACCAGAAACTTTTCCTTGAGGAAGGCATGCTCCGCGCTCTGCGTGGCGGCCGCGACACCCAACTGAGCCGCCTCGTCGAATAGAGCTGACTTGTCATGACGCATCTCACTCTTACCAACGTCCAGCCGATCGGCGAGGAAATCGCCTTTGCCTGGGCCGACGGCGTCGAGAGTTATCTGCGACTGGAGCACGTGCGCCGGGCTTGTCCCTGTGCGGCCTGCGGCGGCGAACCGGACGTGCTCGGAAACGTCATCCAACCCAATGTAACCTACGCGCCGGATAGTTTTCATCTGACTAGTCATCACAATGTCGGAGGCTACGGCTGGCAGCCGACGTGGGCAGACGGGCACAACACGGGGATCTATTCCTATGCCTATCTCCGGCGGTTGGCGGAGGCGATGACGTGAAACCGGGCACTCGGGCATGGTTCTGCGGAGCGCTTGGCGGCCTTGCTGCCGGAATCCTCGTGATGCATCGTTTTTCGGCCAGCCCGGCCGCTGCCAAGGCCGAACCCGCGGGCAATCCGCATGAGCTTTACCAGCTTGCCGGGAACCAAATTGCCGCTTTCCGGCGCGACGATTTTCCCTCCGCCTACAATTACGCGGCGCGGGGGATCCGCGAAAAATTCCCACTGCCGCAATTTGAGGAGATGGTCCGTCAGACCTACCCGCATTTGACCCATTCCGGACGGTTGAATTTTGGCGAGGCGCAGTTTGCTGCGACCATTCGGGCATCTGCCATGATTTATGTCAGCAACGGCCAGCAGTCGCTCCCGATGATCTATGCGTTTGTGAAGGAAAACGGTCAGTGGAAAATCGAAGGCGTGCAGATGCTGCAAGGCGGGGCGAAGATCTTTCCCGGTGGGGAACCGCGCACCTAAGCCCGGAGGAGCGGAAAAAATCGCGTCGTTTCTGCAATAAATTGCGCTTGCCACGATCTTGGCGGCTCCCTACGCTCCGACAAGTCCCGATGTGCCGCCCAGGCCGTCGGGACTGTTTCGCGTTGCAGGGCGCGAAGTAGCGGTTCCCAAACAATTTTCTCCTTCAATTTTCATGGCTAACACAATTCTCGTCGGCGCCCAGTGGGGCGACGAAGGCAAAGGCAAAATCATCGACTTCCTCACCGAAGACGCCGACATCGTCGTCCGCAGTCAAGGCGGCAACAACGCCGGGCACACCGTGGTCATCGGCGAAGACAAATACATCCTGCACCTCATTCCCTCGGGCATTTTGCGCCGGGAAAAAGTCTGCGTGATCGGCAACGGCGTGGTCATTGATCCGATCGCGCTCGTTAAAGAACTCGACGGATTGGCGGAGAAGGGGATGGCCGTTTCCGAGAATCTCCTCATCAGCGATTGCGCTCACCTCGTTTTCCCGTATCACCGCCTGCTCGACGAACAGCGCGAAGTCCTCAAAGGCAAAAACAAAATCGGCACGACCAAGCGCGGGATTGGCCCGGCTTACGGCGATAAGGCGGCCCGCGTCGGTCTGCGCATCTGCGACCTCATGCAGCCGACCGTTTTTGCCGAAAAACTCAAGCTGCGCATCGAGGAAAACAACCACGTGCTGGCCGCCCTCGGAGCTGCCATCGTGAGCTACGACGAGATTCTCGCTGCGTATCTCGCTGCCGCCGAGCGGCTCCGTCCTTTTGTGACGAACACCGTCGTTTACCTTCACGACGCGATTCGCTCCGGAAAAAACATCCTTTTCGAGGGGGCCCAAGGCACATTCCTCGATCTCGATCACGGCACTTATCCGTATGTCACCAGCTCGAATACCACGGCCGGTGGCGCCTGCACCGGCTCCGGGGTTCCTCCGCACCGGATGGATCGCGTTTTTGGGGTGATGAAAGCTTACATGACCCGCGTGGGCGAGGGGCCGTTCCCGAGTGAATCGGCCGAAGTCTCCGATCTGCTCCATGGGATGGGGCGCGAATACGGTTCGACGACTGGGCGGGCTCGGCGCTGCGGCTGGTTCGATGCCGTCGCCACGCGCTACGCCACGATGATCAACGGGATCGACGACCTCGCTGTGACCAATCTGGACGGCCTCGATTCGGTGGAAACTCTTCACATCTGCACTGGCTACCTTTTCCATGGAGAAATCCTCTCCGTGCCGCCTTCCGACGTGGCCCAACTCGAAAAATGCGAGCCAGTTTACGAATCTATGCCGGGTTGGAAAAGCTCCACGGAGAACTTCCAGTCCTTCGCTGAGTTGCCGGAAGCGGCCCGGAATTATCTGGCCCGGATCACGGAACTGACCGGCGCCCGTCTCAGCATAGTCAGCGTTGGCCCGAGCCGTGCGCAAACCTTTGTTCTGTAGGTAGTTGCGGACTGGGTCACTCCGCCGGCTTGAAATCAAGCGAGGCGGAATTCATGCAGTAACGCAGACCCGTTGGAGCAGGGCCGTCGTCGAAAACGTGACCCAAATGGCTGCCGCATTTTGCACAGACCGACTCGGTGCGAACCATGCCGTGTGAACGATCCTGGATGTCTTTGACTTTCGACGGCTCGGCAGTTTCATAAAAACTCGGCCAGCCCGTGCCGGAGTCGAATTTCGTCGAGGAATCGAAAAGTAACTCCCCGCAAGCGACGCAATGGTATTTTCCGGGTTTCTTATTGTCCCAAAAGGCGTTGCGAAACGGCGGTTCGGTGCCGCCTTGACGGGCGACGCGGTATTGTTCCGGGGTCAGTTTTTTGGCGTAATCGTCTTCCATGAGGCGGAAAATACGACAAGCCTGCCAGGAAAGCAAAAATGACGATCACGAGGACCGCCATTTTCGCCTTCACTGGCATGAAGCTTGGATTCTAGCAGGTCCCCTGTTGTGCACAGGACTTCTAGCCAGCTTACGTCTGGACCGGGGAATGGCTTCCCCGAAAATTATTATTGAGTCTCATAGGAGCAATACGCGGGCCAAGTGCTGAGCTTTTCTCGGGGCGATTTCTTCTATTCGAATTACGTGCGGCACGGTTTGTTGAGCGTAAAGAAAAAAGCCGGACTCTTGCGAATCCGGCTTTTTGAACGTGTCCGGGAAGACACGCCTAGTGGGAAATGTGGGAAATGTGGGGAGTTTAGCCCTCGATCTCGATGCCCATCTGGCGGGCGGTTCCGGCAATAATGCGGAATCCAGCCTCGTCCGTGCGGGAGTTGAGGTCCTTGGCCTTAATTTTCACGATGTCCATGATCTGTTTTTTGGTCAGTTTGGCCACTTTGATCTTGTTAGGCTCTTTCGAGCCAGAGGCGATGTTGGCGGCTTTTTTGAGGAGCACACCAGCGGGCGGGCTTTTCGTGATGAAAGTGAACGATTTATCTTTGTAAACCGTGATGACGACGGGAAGGATGTCGCCCGCTTGTTTCTGGGTGGCGGCGTTGAATTCTTTGCAGAACGCCATGATGTTGACGCCCTGTTGACCGAGGGCGGGTCCGACGGGAGGCGCAGGGTTTGCCGCGCCAGCGGGGATTTGTAGTTTGATTTGACCGACGACTTCTTTTGCCATGTTGAGTAATTAAGTGATGTGCTGAAACGGTGACCAGTGAGGCGGTCTGAGTCGTTTTAGCGGAGTGTCTGTTTTGTGCGTAAAATGTTGCGGGAGAGGGGTTAGGCGCGCTCGACCTGCCAGTATTCGAGTTCGACGAGGGTGTTGCGGCCGAAGATGCTGACCGAGACTTGGATTTTGCCACGTTCGGGGTCGATTTCTTCGACGATACCAGCTTGGTTTTGGAAGGGGCCATCGGCGACTTTGACGGCTTCGCCGATTTCGAAGTTGACCTTTGGTTTGACCTTTTCGTCTGCGGCGCGGGCTTGGGAAAGAATGTTTTCGACGTCCTTAGCGGAGATCGGGAGTGGGCGATCTTTGTTTCCAGCGAAACCGATCACGCCAGTGGTCTCACGGATGAAATACCATGTGCGGGCAACGAGTTGGTTGCTTTCGTCGAGCAGATGCATGTTCGCGATGACGTAGCCGGGCATTAGTTTGCGGGTCGTCTCGGTCTTTTTGCCGCGCTTGATTTCAGAGACGCGCTCGGTGGGGACGAGAATCTCATAGACGAGATCGCCCATTTCGTCGCTTTTGACGCGTTTGTTGAGATTATCTGCCACTTTGTTCTCCTGTCCGGAGAGCACTTGGATGGCATACCATTGATCTTTAGGTGCGATTGCGAGCGGCATGGAAAGTATTAGAAAGAAATTTGTGGAGCAGGGGGGACTATTTCGTCAGCCAACCGACGACGATAAGCAGAATGTAATCCCAGAAGGCAATGAACGCGCTCATGAGAAGAATGCCGATAACGGTAACCGAGGTGGAGTCGATGATCTCTTTGTAGCGTTTGGCGCCTTTTTCCTTGTTATCCCAAGGCCAGGAGGCTTTGGCGAGTTCGGTTCGGACTTCGCTGATAAACTTAGTGGGGCTGGCCATGGTGGAGTAAGGAAAAATTGGCTAAAGGAAACGAGTAACGGGTGGTGTGGTGGGAGCGGAGCACGGCAGGAGGGACTCGAACCCCCAACACGCGGTTTTGGAGACCGCTGCTCTACCAATTGAACTACTGCCGTTTTGTTCGCTTCAGGTTTGGCTGGGTTAAAACCCCGCTTTTGGCCAGAATATAGCGCAAAAGCGGGGTTGTTAAACCGGGAACTATTCGATGATGTCGGCGATACGGCCGGCACCAACGGTTTTGCCCCCTTCGCGGATAGCGAAGCGGAGAGTTTTCTCCATGGCAACCGGGGTGATGAGTTCGATCTCGACCGAGACGTTGTCGCCGGGCATAACCATCTCGACTCCTTCAGGGAGCTTGACGGTGCCGGTCACGTCCGTGGTGCGGAAGTAGAACTGCGGACGGTAGTTCGAGAAAAACGGCGTGTGACGGCCGCCCTCTTCTTTCGAGAGAACGTAAATCTCCGATTTGAACTTTTTGTAAGGCTTGATCGAGCCGGGCTTGGCGATGACCTGGCCGCGTTCGATGTTTTCCTTTTTAATACCGCGCAGCAAAATGCCGACATTGTCGCCTGCGCGTGCTTCGTCGAGCAATTTACGGAACATTTCGATGTCGGTGACGGTTGTTTTGGCGGTCGGGTTAATGCCGACGATCTCGACTTCCTCCATTTTCTTGAGGATACCGCGCTCGACACGACCGGTAGCGACGGTGCCGCGACCTTCAATGTTGAATACGTCTTCGATCGGCATGAGGAAGGGTTGGTCGATCGCGCGCTCAGGGAGCGGGATGTATTCGTCCACCGCGTCCATCAGGTCCTGAATGCACTTGGCCTCAGGAGAAGCGGGATCGCCGGAAGCGAGAGCCTTCGTGGCGCTGCCTTTGACGACTGGAATGGTGTCGCCGGGGAATTCGTAGCTGGAAAGAAGTTCGCGCACTTCCATTTCGACGAGCTCGAGCAATTCGGGATCGTCAACCATGTCGCACTTGTTCAGGAACACGACGAGAGCCGGAACGCCGACCTGACGAGCGAGCAGGATGTGTTCACGGGTCTGGGGCATGGGGCCGTCGGCTGCGGAGACAACGAGAATGCCGCCGTCCATCTGCGCAGCGCCGGTGATCATGTTTTTCACATAGTCAGCGTGGCCGGGGCAGTCGACGTGAGCGTAGTGACGCTTCTCGGTCTGATACTCAACGTGAGCGGTGTTAATGGTGATGCCGCGCTCTTTTTCCTCGGGAGCAGCGTCAATTTCATCGTATTTGCGCGCTTCTGCGAAACCTTTTTTGGAAAGAATCGTGGTGATCGCTGCGGTGAGGGTGGTCTTGCCGTGGTCAACGTGGCCGATGGTGCCGATGTTAACGTGGGGTTTGCTTCTGTCGAATTTGTCCTTGGCCATGGAAGTGTCTCCAATTGTCTCTGGTAAGAGTCAGTTATGTTTTGTTGTTATTGTTTACGGTTGATTGATTTGCAAATTGCTGGTTTTTCGCCCGATTTGCTGGCGCGTTGTCTCCGATTTTTAAGTCGGAGACAAACGAATATGGAGCCCTCAACCGGGTTTGAACCGGTGACCTCATCCTTACCAAGGATGTGCTCTACCAACTGAGCTATGAGGGCCTATGTCCGCTGGGCGGTCTCTTGCGAAACCGATAAGGCCGGAGCCATATTTTGCAGCGCCGCATTCGGAACGAGGGGGTAAAAAACCCCAACCGAATCCACTTTTGCAAGCGTCTAACGATCAGGGCGGTCCACTCCCGTCTTTCTAAAGGCGAGTCGGAAAGGTAACGAGTGCGACGGGAGTGTCAAAGAGAATTTAAGGAAAATGGCTCTGAGGACGCTGTTTCGCAACATTCCGGCTCTTTCCGCTCTTCAATTTGGCTTTTACGCGGAAAAATCCACCCTGAAGGTCCCGATTCTCCCACTGCCTAATTTCCGCCAGCCGGTTCCAGCGTGCCAAGGTCGTCCGTCGTCCAGAGTTGCCGATCGGGTCCGGCGCTGAGAAGGCCCATCTGTATTCGGGAGACGGGATGAAAATAATACGGCGTGCCCCAGCGATCGCGGAGTTCGCCGCGGGAATTCAGCGCGGGTAAATCAGTCGGTAGGACGGCCAATTTCCGCGGATTGGACCCCAGCATGGCGGCAGTGATTTCTGAATTTTCTCCCCCTGGCGGATTTTCGCCGAAGATGCGGCGGTATTGTCCGAGAAGATTCTGGAGAATTTCGAGATCGTGTGTCGGCGGCTGGGCTGGATCATTTAATTCCGCCACGATCTCTCCCAGCGCAGGAATGAGGGTGACCGAGAGCGAGGGGGCAGGAGCGGGAGATTCTGCCGGAAGCGTCCGCGAGTCTGGCTTAGCAACCGACGCCTGAGCGGTTTGATATTTTTTCGGAGTAGGAGGCTGGATTGGTGAAGACGGCGGAGCGGTCTTCTGAAAAATGACCCAGAGCGCGAGCCCGAGCCCGAGCGCGGCCAGAACGATCGCCACGGTGCTGATGCGACGTGTCATTAACTCAAGTCAGTTTCACGTAGGATAAATTCGCCGAGGCGCCAAACGGATCGTTAAAGCGGCCGAGATTCGGGAAAATAGCCGACAAAGCATTGCTCTCGACGCCCAGCCAACGGGAGGCGACGGCAGCGTATTGATCCACCGAAGTTGTCGGGATCCAGCGTCCGCGGCTGCTTGTTCCCGCGTCGAGATCGGTTCCCACCTTGAGGCTGGGGAACGCGCCATAAATTTGCCCGCCATTGACTGGGCCGCCCATAACGATGTGATGTCCGCCCCAGCCATGGTCGGACCCGGCGGTGGAAAGATCGCTGCTGTTTGGGGTCAAGGTGCGGGTGAAATCGGAGTGGCTGATCGTGAGCACTTTGTCGTTTACACCGAGGGCGGTCATGCAATTGGAAAAAGCGGAAAGCGAGTTGGAGAGCTCCGTCATGAGACTACTCTGCGAGTTGATCTGGTCGGTGTGGGTGTCGTATCCGCTCACGCTGCAAAAGAAGATTTGCCGACGATTACTGAGCGTGTCGCGGCCAGCGATGAGTTTTGCGATGGTTTTCATCTGGGTGCCGAGCGAAGTAGTGGCACCGCTGAAAATGGTCTCGATATCGACTCCGGAAGTGGCTGCGGCGGTGAAAGCGGCGCCGACGACGGCTTCGTTAGCTCGAGCGCGGCGGACGGTGCTGTTATAGCTTTCCTCGAGGAGATTTTGGTGGGTAAAAGCGGTGATTTCGTCGAACGCTTTCAATCGTGCGCCAGTGGCTGTGGTGAGGTAAGCGCCGTTGGCATTCTGCGCATTGCCATAGCCGATGTTGTTGGTTCCGTAACCCGCGAGCGTGATCGCTCCACTCGGCGAGACACTGTATTGGATGACATCGGAGCCGACTTGCAGGCTGTTGATTCCGGAGATGGAAATGGAGAGCGAGACTTTGTCGCCTGAGAAACCTTTTTGCTTGAGGAGATCGGCGACGCGTCCGCCCCAGCCGGATTGGAAGGGTTTGTCGGGGACAGAGCTTTGCCATTCGATTTGCTGGTCAGAATGGGAAAAAAGCTGGACCGGAATAGGGACGGTCCCTGCGTTGTATTGGGTTCGCGTGATCGGGTAGGCGAGGGTGCCAACGTTGGTAACGAAAGCAAGTTGGCCCGAGGAAAACAAGCTGGCCAGCGATTGAAGCGAGGGATGCACGCCGTAACCCGCGCCCGCACCGGAAAGGGCGATCGAGGCGGGACGCCCGGCGACGTAAGCTGGGTCGGAGGAATCGAGAATGCCGAGGGCGCCCCGGCCGTTTTTGTAATCGTTGTAAGCCGGGTGTCCCATTCGGGGAATGAGCATATTGTTTGAATCGTTTCCGCCGTAGAGGAAAAGGACCACGAGGGCTTTGTAATCGGACGGAATGGTCGTTTGCGCGAGTGCGGCCCGGGTGAGCGTGAGTTGCGAAAGCGTGTTGACCACACCGGTGATGCCGAGTGCAGCGCAGGACGACTGGCGCAGAAATGCTCTGCGGGTGACGGCCATTTCGCGGTCGTTGGATTTTTTCATGGTGAATCCTTATTTCTGGTGCTGGAACTCGGGGCAATCGCCCATTAGGTAAAGAAGATTAATCACCCGATCGCTCGTGGTTGGCGAGCCCGTGGTTAGCCAAGTCGAGGCCGAATTGATAATCGAGGTGCGGGGATTCGGCGCGGCAGCGGTGCTGTATTTGGCTCTCAGACGGCCGGCCATCAGGAGCATGTCGAGGCGGTCCACCAGAGTGGTCACAGCTTGGGTGACGGTTTTTCCAGCGGCGATTTCGTTGTTGTAAATTGTTTCCCAAGGTGTCCGATTGATCCGGACGTCATCGAGGGTCAAATCAGTCGCCCCAACGAGCGCCGTGCCGGACTGGCCGGTGGACGTGTTCAAGAGGGTGCGGGTGTAGTTAATCGCGGTAATGGTCTGCGTTTCGTTGGTGATGAGCATCTCGGGTGCGACGAGACCCGCTGAAGAAATGGCTCCGCCAGGGCTGTAATCGGGCAGGAACCAGTTGAAGACCGACGGTGCCGTATGAGGCGTCTGACCAAGAGTCGAGTCGGTGTTGGAAAAGCGCAGCCGAGTGGTGCCGTTTGGAAAATTGGCGAGTTGAGTCGAGGGATAGCCGTAGGGAGTCAAATCGGAAAGAGGCAGCATCGAGAAGGCCGAGAAAGCCCGGAGTAATTGCACGTAACGGAGGAGAGGCTCCTTTTGTTTGCCGTAGCCGATGTTTTCGGTCGGTGCGAGATTGCGCGCCTCCGGGTCGAGCAAAATCGCCTCGACGACTGCGCGGAGATTGCCTCGGGTGCCGGTGCCGTCGTTGATGAAAATCTGCGCCACGCGGTTGATGTAACCTGCGCTGGGGTTCGATGTGACCAATCGCTGGATGAGCAGCCGGCAAATGAAAGGCGGCGTATTGGGGTGGTTAAAAAGGATATCGAGCGCCGCGCCCAAATCCGCCTCGCCATCGAGGTTGGCGGGGATCGCGGTGCCGAGGACCGTCTTCGCGCCAATATCGTGGTAGGCAGAAAAATTAATCATCGGGTAAAGCCACGAATCTTGGAAATACGAAGGTCCATTCGACTGGGCGAACGTAGTGTTGTCCTGCGTGAGATAGCCAGTGGCCTTGCTGCTGATTTTCTTGCTGAAACTCCAGCCGGTGAAGACGCGCGCCAATTCGGTGATGTCGGCGTTGGTATAGGTCGGGGTGGGCAGACCGTTGGAGGCCAGTTTCAGGCTGCCATCGGGATGCAATGCCACTAGGCCAACGGAAAAGAGCTGCATGATTTCCCGGGCATAATTTTCATCCGGGCTGATCAGAGTCGCGCCACTTGCGTCGAGAACTGCCTTCTGGTTTTGCAAATGGCTGAGATAAACACCCATCATCGGGCTCTTGCTAATGTCTCGAAGGAGCGAGCGATAGTTCCCGTCCGCATGAGCCCCGAGAGTGTCGTAGTAGCGCGCCGCTCCGTAGTGCCGCGAACTGACGGTCGAGTTCTTTTCCGAGATAACAAAAATTTCGCTCAAGGCAAATGCGAGCCGCTGGCGCAACTGGTCCCGCGCTCCCGCGACGACCGTCCACCAAGCGCGGCGTTTGTTAGAATAAAATGGCTCGCCCGTCGTGCTGGTGTAGTTGATCGGATCGGTCCCGCGCAAAGCCCATTCCTGAGCGTCGGCAGCGAAGGTGAGGTTTTCCAATTTGGTTTGGTTGAGAGCAAACTGCGCTTGGATCCAAGCCCGGTAACCAGCAATCCGGTCGCCCGCGTAGGTGGTTTCGATCTGGGAAGCGAGGGAGGCGATTTCCGTCTCGTTCGGTCCAAAAGTTGATTGGGTCAGAAAACGCGCCACATCGCGCCGCAGAGCGTCGCCGGTAAGTGTTTCGATCGCCGGTGTGGCGGGCGTGACCGGGGGATTAATCGAGCCAGTGACGAGAGTGTAATTGTCCTGAATTTCTCCCATCAGATTCGCAGTCGAATTGATGACAACCCCGAGGTTGCCCGCGAACAATGCATCAAGCAATTGTTGGTCGGTAGCCAGAAACCCGGCCGCCTTGACCGACCAAGAAAAATCCGTCACTTGCCCAAAAGGGAGGCCCTTCACATACACACCCGATCCATTGTTGTTGAGGCTGAGAAACGAGGTGGTCTGCGCGCTCGAAAGTCCGCTGAAGTTGAGTCCGACCATGCCAGTGGTGTTGTCGCCTTGCAGGCGGATGGTGGACACTCCGGTAGCAGTCGAGCCGGTCGTAGACGATGGAAACGCAAGAAATAAGCGCTCGTTGGCCGAGGAGTTTGCGGCGTCGGTAATGGTCACTGCGCCACTAGAATCACCGCCTACCACGAAGCCAGATCCTGGCTGAACTGTCGCGGTAAGAGCCTCGGGCACCTCGACCAGTGCGTCTTTAACCGGGCGGACAATGATGTCCACCGACGTCGCTCCAAACGGAACGGTGACCGAATCCGTTAGTGGCTGACCTGCGCCGTTGACGAGGGTGTAATCATCGGGCGTCGCGGAGCCTTTTTGCAGGTTGGCGTTTCCGGAAAAAACCAGCGGCACAGTGATCGCCTTCAATCCGCCAGAGCGAGTGATGCGGAAGGCTCCGTTCACTCCCTCTTTCTCGGTCGCCAGGGGAGTTGTCGCGGTGATCGTGACTGTGCTGGCCGTGTCGCTAAACAGAGCGGTCAGCGACACTAGGTCATTTGTCCCCGGCGTGCGGCTCTGATCTGCAGCAGGATTAAAGCCGGGCAAATGCAATTCATCCCAATCCGATACGCCGTCGCTGTCGGTATCTGCATCGAGAACTTCCACACGGAAAAAACATTGTTTGCCCGCGCCCATGTCTACGAGGGTTTCCTGCATGGTGGTAGCGGTGGCGGCGCGAATCGCACTGACTGGAAGCCAGGAGTTGGCCCCTAGATCGGCGGTTGCCAAAATTCGATAGGCCTTGCCCGGTTCCGTATTCCAGTCGAGCAAAACATCCGTGCCGTTGACGACGGTTTTGGAAATGGCCAAGAGTGATCGCGCATTTCGCGGATCTGTGCCAGCGAGGCTTTCCTGAAAATTGGTCGCTCCGTCGCCATCGCTGTCCATGCTCGGCAGCAGTCCGGAGGCGTTATAAAACTGTTCCCAGACGTCATCGACTGCGTCGCCGCTCAGGTCAAAATTCGCGGCATCCGCGATGGTCACGAACGCACTGGAATTACCGCCCACCACGAAGCTGATTCCCGGTGGAACTGTCGTAGTCAGCGCCTCGGGCCCTTCGACAAGGGCGTCTTTTACCGGGCGGACGATAATGTCCACCGACGTCCCCCCAAACGGGATGGTGACCGAATCCGTCAGCAGTTGGCCTGCGCCGTCGACGAGGGTGTAATCATCGGGCGTGGCCGAGCCTTTTTGCGGGTTGGCGCTTCCGGAAAAAACTAGCGGCACGGTGAGCGCCTTTAATCCGCCAGTGCGGCTGACGCGGAAGACTCCATTCACGCCCTCTTTTTCCGCAGCCAAGGCAGTCGTCGCGCTAATCGTGACCGTGCTGGCCGTGTCGCTAAAGAGGGCGTTCAGCGAAACGAAGTCATTGGTTCCCGGAGACCGACTTTGGTCCGCTGCGGGATTAAAGCCGGGCAAATGCAATTCATCCCAATCCGATACGCCGTCGCTGTCGGTATCCGAGTCGAGAACTTCTACCCGGAAAAAACATTTTCCGCCCGTTCCCATGCCGAGGACGGTTTCCTGCATGGTGGTAGCGGTGGCGGTGCGAAGCCCGCTGACTGGTAGCCAAGGGTTAGCTAGAGGATCCGTGGTGGCCAAAATTCGGTAAGCCTTGCCCGGCTCCGTATTCCAGCCGAGCAAAACATCCGCGCCGTTCACTGCCGCTTGGGAAATGGCAAACAGCGATCGCCCATTTCGCGGATCTGTGCCGGCGAGGCTTTCCTGAAGATTGGTTTTTCCGTCGCCATCGTCGTCCGCGCTAGGGAGCAGAGTGGAGGCGTTGTAAAACTGCTCCCAGACGTCGTCCATCCCGTTGCTGTTCAGGTCAAAACCGGCCCGCACAAATGGGTTGACCAAAAGACCGAATCCAAGCACGAGCAGGGCCATAGCGAATCTGCGTTTGCGGACGAAACTCCACCAGCTTTTTAAAGGGGGAAAAATCGTTTTCACTAGGATGAATCTGGGGCTCTCCGAGATTAGAAGCCGAGTGAGACTACGGGCTAACCCCGGGGAGTCAAGACCGCTCACCCTACGATTTCAGATGGAAGAATGCTAGAAACCGGCTTGTCGCGGATGAACCGATAGACGAAATGCGCTTCGTCCGATCCTGTGCTTAGTCGTTGCCATCGGCAAACTCCTCTGGCTCAACTGATTACGCGCTGGTTTTCCGTTGGCCCTGTTTCCTCTTGGGTCTACCGCCAGCTTACGGCCGGGGTCCGGACTGCCCCCAACCAGTCCGGAGCCGGTAAAAAATATTTCGGATTTTTGTGGAAAAAAGCTCCACGAAACGGCCTTCAGTTTGCGTTGTTAATCTGCTGCCGGAAGGCTTCGAGGTCCTTCTGCGGTAAGTTAGCCTGCCTCGAGAGCCATTGTTGGGCAGCTGTTTTGTCGCTCCGAGCCCAAGTGTAGAGGACGCTTTGGATCGAACTGCGGCGCTGATTTTCGTCCGTCACCGAGCTCGCCCAAGTGGCTGCGGAAGCGGGGTCGAATTCAGCAATGTTGCCGGTGAACGTGGCGATAAGAGAGTCGCGAGTTTTTCCAACCGGGATTTTATTGAGCCAGGCCGAGGTGTTTTCCGGGTTTTCCCGGGACCAGTTGGAGACGGCATTACGGAGAGCGTTTTCGCGGTTGTCACCTTCCGGCATTTGCGTCAGCCACGCAATCGCCCGCTCCGGTTCGGAGTTCGACCAATTGCTGGCGATTTGTTCGATGGCTTGCTTTTGAGCCTCGGGACTTTGCAAGGCGTTGACTTGCGCGGCCGCTTTTTCGGGTTCGAATTGCGCCCATTGGCCGAGCAGGTTCGGAATGAAACTTTTTTCGACGGCGGGATTGGTCTGGGTTCGGGCCCAAGCGAGAGCCTTTGCTGGGTCGTTGCGGCCCCAACTGTAGGTGAGCGATTGCAGGTAACTGTCAAAGCGTTTGTCGCTTTGCAAACTCAAGACGTAATCGGCTGCCTTATTTGGATCGTTCTGCGCCCATTGGGAAATGGCGTTCGTAAGGGCATTCTCACGTGCGTTTCCTGCCGGGAGTTTGGCGACCCAAGCCAGAGCGGTCTCGGGATCCTGCTGCGACCAACTGGAGGCGAGGTTATTGATCGAATCGCGCTGCGTTTGCCCGGGTGGAAGTTTCGCGACGAACTCCGCCGCCGCCGATGGGTCGGTGCGTGACCAGTTGGAGACGATACTGCTAATCGCTTGGCGCTGCACATTTCCCGCCGGCAACGTTTCCGCCCAAGCCAGAGCGCCGCCGGGATCGGTGTTGCTCCAATTGCTGGCCACGATCCCGATCGCCCGCTGGCGGAACTCGTTTCCCGGCAAAGCGGCTGCGCGACGGGCGGCCTCCGCTGGGTTGCGCTGGGAATAGGGTCCAAAGACGGCCCAAGCGAAGTTATAGCTTCCGCCAGAAATTTTTGGTAGGGCGAGAACCATTTTCAGAGCGCCGTCCGGATCCTTGTCGGCGAGGGTGTTGATGAGACTGCTCAGGGCGCGATTCTTAGCTGTGCCGTCGGGCAGGGAATTGACCCACGCTTTGGCGGCGGAGAAATCGGAGTCAGCCCAAGCGGAGACGATGCTGGAGTAAGCGTTATCGGTTAAATCGCGGTCGCCTTTTTGCGAATCGACATAACGAATCGCCGCGCGCGGATCGATTTCCGCAAGGCGCGAGACGAGATTGAAATAGAGGGCGCTGCGCGCATTGCCCCTCGGCTGCGTCTGCACCTCTTGGAGCGCCGCCAGAGTGGCTTTTTGGTCGAGACTTTGCGCGAAACGGCGAGCGTCTTCGTAAACTTTCCGGTTGCTCGACGCGCGTAGGATTTCAACCAACGAGGGAATGCGATCCTGCTTGGGTGATTCGCGGCCCGGGGTGATGTCGGCGACAGCCCGGGAGGTGCCCGGGTCATTGGCGGGATCGATTGCCCGGGCGGGTGCAGCGTCGTTATCGAGGACAAAATTTGCCGCCACTGCGACGGCTGCCGTTGGGCTGTGGCCGGGACTGGTTACCCGGCCAAGAATTCCTCCAACGACCAATGCCCCAGCTAGGAGCCCGGCGGATTTAAGGGAAATCATGCGCAACCGTAAAATGATTGGACCTCATTGACGATTTAAAAACACCAAAGGCGCAGGTGCCAATCAATCGCGCAAATGTTTCCAAACCGGGAGCATGTCATCCGGACAGGGCAGGGGAAACGCTCGCGATCAGCGGGAGCGTTCGTCATCACTCCTCGTTGACAAAGGGGGTGGCGCTTTCGATACTGACTACGTGAATAACGATCTCGACAACTTACTGGAAGATTGGCCGCACGAGCCCGGGCACATCAAGGTTCGAAAAATCGTCGGAAACGATCAAAAGGAAAAGTTGCAACTCCGGATCGATCTCGGCCTGATTCAAATGGAGGTCAATGGCCGTCCCGATGGTCGCCGTCCCCACAACGCCGAGTCGCTCCTTGTCTGGCACCAACGCAAGGCCAAACGCATCGAGGCCAAGGGTGAGGTTTACCTTCTCTCTTCCGATGAATGCGGCGAACTCCAGCAAGAGGGCATCCAGTACTACCATCGCTACATCAGCTTTTTTCAGATCAACGATTTCCTCAACGTGATCCGGGACACGCAGCGCAATCTCGATTTATTTTCGTTTGTTTCGCGGTGCACCGATAACGAGGACATCCGCTGGTCTTTCGAGCAGTTTCGGCCCTATGTAATCATGATGAACACCCGTGCGAAAGCGGCTATCCGGCTGGAGAAAAAGGATTTCGCTGGTGCGTTGCGAGAGATTGCCAAAGGGCGCGCCGCGATTGCGGAGGTGATGGAGGATGTCGAACCCGCGGACCTTCCAAATAAGAGTCCCGAGATCGGTTTTCTCGATGAGTGGGCCGAGGAAATTAGCCGGAAACGCCCGGTCACCCGACTCGAGGTGATGCAGCGAGAAATGGAGAAGGCCATCTCTCTCGAGGCCTACGAGCGCGCCGCTGAGTTGCGCGACAAGATCCGCGCCTTCGGCAAAAAGACCGCGCGACAATCCTGATTTCACTTTGAAAGGGTTCTAAGGTCTCCGGGCCTGCGCGAATTTGCCGCAGCCCACACATTATTTATGAAACATCTAACCATCACTGCGGGCATGTTGTTGCTAACTCTTCCGGGAATGATCGCGGAGCCGAAACCCTCGCCCACTCCCGTCGGGGTAAAGCTAGAAGACTTGCAATTGGCCGCCGTCCAATACAAGGCCGTGCTCGCGTTGCCGAAGTGGGAACGGACGCCCGAGCAGGTGAGTGCGGCGGTGGACAAGGTGATCGGCACAGCTAACAAACGCCTCGATCTGGTTGCGGCTCTAACTCCGACCGACGCGACGTTTGTGAACACGTTTCAAGAGATGGACATGATCGCGTTCGATACCGGTTGTGTGGCGAACCGGATTGTTTGGATCAAGGAAACGCATCCCGACGCGAAAATGCGCGAGGCCGCGACGGAGGCGATCAAAAAATTTGAGGAGTGGGGAGTGGGCACCGATTACCGCGAGGATGTTTACAAGGTGCTAAAAGCGTTCGCCGGGACGAAGCCCGCAGGCGACGTGGAGGACCAGCGCTTGATCGAAGACACCCTGCTTGGTTACACGCGTGCGGGTCTAGCGTTGCCGCCTGACCAACGGAAACGGGTCGAGGGATTGCGCAAGGAACTTGCCGCGGTTGGCACCGATTTCGATACTAATATTGCCAACGCGACTTTTCCGGTAAAATTCACCAAAGCAGAACTCGAGGGCGTGCCGGTTAGCGTTTTGGAGACACCGGGAGTCAAGACCGGCGACGATGAATTTACCATCGATGCCAACGTGACTTTTCAGGCGCTAGGCGTGCTCGATAATTGCGTGAAGGAAGCGTCCCGCAAAAAGATCTATCTGGCGCGCGACAATCGGGCCCGCGAAAAAAACGTGGCGCTGATTCAGAAGATGGTCGATCTGCGGTCCGAGATTGCTCTCGCGTTGGGTTACAAGTCTTGGGACGATTTTCAGATCGAGCGGCGCATGGCGAAAAATGGAGAGACTGCTCTGAAGTTTCTGCAAGACCTAAAAGTGGGGCTCCAGCCGAAATTTGATGAGGAACTGGCGGAGTTCAAGGCAATCAAAGCGGCGGATACGAACAGCGAGACGCAGAATGTTAACATCTGGGATTGGCGTTATTGCGCGGACCAACTCAAGCAAAAGAAATTCCAAGTCGATACGGAGTCGCTGCGGATTTTTTTCCCCTACGAGAAAGTTCTTCAAGGAATGTTCGGAGTTTACGAGCGGATTTTCGGAATCAAGCTGGAGCAGGTCGTGCTCGATTATGCGTGGACCGACGGGTTGCAGCTCTACGCGGTGACCGATGCGAAGACAAAGGCCCCGCTCGGATTGTTTTACCTCGATATGTTTCCGCGCGAGGGGAAATACAATCACTTCGCGCAGTTCGGCTTGATCGAGGGCAAACTCCTGCCCGACGGCACTTACCAGCGTCCGACTGCGGCGCTTTGCTGCAACTTCCCACCTCCGCGCAAGGACGCTCCATCGCTGCTCTCGCACGATGAGGTGGAGACGCTTTTCCATGAGTTTGGACATGCCATGCACACGATCCTGACCCAAGCGAAATATGCACGCTTCAGTGGCACAAGCGTCCCGCAGGATTTCGTCGAGGCCCCCTCCCAGATGTTAGAAAACTGGGTTTGGAACAAGTCGGTGCTCGACACGTTTGCTGCCGATTATCGCAACCCGAAGAAGCAGCTTCCAGAAGGCACCATCAAGAAAATGAAAGCCGCAAAGTATGCGCTAGCCGGGTTCACCTACCGGCGCCAATTGTCTTTCGGCATCACTGATTTGGTCTTGCACGGGCCGCATGCACCTGGTGAAAAACTCGACGTTGTGGCTCTGTCGAACCAAATCCTCGGTGATGTCTTTTTGCCCGTCGCGCCAGACACCGCGATGGTGGCATCGTTCGGTCACTTGAATGGCTATGACGGCGGCTATTACGGTTATGCTTGGGCCGACGCCATCGCGGCGGATATGGCCACCGTATTTGAAAAAGCCCCTAGCGGATTTCTCGACCGGGATGCCGGTATGAGGATGAGGAATGAGATCTATGCACAGGGGGACTCGCGCGATGTTAACGTTTCTATCGAGGCTTTCTTGGGGCGTCCGCGTTCCATCCAGCCATTTCTTAAATCAATCGGCATCGGTGTAGAAAAACCGGATCCCAAGAAAACAAAAAAATCAAAATGAGACTAGCGCACGTTCGGAAACTTCTTCTCACACTGATCTGTCTCGCCCTCGCCGCACCAGCGATGGCCGAAACGAAAGCCGACCGCGCCGCAAAGGATAAAATCCTCCTCTTCGGGAACGGCTCGGAGCCGCAGAATCTCGATCCCCACACCGTCCGGGGTGTCACCGAAAATCACATTATTAGTGCGTTGATCGAGGGCTTGATTGCCTATCATCCGACGGATCAAGCGTTGCCCGAGCCAGGCATGGCTGATCGTTGGGAGCACAACTTAGATGCGAGCGAGTGGACTTTCCACATCCGCGATGGGGCAAAGTGGTCCAACGGCGACCCCGTAAAGGCTGCTGATTTCGTTTTTTCATTCCACCGCATCCTCTCGCCGAATCTAGCCGCGGACTATGCTGACCAACTCTACATTATGAAAGGTGCGGAGGATTTCCACAAAGGGAAGTTGACCGACTTTGATGCGGTCGGAGTTAAGGCGCTCGATGACCAGAACCTACGCATTACTTTGGTTGGCCCGACACCGTATTTCCTCTCCGCGCTGACCCATTACTCGTGGTATCCGGTGCATCCCGCGACGATTCTAAAATTTGGCAAAATCGACGACCGTGTCTCGGCATGGACCCGGCCAGAAAATTTCGTTGGCAACGGGCCTTTCAAGCTGAAGGAATGGAAAGTCAATGAGGTCATCACGGTCGAGCGCAACCCTCTTTATTGGGATGCGAAAACCGTCAAGCTCAACGGTATTCAGTATTACCCGATCGAGGACCAGAATACCGAGGAGCGCGCGTTTCGCGCCGGCGATTTGCATATTACCAACGAAGTGCCGCTCGACAAAATCCCCGGGTATCGGCGCGATAACAAAGACCTGATCTTGGTTGATCCCTATCTTGGGACCTACTTCTATCGACTCAATGTTAACAAACCAGCGCTAAAAGATGTTCGTGTGCGCGAGGCTCTTAATCTTGCTCTCGATCGCGACTCGATCGTCGAAAACATCACCCGTGGCGGACAACTCCCGGCGCTCGGCTACACCCCGCAGGGAATGGGGCGCTACAAAACACCTGAACTCATGTCTTACGACCCAGACAAAGCGCGCAAGCTCCTCGCAGAGGCGGGTTATCCGGATGGCAAAGGCTTTCCGAAATATGAAATCCTAATCAACACCTCAGAGTCGCACAAAACTGTCGCCGAGGCGATCCAACAAATGTGGAAGCAGGAACTCGGCATCGATATCGGCATTCGCAACGAGGAATGGAAGGTTTACCTAGATTCCCAGACGAATATGAAATACGACATCACGCGCTCCGGTTGGATCGGTGATTACATGGATCCCGTCACTTTCCTAACCATGTGGACCACCGGTAACGGCAACAACAACACCGGTTGGTCAAACGCGGAGTATGATAGCCTGATCAAGCAATCCTTCCTTGAGGCAGACGAGGCGAAACGTTTTGCGCTCCTCGAAAAAGCCGAAACGATTTTGCTAAAAAATCCGCCGTTCGCTACCATTTATTGGTATACCCGCGTCTATCTAAAAAGTGCGCATGTCGTAAACTGGAATTCACTCCTGCTCGACAACCATAATTTTAAATACATCGATTTGAAATGAATAGGGTAGCACAAGCTTCCAGCTTGTTTGTCACCACCCCAACAAGCTGGAAGCTTGTTCTACCTGTTTTACGATGATCAAGTTCACCTTACAGCGGTTGCTTCAGTTAGTGCCAGTGCTGCTCATCGTCATCACGGTCACCTTCTGGATGTCGAAAAAAGCACCGGGCGGCCCCTTCAGCGCAGAACGTAAGGTCGCGCCCCAGGTGATGGCGAAAATGAACGCCTACTACGGGCTCGACAAACCACTTCTTCAGCAATACCTGCTCTACCTCAAAAATCTTGTCCTTCGCGGTGACCTCGGCCCGTCGTTTACCTATCCGACCGAATCAGTTAACCAAGTCATTGCCCGCTCCTTCCCAGTCTCGCTTCAAGTCGGCTCCCTCGCGATGCTTCTCGCGCTGTTTATCGGCATTCCGCTCGGTGTGTTAGCTGCGGTGAAAAAGAACTCTCTCGCCGATTATTTTTCGATGTCCTTCGCAATGAGCGGCATCTGCCTGCCCACGTTCGTGATGGGCCCCATTTTGGCGATCGTCTTTGGGCTTTGGCTCAAATGGGGTAACGTATTCGGCCTAGAAAAATCCGGCAATGCTTGGCTGCCCCCGATTTTTTTGCCGGCTCTCACCCTAGGACTTTTTTACGGCGCCTACGTCGCGCGATTGACCCGCAGCGGCATGCTCGAAATTTTGAATCAGGACTATATCCGCACCGCCCGCGCTAAAGGGGTGGGGAGCTTTCGGGTCATTTGGAAACACGCGCTGAAGGGTGGCATGATGCCGGTGGTGTCCTTCCTCGGACCCGCATTAGCCGGGCTCATCTCGGGCTCGTTCGTTGTGGAAAAAGTCTTCAAGCTTCCCGGTCTGGGCAACGAATTCATTAAAGGCGCGTTCAACCGCGACTATTCGCTCATTCTCGGGACGGTCATTTTCTACGCGGTGCTGATCGTTCTTTTTAATCTGCTCGTGGACATCATTCACGCATGGCTCGACCCACGCATTCGGCAATGACCGCTGCATCCGAGATCGAACACGGCACTTCCTTGTGGCGCGATGCCTGGCATCGGCTCGCACGCAACAAACTGGCCGTGCTGGGTTTGGTTAACTTCATTCTGATCACACTTTTCTGTTTGCTGGGTCCGTCTTTCGTTCCCTACAAATTCGATGAACAGGCCCGGACCCTCCAGTCCAGCCGGCCAGGCGAGTTGATCTTTGCGCGCGATCTCACGCGAAACAAAAGCCGCGAACCACGCACGGATTACATTCCGCTCTCCAAAATGATCGATGAAAGCGCGTTCGTTTCGTTGAGCCGGCAGGAGGTCGCAGAAAAGGTGGAAAAATTGAAACGCCGTGAAACGGTCCAAGCTGGACGTTATACCTATTCGCGCTCCACGCGGCATCACGTTCTCGGGACGGACGCGCTCGGGCGCGATTTGTTAGTTCGCCTCATGTATGGAGGACGCATTTCCATCGGCGTGGGATTGGCGGCCACGGCTGTTTCCATCTTGATCGGCGTGCTCTACGGGGCAATCTCGGGCTACCTAGGCGGGAATGTTGACACCGCCATGATGCGGATCGTGGACATCCTCTATACGATTCCATTCACGATTTTTGTTATCCTGCTGATGGTCTTCCTTCCACGCAGCATCTGGTTGCTCTTCCTAGCTATCGGAGCGGTTGAATGGCTGACCATGGCCCGCATTGTGCGCGGCGAGGTGACCGCGCTGAAACACCGTGAATTCATCGAGGCGGCGATTTCGCTTGGACTCGGCAGGCTACACATTATTTTCCGCCATCTCATACCGAACGTGATGGGATCGGTGATCGTTTACTCCACTCTGACGGTGCCCAACGTCATGCTTCTGGAAGCGGTCCTGAGCTTTCTCGGCCTCGGGGTGCAGCCTCCGATGAGTAGTTGGGGCGTGCTCATTGACGACGGGGCCAAGACGCTGGAAACGACTCCGTGGCTTCTGCTTTTTCCAGCTGCACTCTTTTCGCTCACCCTTTTTTCGCTGAACTTTCTCGGCGACGGCCTCCGCGACGCCCTCGACCCGCGCGCTTCCAAAGACTAGCCCAATGTCACTGTTAGAAGTCTCCCATCTCACGACCAGATTTCACACCCGCGGCGGCGTCGTCCGGGCGGTGGAAGATGTTAGTTTTTCGCTCGAACCGGGTGAGACGCTCGGGATTGTTGGGGAATCTGGATCAGGAAAATCAGTCACATGCTATTCACTACTCGGGCTGATTCCCATGCCGCCGGGCCGCATCGAACGCGGAACCGCTCTCTTTGACGGAACCGACTTGCTCCACTGTTCCAGAAAACGCCTCAACCAAATCCGAGGGAAACGAATCTCAATTATCTTTCAGGATCCGATGACCTCGCTCAACCCCTACTTGCGGGTCGCCGAACAACTCGTTGAGCCATTGCTCATTCATGAAAAAATGTCCCGATCCGCCGCTTTGAAACGTGCCATCATCGCTTTGGATGAAGTCGGGGTTCAGGACGCGTCGAGACGGATTCATTTCTATCCGCATGAATTCAGCGGAGGCATGAGACAGCGCGTGATGATCGCGATGGCCTTGATTGGCAAGCCGGAAATCCTCATCGCTGACGAGCCGACAACTGCGCTCGACGTCACCGTGCAGGCGCAGATTCTCGAACTTATTCGTGAACGACAGAAAGAACTCGGCACCGCAGTGATTTTCATCACGCACGATCTGGGCGTGGTCGCTTCCTTTTGTGACCGGGTGAACGTGATGTATGCCGGGCGGATTGTGGAGTCCGCGACCACAACGGAAATCTTTCGTGATCCGCTGCATCCCTACAATGCGGCGCTCCAGCGAAGTATCCCCGCGCTGCAGCCGAAGAATGCCGAACTCTACACGATCGCCGGACTCCCACCGGATCTAGCACGGTTGCCTGCCGGATGTCCATTTGCAGCTAGGTGCGATTATGCGATTGAAGTTTGTGGGAACACATCCGTCGAATTGCTCGTTCAAAAGCCTAATCATTCCACTGCCTGTCTGCGCGTGCAACGTGGCGAAATCCAACTGAAAGCTTAACCCATGTCTGCCGCCAAACCACTTTTGGAACTTCAGGATCTAAGGATGTATTTTCCGCTCCACAGCGGTGCTCTGCTTCGGCGCGTGACTGGTCAAGTCAAAGCCGTTGACGGAGTCACGCTTTCTCTAAAGGCGGGTGAAATCCTCGGTCTGGTTGGGGAATCCGGCTGTGGAAAATCCACGCTCGCCCGCACCATTCTGCGCCTGCTCGAGGCCACGTCCGGCACCATCCGACTCGAAGGAGAAAAATTAACCGGCGTTTCCCAGCGACTTCTCCGTCGCCAGCGGGTCAATTTTCAAATGATCTTCCAGGATCCCTACGCGAGCCTCAACCCGCGCATGACGGTGTTCGACACGCTCGCCGAAGCCATTCGCACGCGAAAGCGGATCAAAGGAGAGGCGTTGGAAAGTGCGGTCGCCGTGCTCATGACAACCGTCGGTCTGTCTCCTAACCTCATGCGTAAATATCCGCATGAGTTCAGCGGTGGCCAGCGTCAGCGCATCGCGATTGCGCGCGCACTCGCCCCAGAACCTAGATTAATTATCGCTGACGAACCAGTTTCCGCCCTTGATGTTAGCATCCAGTCTCAGATCATCAACCTTCTGCAAAAGCTCAGCCGGGAACGTGGCCTGACGCTTATTTTTATCTCGCACGACCTCTCAGTCGTCAAACACATCAGCGACCGGATCGCAGTAATGTATCTGGGGAAAATTGTCGAAGTCGGACCGGCTGTCCAAGTCGTCGAAAAACCGCTGCACCCCTACACGAAAGCGCTCGTTAGCGCGATTCCTATCCCGGACCCGGAACGGGAAAAAAATCGCCAGCGAATCATCCTGAGCGGCGATCCACCGTCCCCGATCAATCCACCCGTAGGTTGCGCTTTTCATCCGCGTTGTCCTTACGCCATTGAGCCGTGCAAAATTCGGCCACCCGTTCTGGTCCAGCACAAGTCTCATCAACTCGCTGCCTGCATCCGCGTCGGGGAAATCTAGGATGCTCCCTTTTTTCTATGCGCACTACTGCCTAGCGATAAAAATCGCGGAATGGAGAACGATCTAGGGCCTCAAATGTGCTCCCAAAATAGACGGACCCAGCCACAACCGGCATTCGGCCCAAGGGCAAACTCGGACCTAGTGTCCGCCGCTGGTTGACACACCGACAACAGATTCTGACTTGCTGAGTCTGAGCCAATTGAAGCCGTAGAAGGCCACAAAAGCGAAACAACCCAAAGGCACAATAAAGGCCCGCGACATATCGTATTTGTCCCCGACATAGCCCATCAGTTTGGGCAGAATCGCTCCTCCCATGATTGCCATCACAATAAATGCGGACGCTTTTTTGGCACGAACGCCAAGGCCATGGATTCCTAGGGCAAAGATCGTCGGGAACATGATCGACATAAAGAAATAGCTCATAAATACGGCGACTACGGAGATCCAACCCAGCTTGAGAAAAACCAGCAGACAGATGATGACGTTGATGAATGCATAAAGTCCCAGCACGGAATGCGCGGGAAATTTTTTCAAAATCGCCGCCCCGGAGAAGCGCCCGGCGAGGAAGCAGAAAAAGCCCAGCGACGCTAGGTTGGCAGCACCTTTATCAGCCAACTGCAAAGTTCCATTCGCGCCGATCTCAAACCAGTTTTTTAGAAAACCAGAAGTCCAAGCCTCCGGCAGAGGCGGCACCTCCGTTGTCATGTAATTAATGAAAAAACTAAAGATGCCCGACTGCGCCGCAACGTAGAGAAACTGCGCGGCGACCGCCATCACGAAATGCGGATGCGACCAGATGGAATGCGATACGCCCGGCGAAGTATCGTCGAGATGATAATCGTCCTCGACCTTGATGTCCGGCACGTTGGCAAAATAGAAAATGATCGCTAGCACGATCACCACCACGCCCACGGCTGCGTAGGGAATCCAGAGAGTTTCGCTGCCCGTGCTCGCGCCGGTGGCATCTTTGCCGTAGAAAAACATCCCGCCCGCGATGGGACCGAAAATCCATCCGATGCCGTTGCAGGATTGCGCCAAATTGATGCGCGTGGCGGCAAATTTCTGATCGCCTAACACGGTTGTGTAGGGATTCGCGATCGTCTCCAGAAAGGTTAGCCCAGCGGCGATAACGCACACCCCTAGGAGGAACGCCCAGAATGACGCGATATGCGTCGCCGGGATAAACCAGAAGCCACCCACCGCGACCATCAGCAAGCCGGTGATGATGCCCCCTTTGTAGCCCAGTTTACCCGCCAGCCAGCCAGCGGGCAAAGCCATCAGGAAATAGCCGAGATAATGGGCAAACTGCACCCAGGCCGACTGCGCGAGCGTGAGATGCAACTCTCTCTGGAAATGCTTGTCCATCACATCGATCATCCCGTTGCAGAAGCCCCAGAGTAGGAAAAGGGAGCTAACGAGCAAAAAAGTGACAAATACATTTTTACCGTCGGGAGTGACAAACAGGGACGACTTGGGCGAGGGGGAATTCATAGAGTTTGGATGAAAGACAAATAATGGAAGTCAGGATTCCTGCCGTCAAGTCTAAGTCTCTAGGAATGACGCGATGGCTTAAACACACCTCGCGGCGAGATATTATCCACTTCAAGTGATGAAGTAGTGGAGCGGAGGGGCGCCGAACCTCTCAACCTATCCTGCAAGAAACAGCAAAATAACGAGTAGGTGCACTTTATATGCACTCAATGCGCGCCCTAATGCGAAATGCCGCCTCTAAGCGCGGTCGAAGACTTTAACGGTAGTTTGGTTACCCATCAGCCGGGCCGAGTCTCACTTGGTCTCGGGAGCAACATCAACCAAGGAGGAAACATGGCAAGACCCAGCCATTACTCACCGGCGTCGCCACCAAGCCGCAACTGCGCCTCGCCGAAAGCGTCGATACAGACGCCAATTGCAGCTTCTTCGCCGCCACCCTTGACTACGAATTTGTCCAAATAGGTCCTGATTTTCGAGCGGCGGAAGGCGGCTGGATCGGTGCGAAAGTCGGCTTCTTCAGCCTAGCTTCCGCGAGTGGTTTTTCCACTGGTAGCGCCGCCTTTCAGCACTTCCACTTTTCCTAATTTACGTTGCTCGGGAAGCTGTCGTATAACTAGAGCTCGATCATGGCTTTGATGACGCCAGTTTCGGGTTTAGTCCAAGCGGGGAAATCGGTGACGATGTTTTCAAAGCGACCTCGGTGGGTAATCCACAGGGTCGTATCGATCCGGCCCGATTCCTAAAGATGGCAACGCCTTTTTCCCGATAGTAGGGCAGCATCTCCGCGAGTGCGGTGTCGTTCAGGCAGTAGTGGCAGTAGGATTGGATTTGATCCACCGATGTGCGGTCGAGAACGTATTTTTGCAGTCTGAGCGGGAGAGAGGAAATGCCGACGAAGCGCACTTTACCAGTGGCTTGCACGGCTTTGAGCGAGGGGATGGTTTCATTTACGATCTGCTCCATGTCACCAAACTCCATGTCGTGGACTTGGATGAAATCAATGTGCTCCACGCCGAGGCGCGCGAGGCTTTCGTCCACGCTGCGGGTGACGCGTTCAGCGCTGAAATCGAAGTCCTCCTGATTGTAGCCGTAGCGGGCGACTTTGGTGGCGAGCAGATACTTTTCACGGGGGATTTCCCGGAGCGCTTTGCCGAGCACAGTCTCCGCTTTGGTGAGGCCGTAAAACGGCGCAGTGTCGATGAGGTTAATGCCGTGATCGATGGCAGTGTGGACGGTGCGGATGCCTTCGCTTTCATCAATGTCGCGGAAGGCTCCGCCCAGCGACGACCCGCCAAAGGAGAGGATGGAAACGTCGAGGCCGGTGTTACCGAGTTTGCGGGTTTTCATAGGTTAGGAAAAGAGAGGGAGGATGTGTCGGTTGAGCAGATTGTGAGTGACGTTGCGCGCGATGATGGCGCGGTGCGTTTTCAGGGCGTCGGTGTAGCGCGTGCCGAGCTTGGCGGCAATTTTGAAGGCGACGTGGATAAACTGCCGGAACTGCGCATCGTAGGCTGGGCAGGTTTGGTCGTGACGTAGGGTGTTGACGAATTGCTCGCTGGTCCATGCCGCGACGGTGTCGGGCGAGGGCAGTTTGGCGATGTCGATATCCACAACCGGCGCGTAGGGCGCGATGACGTCGGTGGCGTAAGGGAATGCGCCCGCATAGATGTCTTTGGCAAGTTGAAGTCCATCGCCGCCCGCTTCGGCGAGGCCGATGACTTCTTCGAGCCATGTGGTGCCTGCGGTTTTGACGTGCAGTCCCGCGCAGTGCTTTATAATGAGGCGATTGATGATCGGGTAGAGCGAAAATTTATCGCTACCGGAGTGGACGCTGAGTTTCAGCGAATCGGGCAGACCAAATTCGGCAATGGCAAAGGCGATAACGCTCAGGTCTTGATCGAATTCTTTTTCGAATTGCGCGATGTCGCCGACGTAGTCCACGCCTTTATTGAAACGGCCGGTGAACTTGGGTGCGATGGTCTGCGCGGGGATTCCTTCGCGGGCGATCATGGCGAGGATGAGGAAAAGCTCGACGGGAGTTTGCGGAGAATCTGTCTCATCCACGGAGACTTCGGTGACGAAATGTTCCGCGCCTTTTTGCTCCACAATATAGCGGTGGATGCGGGCTGCCTCCTGCATCGCGAAAAGGAACTTCCGCGCGGCGGCACGCACGGCGTCCTCGGTGAGCGCGAAGGGCTCGGCGATGCCGGGGATGGATAGGACACCGATATATTTTTCCATGTTAGCAACGAAAGCCTCGATGCTAGCTTCGTCCGCCAGTTTGCCGGTGAAGTCGGCCACGTCGAGAGTGTAGAGGTTGCTGCCAGCGATGAACCAATCCACGGTTTTTAGGCCAATGTGATCGGCGTCCACATAGTAATCACCTAACCAACTGAGTGCGGCTACAGTTTCATCGGCTTCGACGCGGAGATCGTCGGGCTTACTGCCGACAATGGTGTGCTCTCGATTGGATTTATTCCAGATGGGATAGATGTCTAGTCCGGCCGCCTTTGCCTGCACGATGGCAGTGAGTTGTGCGTGGCCTTCATGTGCGAAGCGGTCGCCCATGCCGAAGGTGTTTTTGTTTATTTTCATGGTTGGATGTTAGGTTTAGTTGAGTGTTAAAGTTATTCAGTTAGGCAAAGTGTGGCCGTAACGATGCCGGGGTAGTATTTACTGCCGATGGCCACGCCAGTGTCGCTTTGGATTTGATCACACATCGCCATGGCACCGCAACCAGGGGATTGTTGCCAATGCGCGTGGACGCGGTCGGCAGCGAGGGCGAGTGGGTTGAGGGCAGCGGAGAAAGGTGAGGAGGGTGGAGAGATTTCTTTCTAACCAAGCGTAGTCGTTGTTGTTTCTGTATAGGAAATCGCGCATAGCACCCAGTTGACGAGTTGTTCCGTGGTCATGTGCGAGAAGCAACCGTGGAGTCCGGCGCATTCGTACCTGGAAAGATCCGGTGGAGAAAATTGATCTATCATGCATGATGATGCATATATACTTCGCGTTCTGGAGCAACATGTCTTTCAGGGACTCAGTGTAGCCAAAGCGGATTTCGTGGTCATGCGCCTCGGAAAAGATCATGCCGGTTTCCGCGAGCATGGAGAGACGATTGATGCAGGGAATGGCTTCGCGCGTGGGGCCGCCGAAAGAATCTATTCCAGGACTGAGTTTCAAGACATCTGCGCCAAGCCAGTTAGTAATGGCTTTGATTTTTGATGTGTAGGGTGTTTTTAGTTGGGATTCAGAAATCTATTTCTGTCCGTAGTAGGCGGATGCGCCGTGTTTGCGGAGGAAATGTTTATCGAGCAGCGGCTGTTGCACAGGTTGAATGCTGGGATTTAGCTGGATCGCTTTCAGCGCCATTTCTGCGATAATCTCCAAAGCAAAAGCAGTTTCGACAGCTTTTTTCCCGCTTGGCCCCCAGACGAACGGGCCGTGACTGTAAACGAGCACGGCGGCCACTTGCGTAGGGTCGAGCGCGGGCGTTGCCTTTTGAAAGCGTTCGACGATCACGTTGCCGGTTTCCCATTCGTAGGCGCTCTGGATTTCTTCGGGCGTCATCGGGCGAGTCACTGGCACTTCGCCGTAAAAATAGTCGCCATGCGTGGTGCCGAGGCAGGGGATTGCGCGGCCGGCTTGTGCGAAAGCCACTGCATGGCGCGAGTGCGTGTGGACGACGGAGCGGATGCCGGGGAACGCTTGAAAGAGCCGTCGATGCGTCGGTGTATCGGAGGAGTAACGCAGCTTGCCCTCGACGATTTTGTCTTCGCCGATTTCGCAAACCACCATGTCGTCTGCCCGCATCGTTTTGTAATCGACGCCGCTGGGCTTGATCGCGAAGACGCCCTTTGCTGGATCAGCGACGCTGACGTTGCCAAAAGTTAGATCAATCAACTTGTATTCGGGCAAAAGCAGGTTCGCCTCGAAGCACTCTTCCTTAATGTCCTGATAAGCGCTCATCGTGTTTACAGTCGCCCGAGTCCCGGTGCGATGTGGTAGTAGAGCTCGTTGTTGCGGAGCGTTTGTTTGAAATCGCGCACGGTAGTTTTCGCATCGATGATCGCGACTTCCACGCCCGCGATTTCGGCGAGGTCTTCGATATATTCAGCCGTGACGGAATAGCTAAAGCCCGTGTGGTGTGTGCCCCCAGCGTATATCCAGGCGGCAACGGCGGTTTTGAGATCGGGTCTGCATTTCCAGACGGCGCGCGCCACAGGCAGCTTCGGCAGTGGGTGCGGCATCTTGACGGCGTCTACTTCGTTGACGAGCAGACGGAAACGGTTTCCTAAATCCATGATCGCTACGTTGATCGCCGCACCTTCGTGGGCGTCGAAAACCATCCGAACCGGGTCGTCCTTGCCACCGATGCCGAGCGGGTGGATTTCCAGTTTCGGCTTGTCCGCAGCAATCGAGGGGCAGATTTCCAGCATGTGCGAGCCGAGCACGAGCTGGCCTGCCGGGTTCAATTCGTAGGTGTAATCCTCCATGAAGGACGTGCCGCCAGGCATCCCTGCGTCCATCACTTTCATGGCGCGGACGAGCGCGCACGTCTTCCAATCGCCTTCGCCGCCGAAGCCATAGCCATCGGCCATCAGGCGCTGAGTGGCGAGGCCGGGCAATTGCGTGAGACCATGTAGATCCTCAAAAGTATCGGTGAAGCCGAGGAAATTTCCATTTTCCAAAAAGGCACGCAGGCCGAGTTCTTGGCGCGCGTTGTAGCGCAGCGACCCATGGCGTGCGCCGCCTTTTTTTAGTTCGCCGACGACGCTGTAAAGCTCCTCATATTCGGCGCAGAGATTCGTGATCGCCGAGTCGCTCACGTCGTTCATCACCGCGACGAGATCGCCGACACCGTGTGTATTGACGGAAAAACCTAGCTTCGCTTCGGCAGCGACTTTGTCTCCTTCAGTCACCGCGACGTAGCGCATGTTATCGCCGAAGCGGACGAATTTTCCTGCCTGCCAATCCGTCCAAGCGCGGGTCACGCGCATCCAAACGGCGACGCGTTCCTGCACTTCCGCGTCGCTCCAGTGGCCGACGACGACTTTACGCGGGAGCCGCATCCGGGTGTGGATGAACCCATGCTCGCGGTCGCCGTGCGCGGCTTGATTTAGGTTCATGAAATCCATGTCGATGTCCGCCCACGGCAAATCGCGGTTGAATTGTGTGGCGAGGTGGAGCACTGGCTTGCGTAGCACGGAGAGGCCGCCGATCCACATTTTCGATGGAGAAAAAGTGTGGCACCAGATCATCAAGCCGCCGCAAGTTGTCGCGGAATTGGCTTCCAGGCAGAGAGCGCGAATTTCCTCGGGCCGGGTGAGAATGGGCTTGAAGACGACCTTCAGCGGAAGCGTGCCGGAGGCGTTCAGCTCAGCGACGATCTTTTGCGAATTCGCGGCGACCTGCTTGAGCGCACCTTCACCGTAAAGATGTTGCGTGCCAGTGATGAACCAGATTTCGGGAGACGGGACGTTTTTCATAAAAGGGAATTGATCGCAGCTTGCTCGATGGGCAAGCCCTTGTGATAGCGCTCGAAAAAGCGTTCAAATCCAGCGACATCGGCGGGATCGGGCTGAACAGCTGCACTTATCTTTCCGGCAAAAATCGGATGGAGGAATTCGGGCAGCGACTCCTGCCTGTTCTGCCGGGTCATGAAAGCGGCAAGGAGCGCGATTCCCCAGGCACCTCCTTCACCCGCCGTTTCCAGGACCGAGACCGGGCTGTTGGTGGCGGCCGCCATGATGCGCTGGCCGACTTCCGCCGTTTTGAAGAGTCCGCCGTGTCCGCGGATTTCATCCACCTCGACGCCCTCGTCCACCATCAAGATGTTTAAGCCGGTGCGCAGAGCACAGAGCGCCGAAAACAGATGGGCGCGCATAAAATTTGCCAAGGTAAATGTGCTGTTTGGTGAACGAGCGAAGAGCGGCCGCCCTTCGCTGAAGCCGGTGATATGTTCGCCGGAGACATACCCGTAGGTCAGCAGTCCGCCGCAATCCGGATCGCCTTTCAGCGCCGTCCTCAGCAGCGTGCCGTAGAGGTCGTCGTTTGAAAAATTCGCACCCAGCGCCTTTGCGGCTTCGCCAAAAAGACTGATCCACGCGTTGCAGTCCGACGTGCAGTTATTGGAGTGAGCCATGCCGACAAGTTTTCCGTCTGGCGTCGTGACCAGATCGATCTCGTGGTGGGCCTTCGAGAGCTCCTTCTCGAGGACGACCATCGCGAACACCGAGGTGCCCGCGGAAACATTGCCGGTGCGCACGGTGACACTGTTAGTAGCTACCATGCCGGTGCCAGCGTCGCCCTCGGGTGGGCACAAGGGAATTCCCGCTTGGAGATTACCGGAAGGATCGAGCAACGACGCTCCTTCGGCAGTGAGTTCGCCTGCCTGCTCCCCCGCATTCAGGACTTCAGGGAGAATGTCTTGGAGCTTCCAGTCGAGCACTTCGTTGTGTACCAGCGCATCAAACTTCCGCAGCAGTTCGGCGGTGAAATTCTGCGTTTTGATATCGATGGGAAACATGCCGGATGCTTCCCCGATGCCCATCGTCTTCCGTCCCGTGAGCTTCCAATGCACATAGCCAGCGAGGGTCGTTGCATGGGAAATACGGCCCACGTGTTTCTCCTGATTGAGGATGGCTTGGTAAAGGTGAGCAATGCTCCAGCGCTGCGGAATCGGATAGTCGAAGAGCTCCGTGAGTTTCTCCGAGGCAGCCGCCTGCCGGTTGTTCCGCCACGTCCGAAAAGGCACTAACTGGTTGCCTTTGGCGTCGAAAACCAGGTAGCCGTGCATCATCGCGCTGAAGCCGATGGCTTTCAGGCGGGTGATGGTGACGCCCTGCTGCGACTGCACGTTTTTTTGGAGCTCGGCAAAGCTGGCCTGAATGCCCAGCCAGACTTCTTCCAGTGGATAAGTCCAGATGCCGTCCTGAAGTTTATTTTCCCAATCATAACCGCCCGAGGCGATGGGTATATTGTTGGACCCGATCAAGACGGCTTTGATGCGAGTGGACCCCAGTTCGATGCCAAGAGCGGCCTGTCCGTTCTGGATCTCTTCGTTGATTTTCATAGCCATGGGATGCGACCTGACCCCAAAAGTGAGACGTTTATAAGAGTGATCCTGCAATTTTTCATGGTTTGTCTTCTTCTTTAATTTTCATTGCTAGCGGTTGCTTTTAATTCCCTCAAACGCCTCGGCGGCGGGCGGCGCAGGGGGGCAAGTAGTCCCAGCAAACTTGTTCGCTCCTGCTGTCACAGCCTTACCAAGCTTCTGAAATTCTAAAGACCTGTGCAACCGCATCTAAATATACTAACTTCTCCATTGCTCGATGACAATCTGTGATTCACGCATGTCGCCAAAAAGTTTCCGATCCAGACTTTCATCCCGCAGCCTGTCATGGAGCCGAGCGCAGCGAGAAAGGCTGCCTTTCTTTTCCCAAACTGCCCTTGGTCAAACCAGGACGTTTTTTCTTTTGTTAACCGTTTGATACCATTTGCCCACTGCAAATGGTATTATGTTTGGCTCCTTAAAACCTTTAGGGTTGACCTATTTATAGAAACTCAGCGGGTAAGAACGAGAGGTCCGAAGGACCGACATCTAACGGTAAGCCTCCGAAAACCAGAGGTCGCACCTACCTTCATCCCTCTCCTTTTGTTTTCTATAAAGATATGGCTCCGATGGAGCCGAGGGAAATTTACTCAATGCGACGTGCAAACGGTATGACTATTTGAGAGGCCATCGCTTCGGATGGAATTATTGATAATGGAGAAGGAATTAGCGTTTTGAAAGACGCACATCGGCCCAGACAGCTAGAGCGAGAACGAGACCACGGGCGATGTATTTCGATTCGGGACTGACGGCGAGAAGTGTCATGCCATTAAGCAGAGCGGCCATGATCAGCGCCCCAAGGAGCACACCTCCGACCGTGCCTCGTCCGCCCTTGAGACTGGTGCCGCCGATGACACAGGCGGCCACGGCGTCGAGTTCCATGAGGGAGCCGACCGTGGTCGTGCTCGCACCGGAGTAGGCGGTTTGCAGGAAACCCGTGATGGCGACGATGAGCCCCATGAGGAGAAACGCGCAGGTCGTCACTTTTGCCACGGGAACGCCGCTCACGATCGCGGCCTCCTCGTTTCCTCCGATGGCGTAAAGATAACGTCCAAACGGCGTCTGAGTTGTGAGGGTATAAACTAAAAAAGCGACCACTCCGAGCACGAGAGCGGGCAGGGGAACGCCGCGATAGGCGTTGCAAATGAGAACGAAGAGGAAGAGCAACTGAGCCGCGACGAAAGTGGTCAGAAAGATTTGTTCGCCGTCGTTGCCAGCGGCTTGGCGTCTCCGGTATTCGGCCCAACGCACGGTGGTGAGGGCGATGACCACACCAGCGGCCAGCAGGTAACCCTCGATGGGCGGCAGGTAATAGGTGGTTAGCATTGAATACAAATTGACCTCGCCCCCACGACTTACAGGCACTGTGGCGTTATGAATGACGAGCCAATGCAAACCACGAAATACCAGCAAACCACCGAGCGTAATAATGAATGCAGGCACACGTTCACGCACGATGATCGAACCCATCGCCAACCAAATGATCGCCGCCGCAACCACACCCACGAGTATCGCCAGCGGGGCAGGCCAGGCGTGCTCAAAGACGAGAACCGCAGCGAGCCCACCGATCAGGCCGACGCCGCTCCCGGCAGATAGATCAATGTGACCGGGTAAAATGATTAGAAACATCCCCAAGGCCAGCACCGCGGTAATGGAAACCTCGATGGCCAACATGGAAAGGTTGCGCGAGGAAAGAAAAGCGGAGGACTGCACCGCAAACCAGACGAAGATGGCGAGCAACGCCAGAGGCATGGCGAGAGCGCGAAAGGGGATTTTCGATTTCGGAGTTTGAATGTTGGTTTGAGCGAGAGCTTGCGAGGTCATGGGAAATGAAATGGAGGGGAATTTTAGTTAGTTTTACCCATCGCGGCGGCGAGGAGCTTTTCCTGAGTGGCTTCGGTTTTCGTAAAAGTGCCTCCGATTTGTCCGTCGGCGAGCATCACGATTCGGTCGCTCATGCCCATGAGTTCGGGGAGTTCGCTGCTGACTAATACAACGGCCTTGCCTTCGTCAGTGAGGCGGTTGACTAGCTCATAGACTTCCAGTTTTGCACCCACATCGATGCCACGGGTCGGTTCGTCGAGAAAGACCACTTGCGGTCCAGTCATCAATGCCTTCGCGAGCACGACTTTTTGCTGATTGCCGCCGGACAGAGTGCCCACTCCGGTGGAAAGTCCCGGCGCTTTCACCCGCAGTGAGCGAAAGTAGTTTCCGTTTCTTTCCTCCTCGGGTTGCTTCTGGATCAGGCCGTGGCGGGTGACTTCTCCGAGCGAAGATAGTGCCATGTTAAAGCCGATGGATTGATCCAGCACCAGCCCGTAGCGTTTGCGATCTTCGCTGACCACAGCCAGACCGCGCCGAATGCAATCCGTGGGCCGCGATTTGGCAGTGAGTGGCGTACCATTCAGATTCACTTCGCCAGAAATGCGACTGCCGTAAGCGCCGAAAAGATGCATCAGCAGTTCACTCCTTCCCGCACCCATCAGACCGCCAATGCCAAGGACTTCACCGGCACGCACTTCGAGCGAAATCTCTCGCAATCGCGTCTTACCATCATGCTTCACGCTCAGATTTTTGACCTCCAGCTTCAATTCACCGACCTTGCCCACGCGACGGGGAAACAGATCCTCAATCGAACGACCCACCATGTGGCGGATCACCTCGTTTTTGTCCGTCTCGGCAGCGTCCAGCGTCGTGATGCTTTTGCCATCGCGCAACACCGTGATGCGGTCGGCCACGGCAAAGACCTCGTCGAGTTTATGACTGATATAGACCAATGCCATGCCCCTTTTTTTCAGGTCGCGCAGCATATCGAGGAGCACATCGACCTCCTGTTCCGTCAGCGCGGCAGTCGGTTCATCGAGAATAAGAATGCGCGATTCCTTCGAGAGCGCCTTGGCGATTTCGACGAGCTGGCGATGCCCCACGCCAAGGTCTTGCACCTTTGCAGCGGGATCGATTTCGAGACCAAATCGGTCGAGTAAAGTCTTCGATTCACGATACACCCGGTCCCAATCGATCAAAAGGCCCCCGAAACGCTTCGGTTCGTTGCCAAGGAAGATATTTTCCGCCACCGTCATCTCCGGCACCAGCGCCAATTCCTGATAAATCACCCCGATTCCTGCTAGCTCGGCCTCCTTCGAGTTCGCAAACGCCACTTCTCGTTCACCCATCCGCAACACGCCCTCGTAACTGCCCGCTGGATGAATGCCCGACAGCGTCTTAATCAACGTCGATTTGCCTGCTCCATTTTCCCCGCAGAGCGCGTGCAACTCGCCGGCCCGCAGATCGAAGCTCACCCCGTCCAACGCCTTCACGCCGGGGAATAATTTCACCAGACCTTCGGCAGAAAGTAAGACGTTCATCGCGAGAAACGGCAGTTTATTTTCCGTAAACAGCTTCCCTCTTCTGGAAGCCATCGGCAATCACCGTCTCCATCATATTCGACTTATCGACGGCAAAAATATCGCCCAAAACCGAGGGCACATCGATCTGCCCGTTATTCACCACCTGCGTAGCCACAATCGGCCTGCCCTTGGCCATCTTCACCGCGATCTCAGCGGCATTCGAGGCCAGCTTTTTTAGTGGTTTATAAATTGTCATCGACTGCGTCCCGGCCACAATCCTTTGGCACGCCACCAGTTCGGCATCTTGTCCCGTGACGAGGATTTTACCAGCGAGACCTTCCTCACTCAGGGCCTGAATAGCACCTCCGGAAACGCCGTCGGCCGCTGCAAGGATGGCGTCGAATCCGTCCCGGCCAAGTTTACTAATGGCCGCATTGACGATCTTCTTAGCATTCTCCAGCTTCCAATCTTCCGTCCAATCCTCCCACACGATCTTCACATCGCCCTTATCGATCAACGGTTGGAATACGTCCATTGCGCCTTTCCGAAAAAGGAACGCGTTATTGTCTGTCTTCGAACCGTTGGCGAGAACAATGCGCCCTTTTCCAGGTGTGGGCAGATGATCCAGAATCCATTGCGCTTGTAGTCGGCCAACCTTGACGTTGTCGAAGCTCAGATACACATCGAGATCGCAGTTTTTAATCATCCGATCATAGGCAATCACCGGAATGCCTGCATCATGGGCGATCTGCACCCCCTTTGCCATAGCGTCGCCGTCGTGCGGAACGATGACTATGAGGTCCACCTTGCGACTGATGAGTGACTGAACATCGTTTACTTGCCGAGTATCATCTCCGTTGGCGGACTGCACTAGTACGTCTGCTCCAAGTTCAGCGCAGCGCTTCTGAAACAACTTGGAGTCATTTTGCCAGCGCTCTTCTTTGAGCGTGTCTAGCGACAGACCAATAAGTGGGCGTTTCTGGCCACTTGTTGTCGATCCTCCAGATGGAGATCTCTGTTTGTGTAAAAACAGACCCATGAGAATACTAATAACGAGAGAGACAATAACGAGGGATGTTTTGAAGGTCATGACAGGATGAGGGATGGAGGGCGGTTATTTCTATTATAAGGAAAATTTGATTTAAGTCGTGTTAGAATCAGGCGGCTAACCCAGAGATGGAATGTTACGGATACAAATTATTGGCGTGTAAGATCGGCACCTAGGACCAGTGTCTCGTGGGGTTTTAGGACATAATTTACCAAACGCTTACCCAAAAGTAGATGGCAGTTACCACCGTTTCTGGAAAAGATTGAGGCTGAGCTAAGAATATCTTTTTTCCAAGTCATATCTATTATAAACCCGCCTCTCGCTAAAAGACCGCTGACGGATCCATTAGGCCATGACGAAGGAAGGGCGGGAAGTAGGTGAATGAGGAAGTCCGGCTGTTATTGATGACTCGATAGCCAGAAGGCTCTGGACCAGCATTTCAGCCAATCCAGCGGTGAACCCAAAATTCCCGTCGATCTGAAAAGGAGGGTGGGCATCGAATAGGTTGGGATACATTCCCCCGTGATTCCCGCTTTCCGCAGGTGTCAGAAGATTGCAGGCTA
>JBBRPA010000003.1:0-103919 GCA_038228695.1 Chthoniobacterales bacterium
CACCTTCTACAACCCTTCCAGACTTCATTCCTCCCTCGACTATCAATCGCCTCTGGACTTTGAACACAACCTCAACCAGTCTCTAACCATCAACCAAATCTAACACCTTATCCGTGTCCGTGTTTTCGAGGCCAGATCAAAGCAACTGGCAGCGGCCTTGATCGACGGGACGAAGATCGTCATTACGACATTACAGAAATTCCCTTTTGTTCTCCGTGGGCTACTCCACGCCGCCGGAGCGGATAGCCACGAAAAGGCCAGCGAGGAACAGAAGCAATCTGCCAAGGAATGGAGCAAAGCCATTTCCCAGAGGAAATATGCTGTGATCGTGGATGAGGCGCATTCCAGCCAAACCGGCGACGCCTCGCGAGAGATGAAAGAGATCCTCGGTGCGAGTAACGACGGAAAAGAAGATGAGGATTGGGAAGATCGGCTTAACACAGTGGTCGAATCGCGCGGACCGCAAGCGAATCTGAGTTTCTTTGCCTTCACGGCGACACCGAAAGGGAAAACGCTGGAGTTATTTGGTAGAAAACCTGTCAGGCAAGAAAAGCCGGTGGCGTTTCACACTTACAGTATGCGGCAGGCTATCGAGGAAGGATTCATCCTTGATGTGCTCCAGCGTTACACGTCTTACGCCACTTACTACAAACTGCAAAAACAGGCGGAGGATGATCCTGAGTTGCCTATCAAAAAGGCGTCGCGAGCACTAGCAAAGTTCATGTCGCTGCATGAAACAAACATTAACCAAAAGACGGAAGTCATCATCGAGCATTTTCGAGAGCACGTGATGGGTCAACTCGGCGGGCGTGGCAAGGCGATGGTCGTGACGTCCTCCCGGCTCCATGCGGTTCGTTACAAACTGGCTTTCGAGGAATACCTCAAAGAAAACCACTATACCGATGTGCGCCCGTTGGTGGCTTTTAGCGGAACCGTCACCGTTCCCGAGACCGAACTGGAGTACACGGAACCTTCGATGAACGTCAATACGGTGACGGGAAAAACGATCAGCGAAAATCAGCTTCCTGAACGCTTTGCATCGCCTGATTATCAGGTTCTCTTGGTTGCGAACAAATATCAGACCGGTTTCGATCAACCATTGCTCTGCGCGATGTATGTCGATAAGCGGCTGGACGGAGTGCAAGCCGTGCAGACCCTCTCTCGACTCAACCGCAAAATCCAAGGCAAGGAGGATCCTTTTGTTCTCGATTTTGAAAACAAGCCTGAGGACATCTACAAAGCTTTCAAGCCTTACTACGATACGACTAGTTTGCAGGAAGCATCGGACCCGTCACAGTTAGAAATGCTCAAGCATGAGTTAAACCTAACTCAGATCTACCATTGGAGTGAGGTCGAAGCGTTTGCCCGCATTTTTTACAAACCTATTTACCGCCAGGTGGCAGCCGACCATGCACAACTGCAATTGCATTTACAGCCAGCCGTGGACCGCTTCAACCAAATCGAAGAGGATGGGGAGCGGGATCGCTTTCGCACGCGTCTGCTTGGCTTCGTGAATGTCTATTCTTTTCTGAGCCAGATTATTCCGTTTGCGGATCGCGAACTCGAAATGCTGGCGAGCTTTGGGAAGTTTCTTGTGCCTCATCTGCCCATCGATCGTGGGGTTTCGGTGAAGTTAGGAAACGAAGTGGCATTGCGCTACTACCGATTACAGCAAGTGGCGCACGGAGCGATCAATCTGCGAGAGGGGGAGCCCGAGGGAGTCAAAAGCCCAACAGACGTGGGAACAGGCAGGGCACCCGAAAAGAAAGCACCGCTCTCCGAGATTATCGATGTCTTAAACAGCCGTTTCGGAACTGCATTTACAGATGAGGATCGTCTTTTCTTTGAGCAAATCTTGGAAAAGGCGGTTAAGAACCAGCGGGTCATTGATACGGCGCTCTCCAATCCGCTCGACAAGTTTCAGCTCGGAATCAGAAAGATTATTGAAGAGCTAATGATCCAAAGGATGTCTGATAACGACGACATCGTTACTCGCTATATGGATGACGAGGCATTTCAAGGTGCGGCATTCCCCATTTTAACCAAGGAAATCTTTGACATGATCAACGCGGCAGCGGGCCGGCGAACAATCGCGGAAATCGTGGCCGGTGGTGAAGGAAATACCACCGAGTTCAAGTCCACTCTACGCGTCAACCTGCACACCAACGAAGTCGATCCGAAGATGGAGCACGCCGCATTGAAGACCATCGCCGCTTTTCTTAACTCGCTGGAGGGAGGAACATTAGTTATCGGCGTGAGCGATGCTGGTGGAGCCTTGGGTTTGGAGGCGGATAAGTTTCCCAACGAAGATAAAGTGAATTTGCACTTGGTAAACCTGCTAAAAACGAGACTGGGCGCTTCAAGCATGCTGCACATTCGACCGCATTTTGAGGATTTTGAGGGAAAACGTGTTCTTGTCGTCGATTGCACACCTAGCGGGCAGCCCGTCTATTTAAAGAATGGAAAAGACGAAGAGTTTTACATCCGTGCAGGCGCATCGTCCACTTCCCTCGCGCCAAGTGAGATGAATGCTTTTATCAAACAGCGATTTAGGTAGTCTTAAGCGCCGACAGCCCCGACCCCGCTTTTGCCTTAGTGCGGCAGAAACTGCAAAAGCAAATCGACCGGCTTTAGCAATCGATTCGTCCAATAAAGTGACGCCCGAACTCGGGGACAAGTGCCCTGTGGCATAGACGCTGAAAATTTCCAACCGTCCAACTCATCGCCCGGTTGGAAAAGACACCGCGTTCCAGCAACTGACTTTGAAAAAACGGCCCCTACACTCCGATCTTCGACGGTCTAGAAAATCTCAGGAAGGTTGAAGATCTTTGTCTAGGCCCTCGTTTCCCAGCCGATGGAGTCAAGCCCTCATGGGCCTAGTGGATTCCAAAGACGGCTAAAGCCAACGCTCTGGAAATCCTTTTCATTGGCTGTAGCAAACTCGGTCACGCCGTGATGGCGCAAGGTTAAGGCTAACCGAAGGTCGATAATCCGTCGGGAGGCGAAATGGACCACTGAAGCTTGCCGCCAGACTTCCTCCATTACGGGCGCAGCTTCGATGAGCACCCACGATCTGTTTTTCCGATAGGTTTGGCAAATTGCCACCGCCTTCTCAGCACTGAGCGGCCGGGAAAAAATCTTTTCGTTGCGTAACTTGAGATAAAGTTCCACTAACACCAGCTCACAAATAGCGACATCTTTTCGAGCTACTAAAGACCGGATAAAGTCTGCCGCTTGTGCATGGAACGGGGAAGCCGAGTTGACCGCATGCACGGCGATATTGGTGTCGAAACTGAGCATAACAGGTTAATCGTGGCAAAGAGCAGTCCACTGCTCTTCCGGTGCCAGTGTCTCGCCAAGATCATAGGCGGAAGGCATAGCCCACTCCGTGGCACGCTCCCGCCCGGGTGGATGATGCAGAATGATCTCTTCCAATCCCCGGCGCACCACTTCAGCGAAACTCATTTCGTTTTCAGTGGCGATACGTTTGGCCTCACGGAAAAGCGCATCGGGGATTTGAACCTGTGTTTTTACCATGATGGCAATTCGCCACACTGCGCGTCTCTTGTCAACTGGTTCGGCGGTCAATAATCGAACCCGTTGCCCGCTTGCCGGTTCCGAAATCGTCAGTAGTTACGAGCGGTTGCGGAAAAAATCGATCTTCTTTTAACTTCACGAACTTTTCTCTGGAGGCGCGGGGGAGGGCGTTTCAATATCAGCGTTTCCAATGAACCAGCCGAGAAATTCCATACCCCGTCACATCGCTGTGATCATGGATGGCAACGGCCGTTGGGCCCGAGAGCGCGGTTTGCCCCGCGTGGAGGGGCACCGCGAGGGCGCTAAGACGGTCCAGCGCGTGATCGATGGATGCATCGAGGTCGGGGTGGAGTTTCTCACGCTCTATGCATTTTCCGTGGAAAACTGGAAACGTCCCAAGCTGGAAGTGGCCGCTCTGATGCGCCTCCTGATCGAGTTTCTCCGCTCTCGGCACTCCGAAATGCTGGAAAAAAACATCCGCCTGCGGGTGATCGGCCGGATTTCTGATCTGCCTCTGAAAACGCTTGCTCAAGTCGAGAAATCCATCGCTGCCACCGCCCAAAACACCGGGCTCACCCTCATTCTGGCACTCAGCTACGGTTCGCGGACGGAAATCCTCGAGGCGGTCAACCATCTGATCGCGCAAGCACCGAAAACACCCGTGACCGAGGAGCAATTTAACCGCGCTCTTTACACCGCAGAATATCCCGATCCGGACCTCCTCATTCGCACCTCTGGAGAGATGCGCCTTTCCAATTTTCTCCTCTGGCAGATGAGTTACACGGAAATTTACGTCACAAAAAAGCTCTGGCCGGAATTTTTACGTGCAGATTTTCTGGAAGCCGTGCATAATTTTACGCATAGAGAAAGAAGGTATGGCGGAATTTAGCCATAGCTCAAAGAATTACCCATGCAAACTATCCTACTCGTTGATCCCGAAACCGACTTTCTGGAGTGGGCTCAAAACCAACTAACTACGAGCACCACGCAAGTCATCACTGCTACGGCGGCGGATGAGGCGATGAAAATTTTTGCCAAGGACGAGCCGGATTTGGTCATCACTGAGACGCATTTGCTCCCATTCAGCGGTATGGAATTGCTGGCTCGGATTCGCCAGCGCGATCCGAATGCGATGGTCATCCTAATCAGCGCCTATGGCACGACCCAGTCGGTCATCGAATCGATGAAGCTGGGCGCTTTTGATTTCATTCGCAAAGAGGCGCTGCCCTTCAATCTCAAGCCCGTTGTCGATGCCGCGCTCACCTCGCAAGCCGAGATGCGCGCCGCGACTGAATTCAAGCCGCAACTCACCGTCGAGCAGCATCAGGAAAGTATCGTGGGCCAGTCACCGGCCATGCAACAGGTCTTCAAAATGATCGGCCGCGTCGCCCACAGTGAGGCACCGGTGATGATCACGGGCGAGAGCGGCTCGGGTAAAGAACTCGTTGCGCGGGCCATCCACCACTACAGCAATCGGAGCGAGGCGAGCTATCTCGCGATCAATTGTGCCGCGATTCCGGAGAATCTGCTCGAAAGCGAACTTTTCGGGCATGAGAAAGGCGCCTTCACCGGAGCTATCTCGCAGCGGGTCGGGCGGTTCGAGCAATGCAACGGCGGCACGCTTTTTCTCGACGAAATCGGGGACATGCCGCTCCAAGTTCAAAGCAAAATCCTGCGCGTTCTCCAAGAGGGCGAATTTTCCCGGGTCGGTGGAAATGTGACCCTGAAAACCGATGTGCGAATCATCGCCGCGACGAATAAAACGCTCGAGCAGGAAGTCGCGAACAAGCATTTCCGCGAGGATCTTTTTTATCGATTAAACGTCGTCCGAATTCACCTGCCGCCGCTCCGCCAACGCAGGGAGGATATCAAACTGCTTGCGGAATATTTCCTGCAAAAGGTCTCCACGATGCGCCACACGCCACGGATCCGGCTCTCCGAGGAAGCGGTTCGCGTGCTCGAGGCCTATCCTTGGCCCGGAAACGTTCGCGAGTTGGAAAACACCATCCAACGGGCCTCGGTACTCGCGACCAGCGAAGTGTTGATGCCGAAAGACATCCCGCTGGGACTCGCTTCACCAATCAACGATACGCAGTCCCACTCGATCATGGGCGGTGACAATTCCGGGAACTCCGGAATCTTGACGGTGGAAGGCGCGATCGAACTGCTTCTGAGCAAAGCGCTCGCCGACAGTAGTATCCAGCTTTTGCCTTGGCTGGAACGCGAATTCACCCTCTATGCGATGCAGACGACAAAGGGCAACCAAGTAAAATCTGCCAAACTCCTCGGCATCACTCGCGCCACTCTCCGCAAACGGATTGAGCGTTACGGAATCACTCGCGAGCTAACCATTCAGTAGTTGTTTCAGGCGAGAGTTGTCGCGCAGATTTTCGCAAGTTTCTCCTATGGCCATCGCGAGTTATCAGTGGAAATCCGGGGAATGGCAGCCGGCGACAAGCGTACCTCTGAGCGACCGGGGTTTTCGCCACGGGATGTCCGCGTTTGCCACGGTGCGAATTCACCACGGGAAACTGATCTCGCTGCCAGAGCATCTGGAGAAACTGCGAGTGAGCTGCGCCGCATTCGGTCTGAGGCAACCGCCTGAGGGACTGGGACATTTCGTTCCCGAGGTTTCCGCCGGGCTGGCTCGAATTCACATCACGGCAGGTGACGGCGCTTTTCTCGATGGGCTAGACAATGGACGGATTTTCGTCGTCGTTGAAGCGGGTTTGGAACGTCCACCTCCGGTTTCGTTGGCGATCTCCGAGACGCCGCATGAGGCGTTTTTACCCGGGCAAAAAACGGGTAACTACTGGCCCAACATCGCCGCATTCCGTAGTGCCCGGAACCAGCAGGCAGACGAAATCGTCCTCGTGAATACGAGTGGGCATGTCATTTCGGCTAGCTTGGCCAATTTATTCGCGGTGCTCGATGGCGAAGTGCTCACCCCGCGAGTAGCCAGCGGTGCGCGGGCCGGGGTCATGCGGGACTGGGTCATTGCGCGCACGGAAACGATCGTGGGCGATTTTCATCCGGAGCAACTTGGCGCAGCGGGCGAGATTTTTCTAGCTAGCAGCGCTTATGGCATCGCACCGATCGCAACGTTTAGAGGCCGTTCGCTCCCAGGTCATTCGCTCGGCGCGAAATTGCGTGACGAATACCTTGAGTGGCTGGAAAAGTTTTAAGGAAAGGAACTCGCCTCGCCGGATGCCGTTCAATTATTGTTCACTTTGCTCATGTTTCCCGCGCTAACCATTTTAATTCCCGCTTACAACGAGGTGGACGCCCTTCCCGAGACCGTCGCGCTGGTGGCCGCGCACGAACAGCTTTTCGAAAAACTGGAGATTATCGTGATCAACGATGGTTCGACCGACGGCACGGGCGATGTCGCTGCGAAACTGCCGGTGCGTGTGATTCATCACGAACGCAACCACGGCTACGGAGCGTCGCTCAAGGATGGCTTGCGTGCGGCGAGCCATGATTGGATTTTGATTATTGATGCCGACGGCACCTATCCGATCGACCAGATTCCACGTCTGCTCGAGGAGCGCGGAGAGAACGACATGGTCGTCGGCGCGCGCACTGGCGAGGTCGTCCAAGTGCCGCTCATGCGGCGTCCCGCCAAGTGGATCATCACCCGGCTCGCGGAATATCTCAGCCAGCAGAAAATCCCCGACCTGAACTCCGGTCTGCGCCTGTTTCGCCGAGAAGTGGCGATGCGTTTTTTCTCACTTTACCCGGACGGCTTTTCGTTCACCACCACGATCACCTTGGCCATGCTAACCAATCGTTACCGGGTGAAGTTTCTACCCATCAATTACCACAAACGGATCGGCAAAAGCAGCATCCGACCCTTTCACGATTTTGTGAACTTCACGCTCCTGATTATTCGGATTTGCGCCTACTTCAAGCCGCTGAACGTCTTCGTGCCGCCAGCGCTGCTTTTCATCCTACTCGGGATGGGTAAGGGCACGCTCGACTACGTGCGCGAGGGACACCTAGGTTTGCTTGGTGTCGGTCTAGTGCTCACCGGCATCCAAATGCTCTGTATCGGATTGCTCGCAGACTTGGTTGACCAGCGGATGAAGCTGTAAACTGACCCCTGAGCTACGTAAAAAAATGCAGCGACTGACTTCAAAAATTCTCAGAACCAAAAACATAGCCTGATGGAAACAAATCGCGTCAAAGAGTTGATCGAAGCCTTTCGAGGAAAGCGAATCCTCGTGATTGGCGATGTTATGCTCGACGAATTCATCTGGGGCAAAGTGAGCCGGATTTCTCCCGAGGCTCCGGTCCCTGTGGTAGAAGTGACGGGGGAATCGGCCTATCCCGGAGGTGCGGCCAACGTCGCCCGCAACCTGCGCGAATTTTGCGATAGCGCTCTCGTCATGGGAGTAATCGGCTGCGACCGCCACGGGGAGCAACTCCGTCGTCTCATGGACGAGTTAGGACTCGATTTAAGCTGCCTTTTTGACGAGCCCGGTTACCAGACGATTGTGAAAACGCGGATCGTCGCCCGCCAGCAGCAAATGGTCCGGGTCGATCGCGAGACGAAGACGATTCCCGGGGAAAAATGGATGGCTCGGGCACTCAAACGGATCGAGGAAGTGTTGCCCAACGTCGATGCGGTCATTTTCGAAGACTACGCCAAAGGATTGCTCGGTCAGGAATTTGTCTCGCAAGCGACAGAACAAATCGTCAAAGCAGGAAAAATCGTCACCGCCGATCCAAATCCAAAAAACCCGCTCGCCTGGAAGGGATTGACGGCCATTAAACCCAACCGGACGGAGGCGTTTCGGTGCGCCGGGGTGATCGAAAACGATCCGGATGCAGACTTCACTCCCGATTCGCGTCTGGCCGAGGTCAGCCGAAATCTTTTTGAGCAATGGCAGACCCGCCATTTGCTCATCACCTTGGGCGAGCACGGCATGGTTTTGCTGGAAAAGGATGCTGCTCCCTACCATATTCCGACCCGAGCCCGGGAAGTTTACGATGTCTCCGGAGCGGGCGACACCGCGATTGCCCTTTTCACCCTCGCACTGGCCGCGGGGGCTACAGCGCGTGAGGCGGCGGAGATTTCCAACCACGCCAGCAGCGTGGTGGTGGGAAAACTCGGCACGGCAACGCTCACCCCAGATGAATTATTGACCAGTTTTGAACAGCACGGGGCTGTCCCGGTGTCTCAACAAAAGGAGTTGTTTGTTTGAGGGCGACTCTTTTGCGGCTATGGACGAAGCAGTTTCACAAAATCCGACCAATCCCGCCGATCTCACCATCGGCCAGACGGCGGGCGCGTTCGATGCGGCCGCAACACCCAGCGTGGAACCTCTGCCATTTTTCTCCCCGGTCTATGCACCCCGGAAACCGGCGGTTTTCCTCGATCGCGATGGCACCCTGATCGAGGAAGTGAACTACTGCCGCCGGGTCGAAGATGTGCACGTTTATGAAGATGTTTCGCGGAGTCTGATCCGGCTGCGGCAGGCAGGCTACGTCCTCGTCATCATTACCAACCAAGCTGGCATCGGGCGGGGCATTATCACTGAGGAGGAATATCGCCTTGTGCAAACGGAATGCCTGCGTCAGATCGGCCCACATCTCATCAGCGGCACTTATTACTGTCCCGACCATCCAGACCGAGCGACCGAGCGTCGCAAACCCGGGATCGGGATGCTGCAGGAAGCACAACGCGATCTGAATATTGAATTGAATAATTCGTGGTTTATTGGCGACAAAGCGCTCGACATCGAGTGCGGAAAGAACGCCGCGTTGCGCACCATTCTAGTTGCCACCGGCTACGGCCAGAGCGAGGCGTGCGAGCCAGACTATCGAGCGAAGGATCTCGCATCGGCGGTGGATTGCATTTTGGTCGATTGATTGGAATGAGCGTCGCCGGCATCATTCCCGCCCGCTGGGCTTCGACGCGTTTCCCGGGGAAACCGCTTGCCCTAATTGCCGGCAAGCCGCTCATCCAGCATGTCTGGGAGCAATGCAAGAAAGCGCGAAAATTGGATCGCGTGATCATTGCTACGGACGACCGCAGGATAGCGCGCGTGGCCGAAGCCTTTGGGGCGGAAATTTGCATGACTCGGGCTGATCATCCGAGTGGCAGCGACCGGCTTGCGGAAGTCGCAAAAAAGCTTCTCCGGACCGATGCCATTCTCAACATTCAGGGCGACGAACCGCTCGTCGATCCGGCACTGATCGACCGTCTGGCTCGCACACTCTTGGGAACCAACCCGCCGGAGATGGTCACCGCCGCTACGGTTCTCGCCGACCCGCTGGCGCTCGACAACCCCAATGTGGTTAAAGTCGTTCTAGCAAAAAATGGGGACGCGCTTTATTTCTCCCGCAGCCGCATACCTTTCCAACGCGACGCGGGAAATTCGCCGGTGATTTACCGGCACCAGGGCATTTATGGATACCAGCGGAAGTTTCTGCTGCGCTTCGTGCGCTGGCCCCAAGGCGCGCTGGAAAAAGCCGAGCAACTTGAGCAACTCCGAGCCCTCGAAAACGGAGCTCGCATTCGCGTCTTGATCGCCCGCGACGAAGCTCAAGGGGTCGATGCCCCGGAGGATGTTCCGATTGTGGAAGCCGCGCTGAAAAAGCGAAAATAACCTCGAAGAGCTTGAACTCGCGCGGTTGTTGGCTCATAAGGAGGCGCGTTTTATGAAATACATTTTCGTCACCGGCGGTGTGGTTAGCTCATTGGGCAAAGGATTGGCGGCGGCGTCTCTCGGCACGTTGCTCGAACATCGGGGCTTGAAAGTTTCGCTCCAAAAATTTGATCCGTATCTAAATGTCGATCCGGGCACGATGAATCCCTTTCAGCATGGGGAAGTTTATGTGCTCGATGACGGGGCGGAAACCGATCTCGACCTAGGGCACTACGAGCGCTTCACCAACACGGTGCTGACTCGCGCAAATAACATCACCAGTGGCCAGGTTTACGAGAAGGTTCTCGGCAAAGAACGCCACGGCGATTACCTTGGCAAAACCGTCCAAGTCATCCCGCATATCACGGACGAGATCAAAAATCACATTCACCGGCTCGGTGCGCTCCAGCCCTGCGACATCATCATCACCGAGGTTGGCGGCACCACGGGAGATATCGAAGGGCTGCCGTTTCTCGAGGCGATCCGCCAGTTTGCCCTAGAGGTCGGGCCACAAAACGTGGTCTTCATGCACGTGACTCTCGTGCCATTCATCAAGGCGGCCGGCGAATTGAAAACTAAGCCGAGTCAACAAAGCATCGCGAAGCTCCGCGAGATCGGCATCCAACCGCAGGTGCTCCTTTGCCGGACCGAACTCCCGCTCGGAGACGATGTTCGTGAGAAGCTGGCCCTTTTCTGCAACGTTCCGCGGAAGGCCGTAGTCGAGGTCCGCGACGTGGATCATTCCATTTACGAACTCCCGCTCATGCTCCAAGAGGAGAAACTCGACGACACGATTTGCCATTTGCTCGGCTTGGAAACTCCCCAAGCTGACATGACTGATTGGAAAAAATTCGTCCAGCGCGTGATCTATCCTCGTAAGCGCGTGAAGGTCGCCATCGTCGGTAAATACATCGATCTACAAGACGCCTACAAATCGATTTACGAATCGCTCACGATCGCTGCCGCGAGCCAAGATTGCGGGGTCGATCTGCTGAAAGTCGATGCCGAGGACATTGAATCCGACGGCGCTGACGAAATCCTCAGCGGCGTGGCCGGGGTGATCATTCCCGGTGGATTTGGCGACCGGGGAGTCGAGGGCAAAATCGCCGCGACTCGGTATGCCCGGGAAAATCACCTGCCGTATCTTGGGCTCTGCCTCGGCATGCAGGTGGCAACGATTGAATTTGCCCGTAATGTGGTGGGCTTGGAGGATGCCAACAGCACGGAATTCGACAAAGATTGCAAAAATCCCGTGATCTGTCTGCTGGAGGAACAGGAGCATGTGACCAACAAGGGCGGCTCGATGCGGCTAGGCACTTGGCCGACGGTAATTGCTCCGGGTACGCTGGCGGAGAAAGTCTATGGCACGAACAAGATTTTCGAGCGTCACCGCCACCGTTACGAATTTAATATGAAGTATCGGGACCAGTTGCTGGAGAAAGGCTACGTCATTTCCGGCACGTCACCCGACGGTGATCTCGTTGAATTGATGGAACTGCCCAGCCATGCGTTTTTCCTTGCCTGCCAGTATCATCCAGAATTCCGGAGCAAACCGACTGCGCCGCATCCGCTCTTCAAGGGATTCCTGCGCGCGGTCCTAGCCCACGGGATGGAATAGATCGTTGGTGGGACATTTCCCAGAAGAGGGGAATGGAGCGGGCGAAGAGATTCGAACTCTTCTCCGAAAATTCGCAAGTAGCTGATTCCGAAACGGTTAGCATTTTCGCTAACAGCGACCATACACAAATACGCGCACAGATTGCGGACGTATTAGGGCTCGACCTGTCTCGGGTGGTCGCTTCGTGGTCTTCTCTCTCATTGCCGCTGCAAGCGGCGATTCTTGCCATTGTCGGTTCGTCCATGGGTTCAAAGGAGGACGAAAAATGAATCTCGCAGCAGACCTGGCCGATCTGTTGCGCCAATTCCTGGCCACTCCACCCGCTTGTTCAATGCGGACTGGTGCAATCAAAGAACTGATCGTTGTGAAGATCAACGGCGAAGGTGGTGGCGTCCCCTGTCGCGCAAGTAAGCCAATCGAAAAACATGAAAGAACAAATCGCAGTAGAAGAATTCTTGGCCGGCCGTCGCGTGGTCTTGGTCAAGTTTGTGGCTCATCGCTACAAAGAAGTTCAGAACAAAGCAAAGAAGGTCGTCGGCATTGTGAATCTTTACGAAGTTCAATGTGCCGATGGGAAGGCGCCGACGGTTCAGACCTGGTGCCCGCGCAATATCCAAAGCGTCGAACAGGCCGCTGTTGATAGTCCCTGCACGTTTGCAGAGGGCCAGAAGCTAGTGGTCGGGTTTGACACGATGGAACCGAATACATTTGACGCTAAAAACGGCGTCATCATTCGTTCGGGGTCGGTGTTGCCCTTGGAGTAGTTCGTAGCGTGGTCACGCATGACGGCCCCGTGGAAGGCTTGTGTGGGTGTGTCGGGCGTAAGCCCGCCACACCCACAACAACCATCCTTGTCCGAAAGGTCTGTACTAATGTCAGCAACGCAAGCACTATGAATAATGCACGAAACTTAGAGGTAGATATGCGGCTCAAGGCTGCGCAAGTGAACATTGAAATGGGCGACTGGGTTCATTCCCTAGCTCCTTGGGATGTAATCTCGCACATGACGTTTTCATGGGAGGCGTCAGTCTGGTCGGCGCAAAGGTGTTACGAGAAATTCATGCGAACGGAAATGAGAGGCGTTTCCTACTTCTACGCACTCGAACAGAACCCAAGTCGAGACGGTTTCCACGTCCATGCGCTTTGGTGTGACTGCAAGGGCAAGTCCCGGCAGACGATCTGGAAAAGCTGGTTTAATCGATATGGCAGGGCTCGGATCGAGCCTGTTAGCAATCGCGACGACGTGGCAGACTATTGCGCGAAGTATGTCACCAAAGAGGGAGCTTGGTGGAACGTCAAACTGCTCAGCCATCGCAATCAGGCGACGTCTGGCAAGTTTGTCCTGGCGTCGTCTTAAGGCCAAGAAATGAGAGGGAGACAGCTCTCTGTCTCTAGCGCTCGCGGCAATGAGCGAATCGAATGAACCATTTAAGGGCTCTGAAGCAGCCTCTCCTTTTTCTTAGGCTGCTGAAAGGCCGCACACTTCAATGGCGGGAGGTGGGCTGCAAAAAGCGTGACAAGCTTGCTTGGCGCGGTTTTTGGCCTTGGTAGGTGGGTTGGTTCCCCTGGCAAGTTTGCAGAGTGAAGCTTTAGCGGAACGGCGCAATCTTGGTGGCCGGTGCCCCGGTGGGCGGCGGGCAAAGTCGTCGGCCTTGGAATGTAGCGAAATCGTGGGTCTGTGGGATTTAGTGGAATGGAAAGGTCGATGACTTTGGCGGGGTGAGGCGGTCGCAGGAGCTTAGACGCAAAAATAATATTGCGCGGAATACGTGACGTGCGTTACATATTGCGCATGGCACAACATGGTTCCTCAGGTCGTATTGTAATTGACGTTTCTCCCGATTTGAAGCGACGCCTCTATTCTTCATTAGCTCTTTCGGGGAGCACGTTAAAAGACTGGTTTCTCCAAGCGGCTGAGAATCATTGTGAGGGGAAAGCCCAAGCGCTTTACGATCCGCGAGGAAAAATTTCGTATTCCGAAATAGCTTCTTCAATTCTGAACGAAGATCCTCCGATAAAGGGGCTTAAGGTTTCGTCCCGTCACCGGGGAAAAGAGACGCGAGTCAAAATAGTCTCAATGTTCTCAGGTTGCGGAGGAATGGACCTCGGCTTTATTGGTGGCTTTGAAATATTTGGACGGCGCTATAGTAAGTTGCCCTTTGAGATTGTTTGGGCAAACGACTTCAATGGTGAAGCATGTAAGACGTATGAGCGCAATCTCGGACACGCAAGTAAGCACGGAGATATTTGGGACTTGATAGATACGATGCCCGCTAGCACTGATGTACTCGTAGGCGGTTTCCCATGCCAAGATATTTCTGTGAATGGAAAGCGCACTGGCGTAAACGGCAATCGAAGCGGCTTATATAAAGCAATGATTGAGGGTATTAGGAGGACTAAGCCTAAAGTTTTCGTCGCTGAGAACGTCAAAGCCCTTCTACGGCATGAGGGTTGGCTAAGGCAAGTGCTACACGACTTTGAGAGTTTGGGATACAAAGTTCACTGCCAGCTTTATAGGGCGGCCGATTTCGGCGTTCCACAAACGCGTGAAAGGGTGTTTTTTGTCGGCACGGCTCCCGGTGTGAGACCATTTGTTCCTCCTGCTCCGGAGAGAAATGCTTCAACGTGGCTTACAGCTCGCGAAGCAATAGGAGACCTCGAAAACCTCGAGAAATCACCTCAGATAAACCATATCTGGAGTGCTGCAAACATTAGCCCGGAGCAAGGTAATAGGCGACTGCTTGCAGAACGTCCTGGGTATACAATACGCGCGGAATGTCATGGTAATATTCAGTTTCACTATCGGTTGGATAGGCGGATTTCTATGCGGGAAGCTGCGAGGATTCAATCATTTCCCGACAAGTTTATTTTCGTTTCTGGATTGAGAGAAACAGAGCGGCAAGTTGGCAATGCAGTTCCACCTGTCCTTGCGTGGCATGTCGCCAAAGCGGTACTAGAATGTTTTGGATAATTAAATAAAAAGCATTTGAGACGGCGTCCATGGAGGAGTTGCTAGCTTGGCGTATACGTCTGCCATTTCGAGCCAAGTCGATATCCGCTTGTCTGGATCAACATTCTGCCCCCAATACTCAACAAACAGAGCATCTTCCAAGTAGTCAGCGGCCTCTATCATTTGCATCTGAATATTCTTTAGGGCTCGCTGAACATAGATTCCTCCTCTTTCTGGTCCTGCTGCACTCCCTGCGGAGAACGCGTCTCTAGTGGCAAGGATTCCGTGGTAAGTGATTAGATACAAAATTGGATCAATGTATTTTGTTCGATTCCTACCAGAGCCAACGATTTGCGGGCACAATAGTGATGCCTCGGCACGCATCTTTAACTTCTCTTCGGCTGACAAATTGGCAAAAAGCTTCACCTGCATAGGGAGCGAGTGCCCTTCATCGGCTTTCTCCTCCAGCCACCATAGGCGCTCACCGGGTTTTAATCGGCCTCGGGCATATTTGCGAACGTGTTCCATCCGCTCCTCCTCGTGCAGATTTGAAAACTGTTCATAGCTGATCCCGAACTTTTGAAATAATGACTCCTCGGCGTCGATATCTACTTCGAATCTCGGCACGTGGGACGTTCTGACATGCATCACACATTCCTCATAGCGAGCCCAACGCACACCTGGCGTTCCACCCATTTTTCCGAATACGACGTATATATCCTTCACTTCTTTGCGGCGAAATCCCTCGAACACACTGTTTGCGACCGATCTCCACGTATCGTTGGTAGTGAATTTTACTTCGATACCGTGTTCTCCTAACACAATATCAGGGAAGCCATATGGGTGAGGAGAAAAGTCAACTTCGATCGAAAACTCTACAATCAGAACTCCGATAACTTCGCGTACTCGGTTCTCGAACGATTTTGAATCTTGGAAGAGTTCCCCAGCCCTGCATTCCTTCGTCAGAATATCGCACGCTTCGTCTAGTAGATTTTCGAATTCTTCGTTTTTCATGCTGTTACCGTTGGCGAGAAATCTATTCTAGGATCAAGAAACTTTAGAAGACCTTTCTTGTTCGCTTCGACACAAGCGCTTGTTTTATACGTCCGCCGTATTTATGCGTTCGAAATGTTCGGAACTTCCAACCCTTGCTTTTTGAAAATCAGGGAGTGATGGCGAAATGTGGTGTTTCCGGCGCAATTCGTCTCAAAAAGGTCGTTTTTGATCACTAAACAATAAGTCGAGCCATCATGGAATTGTTCGGACCGTTCGTGTTGTATTCTTAATAAGAGTTTCGTTCTTTTCGTTTGACACGTTCGTAATTTTTCGTAATCTAGCGGGATGAAAGCGACTTCTGAATTAAATGTGAATCCCGAGTTGGAAACCTCAAAGCCTCCGATCTCCACGGCTAGTAAGCGTCCGACTTTTTCCCCTCAGGACCTCTTGGCGATGGCGGAGGAGGAAGAGGATCAGCAAGAAGTGGCAGAATACGTCCAAGTCATCGGCGTTTTGCGGGATAAATCGTTTAGCTACAGGGAGATTTCCAATTGGCTGCAGGATCGTGGTGTTCAGATGGACCACAACGCAATTTACAGGGCTTATATGAAAAGCTTGCGTCGTGATGAGCTTGCTCAAGAACTCGATCAGCAGGAGGAAGAAGCCCGCGAAGAATCGCAGAAAGATTGGTAACTATGAATCCACTATCCAGCACTACCGACCGGCTTCTTCGTAAAGCGGAAGTCGCCGAAAAATGGGCCTGCTCATTGCGGACCGTCGAACGAGAAGCCAATGCGGGCCGATTAACTCGAGTCAAGGTTAGGTCGGGCGTTCGTTTTCGGGAGAGTGAAGTGCTAACAAAAATCAATGGAGGCCGTTATGATTTTTGAAATTGAGAAACGTCGCTCGCGAAAGAATGGGGTTCTGAGCCTTACGCGCTGCTATTACCTCCGGTATCGGTTCGGGGACATGGCGGTTGACCGTTGGAAGTCTTTAGGGGTCACGGACAAACAGGTTGCTGAACGTAAAGCGCAAGAGTTTAGGCAGGAAAAGGAGCGTGAGGAGGCCGGGATTATTGAGCCGAAAGTGATCCGGGACGCAGCAAAAACTCTTTTGTCGGATCATTTGAGCGATTACGTTTCCGATCTGGTGAAAAGAAACCGGGCAGGTCGCGATGGAAGAGGCGGGCGACAGCTTCGGATGAGGGTTTCTTCTCTGCTCCAAGAATGCGGCTGGAAGGTGGCTTCGCACATCAGTCCAGATTCGTTCATCGGGTGGCGCTCGGGTCAAAAGAATTCTGCGAGAACGCTGAACCTTTATCTTCAAGCGGCGAGCGCCTTCCTAAATTGGATGGAACGAATGGGCCGGATCAAGTTCAACCCGCTCAAGCACGTTTCCAAAATCGACGAGCGCGGGAAAGCTTCTCGGGTGCGTCGGGCGTTCACCGATGCCGAGCTGAGGCTTTTGGTTAGCGGCTCCGATTGGAGAGGGATTGTCTATTTCACGGCGGCGAGAACAGGGCTGCGACAGGATGAGCTGAAAAGCCTGATTTGGGACGATCTGCGGCTGGAAGATCCTGTTCCTTTCGTTCGGGTTCGTGTCGCTTGCGCCAAAAACAAGAAGGAGGAAACCATTCCCCTTGTTCCGGAAATCTGCGAAGTCCTGCGAGCCCATCGTCCGGCAAACGTTTCGGGGAAAGATTTCGTGTTCCCTCGGGGTGTTCCGCGTGCGTGTCGGCTTCGGACTGATCTGGAGTCGAACGGCATCCCATACCAAGACGAGTTTGGGCGGTATGGCGATTTCCACGCGCTGCGTTACACTTGGGCAACCTTCCTGCAACGGCACGGCGTGGCGCAACGGGTAGCAATGAAGCTGATGCGGCATAGCGATATCAACCTGACTACGAAAGTTTACACCGACGAAAGCCAGTTGCCCATCTACGACGCTATCCTGACGCTGCCGCGTTTGATGGACCATACACAAATACGCGCACAGATTTTAGGCGCGGAGGGTCAAAACGGGTCCCTGCCTGTCGCAAAGTGCGAAGAGATTGCGCTTTCACAAGTGCCTCAAAATAAGGCGTTTAGTCCATCCCTGACGCATCCTGTCGCGTGTGGGCAAATGGAGCGGGCGAAGAGATTCGAACTCTCGACGTCTTCCTTGGCAAGGAAGTGCTCTACCACTGAGCTACGCCCGCTTTTGAGAAGCAGAAGGGAATGATGAACCAATTTGCCACGCTTGCAAGTGCGATTTTCACAAAAAACCGAACGAGCCTCAGGGCGTAACGACAACGCGGTAGAAGCCGGCAACGTCACCGAGATTCGTTGCCGTTAGAGTCAACGGTGTCCCGGTTGCCCCGGTCACGGCCGTTCCGACGTTCGCAAACGCCACTGCGAGCGAGGAGGTAGTTTGCAATTGATATTGGTGACCGGTGTGGGAATCGATCGTTACCGAAATGACATTTCCACTCTTGGAGAATTCCCGAACTTTGACCACGCTTGCATCGAGGATGATCCCGTTGTTTTGGAAGCCGGGCGGGGGAGTGAAGGTGCCAGCATTGATCACATCGAGTGTTCCATTGTTCACAAACGATGGACTGTTTCCCACGATACGCGCACCGTTACTGAGAAGGATCAATCCATTGTTAGTCACTCCGCCGTTGACCGTAAAAGTTCCTCCGTTGAGTTGCATCGTGCCGCCGCTAGCGATCGTCAGGCTTTGTTGAATGGTGCCAGTGCCGATCAGCGCAGCGTTAGCATTCACCGTTACACTACTGGCGACCGATCCATCGAGTCGGAGCGTGCCGCTGCTAACGGTGGTGGCGCCGGTGTAGCTGTTGCTCCCAGCTAGGCGAATTGTGCCACCGCCAGAAATGGTAACATTCCGCGAAATATTTCCTGTGTCACTCCCGTTGACGATGCTGTTGAGAAAAACCACTGTGCCACCGGGAGCGGAAGTTAGGACCGTCCCACCGTTGATATAGATCGATCCGTTGTAGGTGACGGTTCCGCTCGTGTTAGCACCGCCGATCGTGCGCAAGCCCACACCTGTGGCGCTGCCGGTATCGGCTTTGTTAGTCACAATCGCGTTGGTTACCGCTGTGGTAGTATTCGCGGACAGAAAAGCAGCGCTCGTATTTGCGAATGGAATTCCCCCGTTTCCAATGTAGAGGAATCCGCTCGTAGGTAGGCTTCCTGTTGCACCCAGTTGCAGTGTGCCGGAGTTCACATTCGTGCTCCCAGTGTAGGTCGAGGCCGCTCCGAGTAGGATGATTCCATCGCCGGCGATCGTAATCGACCGGGAGACATTCCCGGTGTCACTTCCGTTGGCAATGACGTTTGCAAAAGCGGTCACGCCGCCTGCAGCAGAAGTGAGGACGGTTCCTCCGTTGATATAAACTCCGCCACTAAAGGTGGTCGTTCCAGACGTGTTAGTCCCGCCGATGGTGCGGGTGCCGGAACCAATCGCGCTGCCGGTGTCGGCTTTGTTAGTAACAATCGCGTTTGGCACCGCCGTGTCGGTGTTAGCGCAGAGCAGAGAAGCGTTTACACCAGCGTTGGAGGATGCGCCATTGCCGAGATAGAGAAATCCCTGACTGGACAAAGTGCCGGTAGGGCCGATCCATACGCCACCGGAATCAATCGCAATATCGCCAGTGCTCAGGTTGGTGCCATTCAGGTTAAAGAATGACGGGCCGACCAGTTTCAGCGATTGCGAGCCGCTGAGCGGGCCGCTCACGGTGAGCGGGTTCGAAGAAATGTTTGACCACGTTTGTGCGGAGTTCAGCGCGATCCCGGCGTTGATCGTGTGGGCACCAGTTCCGGTCTGAACGGTCATTCCGCCACTGCCGAGTCCAATCGTGCGATTGCCAGAAATGGTCACCGGTGCGCTGGCTCCCGCGGAAAAGTTGAGGCCGCGAATGGAGACATTCGCATCGACCGTTGTGTTCAGGGGCACACTGTTGGCGTTGAAATAAACATCCGTGCCCGCATCGAGTGTCGCCTGGCGGTCGGTTGTTCGTGGATGATCGATCGCCCAGTTGGTTGATCCATCTTGCGTTAGAGTATTCCACGATGCCCCCTGATTTCCCGTCCAGTAAGCGGCACCAAAAGCGAAGGACTTCCACCATGCGTCGGCCATGAGATTGTAGCCTGTCTGGTTCGGATGAATCAGATCGCTCGAGAGGTTGGCGGTCGAATCGTTCGGCGACATAACACTATACATATCGACGAAGCGCACGTGCCGCCCATTGAGCACGTGATCGTAAACCATGCCAGGAATGTAGGGATTGTAACGGCTGTTAATAGAGGGGCCGACGGTCTGACGCCAGGCGAGATTCGAGACGATCACGGTAACACCAGGTCGGAGGGCCGACACGGTGGTGATGATTTGGTTGAGCCGATCCACCACGCCGGGGTCGTTCGGATTGGAAACGTAATCGTTGCCGCCTACGTTCAACGTCACGTAGTTCAGACTCACTCCGTTGCCAGGAGCCAGCCAGAAGCCTCCGTTGTTGCTTCCACTGGAGTTCGAGTTGTCGAATCCGTTGAGATTGTTCCGAATTTGCGTAGTGGTAGAGCCGAAGTGACCTTCGTTGTGGAGTTGACCTGCGGTGGTGAGGATGTTCGCTGCAGTGGCGTTGTAATCGAAGAGCCGCGTGTTACTGCCCACCATGTTAACCGTGAAGCGCCCGTCGTTTGCTAGGTATTGGTAGAGCCGTGGACGATAGCCGCCGCCGTTGTAAGGATTGTCCGCGCTGGCTCCTTCGGTGATGGAGGCGCCAAGGGGCATGAGAGTTACCGTCGCTTTTGGTGGTGCAGCGGCAATGACTAACTGCAACTCGGTTGCGGTGCTATTTAGCGATAACCGGTAGGCATTTCCGCCGACGTTGAGGGTGATGCTTGGGGTGATCACGTTTAAAGGACTGCCGCTATTAAAATAGTAGGCGCCCTCAAGGCCGCCGCCGGGAACACTGATCAGCGTGTAAGTTCCCGTGCTTAAACTAGCCAGTCCCGCCAAGGATCGAATGCTAACGTAGTTTGTGCCGCTGACTGCCGCGTTGCCATTCGCCACGACCAATCGATCGGTGCCTCCGTTGGCGAGATCGAAAACAATGGTGCCGCCCTGCAGATTCAACGCTGTCCCAGAAAATGCTAAGGTGTTTAAGGTTAGTGTTCCCACCGCTCCAGAACCTCCGGGATTCAAATCCAGCGTTCCTCCTGAGTTCAGAGTCATAACGTTGGAAGTGAGCGCACCGCCAGCTCCAATGGCTAGCGTTCCCGCGTTGATCACGGTCTCTCCGGTGTAGGTGTTGCTTCCGGTCAGCGTAAGCAGTCCGCCACCATTTTTGACCACACGGAGGATCTGCCCGGGGCCTCCATCGCTGATCACACCCGCGAAGTTATCCACCCCAGTGTTATTCAAGGTAAAAGTGGCCGTGGTCGTGGAAGTGTTAGTTAGAAGTCCCGTCGTCAATCCTCCGTTGTCGTTGAAGCCGGTGACCGTTTGATCCCGGCCATTTAAGTCCACGGTGGCGCCGGTTCCCCCAATCGCGAGCGCTCCCGACGCCGTCGGAAGCGCATTGGCCACACCCAGAATTACGGTGCCGCCGCTCACTGTTGTGCCGCCTCGATAGGTGCCCGCCGCATTTAAGGTCAGCGTGCCGGACAATGTCTTGGTCACGCTTCCCGCGCTGGTGCTGCTAACAATCGCGTTGGTCACTGTCACCGCGCCATCGGAGACGAAGGTAAGTCGCTGACTTTTAACATCGACTGCGGCACCGGTGATTTGGAGTGTGCCGCCCGCAGCCGATTGAATCGCCAGAGGGCTATCAAGAAAAATGGAGCCGCCGAGCGTTGTCACTCCGCTGGTGTTCTGCACATCCACGAGAAGTGAGCTAGAAGTGTTGGCCGCGACGGCGTTGATCGTGCCGGAAAAAGTCTGCCCGCCGGAAAGCGCCGCGAGGCGCAGCGTTCCGCTCTTCGTCTGGTTCTGATTTCCCGTAGTCCCAAAGTCGCCCCCAAGGCGGATTGCGCTCGTGGTTAGGCTGCTGCCGCTGTTCAACACGAGCGTCCCGCCGTTCATGACATAGACATCGCCGGAGGTTACGGTGCCGCCGATCGCTAGGGTCGATCCGTTTAGCGAGGTCATCCCGATCCATTTGCCTGTGGCGTTAACCGTGTTGTTGAAGGTTGTGACATGACCAGAGCCGAAGAGTTTGATCCCGTTAACGGATGACCCGCTCACGTTCAGCGCGGCGCTGCTGAAGGTTAGGTCGCCGTTGACCGCGTTGATTTCGCCAAACGGGTTGGCCGGGCTGGTATTGTTTGCCGCAAACGTGACGGGGGCATTGATCGTCACCAAACCGCTGCTCTGGTTTTCGATCTTTGCCTGGGTGCCGTTATTGTCGAAGAGCGAGAGCGTGGTTGAGCCGTTTCCGTTCACGGTCCAGGCGAGCGATCCCGTCCAGTTCAGGCGATTCATCGAAGTAATCGAATTATTCGAACTGACTGTTCCTTGAGTGCCGCCAGAATCGAAGGTGAGCGTGCCATAGGTTGGCGCGCTGCCGCCCCAGTTGCCTGAGTCGTTCCAATTAGAACTGGCCCCACCGCCAGTCCATGTGTTGCCCGCCTGGGCGTCGCTATGAAACATCGCCAGGGCAACCAGCGCGGAAAGGAAAGGACGGAGGGAGGTTGTCATCGCGGGGAAGGAGATGTGAGAAGATCGTTTAATTCCAGATAGAAACCAGCACGAGAGCCTTGGGACAGTTTAAGAAGGTTGCCAGGTCCCTGCGAATTGTTATCCTTCGACCATGAAATCCCATAACTACCTCCGCGGTGCCCGTGTTTATCTATCGGGGCCAATGGATTTTGTCGCGTCCCGTGCTAACGAGAAAAAATTCGGCTGGCGCAACCGCGTAGGCGATTTCCTTCGGTCCTATGGTGCCGTTGTTTTTGATCCGTGGCATAAACCCGCAGTGCGCGGTCTGCATCAATACGGATTGGAAGATATTAACACGATAAACATCCGCGATGACTGGACGTTTGAGCAGAGCCGAGAAGGCGACGAAGCCCGGGCAAATTGCGCGGAGAAATTCTGGGAAACACTCCACATCGACTTGCGCATGGTGGACACGAGCGATTTTACGATCGCCTTCGTTCCGACTAACATTTACAGCGTCGGCACGGTGCATGAGGTCGTCCTCTCGCGAATGCAAAACAAGCCCGTGCTGTTTGTCACACCGCCGGTGAAATTTCCCGCGCTCGAAAGCCTGCGCGAGCATTTGCGAAATGATCCTGCCGCTTTAGAGCTGATCGAAAAACTCGTGCAAGAGGCGCCGATCAAGCCGAACCCGCGCGGCATTCCGAGCCTTTGGTATATGCCGCTAATTGGCGGCGGCCACTTCTTCGATGGATTTGGATTCCAAGAGCACGCGCGCCGTTTTGGCTGGGAACCTTCCTCGCTCGACGAATTAGAAATCGAGCATCCTCCACTCAATCCGCTCCTCCCATTTTTGCAAAAGCTAGCACGCGAAGTGCCAAAACATTGGGATAATAAACTCAAGGACTACGTGCAGAACGATGACTGGCTGCTCTGGGAATTGGGCAGTGCCGCAGCCGAGGGCGAGACCATCCAAATTTCGCCGATGGAAGATGAACGTCAGGTCAATCTGCCGCTTTTCCCGGATGAATAGAAAGCTTCTAGCGCTTTCCTAACTTCTTACCCGATTTCTTGCCCTTGCCTCCCTCTTGGTAACTCACCGGCTGCCGTCGCGGTTCGATTTTGTCGATGCCCGCTCCGGCTTTGAGTTCCATAATCTGGTCGCGCAGGAGTGCGGCTTTTTCGTATTCGAGGCTGGCGCTGGCTTCCTGCATTTCGAGTTCTAACTCCCGCAAGACTTCCCCGAGATCGAAGTCGCCGGTCATTTCGCGCAGTGAACTGCTTCCCTTGTTGTTGCCGCTCTTGAGGATGAGGTGAAGCGATTCTTGAACGGCGCGCTGGACGCTTTTTGGGGTGATCCCGTGCTCTGTGTTATAGGCGATCTGGCGCGTCCGGCGGTATTCGGTGACGTCGATCAAACGCTGCATCGAGCCTGTAATGGTGTCGGCAAAAAGAATGACCTCGCCGTTGATATGTCGCGCAGCGCGTCCGGCCGTCTGAATCAGCGAAGTCTGGGAGCGAAGGTAGCCTTCTTTGTCGGCGTCCAGAATGCAAACGAGCGAGACTTCGGGTAAGTCGAGACCTTCGCGCAAGAGGTTGATGCCGACTAACACATCGAATTCGCCCGCGCGCAGTGCCCGAAGAATTTCCACTCGCTCGATCGTGTCGATGTCGCTGTGTAAATAGCGAACCTTGATACCTAGATCGCGAAAGTAATCGGAAAGATCTTCTGCCGTCCTTTTGGTTAGAGTAGTCACGAGCACCCGCTCGCCTTTTTCGATGCGGACGCGGCAGAGTTCTAGCGTCTCGTCGATCTGCGTCTTGAGTGGGCGGATGGTGATTTGGGGATCTAACAATCCGGTCGGACGGATGATCTGCTCGACGACGAGGGGCATGCCGGGTTTGTTGGAGTCGAAGGTGTCTGGCGAAACCGTGCTCGCGCCTTGGGTGGACTCGACCCGTGCCGCTCCGGCGATCACGAAAGGCACATCCTCGTCCTGTCCGATGCGGTCGCGTTTATGCGGGACGTATTCTTTGTTGCCAACGACGCTGTTCGTAATTTCGAACTCGGCCGGCGTCGCAGAAATGTAGAGAATCTGACCCGTGCGCTCCATGAACTCGGGGAACCGGAGCGGGCGGTTGTCCATCGCGCTGGGCAGACGGAATCCGTAATCGACTAGCACGGACTTGCGCGACCGATCGCCCTCATACATGCCACCGACCTGCGGCACGGTGGCGTGACTTTCATCGATGACGACCAGAAAATCGCGCGGAAAAAAATCGAGCAAGGTTCCAGGTCGCGCTCCCGGTGGGCGACCGGTGAGGTGACGCGAGTAGTTTTCAATACCGGAACAGAAACCCATCTCCTGAATCATTTCGAGATCGTATTCCGTGCGCATCTTGAGCCGCTGCGCTTCTAACAATTTTCCCTGCGCTTCAAACCAGACGATGCGTTCGTCCAGTTCCTCGCGGATCGTGGCCTGGGCGATGCGCAACTTTTCCGCTGGGGTCACAAATTGTTTTGCCGGGAAGATCGTCAGTTTTTTCAGCGACTCCGCGACTGAACCGGTGAGGGGATCGAAGCGCGAAATACGGTCTATTTCGTCGCCGAAAAATTCAATGCGGAAAGCGTCCTCATCCACGTTCGCCGGATGAACCTCGACGACATCGCCGCGCGCACGGAATTTGCCGCGGGTAAAGCCGATGTCGTTGCGTTCATAAAGCATGTCCACAAGTTTGGTTAGTAACCCCTCGCGGGAAATCTGCTGGCCGACGTAGAGTTGCGAGAGCATTTGCGCGTAATCTTCCGGCGATCCCAAACCGTAAATGCACGACACACTGGCGATCACGATCACGTCGCGCCGGGTGAGCAAAGAGCTAGTCGTCGAGAGGCGCAGACGCTCGATCTCCTCGTTGATCGACGAATCCTTTTCGATGTAAGTATCCGACCGTGGAATGTAAGCTTCGGGTTGATAGTAATCGAAGTAGGAAACAAAGTATTCCACCGCGTTCTCGGGAAAGAATTGCTTAAACTCGGAGTAAAGCTGTGCGGCCAGCGTTTTGTTGTGCGACATGACCAACGTGGGGCGGTCGATATTTCGGATGATATTCGCAGCGGTGAAGGTTTTGCCCGAGCCAGTGACGCCGAGTAGGGTCTGATGCCGATTTCCCGACTCAATCGACTGAGTCAGCTTGGCAATCGCTTGGGCTTGGTCACCTTGTGGCTGATAATCGGAAGCGAGTTGAAAAGGCATTGGCCCGCGAACCTAACTCGCCGCTCTCGCTCCGGCAACCGAAGAGGGGATTTCAGCCATCGAAATCGATTCGGCAGGCGAAGGCATTGGCGGATGCGGATTGGCAAGCCCATCTCGGAATTTTTCCAAAAGCAGGAACCACCCGGGGGGAAGACCCGATGCTAGACTACGTCCGGCGAGATTCCTGCTTGCACAGGAATTGGCGATGAGTGAATGTGGAGATCGATAAAGACCCTGTATCGCCTTTAATTTATGAAGAAAAATTTACTTGTTTTGGCCTTCACGATCATCACGGGATTTATAACCACTTCCTTTGCGGGTGACATTATTGTCGATAAAGTCATCATACTAACTTCACCGATAGCTGATGCTCCTTATTTTATATCCTGTACTGCGATGTATCGGTCCTTTGAATCAAAACCCGTGACTAGTGCGGGCGCATTTAGAGGTAACGGTTCTGAGTTACCACTCGGTATCACCGTCCCAGATGCAGACGGTTCGAGTTGGATTAAAGTGGAAGTGCGGATCGATAAACAAAAAGAAAATGTGAGCACTTCCGGGGCTTCAGAGAAGCATACCGCTCTGTTTCAGATAGGTACATCGTCAAGAAATGAAAACAAATTTATCGCTTACAAAAACGGAGAACGAGGCTTTGTCTACAAGCTATATTTCCACAAGAAGTGAATTCTCTGCCCGGGGTTCTTTAGTGGTCTGTTTAGGGATCTATTTTGGGGCAGTAAACATTTTTTGACACAGCAGATAAGGTCGTCCTCGCATTTTTTCTTAAGTTGCCAATCGGAGCGGGCGCAAAACTATTAAAGCGGGAGTTGTTCTACTTGGTTCAGGCAATCTTGGGGATCGGTCGCTTGGGAGATGATTTGCAAATCGTGGATGGATTGACCGATGGAGTCCGGTAACGATGGCGGAGGGAACGTGGATGTCGAGCGGTGTCATCTCGATCTAAATTGGCGCCAACTCAAGCTGTGGCTAAGTGCTTGTGAATCACAGAATCGCGAATTTTGGTAACTTATTTTCCTGCGCTGCGCTACATTCGAGGCCGCTGACTTTATGGGAATGATTCCTCCAGAGACGATTGAGCAGATCGCTGCCGCAAATGATATTGTGGAGGTGATCGGGTCGTATTTTCCAGTGAAGCGAGCGGGGGCGGTCTGGAAGGCGCTCTGTCCGTTTCACAATGAGAAGACGCCGTCGTTTCACATCAATCCGGCGCGTCAATCGTATCATTGCTTCGGCTGTGGGGCGGGTGGGAGTGTCTTTCGGTTTGTGATGGCGTATGAGAGTCTGGATTTCGTGAGTGCGGTGAAGCGGTTGGCGGACCGGGCGGGGATCGCGATTGTGGAGCAGCAGATGTCGGCGGAGGACGAAGGGCGGTTGCGATTGCGGAAGCGGTTGCTGGAGTTGCACAAGGAAGCGGCGGAGTGGTTCCACAAGAATCTGATGCGGACTCCGGCGGCGGGGAAGGCGCGGGATTATTTGAAGGGTAGGGGATTGACGCAGGAGGTGGCGGTGAATTGGACGCTGGGGTATGCGCCGGATGCGTGGGATGCGTTTGGGCATTGGGCGGAATCGCGCGGCTTTACCCGGATGGAGATTGCGCGGAGTGGATTGGTGAGTATGAAGGAAGGTCGCGAGGAGGAGGGGACGGATTATTATGATCGGTTTCGTCACCGGCTGATGTTTCCGATTCGGAATGATTTTGGGGAGGTGATCGCGTTTTCGGGGCGGGTGTTGGAGGCGGAACAAGGTGAAAACCCAGGGGCAAAGTATGTGAATTCGCCGGAGACGATGTTGTTTACAAAGGGGAATGTGCTTTTCGGTCTGCACGCAAGTAAGCGGGATTTGATCAATGCGAAGACGGCGATTGTCTGCGAGGGGCAGATTGATTTGATCAGTGCGTTTGAGGCAGGGGTGCGGAATGTGGTGGCGCCGCAAGGAACGGCGTTTACGGAGCGACAGGCAGCGATGTTGAAGCGGTTTGTGGAGGGAGTGGTGCTGTGTTTCGATGCGGATGCGGCGGGGGAGAAGGCGGCGGAGCGGTCGCTGGCGGCGTTGCTGGATCAGGGACTGCTGGTGCGGGTGGCGACGATGCCGCCAGGGGAGGACCCGGATTCTTTGATTCGGAAGCGAGGCGCGGAGGCGTTTCGCGAGATCGTGGACCGCGCACCGGGGTTTTTCGATTTCCAGATTGCACGGCTGCCAGGGAATGCCGACGTGCGGGTGCGCCAGCAGTTTGCGCGGAAGATGGGGGAATTTATCGCGCTGGCGAAGGATCCGGTGGTTCGCGAGGATGCGATTGCCAAGACCGTGTCGCGGATCGGGCTGTTGCGAGAGGATTTCGAGAAATTGATTCCGAAGGTGAGGGCGGTGAGCGGCGCGACTTCGGAGTTGGCGGGGGAGTCTTCGGGTTTGGAATTTGAGCCCCCGTCCCATGCGATGCACATGTTGTGTTTGTTCGCTTTGCGGGACACGAACCTCCGCGCCACTATTCAAACCCAGCCTTGGCCAAAGTTGATCGACGGCGAGCCTGGCGCAGAAATCTTCGGGAGGATCGTCACTTCCGCAGTGGATGCCGAGAAATCCTCCTCCCTGACCGGATTCCTCGCGTCGCTCGATCCTGCTGAGGAGCAGTTTGTGGTAGGTCTGCTGAATGAGCGATTCACGGACGATATGCGGCTCTCGGCCGGAAAGGTTTGGGGCGATTTCTGCCGCGTTCGGATCAATCGGCAACTGAAACGAATCCAGCAAGCCATGCTCGCGAATGTGGCTTCTGGGGGGGATATCTCTGATTGGAAACAGCAGCAGAACGAGATTTTGACTCTGCGCGAGCAGTTTGGCGCAGAGTTCATGGAACAACCCGTTCAAGCGGTGAAAAATGGCCTAAAAGAAGTGCTTGACCGGGGAAACGTCCTCACTGATGTTTCGCGGCCCTCGGAACCAAGCGAGGACCCTTTCTGATGTGAAAGGTCGTCTGGAATCACTTGTAAACTGGCTATGCCGAACCCCAAATCGAAGCTGTCAAAGTCCTCCTCGCCAAAGAAAAGTTCGAGTCCAGTTCAGAAGAAAACCAAGCTCTCCAGCAAGTCGCGGGACCGCTTGATTCCTTCTCATCGCGCTCCTCTGGACGAGCTTGTTTCCAGTGGAAACCATCGCTCAAAACTCGCTGCACGTAAAAAGACCTCGGTCGGTCGGCTCGAATCCGAACTCACTGGCAAGCCGCGAGCGGTATCCAAACCGGCCAAAGTCGTGAAGGCCGCCAAGCGCTCCACCCCGACGCCCGTTCGAAAAATTTCCGAAATTAAAACCAAGCCTCTTTTGAAAGTAAAAAACAACCCAATCGTCGCCCCCACCAAACCGAAATCCACCGTCAACCCTGCCAAATCCGCCCCGGCCAAAGCCCCTGCGAAGAATAGCCCGCCGAAAGCGAAAACTCCGTCTCCGGAACTAATCAAATCGATCAAGGTAACCCGCATCACAAAAGCGGTTACGACCATTACGATTGAGATTCCGGCAGCATTGAGACCTCCCCAATTAGCTCTTGTGCCTCCTGTGGCCCCGGAAGCACGCGCGGCCTTTGTCGAACACAATCCGGAGACTCAGGACAAGATCCGCGAACTCATCAAACTAGCCAAAGAGCAAGGCTACTTGACCTACGAGGATATGAATGATGCGCTGCCCGAGGCCGTCACGAATCCGGATGAACTCGAGGTGATTTATTCCCGCCTGCGCCTTTTGGAAATCGATCTAATCGATGCGTCTGAAGTGGATCGTTATAAAGACGGAAAGAAGGATCAGGACGACGACAAGGACGAAGGCAGCCAAGAAGAAGAAAAAGCCGACTCACGACTCGATATCCTCGACGATCCAGTCCGGATGTATCTGAAACAAATGGGGCAGGTCCCACTTTTGACCCGCGAGCAGGAAGTTGAAATCTCCAAGCGCATCGAAGACGCCGAGGGCATGGTTCAAAAACTGATCAATCGCTTCGGTTTCACGTCCCGCGCCCATCTTGATTTGGCCCAGAAACTTCTCGAAGGCCGCGAACGTTTCGACCGTGTGATCCTCGATAAAAAGATCGAGAGCCGCGAGCGTTACATGAAACATTTGCCCCGGCTGATTCATCAGGTCGAGACTCTCGCCGACGAGGTCGCGGGGCTTTACAAGCGCTACGGCCGCCCCGCAAAGAGCGACGCGAAAAGCGAGAAATCTGCTTTCTGCAAAGCGCACGAGGCGTTGCAAAAGTTGTATCCTAAATTCTACTTCAAACAGAAGGTCACCGAGGAGTTCGTCCATCAGGCGGAGGAAACCTCACGGATGCTGCACCATTTGATGGAGGAAGCCGGCAAACAGGCTCCCAGCGAGGTGCGCACTGACTACAAAGCGAAGCTTAAGGAATTGGAACTTCGTTTATGGCAGAGTCCGACCCAGTTTGACGCCGAGTATGAGGAACTCAAAAAATGGCTGAAAAAAGCCCTCAAAGCCAAGACTGAAATGGTCGAGGCCAATCTGCGCCTGGTCATTTCCATTGCCAAGAAATACACCAACCGTGGTCTTTCATTCCTCGATCTGATCCAAGAGGGCAACATGGGCCTGATGAAAGCGGTCGAGAAATTCGAATATCGTCGCGGTTACAAATTTTCCACTTACGCGACGTGGTGGATTCGTCAGGCCATCACCCGTTCGATCGCGGATCAGGCCCGCACGATTCGCATTCCGGTGCACATGATCGAGACGATCAACAAACTCATGCGCGTGCAGAAGCAGCTTGTGCAGGATTACGGGCGCGAGCCAAGTCCGGAGGAAGTCGCCGACGAAATTCAACTGCCGGTCGAACGCGTGCGCGCCGTGCTGAAAATGGCGCAACAGCCGATTTCCCTGCAATCACCCGTTGGCGACGGCGACGAGACGAGCTTCGGTGATTTCATCGAAGACAAAGGCGCAGAAAATCCGAGTGACATGACCGCGATCGTCCTGCTCAAGGAAAAGATCAAAGACGTTCTCGACACTCTGACTGAGCGCGAACGGCAAGTCCTCGAACAGCGTTTTGGCTTGGTTGACGGTTACAGCCGCACACTCGAGGAAGTTGGTCGCCAGTTCAAAGTGACCCGCGAACGCATCCGACAAATTGAGGCCAAGGCCCTGCGGAAAATGCGGCACCCGACCCGTATTCGCCAGCTCGAAGGTTTCCTCGAGGCGAACGAAGTCTAACCGTTTGCGCTCGGCCAAATGTCCGGCGCGGTATTCGCATGAAAACGCTGCGATTGGCCATCACCTTGGGCGATCCTTCGGGAATCGGCCCCGAGATCGTGGATGCTGCGCTCGATTGGATTCCGGCCAGCGTTAAGATCACCTTGCTTGGCCGAGCTCGTAATCCCGGACAACCGGATCTCGCCGGTGCTCAAGCCTCATGGGATGCCCTCGAGGAAGCGGCACAGCTCGCCTTAAATCGGGACGTAGATGCTATCGTGACGGGGCCCGTTTGCAAACATCAGCTTCATAAGATCGGGTATCCGTTTCCCGGACAGACCGAATTTTTTGGAGCGCGTGCCGAGTCGCCCAATTACGCGATGTGCCTCACGGGCGGCGATCTGACCGTCGCTCTCGTCACCGCCCACGTTCCGCTGAAGGAGGTTGTCATCACAAAGGACGAAATCATCCGGGTCGCCCGGTTGCTGGCGGAGCATCTGCGTCAGCGCGGTGTCCGACTGCCTAACATCGCAATCGCTGGGCTCAATCCGCACGCCGGCGAAAACGGCGATCTAGGCTCCGAGGAGCGAGACATTATCGCGCCTGCGGTTGCGGCTCTGCAAACCGAGCGGAAGGCGCAATTCGCCGGACCATTTTCACCCGACACGATTTTTCACCAAGCAGCGATCCTAAAAAAATGGGATGGGGTGGTTTGCATGTATCACGACCAGGGACTGATCCCTTTGAAGCTCCACGCGTTTGACCAAGGCGTGAATGTGACGCTCGGCCTTCCATTCATCCGGACCAGTCCGGACCACGGCACCGCTTTCGACATCGCAGGCAAGGGAATCGCCCGGCCCCAAAGTATGATCGCGGCGATCCGACTCGCCCTCACGCTCGCCGCCCGAAAAAAACGATGACTCGTTACCTAAAAGTTTTCGACATCGCTCTGCAGAACACCTTCGTCTACCGGTGGAATTTTCTGCTTCGCTCGCTTTTCGGCCTCGTTCCGTTAGCTGGCACGATCTACATCTGGGGCGCCATTTTTGCCGAACGCAACGCCGCCATCGGCGCTTACAATTACTCGAGCATGATTTTTTATTTCATGCTCATTGTCATCGTCGAGAGCCTCATCACTCCGACCGAGGATGAATGGCAAATCGCTGCCGACATTCGCGACGGCCAGCTCAATTCGTTTCTCACCAAGCCGATCGACTACCTCGCCTACCGACTGAGTTTGTTCGCGGGTTATCGGCTGCTTTATACCGCGGTCACACTTCCGTTTGTTGTCCTAATATTCTGGATTTTGCGGGAACACATCACGCTGCCGATGCATGGCGTCACCTGGTTGCTGACCGCGATTTCGCTCGTTCTAGCGGCATTGCTCCAGTTTCTCATCGCCTATTCGCTGGCCATGTTTGCCTTTTGGATTTTGGAAATTTCCACCATCGTTTTCATCTTCTTCAGCTTTGAATACTTCCTCAGTGGGCAGCTTTTTCCGCTCGATATTATGCCGGCGTGGTTTCAAACCTTCCTCGATTTTCTCCCCTTTAAATACGAACTCTTTTTTCCGATCGCGGTCTTCCTCGAAAAGATGAACCCGACAGCCCTTGCCCGGGGGTTCGTTCTCCAGATCGGATGGGTTTTAGTGGTCTATCTAACCGCTCGCGTTCTCTGGGCGCGCGGAGTTCGAAAATATTCCGCAGTGGGAGGTTAGAACCGAAACTGCGGATGCTGCCGGATTCTCTCTGCGAGTGCTCCGATCTCGCTTTCCGGGGTGTCTGATGGAAAGGGAGCCTGCGAACGGCCCCATTTTTCCAACCAGTTTTTTCCGATCAATTCACGGCTGGGCAGCGTCTCAAAAGCTAGGCGCGTCATCGCGACGGTTGTCTCCTGACGAGTTCCGGTGGAGCATCCTGCGGCAACGAAAAAACCCGCTGCGAGCATGGCCGCGCGCGATGCAGTGGAATAGGTGTAGGTGAAAAGTTCCGTCGGTTGATTCGCGCAAATGGTAAAAAGGCGTCGAAATGCGTCTATACTCCAAAGCGACTGCGTCGTTTTGCTAGAATACATGTCGTAGAAAATGACGTCGGGCACGAGCATGGCTTGGGTCATCGTTTGCAGAAAATCGCCTTGGATAAGTTCCCATGTCAGACCCGGATGGGTGCGCGATTGCCATTTACCTTTTTCGAGGAGGCTGATCGGTCCGCCGTGACGCAGGTAGAGAAACAAGTCTCGATGTTTCAAAGCCAGTCGCAACGAATCGAGGTCGTTTTCAAAACTTATTATGTGTAATGGACGAACGGGTTGCTTTTGGTTCTCATAGCATTCGATGGCAGCGACGGCATTCGCGGCGGCTCCGAGCCCAACGTCCCAGAGGACTAGCGGAATATCAGTTTCTTCCCGGAGGCGTTCGGCGAGGCGTGATTGCTGCACGTAGAGTTCTCGCGCTTCCTCCATCGGAGCGAGCCTCGCATGCATGATTTCACCAGAGGAAATGTGCCGGACGTTCGCGCCGCTGATGTCATCGAGATGCACCTCGTAGTCTCCCAGAGTGGTAGCGGCTCGCTTCGATTTCCGAACAATCGGGGAAACTGGATTATCGAGATCGGCTGCGTGGAGAATCCCGCGTTTCGCGTGGTAGAGATCGAGGAAACGATCCTCGAAAATGCTTTGCCGGATTTCCCGCATCATCCGGTGATAGAAGTGGATGTTATGTTTTCCTAACAATTGCCAGCCGAGTGTCTCGCCGGTCTTGGTCAGGTGATGCAAATAAGCTCGTGAATAGCGCAGGCACGTCGGGCAGTCGCACTCGGGATCGAGCGCTTCGGCGGAAAATTTGTAAACCCCGCGACGCAGTTGCAGGTAGCCGCGCGAGGTGAACGCGCCGCCTCGCTGGGCGACTTGGGTGGGGATGATGCAATCGAACATGTCCACGCCCCGATGGACCGCCTCGAGGATGTCGAGCGGCGTGCCCACACCCATCAGATAGCGCGGTTTGTCCTCCGGTAGAAGTTGAGCGGTTAGTTCGCACATGTCCTCGCGCTCGGTCCGTCCTTCGCCCACGGCCAGACCGCCAATCGCGTAGCCGTCGAAAGGTAGTTCGCAAAGCCCCGCCGCGCTTTCCCGACGCAGATCCGGAAACAAGGCACCTTGCACAATGCCGAAGAGCGCCTGCTCCGAGTCGCCCCGAGCCGCTAGGCTGCGTTTCGCCCAGCGCTGGGTGATGCCCAATGCCTCGCGGGCCGTCGCCTCGTCCGCCGTGGAGGGGATGCACTGGTCGAGCGCCATCATGATGTCGCTGTGAATCGCGCGCTGCGTCTCGATGCTCAACTCGGGACTGAGCAGGATAGTTTTACCGTCGAGGTAACTTTGGAAAACCGCCCCTTCCTCGCTCATTGATCGGGAATGCGGCAACGAAAAAATCTGGAAGCCGCCGCTGTCCGTAAGCACGGATTTTTTCCAGCTCATAAATTCGTGAATGCCGCCCATTCGTCGGAACACCTCGGGGCCTGGCCGCAGAAGAAGGTGATAAGTGTTCGCGAGAAGAATTTGCGAGCCCGCGTCTTCCAACGATTGGGTGAGTTGCGCTTTCACCGTTGCTTGGGTGCCCACCGGCATGAAGAGCGGCGTAAGGACCTCGTTGTGCAGGGTCTGAAATTTACCCGCGCGGGCCTGTGAACCCGTCGTGCGGGCTTGAAGCTGAAATTGAAGTCGCGAGCCGTCCATCGGGAGGGGATTATACATGCGACCCGCTGCCCGTATAGGATGCTCTATTGATTTGCGCACGACGCCGAGGACACCGATGATCCACGGCCATGATTACCACCCATCAACTCGGCGAAACGAAAACGCCCGACGGCTCCCGGTTTAGCCTGCACGAACACGATGGCGATTACTTTTTGAAACTGAATGGTCGCCAACTCATGAGCACGACCTCGACTGTCTCCGAGCTGCTTCTGGCGGATCTCGCCTGCGCTGATCTCGCCGATAAACCAAACGCGCGGGTGCTCATTGGCGGTCTTGGCTTGGGCTTCAGTCTCAAGCGTGTCCTGCAACTAGTCGGGCCGGATGCCACCGTTCACGTCGCCGAACTCCTGCCCGATGTGGTTACTTGGAACCAGGAGTTCCTTCAGAAAATCAACGGCGCCCTGCTCGATGATCCCCGTGTGGAGATTTTCACCGCCGACGTTTTTCGCCTCATCCGCGACGGCAGCGAAAACCGCTACGACGTCATTCTCCTCGATGTTGATAATGGTCCCACTTCATTTGTTCAGCCGAAGAATGCGCGACTTTACGATCGCAGCGGCTTCGGTATGACGCGGCGGGCGCTAAACAAAGACGGCTGCGTCGCGTTCTGGTCAGCCACGGAGGAACCCGGGTTCATCAACCGTCTGCAGCGTGCCCGTTTTTTCGTCAACGCAGTTCCCTGCAAGGCCCATGAACGCGCAAAACGATTGGAGCACGTCATCTACGTGGCCAAGCGGGACGAGCGGCCGCCAGTAGTCAAGCCGACCGTTCACCATCCGCCGTCGCGATTTAAAAAACCGCACCGGAAATAGCGGAAAGTCCGCCGACCTTACATCACGCCAAACCAATGGCGCTTGCGCAGATCATCCTCGTGGTAGGCGTCGATACCCGTCCATGCCCAAAAGAGCAGGGGCAGAATCAATCCAACGCCACCCGTGGCTAGTGCGAGCAATAGTCCGGCGACGATGACCAGCGGCATCGAGAAGAGGAAGATCAAACCCGAGGCGAAATGCCCCTTGTAGATTTGACCTGCCCCGGGAACGACGCTGAGGACGGCGGCAATGACGTTGCGATCTTTAACGAGATACTTCTCGGCAGTGGGGAGAAACATTTTCATAAAACACTGTTCCTTTCAGAGTTAAACTACGCCCAGAGAACAACCGCGCAATGACTTTCTCGGGTGTTTAAACCCGATGTTGCGGGGAAAATTTTGCGGTGGCGGAAGGGGTGGGATTCGAACCCACGATGCCTTTAACAGCATGTTCGATTTCGAGTCGAGTGCATTCAACCAAGCTCTGCCACCCTTCCTTGACCGCGCCTGAATGTGGGCGCTTTCCCCCAGCTTGGCAAGCGCCTTTTATTCCTTGAACCCCGTCTCGATCAACCGGGGAATGGACACGTTTCTAACGTAAGGATTGTTCGGATTTCTCTTCACGTAATCTTGGTGATAATCCTCCGCGGGATAGAATTTCTCGAAGAGCACAACCTGCGTGGCGACTTTTTTACCGAGCTTTTTTTCAAGAGCCTCAATGGTCTGGTCGATCGCCCGTTTTTCCTCCGGGGTTCGATAGAAGAGTGCGGAGCGATATTGCGTGCCGAAATCCGGCGCTACCCCGCGCCCGTTCGTCGAATCGTGGCTCCGAAAAAAGACATTGAGCAGTTCGCTGTAAGTAACCTTGTCCGCATCATACGTGATCTCGACGGTTTCGGCATAACCGGTTCCGCCGCCGCTGACCCCCTCGTAACTTGGATTCGGAGTCTTACCACCGGCGAAACCGGAAACCACATTGGTCACGCCCGGCACGCGATCGAAGATGGCCTCCATGCACCAGAAACAGCCCGCCGCAAAAGTGGCCTCCTTCGGGGTTTCTGCAAAAGCTAGTTGAGGCAGCAAAAGTGTGACGGCGAGTAGTAGGGAGCGGAGTTTCATGTTATTTCTTGGCAAAAGTTTTCGCGAGCTCGGGGAAACCAGCCTCGACCAGTTTCGCCGCTGGAATGAAACGCAGCGCGGCAGAATTAATGCAATAGCGCAGACCCGTTGGAGCTGGACCATCATCGAAGACGTGACCGAGATGGGTATCGGCTTTGGACGAACGCACTTCCTCGCGATCCATTCCGGCGGAAGTGTCGGTGAGTTTCTTGAGAACATCCCCCGCAATCGGCTTGGAAAAACTCGGCCAACCGGTGCCGGAGTCGAATTTGTCGAGCGAACTAAAGAGCGGCTCGCCGCTGACCACCGAAACATAGATGCCAGCCTCGTGATTGTCGAAGTATTCGTTGTGAAAAGGCGGCTCGGTCCCGCTTTCCATGGTCACGTGATACTGCAACGAAGTGAGCTTTTTCTTCAGAGCCTCTTTCTCTGGGGAATCTCCACCTTGCGCGGGTCCGCAGGCAACAAAAGCGAACGCTAGGGCGAGGATTGGGGCGGGAAACGTCTTGATAAATTTCATAATTCTTAAATAATTCGACGATGAGAGCGTTCCGGATGGTAATATATTCCCAGACCGACGGCAAACACCGCTCGATCCGGTGAAGCTCGGGGAGGATTTAAAGATTTTCCGGGAATACACCGAAGGAATTTTCGCTCCCACAATCCTATGGATTCCACGATTTCTCGATTCAACCTTCCCGGCCGCTACCTGCACTGGCTGCACACTCGCTGGCCGGCGGGGACTGTGGAGCAGTTGCCAGACGTCGCCCAAGACGGATCGACTAACATTCCCGGCTTGTTCGTAGTCGGCGATCTCACTGGTATTCCGCTGCTCAAGTTTGCCGTTGATTCCGGTGCACGCGTTGTGCAAAAACTTTCCCCGCGCCAACAACCCGGCGTGCTCGATGTTGCCATCATCGGCGGCGGCGTCTCCGGCATCGCAGCGGCGGTTGAGGCTAAGAAACGCGGACTCAGCTACGAAGTCTTCGAGGCCGCGCAACCCTTCTCCACCATCGTTAATTTCCCCAAGGGGAAACACATCTTCACTTATCCCACCGACTTCACCCCAGCGGGCGACCTGCAAATCTCCGCCCCGCTCAAGGAAAGTCTCGTCGAGGAACTCGAAACCCAGCGCAAAAACGCCGGCATCGAACCCACCGCCGCCCGCATCGAAAACGTCGGACGCGAAGACGGTCTGCTCGTGGTCAAGATAGCCAATTCCACCCCGCGCAAAGCCCACAATGTCATCGTCGCAATCGGGCGCAGCGGCAACTTCCGCAAACTCGGCTGTCCCGGTGAGGACCTCGAAAAAGTCAGCAACCGTCTCCACGATCCAATGGATTATGCGGGGAAAAACGTCCTCGTCGTTGGTGGCGGCGATTCCGCACTGGAGGCCGCCATCGCGCTGACCGTTTGCGGGGCCAACACCACGCTCAGCTACCGCAAAAAAGAGTTCTCTCGTCCAAAGCCAGACAACCTTGCTAAGATCACCGAACTCACCGCCAATCCGGCCGCCCAGACCGGCGTCGAGCATCCTAGCAGCGAACGCGTCACCACCGCCGCTACTTACAAGAATCGCGGCAACGGTCAGCCCGGCAAGCTCACGGTCAAACTCGGCAGCGAAGTCCGCGAAGTCACCGCGACTAACATTGTTCTAACCATTGACGGGAAAAGCGAAACTCTCGCCAACGACAACGTCTTCACCATGATTGGCCGTCAGCCGCCGCTCGATTTTTTCCGCAAAAGTGGCGTCCCGATTCGCAACGAATGGCGCATCTCCACTTACATCGCCTGCGCCCTCTTCGTCGTCTTCTGCGTCTTCCTCTACCATTTCAAGAGCAACCATCCGCAGGAGTTCCCCGTCCAGCAATGGCTCGCCAAAAGCCATGGCTTTCCTTTTAACCTACCGAAGGCGATCGACAACCTCGGCGGCTCCTTCTCGGACTGGACGAAAGACCCCACTTCCCTCGGCTACACGCTCAAGCGCGGCCTCGGCAATCCCTCTTTTTACTACACGCTCGCCTACTGCACCTGCGTCGTCGTTTTTGGCATCCGCCGCATCCAGCGCCGCCGCACACCCTACGTCACCCGGCAGACGCTTTGCCTTATCTTCATGCAATGCGTCCCGCTTTTCATCCTGCCGGAGATCATCCTCCCGATGCTGGGACGCAACGGTTGGTTTGAAATGGGGCACCCTCTGCGCTGGCTGGCCGATCAACTCTTCGAGAGCTACGACGGCAGCCTCGGCCATGAACGCGCCTACTGGCGGGCCTACGGCTTCATCCTCGCGTTCCCGCTCAATGTTTACAACGTCTTCACCGAGCATCCCATGTGGCTTTGGCTCGGCATTTCCTTCGTGCAAACTTTTGTCCTCATCCCGCTCATCATCTGGCGCTGGGGCAAGGGCGCGTATTGCGGCTGGCTCTGTTCCTGCGGTGCGCTCGCCGAGACCTTGGGCGACACGCATCGACAAAAAATGCCGCACGGCCCGTTCTGGAATCGCCTGAACATGGTCGGCCAAGTCGCGCTCGTTTTCGCGCTCGTGATTCTCGGCTTGCGTATCGCTGGCTGGGCCGGAAACGAAACCGCCGCGCATTGGCATCAGGAACTCTTCGAGGGAATCCCGTTTCTGAACTACGCTTGGAGCGTCGATATCCTCATGGGCGGCATCTTCGGCGTTGGGCTTTACTTCTGGTTCAGCGGACGCGTCTGGTGCCGCTTCGCCTGTCCGCTCGCAGCGCTCATGCACATTTATGCGCGCTTCTCGCGCTTCCGCATCTTCGCCGACAAATCGAAATGCATCTCCTGCAACGTTTGTACTAGCATGTGTCATCAGGGCATCGACGTCATGAACTTCGCCAACAAAGGCCTCCCCATGGAAGACCCCGAATGCGTCCGCTGCTCTGCCTGCGTCCAAAGCTGCCCCACCGGCGTGCTTAGCTTTGGTCGCTACGAAGACGCCGCCAAAACCAAAATCGTCTTCGATAAACTCCCCGCCTCGCAGACCCAGATGGCTGAAGCGGGGAAACAATAGAGTAGGCAGTTTTCAGTCATCAGTTGGCAGGGGAATATCCCGGGTGGCGAGGGCGTCCCGCGCAATGCTGTCAGTTTTGCCAGAAAAATAATCCGCAGATTTCGCAGGTCTCCGCAGATTAAAGCCATAGGAGGCTGTCCGTAAGCAGCTTGTGAAGTTCATCAATCTGCGGAAATCCGCGAAATCTTTGGATAAACATCCTTAAGCAGACAGTATTGGGCGGGATGCCCGCACTCCCCGAGATATTTGCCGTCACGAGCGGCTGTAGTATTAACTAAACCGCTCTAGGATTAACGGACGCTTTTGAGGATAGTTTCATATATTTGTAAGTTTGAGACGGTGTGATTCCCTTTGGTTACCGGTCGTGAATTACGAACCTGAGATGACGACGTGAAGAAAACGAGCCGGTGCGGATTGGGTGTCACGGATGGTGATAACAGTTCGGTCCGTTTGGTTTAGCGCAGACGTTACGACGGGCGCTGCAAGTCCGTCTGAAGAGGTCCAAAGCGTGCTCCAAGTGGTCGGGGAGGCAAGCAAGCTAGTAGCCTCCACTTTGTAGGTAAGTCCGGGTGCGAATTTGCGAATGGGGAAGGTGATCTCAGCGAAGGTAGTCTGTCCGACGCAGACGGTGCTGAGACTGGGCCGGGCAGCAGAGCTTGCGGAATTAGGCAGCGTGAGGAAGCCAAATTCGAGGAGGTTCACGATGCCGTCACGATCGGGGTCGGCACTGGTCGTGGCGTTCGCTCCGGTCAGGCTCAGGGAGGTGGCCCAACTGGAGAAGGTCTGGTTGACGGTGACGGTGATGGATTGAGATGCCGTCATTCCGTCCAAATCTGTCGCGGTCGCGGTAACGGTGGTGGTGCCGGGTCCAACAGGCGTGATGGTCAGGTTGCCGCTCACGATCGCAGCACTGGCGACGTTCGGGTTCGACGAATTGGCAGTGTACGCGAGGATCTGGGTGAGGGGAGTTGCTGAGACGATCGTCATGATCTTGGTGTTATCCATCGTCGCGGGAACGTTCGCCGGACTGGCCACATTCATCGGCCATTGGAAGCCCTGATTGATCGTGCTGCCGGCCACGGAGATGTCGTAGGGCCCGCCTGGGGGAGCGGTCGCGGTGGCGTTGAGATTGGGTTTGGTAGATTCGCTGACGCGTCCAAAGACGGTGAAGGCGCCGTTGTTGGCAGATTGGTCGAGGGCGGTGTTGATATCGGAGAGATTGAAATAGAACTGGCTGGTCGCGCTATCGGGGTTTCCGCCCTGCTTGGCCATGGCGATGGTGTAGCTGACGTTGGAAATACCCGGTTCATTAGCGATCGCGGTTTGCAGCGGAATTTCGCTGAAGGTGTTTGCGCCTGCGTTGGTCGGCTTGAATTGTCCGCCTTGGAGCACGACGAGGCCGCTGGCGATGTCGCTGATGCGGTGGAAAGTGGAGTTATTGTAGTCGCCACGGTTTACGTAGCCGAGGAAATTGGTCACCGTGCCGGGCGTTTCGGCGGGGTAAAGGAGAATGTCGATGTTGCCCTTGGTCGTGGCGAGGCGCACGGCGCTTTCCACGTCGGGATCGGAAAACTTGTCGCCCAAAGTGAAGGAGGCCGCTGCCTGCCCGGTGGTTAGCGTGAGCGTGGCGGGCAGGAGGGTGGCCGCGATCGGTGCGGTGGGTGGTCGAATAACGCGGAGCGTGAGTGTTTTCGTCGCGATCCATCCATCACTGAAAGTGGCGGTGAGGGTAACCGGGAAAAGACCGGACTGGGAGGGTGAACCAGTGATCGTTCCGCTGGTCGTGTTCAAGAAAAGGCCGTTGGGCAATCCGGTGGCGTTCCATCCGGTGGGCGAACTGCCGTTGGTCGTGGTGGCCTGGTAGGTGAAGGATTGTCCGTAGGTAATCGGCTGGAAGGCGGCGCTGGTGAATACGTCCTTCGCTCGGACTGAGAGCGTGTTGCTACTGACGGATTCCACCACGGTGGCCGGCAGTGGAACGTTGCGTTGGTAAAAGGCTGTAACGAGAAAGTCGTAGAGAACACCGGGAGAGAGTCCGGCGACGGAGGCGGTCGTGGCGTTGGCTGCCGTAATGGAGTAGACGGTATAGCTGCCGCTGCCAGAAACTCGATAATAGAGCGCGTAACCACTCTCGGCCTGCGAATTATCGACCCACGAGAGGCTGGCCTGTGTGGCGGTTACTGCCGTGGTGATAAGCCCTGTCGGCGCGGAGAAGGGGGTGGTGAGACTGGCGACGTTTGAGTAGCCGGAGTAGGTGCGCGGACTACCATTGTCATAGTAGGCGCGGATGCGGAAATCATAGGCCGTCCCAGGTGAGAGGAGACTCAGAGCGTCGATGGTAGAAAAATCCCCCGCTGTCGCGAAGACAGAGAACATACCAGAGCCTGCAAGAGCATATTCGAGTTCGTAACCATTGTTTAAGGTGGTGTTGTCGGTGAAGGAGAAACGCGCGGAAGTTTCCAAGGGAGCAATGGGCGTCACCACCAAACTGGTGGGGGCTGCAATGGAGGGCGTCGTCACGGAGACGGTGCTGGAATAGCCTGTCGTTGCGGTGGGAATCGCGGCGGTGCCCTTGAACCCACGGACTCGAAATTCGTAGGAAGTTCCCAGTGCAAGCCCGCTCAAGGTAAAACCTGTAAAGTTCTGTCCGGTAGAGCCCGCCACGGTGAACGTGCCGGACGGGAGTGTTCGATATTCCAGGAAATAGCCCGCTTCAGTGATCGCGTTGTCAACCCAGGTGACGAGAACGGAGCCGTTCGTTTGATTCTCCGCCGCGACAATATTTGGAGTGTTGAAGTCGTTGGTGACAATCGTGATCGTATTGCTGTAGGCAGATGCGTTGGTGTTTGTCGTAATGTAGGCCCGCACCGTGAAAGTGTAGGTGTGGCCGGCAGTGGGACTGAGATTAAGAAATACGGTGCCCGTGCCTGCGACAAAGCCAAGGGTAATCGTTCCGTTGGCGGTGCCATTGTCGGTCACAGCAACCTCGAAATTCGTCTCGTCGATGGAGTTGTCGTTCCAGATGAGCGTTAAGGCGGTGCCGGAAGTCACATAGCCCCGTAGGTTGGACGGCGCGTTTGGCGCGGCAAGGGCAACAGTGAGACTGCCGAGAAGGAGAAGGGCTGCCGTCCAGAACGGATGCAGGAATCGGGTCATAGAGGAAACGGAAGAACGCACAATTTGCGGGGGGGGTGAGGCACCGTAGATACGAAACGGTCGCCGTCAACGACATCCTCCAATCGATTCGACGCGTCCTGAGCCTTGGCTCGATCGGCGTTGAGACACTCTGCGCGTCTGGGTGTTGCGACTGGGAAGGCTTTTTTCTGGCCTTTGCCAGAATGCAACAACAGGCTGGAAACCTTCCATGACTCTCCATCGGCGCGCCTCGCTTTTTCTAATTCTCGCGACCACCGTGTGGGGGATGAGTTTTCCGCTGACCCGGGCTCTGGCTGCTTGCCAGTTGGCCAATCTTCCCGGGGTATCGAGTTGGTTTCTAACGTCGCTGACCATTTGCCTGCGCTTTGGAGTTTCTGGGCTTTGGATTCTTCTCGTCGTGCTTCGCGGACGCCTTCGGCCGACCCGGTCGGAATGGACTGAGGGCCTCGGCCTTGCCGTGTTCGCTAGCGGCGGAATTCTTTTTCAGAACGATGGGCTTTTTTACACGTCTGCGTCGGTCTCGGCGTTTCTGACCCAGGCTTATTGCGCGATTATTCCCATTTATACGATGCTGCGTTTGCGGAAAGCGCCGAAACTGGTTGAGATGCTCGCAGTGCTTCTCGTGCTCGCGGGAGTGGTCGTTCTTTCCGGTTTGAGTTGGCACGATCTGCGACTCGGAAGGGGAGAATTCGAGACGCTCATTAGTTCAGTCTTTTTCGCTGGGCAAATTCTCTGGCTAGAGCGGCCCGATTTCAAAGAAAACCGACCGGCAGTTTTTTCCACCGTTATGTTCCTCGGGATTGGGCTGATGATGCTGGTTTTCTCGCTGTTCACCGGACCGGTTGTAAGTGGTTTTAGCGAAGCCTTCCAAAGCGGCTCGAGCCTTTTCCTAGTGGGGGCGCTGACCTTGCTTTGCACGCTTTTCACTTTCAGCATGATGAATCATTGGCAACCGCATGTGACGGCGACGGAAGCGGGTCTGATCTACTGCATTGAGCCGGTCTTTGCGGCGTTTTTCGCCTTATTCTTACCCGACTGGATCAGCCAGTGGAGTGGTTTGGCGTTGGCGAACGAATCCTTCACGCCGCCGCTTATTCTCGGAGGTTGCCTTATTCTAGCGGCAAACCTACTGGTGCTTTTCCCGCCGGAAAAGTGGGCCGTCCGGGACTCGAACCCGGAACCTAGTGATTAAGAGTCACGTGCTCTACCAATTGAGCTAACGACCCGGTTGGCGCGGCTTTCCAAGCGCGGGGAGAGGTATTTTGCACGATCCATCCCACTCGGCAAGTGCTTTCGGGGTTTGGTTGCATTTGTAGGGCCGACGGAGGACGGGCTCGAACAGTTCTTTAAAGCGGCTGGTCCGCAAGCTGCTTTTAAGTAATTGATGGATTATTCTCCCGCTTTCCTCTTCTTCGCGCTCATCGGGGCTGCCTCGCTCCAAGCGCAATCGATTGAGGGCAAAGTGCTATTACCCCCGGCACGCTCGGCGGAAGTAATTAATAAGCGGTATGAAATGAACGTCGATGCGAGCCTGATTGAGCCCGATCCTCCTCTGGCTGTAGTTTATCTCGAGGGGAAATTTCCTAGTCCTACGGGCCCGGCCACCGTTTCTATTCCGCAAAAGAATCTCCAGTTTTCCCGGTCGCTTTTGCCGGTTCTAGTCGGGACCAAAATCGAGTTTCCGAACGAGGACGACACCTACCACAATATTTTCTCATTTTCGAAGCCGAAGCGCTTTGATCTCGGTCGTTATCGCAAAGATGAGACTCCTGTTCCGTCTCAAACCTTCGATCAACCGGGTGTTGTGGTCTTGCATTGCGACATCCACGAACACATGCGGGCAATCGTTCTCGTGCTGGAAACACCCCATTTTGCCCTCACCGACACCGCCGGAAATTATCAGCTGAAGAACCTTCCTTCGGGTCACTATCAACTTAAGGCCTGGCTGAACAACAAGAACATCATAATCCGCGAGGTAGATCTAAAGCCCGGCGTTCACCTGAAGATTGATTTCCCTTGAATGAAACCCTCGAACCTGCCGTTGGAAAACCTCGCCCGAGCTCTGCGGCGGGGTTCCGGCAGCGCGTGCTGATCGGGTTGATGGCAGTGGTGATCCTGGTCACCGGTCTAGCGCTGGTTTTGGTGCACCGCAATTTCCAGGAAGAGGCAACGCAAAGCGCCAACGACGACTTCCAAGCGCGACTGGGCTTTCTTCTTGGCTCCGCAGAGGCGCGTCGGTTGGCGGTGTCGCAACGGTGTGCGAGTCTTGCGCGCTCCGTGCGGATTCGGGCCGCTTTGGAGGAAGATTTGGTCGATGAACTTTATCTCAATGCCCGGATCGAACTGCGCGAGGTTCTTGCCAGCAAGGAAACGGAGGATCGCTCGAAGGACTTGCGCGCGGTATTTTTCCGCTTCTTAAATGCCCGCGGAGAAGTTCTGCGGGAACCGGGCACCGTAGCTGAGGAGTGGGAGACGCAAATTCGCCCACCTTCGCCCAGCCACAGCTACCAACAGGTGGGTTTTGTCGAGGCCACGCTCCCGGGGGCACAGCCAGCGGTGTTCGAGGTCGTGACAACGGCTATGTTTGACACCGATGGGCAAATTGTCGGGGCGCTTGTGCTCGGTTTTCCCACGCTTAAATTCACCACTAAGTCCGCTAGCCACGAACTCAAGAGCGGCATTTGGACGCGGGGACATTTGTTCATGTCGGAGGCGGGTGGCGTCGATCAAAAAGCCTTGAACACCGCAATCACCCATCTTGTGCGGCAAAACACTGCCGCGAGCGGCAGCTTCCAAGTCGAGGTCGGAGGCGAGCCGAATTTACTCTTTTATAAAATTCTCAATCCCGGCTCCTCTTATGCGCCGGCTTATTCGTTTAGCCTCTACTCGCTTTCGGAATCGGTCACGCAGCGGACGCTTCTTAGTTGGAACATCGTTGGGCTCGCGGTCGTCATGTTGCTGGGAGGCTTGGTGGCGAGTCATTTCTTTGCCACAGGGCTGGCTCGCCCGATGGAGAAGCTCTTCCAAGATTCCGAGAAAAATCTCGCCCGCCGCGAGGAAGCGGAGGCAGCTCTCGTCCTTACCGAGCGCAAATACCAGAGTATCTTTGAGAACGCTGTGGAGGGCATTTTCCTGCTCGGAGCGGACGGCCGTTACCTGAGCGCCAACCCGGCCCTTGCCCGAATCTATGGCTACGAGTCGCCGGAGGAATTGATTGAAAAACTAACCGATCCCGCGCAACAGCTTCATGTTTTGCCGGGGGAACGTGAGGCCTGGCTCCGATTGGTGGAGAGTGACGAGATGGTCTCCGGCTATGAGATGGAGATTCGCCGCACCAACGGAGAGCAGATCTGGGTCTCGCTAAACGCCCGGTGCGTGCGGGACGAGACCGGAAGCGTTTTGCAAATCGAGGGCACGGTCGAAGACATCACCGAGCGGAGACAGTCTGCCAACGCGCTCGGCAGCCTCAACGCCGAGTTGCAGGTCGCATTGAAGGATCTCAAAAACACGCAGCAAACCGTTATCCAGCAGGAACGTTTGAGTGCACTCGGGCAGATGGCCAGCGGCATCGCCCACGACTTTAATAACGCCCTCATGCCCATCATGGGCTACACCGATCTCCTCATGGAAGTCCCCGGCCTCCTCGAAGATACCGAGAAATCCCGCACTTACCTCGACATCATCCGCACCGGCGCGAAGGACGCCTCTGCCGTCGTTTCCCGTCTCCGCGAGTTCTACCGCTCGAACGAACACAAAGAAATATTCGCTCCCGTCGATCTCCAGCATCTCACCCAGCAAGTCGTCGCCCTGACTCGTCCGAAATGGAAAGATCAGGCCCAATCGCGCGGCGCCGATGTAAAAATCGTCACCCAACTCAACGCCGTCCCCACCATCGCGGGCGACGAAGCCGCCCTCCGCGAAGTCTTCACCAACCTCATCTTTAACGCCGTGGACGCCATGCCCGACGGCGGCAAAATCACCCTCCGCACCCGCCATGAAGACGGACGCTCCTACGTCGAAGTCGCCGACAGCGGCACAGGTATGACCCCCGAAGTTCGTGCCCGCTGCCTCGAACCCTTCTTCTCCACCAAAGGCGAACGCGGCACTGGCCTCGGCCTCTCCATGGTCTTCGGCATCGTCCAACGTCACGACGGCCTCATCGACATCCAGAGCGAAGTGGGGAAGGGGACCACCTTTATTCTCAGCTTCCCCGTTAAACGCATGAGCTTCCTCACCGAGGAAGTCTCGGAAAAAATCCAAACCCCGCGACACCTCCACATTCTCAGCGTCGAAGACGAACCCGAAATCCGCGAGCTCATTTCCGAGTTCCTGCAAAGCGAAGGCCACACCGTCGATACCGCCTGCAATGGACTTGAAGGCGTCTCCCGCTTCGAAAACGGCCGCTACGACCTCGTCCTCACCGACCGCGCCATGCCCGGCATGAACGGCAACCAGCTCGCCGCTGCCATCAAAAAACGCTCTCCGAAAACTCCCATCGTCCTCATCAGCGGCTTCAACTCCGCAGCCGAAAACGAGCAAATTCCCTGTGTGGACATCGTCGCCGGCAAACCCATTACCATGGCCGCCCTCCGCAACATCATCAGCCAGGCCATGATGCTCGTCCTCTAAAAAAGCCACTGCCATGATCGCGCCTGCCCTCCGCCCCTTCCTCGCTCTCTGTCTGGCTCTTCTGCTTGCACCCGTCCTCCACGCTCAGGACGACTGGCTCGATGATGTTTCCCGTCACTTGGTTATTGGCACCCCCGACGGAAAGGCCAGCGCCCGCATCAGCGGATTGCTCGACCTCGAGGCTTACTCATTTCGTCAGCCCGCCCCCGGCCTGATCTACGCCCCGGGCCACTCTCTCTTCACCCCGCGGCTCTCGCTTTTTCTCGACGCCCAGCTTGGCTCTCAGCTTTACTTTTTTGCTCAGACCCGCTTCGACCGCAGTTTCGATCCATCGCATAAAGATATCCAGGTGCGCCTCGACGAATACGCCCTGCGCTGGAACGTCCTCGACCATGCCCGGTTGAATATCCAGATCGGCAAATTCGCCACCGTCGCCGGCAACTGGAACGCTCGTCATCTCTCGTGGGATAACCCCTTCATCTCTGCCCCGCTTCCTTACGAAAACCTCACCAGCATCTGGGACAACGCTGCCGTCGATGTTTCCGGCACCCTCGTCGATTGGAACACCTCCGAACACATCATCCGCGTCCCCATCATCTGGGGCCCTAGCTACGCCAGCGGTGCCTCTGTTTCCGGCCGCCTTGGTGACTTTGAGTATGCCGCCGAAATCAAAAATGCCTCACTCTCCTCGCGACCTGAAGCTTGGACCCTGACCAATGTTGGCTTCCAGCATCCCACCTACAGCGGACGCCTCAACTGGCGTCCCGACATGGCCTGGAACCTCGGCTTTTCGGCCAGCACCGGCTCCTACCTATTACCGGAAGCCAAATCTACCCTCCTCCCCGGCAAAGGACTCGACGATTACCGCCAAATTCTCCTCGGACAGGACGTGAGTTTTGAATGGCACCACTGGCAGGTCTGGGCCGAAGTCTTTGAAACTCGCTTCGAAATCCCCGGTGTGGGCAATGCCGACACGCTCGCCTACTACATCGAGAGCAAATACAAATTCAGCCCGGAATTCTTCGGCGCTCTACGTTGGAACCAACAGGTCTTCAATAAATTTCAGAGCTACACCGGCGAAAACGTTCCTTGGACCGACGACACTTGGCGCATCGACGCGGCTTTGACTTGGCGTTTTAGCCCGCACATTCAAGCCAAAGCCCAATACAGCTACCTCCACATGGACGGCCCCTCGAATGCCACCCAAGACATCTTCGCCGGCCAGATCACCGTAAAATTTTAGAAGCCGCAAAAAGGTCTGGAACGACAAAAGCACCATCTGAAAGCAGCGGCACTCTGGCGAGGCCGCCTGGCAGCCTGACGATTGGCTTCGGCACCCTAACCACAAGCCTCTCGGCACCCCGACGACAGCACCCGGCAGCTTGCCAGACGTCCTCGACATACTGCCGGGTGTCATCGCTAGGCTGCCGGATAGCCCCGCCAGAGTGCCGAAACCTCCCGCCAGAGTGGAGCGGGATTTCGCCACAAAAACGCCGACGCCCGGTTGACAATTGATCGGTTCTTTTCTTTAACCGTTTCGTAACGTTTATTCAGTAGGCGATGTCTTTAAGATGCGGTTTAGTGAGATTCGTCTTGCACGCTAATAATCCCCTCGTTTCCAAACTCCTTGCGGTTGTCCCGATATGGTGGACGTAATGGGGGACGCGGGGTAGATCTTGTCGCTGCTCGACAGACGGACTATTTCATCCTATTTATTGGTCCATGAGCACGAAGCAAATTGTCACGGACCTCCTCCGGAAGCTCCCCGAGAATGTGTCGTTGCATGAGGTGGCCCAAGAGATCGAGTTTATCGCCGGGGTGCGCGAGGGTCTGGCCGAGATTGAGCGTGGCGAGCGCATCCCCATCGAGGATGTCGAACGTGAGTTGCCGTCATGGGTTATCAGGTAGCCCTCTCACCATCTGCGCGTCGCGATCTCCGCGACATCGTGCGTTATATCTCGTTGGACTCACCGGAGCGCGCCGTTTCCTTCGGTCAGTTTTTGCTCAACAGCACCAAGCGTTTAGCAGATTTTCCCGAGATGGGGCGCGTCGTTCCGGAGTTTGATGTTCCATCGATTCGCGAGATTGTCGTTCGTTCCTATCGTGTGATCCATCGGGTCGATCACGGAGATTGTCGTGTGGACGTTGCCCGATTCTGGCACGGTGCTCGCGGAACTCCCAAAATCGGTAGTGTCTGACCGCCATCTTTTCACAATCTCGATATTGCATTGCTGGCGCAGTCCTTTACCGTCCGCGCATGACTGAAACTTGGGACATTCCCTCCGCCATTTCGCTTTACAATATCGACCGCTGGGGCACCGGCTATTTTGGCATTAATGCCAAGGGCCACGTTGAAGTGATGCCGACCCGCGAAAAGGATAAATCCATCGACATCATGGAGGTGATCGATGATGCGAAAAGTCGCGGGCTGACCTTTCCGATGGTGATCCGGTTTCAGGATTTACTGCGGCATCGGGTGGCAACGATCAACAAGGCGTTCGGCGATGCGATCGTGGATGCAGGCTATCGGAATGTTTACAAAGGTGTCTTCCCGATCAAGGTGAACCAGCTCCGCGAGGTGGTCGAAGAGATTGTGGATGCCGGATTGCCGTTTCATTTCGGGCTGGAAGCTGGGAGCAAGCCGGAGTTGCTCGCGGCACTCGCGGCGCATGAGGACCCGGAGAGTCTGATTATTTGCAATGGCTATAAGGATTCCGCTTTTATCCAGAATGCATTGTTAGGAATCCGACTCGGCAAACAGGTCATTATGGTCGTCGAGAAGTTGGAAGAGGTGCGGCACATTTTGCAGGTCTCAAAGGAGATGGGGATCGAGCCGATGATCGGGTTGCGCGTGCGTCTGCAAGCAAAAGGGTCGGGCAAATGGGCGACGAGCGGAGGCGAGAATGCGAAGTTTGGTCTCTCGACGGCGGATCTGGTGTTGGCGTCGGAGATGTTGAAAAAGGAAGGGTTGGCGCATTGTTTGAGGTTGGTCCATTTCCACGTCGGATCGCAGGTGCCGGACATCGGGGTGATCAAGCGCGCGGTGCGCGAAGCGGCAAGGTTTTACGCGAAGCTGGCGAAGATGGGACACACCATGGGCTTCCTCGATGTGGGCGGCGGACTCGGGATTGATTACGACGGTTCACGCACGGCTTTTGATAGTTCGATGAATTACAGCACGCAGGAGTATGCGCGCGACATCGTGTATAACATCATGGAAGTGTGCGATTCGGAGTCCGTGGCGCATCCGGTGATCGTAAGTGAAAGCGGGCGGGCAATTGTGGCGCATCACAGCGTTTTGTTAGTCGAGGCATTTGGTGCGATTGAAAAAAGTAAATCGCAGTTGGGGGTGGAAGCGGAGGCCGACGATCCAAAGCAAGTGGCAGATATATTAGAGATTCAAAAAACGCTCTCGCGTCAGAACCGGATGGAGTGTTTCCACGATGCGCAGCAGATCCGCGAGCAAGCCCAGTCGATGTTTGATCTCGGCCTTCTCGAGCTCGAGCACAAAGCAAAGATCGAGACGGTTTACTGGCAGATCGCGACCGAGATTGTGCATCACTGCAAGGGTCTGCGCTACATTCCTGAAGAGGTGAAGGAGCTCGAGACGGCGCTTGGCGATCAGTATTTGTGCAACTTTTCCGTCTTCCAATCACTGCTCGATCACTGGGCGCTGGGTCAGTTGTTTCCGATCATGCCAGTGCATCAGCTCGACCAGCACCCGGACCGCAACGGAACCCTAGTGGACATTACCTGCGATTCGGACGGAAAAATTAGCAAATTTATTGATCTCGAGGATGTGAAGGGCACGCTCGCGTTGCACAAGCTGGAACCGGGCCGGCCCTACTATCTCGGTTTCTTTTTGATGGGCGCCTATCAGGACATTATGGGCGATTTGCACAATCTCTTTGGTCGCGTGAATGAGGCTCACGTCTTTCTCGATGAGGATGAGGAGGATGGTTTTTACATCGAGGAGACGATTGAGGGCAGCACGATTGGGAATGTGCTCGGCATGACCCAATGGAACACGAACGAACTGATGCGACTTGTGAAGGCCCAGGTCGATGCGGCGATCAAAAGCGACCGGCTGAAACCAAATGAGGCCATGCGGCTTCTCGGTCACTACGAGAAGGGCCTGAAGGATTACACCTACCTGACCTTTCCGGAGACAACCGTTTAGGCGCGGCAGGTGCCGAAGACAAACGCACTTGGCGAAACCTCCTCCTGTGCTACGATGCTCCCATGGAAACTCCAGTCATCACAGCTTACTTAAAAACCCAATGCGGTTGGAGCGGCGGCGTCCGCGCCATCCTCGCTAAATACCATCTTCAATATACTGAAAAAGATATCATCCAAAATCCGGCTTTTCGCTGGGAGATGGAGCAAAAAAGCGGTCAGCCACTTTCGCCCTGCGTGGAAATCAATGGAACGATGCTGTCGGACATCTCCGGTGACGAAGTGGAGCAATATCTTTTGCGCGAAGGCTTGATCGGCAAAAACGACGCGCCGGTTGCGGTTCCAACCAATGCTCCCTGCACCGACGAGCAACATGCAGCGATGCTGAATGTGAAGTTCTGAGTTTTGTCGGAGCCGTCGAAAATCTCCGTTCTCTGGGGAAGGGTCAAGGGCTGGCCGTTTGTTTCCTGTTTTGCCATAGTGCTCGCATTGCAGTTGATTGGGGAAAATTTTCCGTTTTCCCCTTTCCCGATGTATTCGAGCTTCTCGAAGGAAACAACGGTCCTTTACGTGACGGATGGACAGGACAAGACGCTGGCGATCAAGGATTATTTCCGGCTCGACGCCTCGAAAGTTAAAAAGGCTTATGTGAAGCGCCTGATCGCGATTTGCAAAAAAAAGGGTTACAGCGACGGCGACGCCAAGGCGGAGGACTTGCAGGAAGCGGGCAAATATCTGGTGAACTTTCTTCCTACCCAGGCGAGAAGCTCGCAGGTGGAGGGTAAATTGCGAGCAAACGGATTCCGGATTTACCGCTTGTCGTTGGAGATGACCAAAACGGGCATCCGTGAATCGACCGAACTGGTGGGAGAAAGCCAGCCATGAAGCTGAATCTCCGCGAAGAGGTGGTGCGCTACGCGTCGTGGGAAATGTTCCTGATGCGCCTTTTTCTGCTCGGGCCGTGTTGGAGTTTAATCCAGCGCAATATGGGGAACGTGCAACCGGAGCCAAACGGGATCGCCCATTTCATCGATTTGACGTTTCTCGCCAATCCGACGGTGCAAACCGGAGTAACGATTGCCTTTTTGGTAGCTGGTCTGCTCTATGTGTTGGACCGCTTTGCGATAGGAGGACTGGCAGTGTTGACGGCCATCATGGTGGCGAAAGGGACGCTGGTGAACTCGCAGGGGGCGATCAACCACTCGCAGCAACTTGTCACGCTTGTCTTGCTGACCCAGTTGCTGGTGCAGATCGTCGCTGTCGGCAAGAAATGGCCACTGTTGCAAAAAAATATTCAAGCCGTCCATTGGACGAAAGTAATCATCGCGGCAAGTTATGTTTCGGCGGCGTTTGAGAAACTGTTCGCCAGCAGCGAATTCTGGGTCGCGCGGGTGCCGTATCTTGCCTTGCAAATCATCAAGTCGAATTTGCAAGCCTTCTATACCAATCTGGAGCCAATGGCGACCGGCGTGGTGGCCTCGTTTCCGTATTGGGTGGTGGAGAATCCGAATCTGGCGCGAGTGTTTTTCAGCGGCGGATTAGTGCTGGAGTTAGTCGCTTTTCTGGCACTCATCAATCGGCGCTGGGCACTGGGCATCGGGCTAGCCATGTTGTTCCTGCACGAATCGATTAGCTATCTGATGAAGATTGACTTCAAAAATCATACCGGGTTGATCCTCATTTTTTTCGTCAACGTGCCGTGGCTGCTGGTGAATGCGTCTCGCCAGTTACGAGGAGCTAGAACTGGAAATAAATAAAGTCGCTCGTGACGTTGTTCGAGGCGATCAACGTGAGCGCTAACAGCAGGATGGCGACAATGGTTTGGCCGATCCAGACGGGCCAGGTATGCGATTGGGGGAGCCAGTTTTTGATGCGGTTTTCCAGAAGCGCATGAAGAATAATGGGTATGGAAAACAGAATGGCAGCCATCGCGAAAAAAGCTCCGATCCGCCAGTCGTCGATGCTGGCATTCCATGGGAGTTGTTGAAAATGCTGCCAGAGACGCGTGGTGTTTTGTTCGCGAAACATCAGCCAGCCGATATTCACAATGCCGAAGGTGAGGAGCCATTTCAGTGTCGTGGGTGTTCTTACAAAGTGTGGAGATTTCATTTCCAACCAACGCCACCCGACCAAAGCCAGACCATGCCAGGCGCCCCAGAGAATGAAGTTCCAACTCGCGCCATGCCAGAGGCCGGAGAGCAGGAAGGTGACGAGCAAATTGCGAACGATCATTCTTTCTGCGCAACGCGATCCACCAAGGGGGATAAAGACGTAATCGCGAAACCATTTGCTCAGTGAAATGTGCCAGCGATGCCAGAAATCCGACGGACTGGTGGCAGCGTAAGGGTGGTTGAAGTTCAACATGAGTTCGAAGCCCATGAGCTTGGCAACACCGCGGGCGATGTCAGTGTAGCCCGAAAAATCGGCGTAAATCTGCACGCAAAAGCAGAGCGTGCCCGCCCAAATGATCGGAAAGCTGGGATCACTAAGAGCGAAGGCTTTGTTGCAATAAATCGCGACGTTGTCGGCGATGACCCGCTTTTTGCAAAGGCCCCAGATAATGAGCAAGAGTCCATTGCGCGCCTCAACAAGATCGAAGCGTCGTTTTTTTTGAAACTGCACGAGCATGTGCCCGGCCCTTTCGATCGGCCCGGCAACCAACTGTGGGAAAAACGAGAGGTAACTCCCGTAATCAAGCAGGTTGCGACAAGCTTTGATCTGGCCGCGATAAACATCAACGACGTAGGAACAGCTTTGAAAGGTGTAAAACGAAATTCCAACCGGAAGCAAAACCTGCCAGTGCGGTGTGACCCAATTCAATCCTAGCACCTGCAAGAGGCTCCCGATGTTATCGATGAAGAAATTGCAGTATTTCAGCGACGCCAATAAACTAAAATTCACGGTTAAAATAATGGCTAGAACCCATTTCTTCTTGGCCGGATGATCTTCAATCAACTGCGCTGCAAAGAAGTCTAGAAAAGTGGTGGCTACTAACAAAAACACCCACCAATGCGTGACGTAGCCATAGAAAAAATAACTGGCTGCAATGAGAAAGGCGTTCTGCGCTTTCCGCGGCAGACTCCAATACAGCGCAAGAACGATGATGAAGAAAACGAGAAAGTCGATGCTGTGAAAAATCATGGCAGAAGCGGCTCCATTCGTTGCCAAAAATAGCTTGTCCACCAGGGTTTCGCAGCGTCCGAGAGATGGTCGCCATCCTGATACATTTCCAGAGTGATCGCAGGGTCGTTGGTCTCATCGAAGAAAACACAATGCTGCTCTTCCAGCCAGGAACGGAGGTTTTTCGTGTAGGTAATCAGCTCATCGGTTTGCGGCGTCACGTTTTGTATATTTGGACGACATTTGACCCTAAAAAAGACGAGGGAAATGTGACTTTCTTGGCCGAGCGCAATGAGATGTGGCAGGAAGGAGTTTCTCGGTGATGGATCGAAGAGGCGAGGGCGTCCATCCTCGGAATTATCGACCGCGGAACCCTCAGGTGCGAGTTCCGCAGCAATGTCGGCACGGAGCGAAGTGAGGCTGAATCGCTGGGCCATGAATGCTTTACGTTCGTCTTTCTTTTGTCCAAAAGCCGTGAAGTCGAGGGCGAGATTTTCCAGTCTGGTATGATAAGCGGAGGAAGCTGTCTGCGAGTAAAGCAGGCCCGCTGGTTCCACCAGCCAACGTCGCATCCAGCCAACGCCGTCCCAAGGTTTGGGCACATCGGGCAAAAGCAGACGGGTAACGAGCGGATCGTCGCCGAGCCGCACCCGATCGAGGTTGGCGTGATACAGACCCGCGACCCGAAAGCGGGGCCACGTAAGGTATTGGTTTCGAAAAATGAAGAGGATCGCGCGAGGTTTGACGCCAGAACGGAGAATGACATTTTTCACATACAAATACCAAGCCGCCGAACTGGCACCGCCTCGGGCATAGAAGAAAAAACGTTTCCCACTGAGTTGTGAAATGACTTCCTGATCCATGCGGGTCGTGAGCATGGAATCGCCGATGACGATGTAATCGGGGCTGGCTCTTTTTAGATCTTCGATCAGCCCGGGAAGTTCATCCGAAACAGGAACTAGATCACGTTTGTTAGCATACAATCGGAAAGCGGCCAGAGCACCCATGGCGACCACCAGGAAAAATAGAACGAGCTGCCAGAAAGTGGATTTACGCAGCATGACTTATCGATCGGGAGCAATCTGGTAGAGTCGGATACCAGGGTGCAGGTAAATAATGTCGCTCACCGGACTCTCCCAAACGGGTTTGCCGGTGGCGAAGAGTTCTTTGTAAAACGTGGTCCGTCGATCAAAGTCCGCCTTCCCTTTGGCTTGGGGTTTCAACGTGCCATTGAGGAAGCGATTGTAGCTTTGGCGGGTGACGGCGACGTAACGGATATTTTTCTGCCGCAACTCTTCAAGTGATCCAAGGTCGGCGACAAATTCCGAGGTGAGCACGGTGCGATTTTTCCAAATCGAGGAGGCAAGCAGATCAACGCGTTCGTCTTGAGCGATGAGCGCCTGAGGAGTGGTCTTTTGGTCAATCCACCGTCGCAGGCCGTCGCGGGAATCGGTAGAAAAATCGCCGTAGAGATGATGGAGGCCTGGCCAACTAAAGGCTATTCCCGCCATCACCGTCAGACTGGAACCAATGACTAAAAGTGACCGAATTCCCCTTGGCGAATTCGGGTGCAGCAGGAGTCCGGGCGAGAGACCCGCCAGAAACGAAAAGAGCATGGTAACAGGCAGGACGTAGCGGGTGGCCGTCTTCGGGGAGAAGGATAACAACGCCACGAACAAAAAAGGAAATAGCAGGGTGAGAATCTGAGAGGTCTTCCAATTTTTCCACTGCCCGAGAAAGAGAACGAGTGTCAGAGCAAGCCCAAGCCAAACGGCGAAGGGAGTTATTTCGCGGAGCTTAGCCAAATAATAAGCATGCGGAACATCGCGGGTGAGTCCCCGATGTCCTTCGGTGGCTCCATTCATTTCGCGTCCCAAGCCGTGACTGAAATCGGCGAAATGGCGCAAAAGTTGCCAATTGATTGCGGCTATGGTGAGCAGCAATGCTAAGGTAAACCATAGAGAAAGTTGTGCGTTTTTCTTGCGGCAGTTAAGGAGCAATAACGGCAATACGATCACCAAAACTACGGCGCCAAGGTATTTACCCGAAATGGCCAGGGCAGTGGCCACGCCGAGAAAGATTGCCGTTTGCGGACGCGGAGTGATCCAGAAAAAATCGAGCGCCAGAAAAGTCAACGCCAGACCAAAAAGCAACGCTGAATCTTCTTTGAAATAATGCGCCAACTCGAAGCCCAGCGGATTCAGAATCAGCAGAAAAGCCGCCCCAATAGCGGAAAGCCAACCGCCCCAGCGCCAGGCGAGGAGGGACAACGCTACTACCGTCAACGCCGTGAAAACTGCCGAAACCCAACGTCCAATAATCGCGGCATTGAGAGGATTCTTGCTTACGAACCCAGCTTGGTAAGCCGCGCTGGTGGTCGTTAATAGGAGTAGAGGATGAAAGAAATTGCGCTTTCCGGTGACGATTTGATGGACCTTGGTGTCTTCATCGGGGTGATAGGTGTAAGGAAAAGTATTGTGGCGCGTGCAGACAATCAACGTGGTCGCTCCGACTAAAATCAAAAAAATCAGCAACCGCCAGTTGGGGAGGGCAGGGGATGGGAAAACAGATGACACAATCCAAAAATAAATTTTCCCGCGTGCTTGGCGAGCGCAAATCTCCAATGGGTAAATGCTGGTCAAAATCGCCCGCTGACGCCATTTTGATCTGCTGAATGATGAATTTCCTACTTCCGTTGACCCGTCTGGCCTCCTCGATTGGCGCAAAACTGGATGTGCTGGTGAAGGGTTTAGACGCTGTGGGGAAACGCGCGTTCGTTTTTTACACCGACCGTAATTCCCGTTGGACGAAGCCGTGGACGCGTTGGCTGGAAATAGTCGCCGCGCTCCTCCTTGTCGCGGCGTCCTGCTTCTATCTTTTCCAAGTCGGGCAAATCATGGTCACAAACCCATTGCAAGGCGACGAAGTAGGTACGATCAAATCCTTCAGCTCACGCGGAGCTGGTTACGTCGCGACCCACTATGGCGTGGCGAAGAACCATATATTCTTCAACCTCCTCAACGCGTGGACACCGGGGCACAAAGAATACATTCCGTGGCGTGGACGGCTCTGGTCCTACGTGGCGTTTGCGGCTTTGCTGGGATTGGCGCTGCGATTTTTTATCCGGCGGCAATGGTATCTGGAAGGCGCGTTGTTTTTCTTCTTTTCGACGACTAGTCAGAAAATGCTGGAAACAAATCTCGCGGCTCGTGGTTATGGATTGCTGGCGTTTTTCACCTTGGCCGGATGTCTGCTGGTGCATCGTTATTTTGAAAAACCGAGCTGGAACCCCATCGCCTGGCTCTGTCTTTGCGTGACTCTTGGTACTTATACGATGCCTCATTACATTCTTTTCGGTGGCGTTCTGATTTTCCTGCTCTTCCTGCGCACATGGGATTGGCGCGTCTGTCTTGGCGGCATCGCCACCGTCATAGTGATTGGGCTACTCTACGCGCCAGTCTTCACGCAGCTTACGCAAGTGGTAGATAAATACGCCGATACTTATGGCGATTCCTATCCCGATTTCAACGCGGTTTACACAACGATCAACTACTACCTCTTGGAACAAAAACCGTGGGTCGTTTTCGCAGCTCTGGCTAGTACTTTGCTCGCTCCCTTCGTTCTCTGGACGCGAACCGAGGCCACTGCCAAAGCGCTCCAGCTTCTCGTTGTCACCGCGTTTGTGTTCTTTGTTATCTGCCTAAAAATGGAGACGCCCCGTCTGCGCACAACGGATTTCGTAACCATTCCCTTGCTCTTTAGCGGAGTGCTCGGGGCGGGGCGTATTTACCGGCATCCGAACATCTCTTTCTGGCGACCCTTTCTTGCCATCGCCTGCGTGATTCCCTTGAGCTTTGGCACATGGACTCAAGCGAACAGTTTCCGTTTTACTCCTAAGGAAAACTATCTCGGCTCTGCCAAAATCATCCAAGCCATTTTCCCTGCCGGGGTTGCTATTCACGTTAACGAACGCCCCGACAAACTCGAACACACTCTCCCGAAAAACTATGTCCGTCCCGTTCCCTTCGACCCGGCAGTATGGAAGGTGGGCGAACTTGTGATGCTAGATTCCGATTTTCGAGCGATCGATCGATTTAAACCGGAGAGTCTCAGTCCCGGTGCAATCGAGCTTCGGGTCAAGCAGTCAAAAGGGGCTTATCAAGCCCTCTCATTCGTGCCGCCAGAAAATGATCTTATCGTTTGGACCGAGACCACGCCGGGGAATGTCGAAATCAAAATCAAAGCCGGTGCACCGCTTTATTCCCTTAATATTCTCGTCTCCGGAAGTTCCACCGGGGTCTTGAAATTTCTCAACGAAACGAGCTTTTCCCGAAAGCTGCAATTCTTCCCATCGCAACAGGGAGCGCTCTACACCATCACCGGAATCGGCAAGCCGCCTTCGGCTCTGCGTATCGCACTTGATCCGCCTACGCCGGTTTTGAAAATTTGGGCTGTTCCCGCGCGATGAGTCTGCCGCCGAGAAACGACAATCGCCTCTGGTGGTCGCTCTGTCTGCCGGCGCTTCTTCTCAGCGCCGCAATTCGTTGCGTCCTGCTTTCTGGATGGCGCGATGGATTTTACTTCGGCCCCGATTCCGAGGGATATTGGAAGGGCGTTTACAGCTTCTTCCACCACAGTGGCTTCGACGTGTCTTCGAAACGTTCTTGGGGATATCCATTGCTCCAACTGCTTGCGCCGATCGGCCCGCTGAGTCCCGGATTCACTGGTGCGCTGCTCCAGCATTTCATCGGTTGGATCGCCATTCTCCCACTCGCGGCGATCGTCCGTCGCCTCATCCCCGAGTGGCGTTGGTGGATTGTGCCGATCACGGTCGTATATGCGATCGATCCGCTCCTCGCCTTTTGGGAGCACATCATGATTGCCGATTCCCTCCTCGTCACGCTCGCGTTGGGAATTGGCTGGGGCGCGCTTGCCTACTGGCAAAAACCGGGTTGGAAAATTCTTCTCCTAACCTTAGGCCTCGTCTTTCTTTCCATGTCTGTCCGTCCAGTCGGCCGGGCTCTCTGGGCTGGATTTCTCCCCGTCATCCTTCTCGCTCCGTCGAACCCATGGAAACGCCGCGGGCTACACTTTGCGTCTGCCCTGATTTTTATTTTCCCCGCCATTTCATTAACCAAGGTCAAGCAGGGCGACGACCTTCTCTTTGGGTCGGTTTTTCCATTCATTCCAACTACCGGAGGCAAACATGCGGAGCTCAAACCGGAGATCGCGCCGCTCATCGACGAGGGGCGCGCCAACCTTTGGAATTACGTTCGCGAAGGACAAAAGGAAGTCTTCACCATGACTCTTGGTTCCAACCCAGAGAAAGAGATCGGTCCAAAATTCACCGCCTTGATGAAGGACCGCAAAGCCTTCTCCCAAGTCCGTCACGACCTAGCTCGCGAGGCCATCTTCGCGCATCCCGTCGGGTGTATGCAGATTGCGCTTCTAAAAATTTATTCTGTGCTCGGGAAAGATGTGAAAAAGCTTCGGATCCAGCCGACGCGATTCAACAGCATTCACGCCAAGTTCCTTGACGAGGGTAACCAGCGAATCGCGCCGGACTTTGCCGCCTGGTATCTGCGCGATCCACGTGCCTACGACCTTGCCGGTATTCGCGCAGTGCTCGCCGAGCGGGTGCAACCCGGTGCGATTGGCACCTTCTATCAGTCCGTGTTTCCAGAACTAGAATCGGCTTTCAACCTGTATCATCTTAAGCCCGGTCCGCAGCTTCCTTTCCCGCATCACGCCCTGCCGCTGTTTTTTTTCGTCGTGGGCCTCACTGGCTGGTTCTGTTTTCGCGGAAGCAGCGCACTGGTTCCGCTTCTCTTCGTAAACAGCGGTTATCTCGCGTTGACCTATGGCGTGGGCCGCGCGGTCCAACGGTATCGATTGCCCTCGGAATATTTTTTGATCCTCGGAGTTTTCCTCGCGCTTATCGTCGCTGTGCGTTTGTTGAAACCGCTGCTGCTTTCCACGTTTTCACAGAGATTGACTCCTGCAATAATTCACCGTCTGACCTTTTTCTGCGTTGGCGGTCTTGTTAGCTATCTGCTCAATCTGATTCCCTACAAGTTGCTCACGATCGGTTTGCACTGGAGCCATAACGCTGCTTACTCAGCCAGTCTGACCTTTGTCACGGCGTTGATGTTTGTCTGGAACTATCGGGTGAACTTTCCAACGAGCAGCGATTGGCGTGCTTGCGCCCCTCGTTATCTATTTGCGACAGGGGCAGCGTGGATCGTCAATTTTCTTTCGGTGGGATGGCTCAAGCAACACGTTCCAGTTGCCGGTGCCATTTTTATCGTCGGGTTTCTCATCGCGCTGGCCAAGTTTGCGGTTTACCACCACTGGGTTTTTCCTGGAAAGTCGGACTCCATTCCCGACGACGTCTAATCGTCATCTAACTCCCGATGATTATTCTCCGCCGGCCCGGCGGTGAGGCCCAGCGCGCAGAGGGCTAAGAGTGATGGAGTGATGGAGTGATGGATGTAAATTTCATAATAGATGTTGGTTGTTGTTGAACTACACCGCATCTTCGCGCGGCCGGATTACCAAATCATTACCGGACGGGTGTAATTTTTAGATTTTCTCACTTTTTTCCGCTTTGACTTCGGGACCACGCGGGGGAGATTCGCTCCCCAATGAAAAACCTTCCGCGCGACCTTGCCGCCAGTCTTGGCGGTCTGCCCGCGCTACAGCAGAAACTCGATGCGCTGAGGGACAGTCCGTCGCCGGTTTACTTCGAGCACGTTACTAGCGCGGCGCAGGCTTTTATCATTTCTTGGCTAGCTTCCGAACTCAACCAGGCACTCTGGATCGTTTGCGAGAATGTGCGGGAACAGGAGCGGATTCATAATGAACTGTTAACCTGGCACGGCGACGCTTTGTTTCTGCCGGAAATGGAGTCAGCGATCGTAGAAAATGCGATTCCCGATCCCGAGATCGCGGCTGAGCGGCTGGAGGTGTTGGAGCGGTTGGCCAAGCCCGGACGCAAAGTGGCTGTGCTGACGCGGGAAGCGCTGGATGGTCTCGTGCCATCGGCTGCGACACTGCGGCGACAGGGCCTGCGGCTGGCGAGGAATCAGCGACTCGATCGCGACGCGCTTGTGGCCAAGCTGGAAAAAGCGGGCTACGAAAATGTCCCGCAAATCTCGATGCGCGGACAATACGCCGTGCGCGGTGGCATTCTGGATGTTTTCTCGTGGCAGCATGCGCAACCTGTGCGACTGGAGTTTTTTGATGACGAGATCGAATCGATTCGTAGTTTCGATCTCGATGAGCAGACTTCGTTCGCGGTTCTCGACACCTGCCAGATCATCGCTAGTGATCCGGATTCCGCCACCGTTCCGCTTCGGGATTATCTCGATAAATCCACCTTGTTAGTCGCAGTCGATTTTGCAATGGACGGCGCACACATGCTGATCACCGAGGGAGCGGACCCATCGGAAGGAGTAGAGAATTTCGCTGGAGCATTTCATCCACATGACTTCGGCGAGATGGAAGCCGGTGACCTGATCGTGGAGGAGGGGAAACGTGAGGCGCTGTTTGGTCAGCTCAGAGAGTGGGATCGCGACGCTTGGCGCATCGTTCTTTTCTGTCATAACGAAGGGGAGACGGAGCGTTTTCAGGATTTGCTGCAGAGTCACGAGGTGGACCTGCGCCATCTCCAGTTTGCGGAAGGATCAATTGCACGGGGTTTTGTTTGTCCCGACGCCAAGCTGGCGGTGCTGACTGACGGCGAGATTTTCGGGCGCTACCAAAATAACCGCAGCCGACGGTTGGCGCTGCGACGGGCGCGGGTTCAGGCGCAGCGGACCCACATTGATTTCAGCGATCTTTCCGAGGGCGATTACGTGGTTCATCTCGAACACGGCATCGGAAGATTTCTCGCTCTGGAAAAGTTTGAGCGAGATGGCGGGTTGCAAGAGGTGTTAGTGCTTGAATTTAAGGCAGACGCCAAACTCTACGTTCCTCTCGAGCAAGCGTATCTCGTATCCCGTTACGTCGGCGTGGGAAAACGCCATCCGGATCTTAGTGCGCTAGGGGATGCGAAGTGGGCCAAGGCAAAGAAGGCCGCCGAAAAAGCGGTGTTTGACTACGCCTCGCACCTCCTCACGATTCAAGCGGAGCGTGAAACGACCTCGGGGTTTGCTTTCCCACCTGACGGAAAATGGCAGCATGAATTTGAGGGCGCGTTTCTTTACAAGGAAACGCCCGACCAACTCACTGCCATCGCTGCCTCGAAGGCGGACATGGAGTCGGTCCGCCCAATGGATCGACTGATCTGTGGCGATGTCGGTTTTGGCAAGACGGAAGTGGCAATCCGGACCGCTTTTAAATCGGTAATGGGCGGCAAGCAAGTCGCGGTGTTAGTGCCGACTACCGTCCTCGCTCAGCAACATTATCAGAATTTTCGCGAACGCATGTCCGACTATCCTGTGACCATCGATATGATGAGCCGTTTCCGCACGCCGTCGGAGCAAAAGAAAACCGTGGCCGGACTCGCTAACGGCACGGTGGATATCGTTATTGGAACGCATCGACTGATTTCAAAGGACATCGTTTTTAAGGATCTCGGCCTCGTGGTCGTCGATGAGGAACAGCGCTTTGGCGTCCTGCACAAAGAGCGATTTAAGGAGATTTTCAAAAAGGTGGATGTTCTCACCTTGTCCGCCACACCCATTCCTCGGACGCTCTACCTGTCGCTGATGGGAGCGCGCGACATGTCGGTGATTGAGACGCCTCCGCAAAACCGGCTTCCGGTTGAGACGGTGGTTTGTGGTTACGATGAGCGAATCATTCGCGATGCGATTAATCGCGAGATGGCGCGGCAAGGGCAGGTCTATTTTCTGCACAATCGCGTGCAGTCGATCGAGAAAGTCGCTGCTCGCATTTCCGAACTGTGCCCGAAGGCTCGGGTCGGCATTGGCCACGGCCAAATGAATGAACATCAGTTAGAAGACGTGATGAAGGCCTTCATCGACGGTGAAACCGACGTGCTAATTTCCACAACGATCATTGAAAGCGGGATCGATATTCCCAATGCTAACACGATCATCATCGATCGCGCGGACCGCTTCGGTCTCGCCGATCTCTACCAGTTGCGAGGGCGAGTCGGGCGCGCGCAGCACAAGGCCTACGCTTACCTGATGCTGCCGCGCGACCTGATGACGATGGGTGCTGCGCGCAAGAGAGTTAATGCGATCAAGCAATATTCCAACCTTGGCGCGGGCTTTAAGATTGCTATGCGCGATCTTGAGATTCGTGGTGCGGGGAATGTTCTCGGCACCGCGCAGAGCGGTCACATCATCAACGTTGGATTCGATCTCTATTGTCAGCTCTTGCGGCAAGCGGTCTCGAAAATGAAGGGCGAAAAAGTGAAACCCCGGATCGAACTTTTTCTGCGACTCGAATTCATCTCGATGAATGAAGCGGAGTGGCTTCGCTCGGCCGACTTAGCGCCCGCTTTTCTACCCGCAAACTACATTTCCGAGCCAAAGGTTCGTATCGCCGCCTATCGCGCGCATGCGGAGATTGTCACGGGAGAGCAGCTCGAAAAACTCCGCAAAACTTGGCGTGATCGTTTTGGTCCTTTGCCGGAGGCGGTCAGTCACCTCCTAACCATTGCTGAGATCAGAATTGCTGCCGCTTCTGCAAAGATCACGCGGGTCGAGGTGCGCGAGGGTAAGGTCATGCTCACGCGAGGAGGAGACTACATTTTAATCGGTGGAAAATTTCCGCGAATGGCGGCTACAAAGCCGGTGAAGCAACTGGCCGAACTGGCTGCCTTACTCGAGAAAATCTGAGGGCTGCGCGTTTAGGGAACGATTTTGACGCGGTAGAACTTTTTCGAGCCGGTGACGTTGGTGTCGATGTAGCTAGTGCTGGTGCCAGGTGGGGTATTGCTGGCAGGGATGGTGCCCGAGAGAGCGGTGAAGGTGGAGGTTAGATCGGGGCTGCTTTCGACGAGGTAGTTTTTTCCAATGACGCTGGACCAGGTAACGGTGTAGTTGGTGCTGACGGAGGCGATACTCTCGATACGGAAGACGGAGGCGTTGTTGAGCGGGTTGGTACCAGCGGTTTGTTCGGCGGCGTTGCTAGTGCCGTCGCCGTCTTCGTCGGCCGTGGCGTCGAGAGTTTTGATGGACTCACTGGCGAGACTGGTTGGTCCTGCGTTTCCCGTATCGCTAGGATTGACTGCCTGCACCGTGATCGTGACGTAATCGCCAATATTACCACTGAAGGTGTAGGAAGTATTAGCGGTAACGAAAGAGCCTGCGGTGTTGCCATTAACGATCACGTTAACGCGGTAACTCGGAACGACGCCTTCGCTGTCGGCAGCAACTGCCGGCCAAGTAAAGGTGACGGAATTACCGATGCTGTAAGCATAGGGATTCGGGCCGCTCGGCGTTCCGGGCGTGGTAGTGGGGGCGGTGACGTCGTAGAGCTTGAGGTATTGGGATTCGTAGGGAGCTGGCGACCAATCTCCGTCGGTGATGGGAACTTTTTTCAAGCCGACGTAGATACCGTTAGCAAGGATGTCCGAACCTGTCCGAGGTTGTGGTGCGTCGCTCTCGCCGTAAGGAGCCACGCGCCATTGCCAGATGTCGCGGCGGTTAGAACGAATCGCGGTGTAAGCGGCGATGTTTTTGGTGTTGTATTGCCGCCCGGCTTTAATGCCGAAGAGGTTTGGAGTGCCGATGTCGGCAACGTAGGTGGCGGCGTGGTCGTTGTTGCGGTCGAGGTTGACGAAGCCGAAGACGACATCGGACGTGGCAGGGGAGGCGTTGGCGGTCTGGTATTTGGCGACTGCGAAGATATTGTTATCGTCGCCGCCTGCGCCAGTGCGGTAGAGGAAGTAGCGGTTGCTGGAGCGGAGGGCGGTGGAGAATTTCCGGGCTTGGCCGATGGCAGAGTAAACTGGATAAAGCTGGTCGTTACCAAAGTCTGTGTTCGACCAGATCGGCATCATTGAGTTGTAAGTTTTGAAATGCGGAATGTATTTCCCGAAATTCTTTTCCATTAAATCATAGCCATATTGAGTGGAGATTCCGAGTTCTTGTCCGGGGAAGATCATCGGAACCCCGTCCTGACTGGAAGAGACAGCGTAGCGGACCACGCCATCCCACGGATTTTGAAAGGTGTCCTCGTCGTGTGAAACGGTATTTAACAAGACTAAACCTTGGCCAAACGCATTCCGCTTGTCATTGAACAACGTCCGATAGCTCTGAGCGTTGGAGGCATTGCGGAGGTCGCGGAATGAAGTTTCGTTGAGAATGTCGAACTGGCGGTTCGAGCGATAAGCGGGCGCACCGTTATCGAGGGTCTCAGCCATGAAGACAAAGTTCCATTTATAGCTACGGGCGACGTTGATGATGTATTCCCATGACTGCGGAGGAAGACCTTGGCCGAAATCGCAGCGTAATCCATCGATGCCTCGTGCATCCCATGCTCGTCGAGTGGCTGCGTTACCGTCTGAGGGCAGGCTATTGCGGTTCTGCCCAGCGAGACGGGTCTTGCCCAGCCAATACGGGGCGTATTGCGCAAAGTATCGCCAGCTGGCGCGAGTGAAAGCGTCGAAGCTCCCTCCGCTTGAGCCGTTCCAGTCGGATGGGGTGTAGTCAATCCAGTCACCCTCACTGTTGTAATTATTTACTTCGCTGCCGTCCTGTGCGCCAACGAGAGCTGCATACCGTCCAAAGAAAACTTCGCAGACGTCGAGGAACTTGCCGAAATCAGTCCTGTCGGGGGCTGGTGCGATGTTATTGTTAAAAAAGTTGGAGTAAAAGTTGGCCCGAAGCCGATAGTCACCAAGGCGGGTGAAGACGCGCAATTCCCTGTCGTGGATGAGGTCGGTTTTGAGCCAGCCGGACGCGCCTTGGGCCGCCATCCAGGAGATGTTTGGGTTTCCGCTTGCGGTAGCGATACCCGGCTCGCCGAGTTCCACGTCCCATGCGGTGTGGTTGAAGGCGGCATCGGGCATGATGTTGACCCCGGCAGTGTCGGCATCGGCGACGAAGTTTTGAAAAGCGATCATCGCGTTGTCGCGGTTCAACTGGGTCGAATTGCCTGCGTTAAAGGTTGCAGACATGCGGGGTTCGATTTCCCAGAAATTCTTCACGGCATAAGGACTGCCGAGCTCATAAGGGAAGTTCACATCTTCAGAGGTGGAGCCTCCGTTCCAGAGCCAAGTGGTGGCACCTGGGTCCCCGGGGGGCGGAGGCTGCCGATCATTAATATTTTTGGCACTGAGGTGGCGGCCTTCGATACCGTAGGGATGGAAAGGCTGGAACCAGAGCCAGTTGATGCCGAGATTTTTAACGTAATCGAGGTTCCAGTTGTTAGCTCGTAGAGGATTAGTGTGAATTGCTCCTGGTCGGTCGCTCAAATCTTCAAAAGTACTCCGCTGGTTAAATTGGGTGCCTGAGGCTTCGATGTTGAGGGTGTTGACCTCGTAGAGTCGGACGTCGCGTGCTTCAGTTGGCGAGACGACGATGGCGTGGTCTCGTTTGAAGACGTTGGGGGAAGTGGTTTCGGAGTTGAAGTAATGATAGGTGTTCGCCTGTTCTCCAGTCAGCCGATAACGTCCTGTTGCGCGATAGGCTCCGGTCTTGGTGGCGTTCAGCGTGATCGTATAGCCGCCCGACACCGGGGTCATGGTGTAGGCTTTGTAATAGTTGTTGTCGTTGCCCGCTGGAATGAGGTCTGCGTTAGGGGGGACGATACCATCCTCGATTTGGTCGGTATTAGCATCGAGGGTTGCGCGGTCGCGGCGGTTGAGGTTAGTTAAGATTTCGGCGGCTTCGACGACGGCAGGTGCGTTTGTCTGAGTATCAAGAAAGAAAGTAATCGGGACGGAATCGCCCGCGATTTCATCGACGAAGACGTGCGAGGTGGAGTAATTCGCATCGACGGTTCCGTTGGGTCCGGTGACGGTGAGTGTGGTCGCGTTGGCACTGAGAACACCAATGAGCAGGAGGAGAGGGATTTTCATCTATGGGGAGAGTTGAACCTGCAAGCGATAGAAGCGTCTGCTGGCCGAACTGGCGGTCGGGTCGTTGACCGAGAGGCTGCCACCGGTGCCAATGACCGCTGAACCAAGGTTTTGCCAGGTGCCGCTGGTGAGGTCATCGCGGGATTGCACTTGATAGGTGCGTCCGAGCAGGGTGGGGAAGGTGACATTGCCGCCGCCCAAGGTGACTGGCGGGTAGCCGTCGATCAATTTAGGATTCGTTTGGAGGATGTATTCCTGGATGTTGGTCTTGCCGTCGCCATCGGGATTGCCGTCGGCTCCATTGATGCCGAGGGCGCTATTAGGGTCCAAATTATTGGCGGTTTCCCACCAATCCGGGAGTCCGTCATTGTCGCTATCGTAGCTGATGGTGGAGCCAGTCTCGAAACCGAGAGCGAAGTTAAGGGTGTTGGCACCGAAGAGTTCGACTTGCTGGGTCTGGGCTTGGTTGCGCATGTTCAAGGTGTCGAAGGTGGCTCCATTGCCGTCGTCGATGGCGGCGGCGTTGTAGCTGGTGCCGGAGTAACCACTGCCGCCGATGCGCAGGAAGGCGCGGACTTTGCTGGCGGGGTTATTATTGAAGAGATTCAACTCCTGAGAAGTGACGTTGAGGTCGGAGAGGTAGGTTTGCCCGTTGAGGAGTAAATCTTCGAGGTTGGGGGAGAGACCCGTGCGGATGTAAAGATTGGAGAATCCGGGATCCACGGTGTAGCTCACTTGCAAGGTGCTTTGCCGGACGCCCAAGGTGACCGTCTTGGCGACTTTACTGTCGCTACTGGTGAGTTTCCAGCCGGTGCCAGCGGTTGGCGTAGAGGGGATATAAAGGTTGTTAACATAGTTCGTGCCGGCTGGGGCAGCGAACCAGTCTTTGAGCCCCGAGGTGCGGTAGGAGGCGACTTGACCCGTGAGAACGTTTGCAGTGCCTTCGTCTTCCGTTTCGGCGCCCGAATAGCTCATGGGGTTGCCAATCGTTTGGAAGATTTCCCCAGTGTTAATATCGCGAACCCACGTTCCGACGAGGCGTCCGCCGATGCGCTCGAAAAGGGCAAAGATACGGTCGTTGTAGAGGACGTATTCAGGTTCCCCGTCGAGATCAACGTCGGCCGTTTCGGCGGTAACAGAGTTCAGGTAAGTGCCAGCGTTGGCCGCTGTTCTCCATGCATCAACCCGTTGATAGATCGCAGCGAAGCGGACTTGTGATTGGGCGTTTTTCGAAAAGCCAGCAAGTGATTGGAATGCGGCGTCAGGGTAAATGTAAGCCCCGGTGCTAAATTTTGAGAGATCGTTGGCAGTCTGATCGTGGAACGCGGTGACAAATAACGCGGAGTGAGTGGTGATGCGGGCAAGATTTTGCAATCCGCTCAACGGCGAAATGGTTTGCACGGCGTTCCAAGTGCTATCGAGCAGCGTGTTGTTAGAACCGATCTGGCCAAACGCTTGAGGCAACGGTGCACCGGAGCGGATGTTGAAAATTTTCGTCGAGAGCGATTCTTCGAGTCCGCTTTGGCCGAAATACCAGTGATCGTAGGATTCCTGCGTGGCATGATCGACGTAATCTGGGCTGACGTTGACGAGACTGTTGTTGGTGGCTCGGGTGACGGTTCCCCAAGTGTCGTTATTTCCGTCTGGCGGGGTGGAAATATCCAAGTTACCAGCCGCGATGTCGTCGAGAGAGACGATCTGCGTCCAAGGGCGGGAAGCGAGCCAGCGGACATTTTTGTCATAAGCGTCGGCATTAGCCTTGGTGGTGAAGTCTTCGAGGTAGCTTGCGAGGATGACGACTTGATCTTGTTGTCCCGCGCGGGCTTTGCGGTTGAGTAATTCACGAAGCGAACTGGAGAGGCCGTTGTCGGTGTTTTGGAAACGGAATTTGCCCGCGTCGTCGTTGATAACGAACGTTTTGATGCCATTGATTTCGTTGATGCGATAGCCGTCGTCGCCGAGGGCGGAGTTGCGGCCATACCATTTGAAGATATGGCGCATTTGATCGACGAGGGTATGAGTGAAGCCGAGGCTGGCAATCTTCCCGAAGGTGCCGCCGTCGAGGACGCGTTCCGGCGCATAAAAGACCCGGGTGGAAGGAGCGGCTCCGTAGATGTGTTCGAGGAAATCGCGGCTGAGCGCGACGTTATCCGCATTAAAGCTGGTGGTGAAATAGGGCAGAGGATTATCGGAGAAAGTAGTGCCGAGCAGGTCGATCTTCCCAGAAGCTTCGAGGTTGCGGATGCGGGTGTTGAAAGCAGGTCCGTCGAGATACGGTTTATTAACGGCAGGATCAACTTTGGCCCACTGAATGGCCGAAGCCGTGGTGGGGGTGATGTGCAGATTGAGCGGCACGGAGTAGGCTTCGTGAACATCGAGTGGGCGGTAGTAGCCAGCACCGGCGCCGGTGTTGATTTTAGCCTGGATCTGACTGCCCGGGATGATGGCTTGGTTGGCATGGGCGAGCAACGCGACTTTGGCACGTTTGCCACGGTCGTTCGTGCCTTTGCCGGCAGGCTGGTTGGAACGGGTGCTGAACCACGATTTGAGCACACTCTTGTCGCCTGCGATGCTGGTTTGATCTTTGTAATAGTCGGAGGCGATAAAGTCGTCGTAGATCGCATCGCGAATGTCGGAGCGTCCCCCGATATCCCCAAGTCCTGGGGTTGGCGAATTGTTCGTGCCGTCTTTGGTCGTATAAACTTGGAAATTAAGCACGGAAGGATCGCCGTTCCAGCCTGCGTCCTTGAGCGCCTGGCGGCTGATCGAAAACTCTACGGAGTCGAGGTCGGAGTTATAATAAGCTTTTTTGAAGCCGTTCGTGGCGGTCTGGTCGCGGGAAATGACGCCGAAAGTGGAGAGATTTTGCCCGATTGCAGTGGAGTTACTGGCGAGGTTGGTGTCGATGTAGACGCGTCCGTTATTTGTGGAATAACACGCCACGACGGCCTCCCAACGCATTTCGGTGCCGGTGTCGATGTCATCGGGGAGATTGTATTCCCCAACAGCCGGGTTGCCGGAATCGATGGCGACGTAGATGTCGAGATTACCCGCCTCGGCGTTTGGCAGAAGATTCTCGAGATCGACGCGGAAGTAGAAATTTCCGTCGCCTGCGATAGGGGTGGCGTTCGGATCACCGCCATCGTGGGCATAAAACGCGGTGAGATCGCGTGAGGAATCGTAGCCGTCGTTGGCGTGGTAAACGTCACCACCTTGGTTGTTGGTTCCGCCCCCATCGTATTCATCGAGGACAACGAGATCATTTGCGCTCCAGTCGGTAAATTCCTTGATGTTAGTAACGCCGCCGACTACCACTGGATTTTGCGGGCCGATAACAATCGATCCGGGAGGTGGCGGCGTGATGGTGTTAGGCGTCTGCGGATCGGTGCCGTTGGTGAGTTCGGTAAGGTTATTGAAGCCATCGCCATCTGGATCGCCGCTGGCTCCATTGGCTAAACTGCCCGCGTCGCCGGTGCGCATGTTGAGCGTGCCGTTATCGAGCGGATCGAGGCCGTTGTTGACTTCCCATCCATCGGGGAGGCCGTCGCCGTCGGTGTCGGCTTTCAGCGGATCGGTTTCGGTCCAGTGTTCACCGGTGTCGTAAACGCGGTTCTTATTGGTGTCGCCGTCGATGAAGCCGTTGCTATTCTTATCCTCGCCATATCCGTCGAGCAGACCGTCGCCGTCAGTATCAGGAATGTTGGGATCGGTTTCGATCCAAGTTTCACCCGGGTCCATTTTCCCATTGGGCCATTTTCTCGCGAGATACGGCAAAAAGTTGGTTGGAAGAATTTCTCCATCGCCATCGACCCAGCCGTTTTTATTAGCGTCTTCCACGCCGTCCATAATGCCATCGTGATCGGTATCAGGATCGTTTGGGTTGGTCGTGCTGCCGCCTTTAAGAGCAGCGCGATCGCCGCCTTCGCTAGAGCTATTCACCCCGGGAACGCGTCCAAAGTTGGAGAAGGGGATCTGGGCATAGTCTGTCCCCAACGTGTTGTAGAAGGGTGGATCGATATCGCCAATAAAGTTCGGGAAACCGTCACCGTTGGTGTCGGCGGTTGGGTTGGTTGGTGGATTCGAGGCCGTGCGCCAGCCAACTTCTAGGGCATCGGGCAGGCCGTCACCATCGGAGTCAGGGCTGAGCGGATTGGTGTGGCCGTAAGCGTAATAGACGTGAACGTCGCCGTTGACCCATGTCTCAGGATTGGTTGTTGGCAATGCCGTGGTGGTCGTTTCGTTAATATCGCCCAACCCATCATCATCGTCATCGGCATCATTCGGATCACTGGTGACGATTTGCCGGAAAATGACAGTGGCGTTGCGCGTGGCAGTGACGGCTGGTCCACTTGCAGGTACTGCCGTAGCGGTGAAAGTAAAGAAACCCGGGGTCATGCCTGTCCAGAGAAACGTCCAGTTTTTCTTGGCGCCGACAATGGTCGGATTGGGGTCGATGCGGTAAGCGGAAAGGTTGCTGGCTGTGGTGCCACTGTAAGCGGAATTGAGGGTGAGGCTGGAGGCGGAATTGATCGCGGCAACTGTGTAAATCGTGGTGCCGATTTTAATGGTGTTACCGGTGGAAAGAGTTTGGTCAAATTGGGGTTGCAGGAAGCTGGCGACAGTCGTCGCAGGTGCCGCCGCGTTGGTGGTGGCGGTGAGCGAGGTGGCTGAAGTGAGGGTGAGAACGGTGAACGTCTGGGAACCTACACGCACAAGATCGCCCACGGTGAGTTCCGCGGTGAAGGCGGTCCCTGTTCCCGAGATCGTGGCACTTGCGGCCACGGTGGAGACGGTGCCGGCGAGTTGTTTTTCAAGGCCAATAACGGCTGCGCTACCATTGGTTACAGAGACTAGGTTCTTTAACAAAGTTTCGGTAGCCGCAGTTTGCGTGGCGGTGCCTGCGTTGTTAGCAAAAGCGATGCTAACGGTAGAAACATCGGTGCTTGTTTCGACGGAGATCGTTGTCTGTCGCTGTTCGGCGGTCGGCGCGGCGACATCCGGCAAAATGATCTCGAAACGTTTCCCATCGGAATCAAACTCCGGTGGGTTTTTAATGGAGATAAACGAGCCTTGTGCCGTCGGCGTGGCCTTGACTTGGCGGGCCGTGGTCAAGGTTGAGTTAGTCGGACGCGTTAAGCTAACCTGAATCGTGTGAAGGAAATCCGTGACGCCGTTATAGAGATTCGGAAGAGTAAATGCTAGATCATGAAAGCCGGGTGATGCGTTGTAAATGATCTGATAGGAGGCTGTGCTTTGGGTAACAGGATTGGCAAGAGAACCGGATTCGCTGCTCGCGATTTTGATGACGAATCGGCTTTTCAAAGTGGCTTCGTCTGTGCCGTTGGCGAGATTATCGCTGAAGCGTACTTTCATCACATAACCTTCGCCTACGGTCTGTCCGTCGGTGGAGGGAAAGGCGATAAACATGCGCTGCGGATCGCCTGCCGCGTTGAAGGTGCGGGTGAGGGTTGTGAAATGGCCATTGGCGTCGCTGATGTCGCCGTTTCCGACTTCAAAAAGCTTTGCGGACGAGGAGATTTCGCGGAGTCGCACTTTGATCGCGCCGGCGTTGGAGCCGCTTGGTAGGACGGGAGCGATATTACGATAATCGAAGCGCCATTCGCGTGGATAAATGCTGGTGACGGATGCACTCGCCGTGCCCTCGCTTACTTTGATCCATGCGGGCACATTGTTATCCCAGGCTCCGTTGCCATTGAGGTCGGTGAAAGCTTCGCCGGTATTCCACGTGCCGTCGTTATTAGCATCGACAAAAGGTTCGAACCCGATGCCGTTGCCATTGGCGACTTTGGTTTGCACATCGTCGTTTGTTGTATCTGTGTCGTCGATGTGGACCCATGCGTCTTTGACACTTTGATCGCCACGAACGACTACTCCATAGGTCTGACCGGAGAGGGTGGAACCGTCGGAGCCGGGGAATTTGATCTCACCTTGCGGGGTCTGCGCGTCGTAGTAGAAAGTCTGCGTAAAGGTGTTGTAGATGGAGGCTTGACCGGGCCGGTTGAGGAAGGCGCGAGCTCGCAGGAAGTGAAAGCCTTCGCTCAAGCCAGTCTGCTTTACTTGGGTGGGGCCGCCGTAATCGTTGTGCGGAAAAAATTGGACAGTCGTGGCGTTGAAAGTGGGGATTTTGAACACGGTCATCATGTTCTTCTTGCGGGCGACCTCTGTAGCTCCCGATGGTAAAATGCTGGAAATCGGGAATCCGCCGGCTGTGTCTTTGTAGATGCCGATTTTGTAACGACTAGTTCCGGCTATAAAATCTGCTGGCATGGCTGCGCTAGCCCACCAATCGTAACTTCCCGCACTGCTTTGTGCGGATTGGTAAGTCATTTCGAAGAATTTTGTTAGTCCCACTCCCTCACCGCCGGCCCCCTCAGGGTAGTAGGACGCATCGGTTGTGTAGTAAACAAACATTCTGTAACCAGCTCCTACGGGGTTAACCTTGGCCCACAAACGGCGGGTGGTTGCATCGTATTGATTGTAAATTTGCCCGTCGACCGGGGCAACAGGATCGTGGTAGATATAGCTCGCTGTATTTGCGTCCGTGAAATGCGTGCCATTGCCTTGATTTACCACTCCACTAGTTGTGTATGTTTCGGCACCGCCAGAACCGGTGACATCTCTCGAACCTGTTAATTTCGCAGCGAATAATTCTGGGTGGATGCGGGTGATGAATTGGGGCTGCTCGAAGCCGAGAAAAGTATCGGTCGCGAGACCGGGGGCATTATCGCGCTTATCGCCCGTGGTCGGACCGAGAGGGATCTGGGAATTAATGTCGATGCCGCCGTCCAATTCCATGAGGATATTTTCCGCCGATCCATCCGTCCGCGCGATGAAGGAAAGCGCTGTCCCATTGGTCACTCGTGGTACGGTGATGCTATATTTGTAATCCGTCGTGTTCGTGTCGGGTAGGTTATACGGATTGAAGGCCTTATCTCCGTCGCGTCCGTCTTTGCGCTCGAAGGTTAGCGAACTGACGGGTTGTCCGTTATTTTGCAGAATGGTGAGGGGTTTTCCTCCGCCATTGGCCCAGAGATTGGAGGGATCCGGATTTTTCCAGGAGAAGGCAAAGTAACCGCCGGGTGGAACCACTACGGTGCTTAGTTCGGAGGCGTATTTATAAAAACCACCGCCGTAACTAGAGTAGTTATAGAGATAGGCGTTGTTAGAAGTAAAAGCAGTCGCCGGAAAACTCGTACTAACGGACCGCGCCAATCCGTTGGCATAGTTATCATTCAAAAGAAAGAGGAGCGTCACCCCATCTGCATCCGACATGGATGGATTTTCCCGTTTGTCGATGCGCTCGTAGGCCACATAATCGGGATCCTTCTGATTGTTGTTCGGCTGCAACCCCTTTTGGTAGCCCCGTGCAAATTGGTTATGGATGTAGAGCAAGTTCGGAATGCGCGGGTCGTTGTATTGACCGAGAAAATTCGTATTCGCATGGCGCGGAAAAGCTCCGCCACTTTCGCCGAGAGTTTCAGCCTGATTGTTGCCGTCGGTGTAGAGCAGGCCAAGACCAGCACGAGTAAAGTAAAAGGCATTATGCAGCTCAGGTCGGGACGCGTAGTCGTTATCGTGGCTCTGTGCGTGCATAACGCCCGTTTCCGGCGAAAAACCACCTGCTCCGGGTTGATCGTAGCCTTGCAGACCGTTGGAGGGATTGCCGAGTTTGTCGTTTAAGTTTTGGCGCAGGGGATTATCCACCAAGCGCATCCCCGAGTTCAGATAATCGCCGTAGCCGGGAGGTTCACCGAGGTGTTCGCCAAAGAGCATCGCGTTGTGGCGTGGTTTTTCAGTATCAAAAAGTGACTCGCGCAAGTTGACCCCTGGCTGGCCGGTGGAGAAATTGAACTTCGTATCGTTGAACCCACGCGTGATGTTAAATTGCAACTGCGCCTGACCGACATAGCCATAGGTATTGTAGTCTTTATCGGCTCCAAAAGTAGCCCCAAAAAAATCTGCTCTTACATGTTTTACCGCATCCAGACGTAAGCCATCCACTTTAGTGCGATCCAATAACCACCTCGCCGACCGGTTCAAAAAATCCTCGACGCGCTCCGAGTAAAAATTCGTATTGACCGGGTCGGTCAGAATAGCCGTGGTAATTCCGTTGCTAGGCCCGAAGCCCACGTAAATGCCATTTGGTAAATAGCAGTAGTATTCAGGGTTATTCGGCTGACGGACGAATTTGATCTTCGGAAACGTGCTGCCCTCACTGGTGCCAAAGTTCTCATTGGTCGCACCCGGTTCCTGGGCAATATCAATCAAATCAGCCAGACCGAGATGTTGCACCTGCCAGGCATCGCCGTAGTTTCTCGTATTATCCCATTTCCGGTAGAATCCCTCACTAGTAACCCGTAGGTGGAAATCCTCGGGAACCATGCCCGGATAGGTATCGATCGGCGTGTCGGCGTTAAAGCCGGGAATGTCGAACGCGTTGTGGTTCATGATGTTATCGAAATACACCCGGATGCCGAATCGGTGGGCTATTTCGACCATTTTTAGCAAATCCGCCTCGGTGCCGTAACGGGTGCTGACGGTGTTGCGCTGATCCTTGCTTCCCAAATCAAAGCGATCCCATAAATCATAGCCAACGGAGAGTCCTCCGCTCCCTTTTGTGGGCGGCGGAACCCAGAGAGAGTTGTAGCCCGCCTCGGCCAGCTCTGGCATTTTGTCGGACAACTCATTCCAGCTCGTGTTGAAATACTGGAGCATCGCTTCCGCGCCAGCATGGGGCTGGGGGAAGACGAGAAAAAAGCCGAGCAAAACGGCTAGGATTCGATGGGGAAATCGGAACATGTGGAGGAGGGGAGTGTTTTGGAATAAAACGAATTAAATAAAAACGCCGGCCAAACCTTCTACGAAGGTATCACGAGTTTAGATTTGCCAAAGATTATTCACTGCCATACAGTTCAAAGTGCAAAGACCCCGAATGCAGGATATCGCCACCCAAGCCGGGGTGGGTAAAGCGACTGTCTCTCTCGCCCTCCGCGACGATCCCCGGATTCGGCCGGAGACTCGTCGAAAAATCAAGGAGGTCGCGGAAAGATTGGGCTACCGCAGCAACCCAACGGTCGCGGCGCTGATGGCTCAACTGCGCGCCAGCCGCGAACCGAAGTTTCAAGCGACCCTCGCCTTCCTCAATGCGTGTCCGAACGATGGTGAGTTGAAGAATCTGGCGACGTTCCAAAACTGGCTGCGCGGTGCCAAAGAGCGGGCCAACGTCCTTGGCTACGAAGTGGATTATTTCTGGCTCCATGAGCCGGAGATCAATTCGGCCCGCCGCCTCCGGATTCTGCAAAGCCGCAACATCAAGGGCATGATCTTCGCCGCAGTCTTCGACGATGCCTCGATCAATCCTGACGATCAAATCCTCTTCCCGAACTTCGCCAGCGTCGCAATTGGCCGGAAACTCGTCGATCCTTCCCCTCACTACGCCTGCAACGACCAATACGACACCGCTTTGATGGCCGTCACGAACGTCTTTAAGAACGGCTATTCACGCGTCAGCATGGTCATCTCCGAGCAAATGGATCGGGCTGTGGAATATCGCTTTTCCGCCGGTTACAACACCGGTCAGAAGATTCCCGGTGCGAAATCTGTTCTTCCCTTACTTTATTTCACCGACGAGGTGGCGTTTGCCGATTGGTTTAAGAAAAATTCGCCAGATGCCATCATCACCGACAAGACTACCTTGCGAGATTGGGTGAAAAAACTTCCCGGCGGCGACAAAGTCGGTTTCGTTCATCTCGATTGGGAACCGAAACTTGGTGATTGGGCTGGAACCAATCAAAATAACGATAAGGTTGGGGCGGCCGCGGTGGACATTCTCATTGGCCAGATTCACCGCAACGAATTTGGTCTCCCGCCTTTCCCACGCTCGATGATGATTGGCAGCACCTGGGTCGATGGTAGCAGTCTACCTTCCAAAGTTTAAACAGAGGAAAACTTCACAGCCGCCTGCTCGTGGAGCCATCGATGGACTCGGGCAGCTTTTATTGCGGCAGGATCAATGCAATACGCCCACGAAAGGTCAGATCGGAGACGTGTGGCAAGTTTTACTGACAATCCAAGTCTCTCTAGACGAATAGGTTACAATCGTAGTTCAATAAATAACGTAAGAACTATGGTTCTGTCTTTCGGTGGTAATCTACCGGAAAAACCTTTCGCGAACGCACTTTATTAGCAATACCGCCGCCGAAACAAAACTGCTTCCTGCCTCGGCGATCCACTTGTGCCGAATACTCTCCTTTCAGTCTCCCGATGCGAAGCGGTCCTCTCTTTTCCCTAAATCGCGCTTGTTTCCGAGTGTTAAACACTTCACCTTAGGCGGGGTATGTCATTTATCAAAACCGTTTTCGAGAAACTCGCCCGGCATCCGAAACGCGTCGTCTTCCCAGAGGGCACCGAGCCTCGTGTGCTCCGTGCTGCCAGCCAGTTTGTCGCACTGAAACTAGGCTCGCCCATTTTGCTGGGGGACCGTTCGGCCGTTGAAAATGCAGCGAAAGCCCAGGGCATTAGCCTCGACCACATCATGGTTATCAATCCGGGCAACTCCTCCGACTTTGAGACCTTTGTTGAGCGTTTCGAGAAACTCGAGCGCTACCGCAAAATGGGACCGGCGAGCTGCCGCGAACTCATGCTCAATGCCAATTTTTTCGGGGCTATGATGTTGCAATATGGCCAAGCCGACGCCTTGGTCGGCGGCGCCTCGGCGTTTTCGAGTTCGTTACTCCGCCCGCTCATTCAAATTGTTGCTCCGCTCGCCCACGTGAAGACCATTTCCAGTTGCACGATCATGGAAACAAACGACCACTCCGTCGGTGATAACGGGGTTCTCTTCATGGGAGATTGCGCGGTCGTGCCCAATCCCGACATTGAGCAACTGGCAGCTATTGCCGTGGAGACCGGCCGCCTCTCGCGCCAACTCACCGGCGTCCGACCGCGCGTCGCCTTGCTTTCTTTTTCCACCCGGGGCAGCGCCAAGATGCCAATCACCGAAAAGATCGCTGCTGCTACGGCGCTCGCCAAAAAAATCGCCAGCGAACAGTTTCTCGACATGGCGATCGACGGCGAACTCCAAGCCGACGCCGCGCTCCTGCCCGAATTGGCCGCCAAGAAAGTGCCGAGCAGCGAAGTCGCAGGCAAGGCCAACGTCTTGATCTTCCCCGATCTGAACAGCGGTAACATCGCCAGCAAACTCGTCCAATATCTCGCCAAACCTAAAGTTTACGGACAGCTCCTCACCGGCCTCTCCAAACCTGCCGCCGAGCTCTCTCGCGGAGCGACGGTGGAGGAGATCGTTGGCGTCGCCGCCATCGCCGGGTTGCAGGCGATCGAATATCGCAAACTCTATCCCAACGACAATCCGCTCGACAGTTTTTTGCCCTGACTAGGCAGACCCGTCCCGTCCCGAAAAATGGGTAATGTGCGCGATCGGTTTGGGGACTTGTCCCTTTGCGAAGTCTGCGCTTTATCTCTACCGCGTGGAGGGGAGGGAGCCATTTGCAGTCGGCGTTGTGCCGGGCTTCGAAAATTGAGCCGCCAAATTCTCGCTCAAGTGCCGGAATGGCACACACGAATCCTCGCTGAACTCGCCACTCTCACTCCCGGAACGACCGTTTGCCCAGGCGAACTCGCCACGCTTTTGCTTCCTAAAATTGAAAAGCCGCTCACCGTTTTGCGCCCGCTCATTTACCAAATGGCCGAGGAAGGTCGGTTAATTCTCAGCCAAAAAAACGTCAAAACCCCGTGGTGGAAAATTCGCGGTCCTTTTCGCGTTCGCTTGGCCTAATCAGGCCACGTCCACCGACTCATCCCAGCCGCGATCCTCACGGATCGAGCGGAGGCGGTTGCGCACTCCACGCTTGGTGGTCGGAGCATTTACCCGAGAGGCAATATAACTGGCTAGCACCGGCACAGCCGAGGCGAGGGCGACGGAGAAAAGGGTGATTGCGGTGGTCTGTTTTTGCTTCCGCAATTTATCCGCGAGGAGCAAGCCGACTCCGCAGCCCACGGCGGTCTGGGCCAAGGAAAAAAGACCCGACATTGAGGCGGAGGTGGGAAAAGTTTTTGGAGGATTCATCGACATACCAATTAATAAAGCATAAACTGGTCCCCAGAAAAGGCAAACCCTGCGATAGCCCCAAGAAATTTATGCATAGCGATCTCTACGTCCTGATTCTAGCTGGCGGAAGTGGCGAACGATTCTGGCCGTTGAGCCGGAAATCGACTCCCAAGCAGCTTCTCAACCTTTTCTCCGACCAAACCCTCCTCGGCGACACGATTCAGCGCGTGGCGGGATTAGTTCCGGTCGAAAACATCCTCGTCCTGACCAATCGCGAGCAGGAAGCCTCCGTCCGGCACCTCATTACCTCGCTTCCCGCCGAAAACATCGTCGCTGAACCGGACAAACGCGATACTGCCGCCGCCATTGCCCTTGGCGTGGGCCTCGTCGCCCGCCGCAACGCCGGTGCCACGATGGTCGTGCTGCCAGCCGACCATATCATCCGCGACGGAGAAGCGTTGCGAACCGATCTGGAAACGGCCGCCCACGCTGCTAAATCGACCGGGGCACTCGTTACGGTCGGCATTCCGCCCTCCTGGGCCTGCCCGGGTTTCGGCTACATCGAGCAGGGCCACAACGTTGCCGGACAGCCCTCGTCGGTCTTCGACGTCATTCGCTTTCGAGAGAAACCCAACGCCGAACTTGCCGAAACGTTTCTCAAACATGGGAATTTTCGCTGGAACGCCGGCATGTTCATTTGGACCATCCCGTCCATCCTCGCCGAATTCCAGTGGAACACCCCGCCACTCGCCGCTTTTATCGAACGGCTCGTCGCCACCGCCGATCTGGACGCGTTGCTACAGGCCGAATTCAGCCAATTGCCGAAGATTTCCATCGACTACGCCATCCTCGAGAAAGCCAAGCACGTCCTCATGGTCGAAGCCACCTTCGACTGGGACGACGTCGGCGGCTGGCTTGCCGTGGCCAATTATTTGCCAACCGACGGCCACGACAACCGCGCCAACACTTCCACCACGGTGACTGATTCCGGCAACAACATCGTCTATTCCAAGGGCAAAAAACATGTCGCCCTGCTCGGTGTCTCCGACCTCATCGTCGTTGAAACGCCCGACGCCATTCTCATCGCCAGCCGGCACGAAGCCGAGAAGATCAAGACCCTGATCAAAAAGATTCCGCCTGAGTTACAATGAGAATCCTCGGGATCGACCACGGCGAAGCCCGCATTGGCGTCGCCTTATCCGACGAACTGGGCATGCTCGCGCATCCGTTGGAGACGCTCGACGGACGCGAGAAATTCAACGCCATCGCGGGCAAAATTACCGGTCTAGTCACCTCGAAAAGCGTCGAGCGCATCGTCCTTGGTCTGCCTCGCAACATGAATGGCACCTACGGGCCCGCCGCGGAGAAAGTCCGCGCTTTCGCAGAAAAACTAAAACCCCTGCTGCCCGTTCCGATCATTCTCTGGGATGAGCGCATGACCACGCAGCAGGCGCAACGCTCACTTCACGACGCCGGGCGCAACGTGAAAAATAGCCGCAAAGTCATCGACCAAGTGGCCGCTGTGATCATTCTGCAAAGCTACCTCGATTCGTTAAGCTCGCTTAGTTAGGTGCCGCGTTTCAGCGGTGCGGGCAGTTTCGATCTCGGCTCCGAGGGCCCGTTTGACTTGGCGCCGAAACGGGGTTTGGCTGCTAACTGTGTGCAACCGATTTGTCCAGAATGGGCGCGAGATTCGTCCGGGTCAGAAAGCCACCGTGCGGCTGCGCGGCCCCGGAGGGGAATTTGAGCTTCCGTGTGATAGCGCGGTGTTCGGTGGCCCGGCGCGAACGGAGAGTCAGAAATATTGGATAAATCGCGAGGGTGCCGAACTAGTTGCGATTCCGGGCATTGAGCGATTTGGCGAGAAGGACAAAACAACCGGACAGCAAAACTGGGAGGATGTTCCAACTGGCTCCACCATGCAGGGCCTGCTTCTACCCACGCCGCCAGGGAAGGAATACCGCCTGCTTAAGGTGCTCACGCAACCGGCTTCGGAAGATCAGATCGCGCGTCTCGGGAATGACCGCGTGCCACTGTTCGATCTGGCAGGTTAGTTATCATCTAACTACGATCTGCCAAATTAATTCCGTTGAAAGCTAACTACGCTGGTCACGGGCGACTAGCGTCCGGAATTGAGATCGGCACTACCCGAGATCACACCCTTATTGCGGCCACACGATTTCTCAAAATGCTCTAAACGCGCCGGATGACGGCGCAGCTGTTGATGCCGCCAAAACCAAAGCTGTTGGTTAGGATGGTGTTCATCCGCATTTCCCTAGCTTGGTTGGGAACGACATCGAGCGGGCAGGCCGGGTCGGGCGTTTCGTAATTCAAGGTGGGCGGCACCCAGTCGTTCTCGAGAGCGAGAGCGCAGATCACGGCCTCGATCGCCCCGGTCGCACCAAGCGGATGCGCAGTGTAACCCTTTGTCCCGCTAATCGGAATGCGCTTGGCAATTTCGGGACCGAGCGCGGCTTGGACGCAGAAACACTCGTTGGAGTCGTTCATTTGCGTACTGCTCGCATGAGCGTTGATGTAGTCGATGTCCTCGGGACAGATGCGCGCCTCAGTGAGAGCGTCGCGAATGGCACGGGTGGCAGCTTCCCCACCGGGAAGGGGAGTGGTCATGTGATGCGCGTCGTTGTTTAGACTGTAACCAATCACCTCGCCGTAGATGCGAGCGCCGCGTTTTTTTGCGTGTTCGTATTCCTCGATAATCAGGCTGGCGGCTCCTTCTCCCATCACGAAACCGTCGCGATGGAGGTCGAAAGGACGGCAGGCTTGCGCGGGGTCGCCCGTCCAGTTCGACATGGTCCGAATAAAGGCAAACGCGCCAAAGGTGAGGGGACTGAGCGGCGCCTCGGCCGCACCAGCGACCATCACTTCGGCCCAGCCGTCGCGGATGTATCGAACGGCCTCGCCAATGGCGACCGTGCCGCTGGCGCAGGAGTTAGAATTGGTCGTTCCCACTCCGCGAAGACCGAACTCAATGGCAATATTCGAGTGCGCGGAGCCGCCGAAGACTTGCAGAGCGAGCGTTTGGATAACGGCGCGGGGACCTTTTTCAACGAAGAGGGCGTGCTGCGATTCCGCATTGGAAATGCCCGCCAGCGCCGTTCCGTAGCTGACGCCGATGCGCGAGGTGGGTAGGTCTGCGCTAACGTCGATGCCCGCATCGTCAAGCGCCAGTTTCGCAGACGCAACCGCAAACTGGGCGTAGCGATCCAGTCGCTTCAGGCGGTGCGGTGGGAAAAAGACAGCCGGATCCCAATCGTCAATCTGCCCAGCGCAGTGGGCTCGGAAGAGGGTGGTGTCGAATTTTGTGATCCGCGTGATTCCGCTTTTCTGCGCGAGCAAGCCTTGCCAAAAGGCGGCTTTGCCAGTTCCGATGCAGGTGATGGGGCCGAGGCCGGTGATGACTGCGCGCCGAGTCACGCGAGGGATTTTTCTAGGTGAATTTTCATGTGTTTGAGAGTCTGGCTGGCGACGTGGGAAATAAAGAAATCGCCGATGACAGGTTCCGCCAGCGGGGCGAGCCAGGGAATGCGAAAGGCCAGTTCGTGCATGATTTCCACGCGGACACCTTCCGGAGTGTCGGTGAAGGTCCAGACGACTTCCATGCCTTTGGTGAACGCCTTGAGATGGCGGAAACGGACTTCCATTTTTTCGCGGTCGATGATTTCCTCGCTCGTCCAAGAGATGGGAATACCACTGCGATGGCAGGCCATTTTCACGATGTGGCGATCGTTTCCGCGCTCGAGATACCGGATGTATCGGTAATGGGGTAAAATCTCCGGCCAACGGGAAAGGTCGGCGGCCGTGGCGAAGATGCGTTCCTTCGGGGCGCGAATGATAATCGAGTTTCCAGTGTGCATGATTCAGAGTGATATACGCCTGACGTAATGGCAGTAGGCTTCGTCATTTTCCACGAAAAAATCTTTCAACCGGAAACAACGGGACGCGGGAAGGAAATCACCGGGTAGTCCGGTCATGGTTGGGGCGTTTTTCCCGCCGAAGATTTGCGGCGCAATCGTAACAAACATCTCATCCACGAGATCGGCGGCGAGGAGAGATTTAACCAGGGTCGGACCGCCCTCGCAGACCAGCGACCGAACGGCGTAATGTTTTGCTAGGTCGGCCAGAAGAGTAGGCAGGGGAACTTCATTTCCCGGATACAGGCGCAAGGTCGCCAATGGGGCGAGCATTTCCCGATTGGCGGAGTCCATCGCCTCGCTGGAGGCTACGAGGATCGGGGAAGCGGTGCTCGAGAAGACGTTCAGCGTGGGCGAAATGGTGCCGGAATTGGAAATGAGAACCCGGAGCGGATGGGCGGACTGACCACGCGAAAGGCGGGCGGCCCGAAGGCTTTCGTCGGGCAGAGTCATCGACATTCGATCGGTCTCAGCCGTGCCGCGGCCGACCAGTAAAGCGTCGCCCAGCGAGCGGATCTCGAGGAGTCGTTGTTTGTCCCGGGAGGAAGTGAAACCCGAGGCCGTATGATTGCGAGTAGCCACCTTTCCGTCAGCCGTCATCGCAAAATTCGTCATTACCCGGGGCCTTCGCATCGCGAGGAAGCTAAACGAATCATCAACGGTCACGGAACATAAAAAACAACCGGCAGATCAATTAGCGGTCATGTTACAATTTGGTGACGAAACGAACCGGGAGCGCGGAGACGATTTGGTTTCCTACGAATAAAAGCTAACAGAGTTCACTCGTGAAAGCGCCTTTTCGAGCAGTCGCGAATCGGCAAATTAGGTGGACCTCTGGAGAGGGCTTTGCCGGTGGCTTTCCTCTTGCCCTTCGATTTTGGCCTTCCTACGCTTCATTTACCCAATTTTGACATGAGCGAAAAAATTATCGTCGTCGATGATGAGGTCGATGTAGCTGACCTCGTCAGTTTTCATCTGAAAAAAGCCAAATATGAGGTAATCACGGTGGCAGACGGGGCGACTGCGCTGCCGTTGATTCGCGCCGAGAACCCGAACCTCGTCGTGCTCGATTTGATGCTTCCCGGCATCTCCGGACTGGAAATTTGTCGTGCACTGAAAAGCGACCCGAAGACGGCGCCCATCCCGGTCATCATGCTAACTGCCAAGGCGGATGAGGTAGACCGCATCGTCGGCTTCGAATTGGGCGCGGACGATTACGTGGTCAAGCCGTTCAGCCCTCGGGAATTCGTTCTGCGGGTAAATGCCGTGGTGCGCCGCAACGCGGCCGGGGCGGCAGCTGATCGCTTGGTGGCTGGTCAAATTGCCGTGGATCGCACCAAACACGCGGTCACCGTCGAAGGGAAACCGATCGATTGCACCGCGACTGAGTTCAAGCTGATCTCGATCCTGATCGAACGCCGGGGCCGAGTGCAGAGCCGGGACCGGCTCCTCTCCGATGTTTGGGGTTATGAAGCGGCTATCGACACACGAACCGTGGACACCCATATGCGCCGCCTCCGAGAAAAACTCGGTAAATACGGCTCTTATCTCGAAACGGTGCGTGGCTTCGGCTACCGGATTTGTGAGGATCTTCCGGGGGCATGATTGGTTAAACGCCCGATTGTCACCAAATTGTAACAATTCAGTATTTACACTAGCCAATGATTTCGGTCTAAAAGGAGTTCCATTCGTAACCTTAACCACCCAAATCCAAAATGAATCGCCCCATCCGGAACCTAGGCGCTGGTCTGTTGATCGCCGCCTCCTCCCTCGCCGCCACCACCGTTTCCGCGCAGGACAGCGGCCCCCTGATCGACAAACTCGTTCAGAAAGGCATCCTCACAGATCAGGAGGCGGAAGATCTTCGCGCCGATCTGGTTAAGGATTTCCAGACTTCCTCGGCAGGCAAATTAAACATTTCATCGCCAGTCACCGAAATGAAACTCTACGGCGACGGCCGTTTGCGTTACCAATACGACGATCAGCAAGCCCAGACGGCCAACACGGACAACGTTACCCAGCGGAGCCGTTTCCGATATCGCTTGCGGCTGAATGCGGACTTCCGGTTGACCAATAATTTCTTCGGCGGAGTGCAATTAGAGACTGGCCAAGCCGCCGACAGCGCCAACGAGACGGTCCAACCCGGTTACACCGATTCCTCGATTTTCATCAATCGCATCTTCCTTGGCGTGAATATCAGCGACTGGGGTACAGTGGTCCTCGGCAAACAGAAGAATCCCTTATACACCACCGATCTGGTCTGGGATCCGGACATCAGCCCCTACGGCGTGTCCGAATCCATCTCGCTCGATCACTTGTTTGCCACAAAAGGCGAAGCCGGGACCGCTGCCGTCTCCGGTTACGGCAAGGACGGTAAGACTGTCACTTCCTACACTACCGGAGGAACTACCGGCAGCGATTGGGGTCCATTCAAGCTCTCGTTTGTTGCCGGTCAGTATGTATATGACACGAACAACAGCGAGGCCGCCATCGATGGCGACGCTAAGAATGACGCGTTTCAATTCGTTGGTCAGTTGGTCGCCAGCTATGAGTTTAACAGCAAAACGTCCATTACGTTCGCGCCCGGCTTCCTGATTTACAACGCCGCCGACGCGGGAGATTCCATTGCGTTAAACAACGAAACACCCTTCAGCGGAGCTAGCGGTTATGTCGATCGCAACAGCGACGGTATCGCCGATTTTACCGTCAACGGCTTTAATTTAACCGTGACCAACGGGTCGGTCTCTGGCGAGACTCGCGACCTCGCTATCGTTACCGCACCGGGCGAGGTGAAATTCCCGATTGGCTCGCTGAACGGACGCTTCTATTGGGATTTTGCCTACAATACGGCCGGCAGCAATCGCTATAAAGACGTTTACGGTTTCGGATTGCTCATTCCGTCCATCGGCGCGGCAGACGAGTTAGTTCTCACCAGCAACGCAGTTTCACCACCCAAGACGCCATGGCCTGGCTGGTTGGTCTCGAAATTGGTCAAGGCAAAGGCCAAGGCGCCTGGACCTTGTTCGCCAACTATCGCGAAACCGGCATTGCCTCGGTTGATCCCAACCTGAACGACTCTGACTTCGCGCTTGGCAGATTGAACAGCCGCGGATTCAAGTTCGGCGCTACCTACGGCTTCTCCGACGCGGTCTCCCTCGGCGTCACTGGGTTCGTTACCTACAACCTCGATGACAACCTCGTCGATTCGTTTGGCCTCGCCAATCGCAACGCGGTCAACACCGTCCAGATCGATCTCAACTTTAAATTCTAAACGTCCATCTATTTATTACCCAAACTACCTATGAAAAACAGCACCGTCATCACCACCATCCTTGCTTCCCTGACTTTGTCAGCTCTCGCACACGCCGGCAAGGTCGTCATCAAAGGGTCCGACACACTCGGAGCCAAACTCGTTCCGCAACTCGCGGAAGCCTTCAAGGCGAAAAATCCCGACGCCAAGTTTGAGATTGCCGCAGAGGGTTCCACCACGGGATTCGCCGCGCTGATTGACGGGACTGCTGACATCGGCATGTCCAGCCGCCGCGCCAAACCTGCTGAAATGTCGGCCGCCACCGCGAAAGGGCTGAATCTGAAGCCCACCATCGTCGCTTATGACGGCATCGTCGTTATCGTCAATGCTGGCTGCCCGGTCAAAAAACTGACCAAACAACAGGTCGAGCAGATCTTTGCGGGTGACGTTACCGATTGGAGCGCGATTGGCGGGGCTCCGGGCAAAATCTCCGTTTACACCCGTAACACTTCGTCGGGCACCTATTCCGATTGGAAGGAACTGGCCATGAAAAAGCGTGATTATGCTCCATCCGCCCAGAAACTCGCCGGCAACGAGCAAATCGTCGCCGAGGTCGCGAAGAACCCTAATGGCGTAGGCTACGTCGGCATCGCTTACAGCCACGAGGCGGGGATTCATTCCGTCACCGTGGATGGAATCGTTCCAAATGAAGAGGACGTGCGGTCCAAGGCATGGCCTTACAGCCGTCCGACCTTCTATTACACCAACGGGGAACCCGCTGGCGACGCCGGTGCGTTTCTCGCCTTCACTCTCAGCACCGAAGGACAGGAAATCGTCAAGCGCGTTGGCTTTGTCCAAGTGAAATAACCCGGCGCAGTATTCCGATAAAAAACCCGTCAGCGGTCGCCGCGACGGGTTTTTTTTGGTAGTTTATAAAGCTCACCCGATTTCTCGTTCTGCATCTCCGAAAAAACTGCATCTTCCAACCAACATGAGCATGACCGCTTCCGAAGAGTCGCTTTTGCGCGACGCACTAATCAAGCCGCAAGGATTTCGATTCCTCGGCATCGGCTGGGAGTCGGCGATCAAATATTTCTTCGGCGGCAACGCGATCGTCGCGGTCGTTTTGTTGGGACTGATCACTGTTTTCCTTTTCCGCGAAGGTTACGGTTTCATCGCCCAAAGTCGCGAAAACATCCGCATCTATCGCGAGGCCGGCTTGGAATTCATCGACATCATGCGTGCACGCCAAGAGGCCCACGTGAAACTTGGTCGCCAGATCAACGCCGTGCGGCTCGATCTCTTCAAACAGGCCCAGCGCAAAGGAAAATCTCTCGACGAGATCAACGCATCGCTCGCTCCGCTCGACGCGTTTTCCGGCGCTTTCAGTGATTCCGCCGACGCCCTCCGTGGGCTTGTTTCCGACTACGGCGAAATCGCCGTGGATATCAAACAGCGCGCTTCCCAGATCCATGATCGGGTCGAGCAAAAACAGATGCTTTCCGATGCGGGCCGATTCGAGGAAGCCCGGCAAGTCGAAGTGCCGCTCATCGATTTCCCGAAGGAACGAAAGGCCATAATCGACACCGCTCCACAATACGATGAAATCTGCCGCACGATGCGGACCCAACTGGTCGCGTTGGTCAATAACCCCAACCCGGGTTTCGATTCGATGCCGTCAAAAACCCGCGACCTTTTTAAGACCGACCTGCTTGCCTTTCTCGACTACCTCGATCGCGGTCGTACCGAATTGGCAGCCATCAATCTAGATAAACCCGTCGGGTATTTCGCCGGCGTCGTGGAATTTTTCACCCATCCGGAATGGATCACGGCCAGCTTCTGGCAGGATTGGTATGGCGTCGTCCCGCTGTTCGTGGGTTCCCTTTTTGTCTCGACTATCGCTCTCCTCATCGCCGTCCCGCTCGGAGTCAGCGCAGCGGTTTACGTCAATCAAATTGCTGGCTTGCGCGAAGGGAATTTTATCAAGCCTGCGATTGAGTTCATCGCCGCTTTTCCTTCGGTAGTTCTCGGCTTTTTTGGTGTCGCCATCCTCGGGGAAACTCTCCGAAATGTAACCAACGGTATCGTTTTCGACCCTGTCTGGGTCAAGAGCCTGCCCGCCTTGATCGAATGGCTCCCAGCCTCGCTTAACTATGTCACGCACGTCGTCGCCGGGTGGGTGCCCTTTTTTCCGATCGCCGAACGGCTGAATGCAATGACGGCGGGCATCCTTCTCGGGCTGATGGCCGTGCCGACGATTTTTTCCCTCGCCGAGGACGCCATCAACAACGTGCCGGTTCACCTCAAGGAAGCCTCTTTCGCGCTGGGCGCTTCTAAACTGCAAACGCTGATCAAAATCACCGTCCCAGCCGCGCTCTCCGGCATCATTGCAGCGGTTTTGCTTGGCTTCGGACGTGTGATTGGCGAGACCATGGTCGTCCTGCTTTGCGCCGGGAACCGGATCAAAATTCCTGATTTCACGGATGGCCTCGGTGCTTTTTTCCAACCGGTCCACACTATGACCGGTATCATTGCCCAGGAAATGGGCGAGGTGCCTTCCGGCTCGATTCATTACCGGGCCCTGTTCATGGTCGCGATTCTTCTTTTTCTGCTCGCGCTTCTAATTAACTATTTCGCCCAGAAAGTGGTCCGCAAATTCAAAATTTCCATCGGCTGATGCAACCACCCGCCAACATCTTCGCCGAGAAGCCCTCCCTCTGGCTCACCCTCGAGAAATCCGTCTTTCTGCTCTTTCGGGCAGCGACTTACCTCGTCCTCATTTTTTCCGCCTCGATTATTCTCACCATCTCATTCAAAGGCTTGGGCGCGGTCCTTCAGTCAACACCACCTTTCATCGATGTGCCCTTTTTGACCGAGTCGCCAGAGACGCTGCACGTTTTTCAATATGAAGGCCGCACGCTACAGATGGGGGATTCGGAGTATCGCGATTTCACGAAGCGGCATCCCGTCAACGATCCGAACGAGATCACCGTGGCCCATTCTGCTGGGGGTATCTTCCCTTGCATCGTCGGCACCGTCCTGCTTGTCATTGGCTCAATGACGATTGCGCTTTTCCTCGGCATCTCTGCGGCGATTTATCTCAGCGAATACAGCAAGCCCGGCCGCACGGTCGAGTTCATCCGACTGGCCATTCTCAATCTCGCGGGTGTTCCCTCGATTGTCTTCGGCCTCTTCGGAGTAGCTATGTTTGTCATTTATCTGAAATGGAACGTCTCCCTCCTCGCTGGCTGGTTCACACTCGCTTTCATGGTACTACCAGTCATCATCACCGCCGCCGAGGAATCGCTCCGGGCTGTCCCTCAAGGTTTCCGCGAAGGATCGCTCGCCCTGGGCGCAACCAAATGGCAGTCCATTCGCACCAACGTCCTCCCGTATGCGATGCCCGGCATTCTCACCTCCTCGATTCTCGGTATCGCCCGCGTCGCTGGGGAGACCGCTCCCATCATGTTCACCGCTGCCTTCGTCAAAGCCGACCAGCTCCCGTGGGAGGGGCTGGCGCACTGGACCGATTTTTTCTTCCGTGGCGTGATGGCCCTCCCATATCACATCTACGTTGTTAGCTCGAAAATTCCTCAGAACGAATACACCGAGCGCATGCAATACGGTTCTGCCTTTATCTTTTTGCTCGTGGTTGCTTCCATAGCGATTCTTTCGATTGTGCTCCGAACCAAACTTCGCAGGACCTACAAATGGTAAACCCAAGTCTCCCACCTCCGCCTTCCACCACGAAATCCATGGAAAAAACCCGGACCTCTGCGAATCTCGATTCTGAGCCAGCCACTCACACAGCGGCCGGCAACATCATTGATGTCGATCAGCTCAATTTCTACTACGGCAAAAGCCAAGCGCTCTTCGACGTCTCGCTCACCATCCAGGAGCGGAAAGTGACCGCCTTCATCGGACCCTCCGGCTGCGGCAAAACCACCCTTCTGCGGAACTTTAATCGCATGAATGACCTCGTCCCAATCGCCCGAGTCGATAGCGGCGAAATTCGCATCCATGGCGTGAACATTTTCGACCCCAAAGTCAGCGTGCTCGAACTCCGCAAACGCGTGGGAATGGTCTTCCAAAAATCGAACCCATTTCCCAAATCGATTTACGAAAATATCGTTTACGGACTCCGCCTCCAGGGCAAAAACAACCGGTCGGAGCTAGATGGCATCGTTGAGCAAAGTCTCCGCGGTGCTGCGCTCTGGGACGAAGTGAAGGACCGCCTCGAATCCAGCGCGACAGGACTTTCCGGCGGCCAGATGCAACGCCTTTGCATTGCGCGCGCCATTGCCGTCGAGCCGGAAATCCTCCTGATGGACGAGCCCTGCGCCGCTCTCGATCCGATTGCGACCATGAAAGTCGAAGAGCTCATCCACAAATTGAGCGAGAAATACACCATCGTTATCGTCACCCACAACATGCAGCAGGCCAGCCGCTGCTCCGACCTGACGGCGTTTTTCTATCTGGGCCGCCTGATCGAATACGATCGGACTGAGAAAATTTTCAGCAATCCCCGGGAAAAACAGACCGAGGACTATATCTCGGGCCGCTTCGGCTGATCACGCGAAGAGCAACAGCGCGGCGGCCAGGACACCCTTTTCCTCCGGAGTTCCCGCCTCGACCGTGGCTAACCGCTGACCGTGCAGATTGCGAACCTCATTGCCATCCACTTCCAGCAACGGCACATCATTCAGTCCAAAGACTCGGCCACTTTCCACCCGCGCTAGATCCTGTCCCATGAGGTTTTTCAGGTGACTCCCCGACACCTCGGCAATGTGCTGGTCGTGAAAATTGTAAATTTGACCGTTTTTCAGGTGGAAAAGCACCTGACCTCTCGCGTTTTTGATTATAGGCATTTGGTTCATGGCTTCGATTTTAAGAGATTCCCCTGCAAGCTTGGACAAATTTACGAAGGTGGTGTTCAAATTTGCGAACTTTTCCAAGGCGTGGCATGGACCCTGCTTTAACAATAACTGCGAGCTGGGACTTCAAATCACACTAATTAAAGAATCCTGAAAGCAGTCCCTCAGTCTTCGCGGCGCGGTCAGCAATGACCGCGCTTTTTTTTGCTCTGATCGCAGACTCAGAAAGCTTGCAGGATGCGAAGTGCCGGGCTGCAATTCACACTGCCGACGCGCTGGTCGGCCAGATTCCGACCTAACGGCGATTCGGGGCTGAGCACGGTCACCGTTTTTCCGGCGACTTCCACCTCGAGACCGCCCGCAGCCGGAGCGATTAGGAACCAACGATTCTCATCCGCAAATGCCAATTCGACCAGACTGCCAGGGCCGATCGGCTCGCTCGCCGGGAAAGCGGTCTGCGGAAGCCGGGCGAACATTTCCATCGCCTGCCGCGCCACCAGAGCGTGCTTGGCCTGTCCGTCGGCGAGATAATTTTCCTCGATCGAACGCGTGTCGTATTTTCCCTCAGCCTTGGTCTGGGCGTCATTCCCGGTCATTCGGGTTTTTTTCGAAGTAGCGAGGTAAGTCTCGAATTCGCGTTGAAGCGCTTCGAGGATGGCGGCGATAACGGCGGATTTTTGGATCACAGGAGCGGAAAGAAACTAAACGAGGGGGAGGGTGGGGCGCAATCGTGCTTTGCGCCAAACGGACTTTCGGTAATGTAGGGCCGTATGATTTCTTTTCTGACCCAGCTTTTTCTCTACGGATTTTGCTTCGATGCGCTGCTTTCGTTTTGGGCGGAATTTTACCAAGTGCAGGCGGGTTCTTTCGCCGAAATTCGTGCCCTGATCGCGTTTTCCGCCGTTGCGCAGGGCCTCGTGCTTTACGTTTGCATGATGTTTACCCGGAAAATTTCGTTCCGGTTGGTCGGATTGCCGGCGATATTTCTAATTTGGGCCAACCTCACCGCTGCGTTCCCCTTGCCGCTGTTTTACCTGCCACAAGGCGGGCTTTGGCTTTCCGCGATCCAGTTGTTAATCGCCGCCGGCCTGATTGGTTGGGCTTGGCGTTCGGATGGCGCGGGTGGGGGACCTGGGTTCGTTGATCCGGCTTTGCACCGAGAGGGTTTCACTCTGCGACGATTGCTCGTGCTCGGCGGAATTAATATTCTCCTCGCGCCACTTTTGGCGGCGGCAGCGTTGGTCAGCGGAGCGCTGTTAAGTCTGGAAAAAGCCACGGCAGGTTACGTGCGCATTCGGCCAAGCGGTCTTTACATCACTCAATCCAGTTTCCTGAAACAGGCACATACCGTGGCCCTCGATGGAATGATCCACGTTGCAGACAGTGCCTTCTACGACGATCTCAAATGGGGTGTGGCAGGGGCGCGGACCCTGGTTTTGCTCGAGGGTGTTACCGACCAAGACAAGTTGCTCTCCGCTGGGCTGGGCATGGAAAAGCTCGCGGAATTCTTTGGCTTGAAAACCCAGATGGAAACGGGGCAATACAGCCGCACCATTAACCAACTGATGGCAAAGGAAAGTGCCGGGGATCTGGCCGCCGACGGCACGATCACGCTCGATGACTCGGTGGACGTGCGCCGAGCCGATGTGGACGTCAATACGTTCCGGCCTCAGACGATCAATTACCTCAAGGCGGCTGCTCTACTTTTTCAATCGACCCGCAGCGGTCGGATGGAGGATTTTCTGAAGATTATGGAGGATAAAAAGGACGTGCTCCAAAATGAGCAAATTGCCAAGGACGCCATGCAGGACATCCTCGTCAACCGCAACACGCACCTCATCGGGCAAATCGAACAAGGACTCTCTACTCACGAGCGGATCGTCATTCCGTGGGGGGCAATGCACCTCGCCGGAATCGAGGAATACCTCCGATCAAAAGGCTACGCAGAAATCGGGCGGGTGGAAAAACCTGCAGTGCTTTTTTGGAAGAAGTAGCTGAAGAAATTTCGGCTATTTTTTACCCGTCTCCAACACGTAATCGTCAGGGCTAAAAGCAGGCGCGCAAACTGCGTAGAAAACGATGGGCGTCCCGGCGTCAGCATCGAGGGAGTGGGAGGTCTTCGGCGGAATGACGACGACGGAGCCGGGGCGGACGGGATGGCGTTTCCCTTTGAGGGTGACGTGTCCGCTGCCACTGAGGATGAGGAAAGATTCCTCGGCGACTTTGGTGTGGCTGAGGCCCGTGGTGGCTCCTGGCGCAAGAGTGAATTGAGCGACGCTATAACGGTCGGTGCGGGCCTTCGCGAGATTGCCGATGAGTTCTTTGAGCGAGACGCCGGGAGAAACGGCGATGTTTTCTACTTGGTCGGGATGGAAGACGGAGTCGGCGGCGTTGGAGTCGGACATAAGGAAGGGCAGGCAGAGGAAGGTGAGGAGGCGTGTTTTCATGGTCGGGTAAGTTGCTCGGAGCGGGTAAGGTTGATGATCTTGGCAGAGAACGCGGGGTATTTCTTTTGGAGTTCGTCGCGATAGCCAATCTCGAAGTCTTCGTATTCAAAACCGGGGGCAAGGGTGCAACCGAAAAGGGTGTGGGCGTTGCGCGATTTGGAGAGCGGTCTCGCTCCCTGCCAGGTGCCGCGCGGGACGATCACTTGCGGTTGTTGGCCGTGGAAAATATCCGGGCCGAGGATGCGGGTTTCGGCTTTTCCATCGGGATGAAGCAGTAACATTTCCAAGGGAACGCCACTGTGGAAATGCCAGATTTCGTCCGTTTTTAGGCGATGCATGGCGGAGAAATCCTCTTGGGTGATGAGGCAGTAAATACTCGTGCCAGCGGAGCGTTGGCCTTGGTAGCGACGAGAGGCGACGCGCACTTGGTCGGTGCTTTTATAAGTGACAGCAAACCAAGGTCCCTCGACGGGGATTTTCTGCATCTGCAAGGTAGCGATGATTTTGGCCGCATCGCTAGGAGGAGCAGCATGGGCTCCATGGGCGGCGAGACAAGCGGTAACAAGGGGGATGAGGAGAAGTGAATGGAAGTGCCGCACGGGCGATATACAAGCGAAACCAAGAGACAAGGTCGATGGGAAAGTCTGCTTGACAAGGTTAAGGCCCTTTATTATTAGGAGCCTAATCATGCCCTATCTTTTGCTTCAAGAATTGCCGCGTTATGAGTGTTTGCTGGATGCGGCGGAGAAGTATCCGACGTTGAATCCGTCGTCAGCGGAGGCATTTTTGAATTTGCTGCGGACGAGCGATCTGGTCTTTGCGGCGGAGAGTGTGCATTTAGCAAAATACGGGATCACTCAAGGGCGGTTCACGGTGCTGATGTTGTTGAGCCGGATGTGCGAGGAGAGTCTGTCGCCGGCGGAATTGGCCGATAAATCGGGCGTGACCCGAGCCACGATGTCGGGTCTGCTCGATACGATGGAGCGCGATGGATTAGTTACGCGTAGCATTTCGCCGACGGATCGCCGGGCTGTGGAGGTGCTGTTGACCGTCGCCGGACATGATTTAGTGGAGGCGGTTCTCCCGGGGTATTTCGCTCGCGTCGAGGAAATGATCAGCCCGCTGAGTGCTTCAGAACGTACGACTTTTGTCTCTTTGCTGCAAAAAATCCAATCAGCCTTTGTCGATGCGGCCCCCGACGAACCTTCAGCGGCTGAAGTTATTCATTCTTAAAAACACTCCTTATGGCCAAACGTTTTCTCATCGTCATCATTCTTGCCGTGCTCGTTATCGGCGGGCTTGCCTACTTCAAATTCTCGTCAATTCAGGCGCAGATGAAGCAAGTTTTTGTGCCGCCGCCCGATACGGTCACGACGGTCATCGCCACGCCTGGTGACTGGGCGCCCGCTTTGACCGCTATCGGCTCTTTCAAACCCGTCGAGGGTGTTGAGGTAAGCACTGACTTGAGCGGCATGGTTTCCAAGATTGGCTTTGAATCCGGCAAACCTGTGAAAAAAGGCGACCTGCTCGTGCAGTTGGATACGACTCAGGAAGAGGCCGCCTTGCGTTCCGCCCAAGCCCGGAGCGATCTCGCCAATCTCAATCGTGAGCGCTTTCAGGAGCTATTCGCCAAAAAATCTGCCTCCAAATCCGATCTCGATAACGTCATTGCCGAATGTCGCCAAGCGCAGGCTGCGGTGGATGAACAGAAAGCGCTCATCAGTCGGAAAACAATCTGCGCGCCTTTCGACGGACAGGCCGGCATCCGCAAGATCAACCTTGGCCAATACATCAATCCCGGCACGCCGCTGGTCGATGTGACGCACTTGGACCCGATCTATGTGAACTTCTCGCTGCCGCAACAATACGTCCCCGATCTCGCGCCTGGTCGCGAGGTTTCCGTGGTCGTAGAAAATGTCGACACCGACACCTTCAAAGGCGCGATCACCGCTCTCAATTCCGTCGTTGACCCCGCTACCCGCAACATCGAAGTGCAGGCCACCCTCGCCAATCCCGAGGGGAACTTACTCCCCGGTATGTTTGGCAAAATCTCGGTCGCACTCCCGCAGAAGGAAAAAGTCATCGCCATTCCCGGCTCGGCGATCAGCTACGCGCCTTACGGCAACAGCGTTTTCGTCGTTGTGGACGGCAAAGGTCCCGATGGCAAATCCGGCAAAGTCCTCGCCCAGAAAAACGTCCAACTCGGTGACACGCGCGGCGATCAGGTCGCCATCGTTTCCGGTCTCGATCCGGGCGACGAAGTTGTTAGCAGCGGCGTTTTCAAACTCCGCCCCGGCAGTTCCGCAGTCGTGAATAACGCCATCCAGCCGGGCAACAATCCTGCGCCCAAGCCCAACGACAACTAAGTCTGGAAATATTTCGCCGCCATGAAAATCACCGACCTTTTCATCAAACGCCCGGTCATCGCCATCGTGGTGAACCTAATCATTTTGCTCGCCGGTTTTCAGGCGATTAGCTTGCTCAACGTTCGCCAATACCCGCGTAGCGACAGCGCGGTCGTCACCGTCTCGACTATCTACGTCGGAGCCAGCGCCGACTTGGTGCGCGGCTACATCACGACCCCGTTGGAGCGCGTCATCGCCAGTGCGGACGGCATTGATTACATCGAGTCGAGCAGTGCGCAAAACCTCAGCACGATTACCGTCCACCTCAAGCTGAACTACGATACCAACGCCGCCCTGACCCAAGTCCAGAGCAAGGTCAATCAAGTCCGCAACGACCTTCCACCCGAAGCCGAAAGCCCGATCATTAACGTCGAAACCAGTGACGGACGTTTCGCTGCCGCTTACATCAGTTTTTACTCGAAAAACTTCGATCAGAATCAGATCACCGACTACCTCACTCGCGTCGTTCAGCCGAAACTTTCGGCCATCAAAGGCGTGCAGCGCGCCGACATTCTGGGGGCTCGCACTTTCGCGATGCGGATCTGGCTCAAGCCCGACCAGATGGCGGCTTTGAATATCAGCCCGCTACAAGTCCGGCAGGCCTTGCAAGCTAACAATTACCTCTCCGCCATCGGCAACACGAAAGGCTCGATGATTTCCGTGAACCTCGTTGCTAACACCGATCTGCGCAGTCGCGAGGAATTCCAAAACCTCGTCATCAAACAGGAAAACAACACCATCGTGCGGCTCAAAGATATCGCTGACGTGGTCCTCGGTGCGGAGAATTACCAAGAGGACGTCCGTTTCGGCGGGCAGACCGCCACCTTCATGGGCGTCTGGGTTTTGCCCACAGCTAACTCCATCGACGTCATCCGCGCGGTCCGCGAGGAGTTGCCGGAAATCGAGAAAAACTTGCCCGCCGGCATGAAGCTCGGCATCCCCTACGATAGCACGGAATACATCGTCGATTCGCTCCACGAAGTTTTCAAGACTCTCTCCGAGACACTCATCATCGTCATCATTGTTATCTACCTTTTCCTCGGTTCGCTGCGCTCGGTCATCATCCCGATCATCGCCATTCCGATTTCGCTGATTGGCGCGGTCTTCCTCATGCTCTGCTTCGGGTTCACGATTAATTTGCTCACCATCCTAGCTATCGTCCTCGCAGTCGGTCTGGTCGTCGATGATGCCATCGTAGTCGTGGAAAATGTCGAGCGCCATTTGCAGGAGGGCATGACTCCTCTCAACGCAGCCTTGCTCACAGGGCGCGAACTTTTCGGGCCGATTATCGCCATGACGATCACCCTCGCTGCCGTCTATGCGCCGCTCGGTATTCAGGGCGGATTAACCGGCACGCTCTTCCGCGAATTTGCCTTTACGCTCGCCGGAGCGGTCGTCGTTTCTGGCATCGTCGCGCTCACCCTTTCGCCCATGATGTCCTCCGTCCTCCTTCGCGAGGGCGACTCGCACAAAGGCTTCGCCGGATGGATCAACAAACGTTTCGACGGGGTGCGTCGTCGCTACCACAGCCTGCTCGAAGGCACGCTCAAATACAAACCCATCACCCTCACTGTCTGGGCCATCGTCTTTTTCTTGATGATTCCATTTTACATGTTCTCGCTTCAGGAACCCGCTCCACGCGAGGACCAAGGCGTCGTCTTCGGCATCGTTAACGCCGCGCCGAACTCCACCCTCGACCAGACACTTCTTTACACCGAGCAAGCTAACAAAGTTTTCCAATCTTTTCCCGAGTGCGCCAACACTTTCCAGATCACCGGTCCTAGCTTCGGCTTTTCCGGCATGGTGACCAAACCCTTTAGCCAACGCCATAAAACCACCGAAGTCCTAGCAGCCGAAGCCTTCGAAAAAATGGCCGCCATCCCCGGCGTGCAACTCATCGCCACGACACCGCCGCCATTACCGGGCGGGAGCGATTTTCCCGTCGAAATGGTCATCGCCTCCACCGCCGAGCCGAGCGAACTTCTCGGCTACGCGCAGCAACTCGTCGGAGCGGCTTTCCAGAGCGGCGTCTTCATGTATGCCGACACCGATTTGAAATACGATCAACCCCAAGCCGAAGTCGTCTTCGACCGCGACAAAGTTGCCTCCCTCGGCCTCAATCTCCAGCAAGTTGGTGCCGACCTTGGCACCATGATCGGCGGCAACTACGTCAACCGCTTCTCCATCCAAGGCCGCAGCTACAAAGTCATCCCCCAGGTGAAACGCGACGCCCGCCTCAACCCCGACCAACTCAAGGACTACTACGTCACCGGGCCAAAAGGCAACCTTGTCCAAGTCGATACCTTTGCAAAAATCAAAACCACTGTCGAACCGCGCCAGCTCAACCGCTTCCAGCAACTCAACTCCGCCAAAATCCAAGGCGTCATTCCGCCCGGCATCACCATCGACACCGCCCTCAAAGCCCTCGAGAAAAAAGCCGCGGAAATCCTCCCCAAAGGCTACACCATCGAATACGCCGGCGAATCGCGTCAGCTCCGCAAAGAAGGCAGCGCCCTTTTGAAGACGCTCCTCCTCGCTGTCATCCTCATCTTCCTCGTGCTCGCTGCGCAGTTTAATAACTTCGTCGACCCCGTCGTCATCCTCGGCGGTTCCGTTCCGCTCGCCTTGTCGGGTGCTTTGATGTTCTCCTTCCTTGGCTTCACCACGATCAATATCTACAGTCAGGTCGGCCTGATTACGTTAGTCGGCCTCGTCTCGAAAAACGGCATCCTCATCGTGGAATTTGCTAACAAACTGCAAGAGGAAGGCATGGATAAATTCAAAGCCGTTCTCGAAGCCGCCAGCACCCGATTGCGCCCAATCTTAATGACCTCGGTTGCCACCGTCGTCGGTCACTTCCCGCTCATCCTCGCCAAAGGCCCTGGAGCTGGCGCCCGCAACAGCATCGGCATCGTCCTCGTCACCGGTATGATCATCGGCTCCGTCTTCACTCTTTTCGTCGTCCCGGCCATCTACATGCTCATCGCCAAAGACCATACTCACGACAAAAATACCGCGTCAAAAAAACAAACCCGCCCCGCTCTCGAACCTGCCTTGGTCTAAATTCACTTTATGGTGTGAATTTCTTGGAGTGCGCGGACCTGACCGCGCTTTGAATTTCGAGACCTGTCTCGAAGCTAGAAAAGCGGCGCCATGTCGCCGCACTCCAGATCAGACCACGATCGGCGAGTAAGGCTCTCTGGGTATTTTTTGGCAAGATGCCAAAATGGGGTGCGGGGAACGCCAACCCTACCCTCGACACATCAATCGCGAGAAACAACACCGCACCTTGATGCTAAGTTGCATGCGGAACCTAGGAGAATTCTTGCGTCAATACTGCAAAAAGGTCGTCACGGGCACGCCGGGAAGTTGTTTGCGGCCATCGAGGGCGACGAGCTCGATGAGGAAAATGGCTTGCACGACGCTGCCGCCGAGGTCGGTGACTAATTTCGCTGCCGCACCTGCCGTGCCGCCCGTGGCGAGGAGGTCGTCGATCAGCGCAACGCGTTCGCCGGGGAGGATGGCGTCGTCGTGGATTTCGACGACGTTGTTGCCGTATTCCAGCGTGTAGGAATGACTGCGTCGGGTGAAGGGGAGTTTGCCCGCTTTGCGCACGGGGATGAATCCGACGCCGAGGGCGTAGGCGGCTGCCGCTCCGAAGAGAAAGCCGCGCGCGTCGATGCCGACGATTTTTTGCACATTCGCGTCGCGGCATTTCTCCACGAACAGATTGATCGAGGTCTGGAAGCCTTTGGCGTCGGCGAGAATGGGGGTGATGTCTTTGAATTGAATTCCGGGCTGGGGAAAGTCCGGAATGTTGCGGATCAGGCTGCGAAGGAAGGGGATGTCGTCCATGAAAATCAAGTCGGGGGAACTGCGATGTTAGTGAACACGGTTCCTGCCGCGATGCAAAGCGAAAGCTGCACCTTGTTTTTTAACCCACTTCAGGGAAAGTTAGAGGTCTCATTCCATGGATCGTATCTGGCTTCTTGGCTCCACATTTTGTTTTCTGGCCAGTTTTGCCTACACGCTTTTTGCGATTCGCGGCGGGCGGTTTTTACCCACTCGTTTCAACTTCGTGGCGGTCTCGCTCGGCTTTCTGCTCCAAACCGTTTTCCTTTATGAACGAGGCCATGCCATCGGGCGTTGTCCGCTGACGAATCACTTTGAGGTTTTCATTTTCGTGAGCTGGTCGATGACGCTGATCTACATGATCGTGGGGCCGGCCTACCGGTTGTCGTTGATGGGCGCGTTTACCTCGCCGGTGGTCTTTGCGATTCAAACCGTCGCCTTCTTGATGCCCGTGGAGCCGACGGTGGTGCCTCTGACCAAGGCCAATCCGTGGGTGGAATTTCACGCCTCGCTCTCGATCATCGCCTGCGGGGCGTTCCTGCTCGCGGGAGTCGCCGGCCTGATGTATCTCGTTCAAGATCGGCAGTTGAAACGGCGCACGCTCGGGTCGCTATTTTACCGATTGCCGCCCATCAGCCAGCTGGCCATCGCGAACCGGCGTCTGGTTTTTCTGGGCTTTATCCTTTTGAGCGTGGGCATTGGCGCGGGGTTTTTCGTTGATCGACCGCTCAATCCGCTGAAGCTCGGGCTTGCGGTTTTCATTTTGCTGATGTATTCCGCCATTCTTTGGGGGCGCGGCTGGAAGGCGCTTGCTCCTCAGCGGCTTGCCAGTGCTTCGGTTGTTGCTTTCGGGATTGTTCTAGCCACGCTTTGGGGCGTGACCCTGCTTTCGGGAGGGAGCCCGCGATGAAACTAACCTGCGTCGGGGTGAGTCATCAGACGGCGAGCGTGGAAACGCGCGAGCGATTTGCGATCGAGGCGCACCACACAACCAGCGCCTTGGAACAGGCACTCCGGCTTGACGGTGTGAACGAGGCGGTGGCGCTCTTCACTTGCAACCGAGTCGAATGGTATGTCGTGGCCGACAGTTCCCAGTTTGATCCGCTGTCTGTTTTAACGACCCGCGCGAAGATCGAGCCGAACGATCTCGAGCACATCTATCAGCATGATTTCGAGGAAACGGTGCGCCATTTGTTTCGGGTCGCCAGCGGGTTTGAATCGATGGTGCTCGGTGAGACGGAAATCCTCGGGCAAGTAAAGAAAGCCTATGCGACCGCCGCCGACCTGCGGGCCACGTCGACTTGGCTGAACAAGTTATTTCAAAAGGCGTTTTCCGTGGCCAAACAGGTTCGCAGCCAGACCGGTATCACGCGCGGCAGCGTCTCGGTGGGGTCTGTCGCCGTTGATCTAGCCGAGAAAATTTTCGGCAACCTCGATCAATGCCACACGATGGTGCTTGGGGCCGGGGACACGAGTGAGCGCACCGCCCGGGCGCTCGCCGCGAAGGGCGTCCGCAGCGTGATTGTTTCCAACCGGAGCCACGACCGGGCCGTCGCTCTGGCTGGAGAGATTGGCGGGCGCGCGATCCATTTCGACGATTGGGAAGGGGAGTTTGTTAACCTCGACATCCTCATTAGTTCGACGTCGGCACCACATTTCGTGGTTACCCGAGCGAAGCTTGAGGCGCTCATGCGGCGGCGCCCGGAACGTCCGCTTTTCTTAATCGATATCGCGGTGCCACGGGACATCGAGCCGTCGGTCAACGAGATCGACGGGGTGTATCTTTATGACATCGATTCGCTCGAGGCCATCGCTCGGGAATCGATGGAAAGCCGTCGCCGCGAAATGCTCGCCGGTCAAAGCATTATCGATCAGCACGTGGGCGAATTTATCGCGTGGGCCAAGCAGCGGGGATTAATCGAAACGCCGGCAGACGCCCCGAGGCCCATGGTGCACACGCCCTGAAGCCGAATTTTTGCAATCAAGGATCATGAAACCTTTTGTCATTGGCACCCGAGACAGCGCGCTGGCACTGGCCCAAACCCACCTCGTGGCAGGGGCGATTCGGGCGGCATTTCCAGAAATGGCAGTCGAGATCCGCGAAATCACCACGGTAGGAGATCAACGGCTCGATCTCAGCCTGAGCGAAGCGGCCGGCAAACTCGACAAGGGTCTCTTTACCAAGGAACTGGAGGAGGCGCTGCTCGACGGACGAATCGATGCGGCTGTCCACAGCCTGAAGGATTTGCCCACGCAACTGCCGGCTGGGCTGAGCCTTGCTGCGGTCCTGCCGCGGGCCTGCGTGGACGACTGGCTGATTTCCAAGATCGACGGCGGATTCGCGGCTTTGCCAGCCGGGGCTGTCATCGCGACGAGCAGTGTTCGCCGCCAACTGCAACTGCAGTCGTGTCGGCCAGACCTCCAATTTGTGGAAATCCGCGGCAACGTGGCCACGCGGCTGCGTAAACTTTCTGAGAATACCGACTGGAGCGCAACGGTGCTCGCTGCGGCCGGATTGGAGCGTCTCGGGCTTGTTTCGGAAGGACTGATCGGGGATCTTCACGTCAGTAATCTGACCCCGGAGTTCACGTTTCCGGCCGTGGGGCAGGGTGCAATTGGGATCGAGGTTCGCGAGGATCATTCGAGCCACGCCGCTGTTCTGGAGGCGATCAACCATCGGGCCACGTGGGAGGCGGTGAGTCTTGAGCGGGCGCTGCTTCGGGCGCTGGGTGGCGGATGCCAAATGCCACTCGGAGTCTATTCAGGCCTTGTCAACGGGCGCTGGACGATGGACGTTGTTCTGCACCGCGAGGGCCGGACCGTCCGAACCAGCGGAAGCGATGTAGAAAAACTGGTCGCCGAACTTTTGTCATGAAACCCGATCTTCAAACCTGGATTGCCTTGAGCCTAGTGGTAATGACCGCGTCGGTGTTTGCCCGTCGCTGGTGGGTGAACCGGCAAAAGCCCGGTTGCGGTGGAGGCTGCGGCTGTGCCCGAAAGCCCGTCTTGAAGCGATAATTGCGCGGCGAGAAGACACCAGCGCGGTTTTGCGGCGGCAAACCAAGGGAAGGGCTCCTAAAAACCTGCAAGCTTCAGCTTCCTTCTCTATTTTATATTACATATACACGGACTGATGCCTTGCAGAGGGTGGGAATGATTATTGTCTGATGTTACTAGGGACGATGGGTTTGCGTGCGCTTGGAGTGCGTTAATTTCCAAAATCTCGTTGAGGCGGTCCCGATACTCGAAAACATCGAGGCGGAGGGCTTGGCGGGCCTCTTCCGTCCGAAGGGAGAGCGGGATAGCGTCAATCATGCGCGCAAACGTATGGACGCGAGACAAGACGGATTCAACCGCAATTTGGACAGGTTGCCGCCGCCGCGAGGTTTTAGGCGCAGACAAGGGC
>JBBRPA010000004.1:0-102140 GCA_038228695.1 Chthoniobacterales bacterium
CAAGCCTAGGAGTTGACTAAACAGGCTCGCATTACGCAAAATCATTGCCAGCCTCCTGAGTGGGTGAAGTTTGGGTTTTTCATCACCTCCATTCCAACCCATTCAGGAGTGCCTTTTAAATCTTATTTTGGACAGGTGTGAAAAAACGGGAAGTAGGGGTCAGGCGACATATCTTGACTACGTCAATAAAATCCGCGCGTGGAAGGGTCATACCTTTCATATTGATATGGTGATCCTATGAGGGGAGCGAACGCCCTCGCGGGCAGTCTTGGGAGCCCTCGCTCAAGACATTTCCACAAATGCACTGCACATTTTTTTTCATAGATGAAAAGCGCATCGAGGGCTGGTAGGGAGGCAGTTTTCGGCGAAGGCGCGTATGCTCCCCAGCCCCGAGCCTTCCACTTACATCGGTGGTGGCCTCATCCGCGGCCTCGCGGCCTGGAGCCAGCGCAAACGCCTCTGCAAACTGGTTGCTGCTTAATCGCCTTTCTTGAAACGGCCTCTACCCTTCTTTCCGAAGTTGCACTTGGGGATGACTTTGTCCCGGCACTTGCACTGCCTCATTGTGTGGTTGAATGAAAATCAGGCTCTTTTCCTTCTCACCGTCAGACCATTAGCAGCCAAGCTGCCGGAACAGGGGGCGTTAACAAGCTCACCTTGGTAACGAGGAAAATCTTGTTCAAAACTTGGTGTCTTCGTGTCTTGGTGGTGAAAATTCCCCGGCATTTTTGTTGTTTTACGTTATCGGCCAATTCACCTACATTACCGCACCATGAGCACGATCACCGCCATCTTGGAACCCGATGCAGACGGCACTCTGCATCTGCCGTTGCCGCCGGAGTGGAGAGAATGTTCCATCCGCGTGAAAGCCGAGATGGAGCCTGTCGAGGAGTTGAAAACGCCCCGCCCAGGTGGTCTAAAGGGTTTCTGGATGGCTGCGGATTTCGATGAACCTTTGGCAGATTTCCAAGAATACACGGAATGAAGTTGCTGCTAGATACCCATGCGCTGATCTGGTTTCTGGAGGATGATGCCAGACTCTCCCCGAAGGCGAGCGCCGCCATCAGCCTGCCAGAAAACCGCTCTTATGTGAGTGATGCGACGGCATGGGAATCAAGCATTCGTTAGGCAAGCTAAAGTTACCCTTGGCATACGAGATTTTGTTTCCCGAAAGGCTGGATGCCGAAGGGTTTCGCAGTCTGCCCATTCGCCATTCGCATTTGCATAGGTTGATGAAGCTGGATTGGCATCATCGCGACCCGTTTGATCGACTTCTCATCGCGCAAGCATTCGTGGAGGAGATGACGTTAGTAAGCCGCGATCCGTGTTTCGCTGCCTATGGTTTGGCGACTCTCTGGTAGCAGGTAGGAAAACCCGGCAGTCGTAGACACGTTGCTACATTCAACAGCAAAAACGCCGGACCTCACCCGTCCGGCGTTTTTTAAACTCGGTAAATCGCATGAGTGCCTATATCGACGCTCCAAACTGTGTCGCTCTCAACATAAAAAACAGACCGAAGATCGCCTTCGATACAAACGGCATAAATCGTTTTCCCATAAGCGGCCGATAGCTTGTGAATTTTATGAGTCCGCAATCGCTGATCGAAAGGGTTATTTCTAAAAATTCGAAATGCTATTAACGCGCTGCGTTGTTGAGTGCCCGGTAATTTGAGCAATGCCGGTCGGAAAGATTTGGCGGCCCGGACCGGTATTTCACTGAACTTTATTCTGTTCCCTGAATCCCTTTAAGGATTTCATCCAAGTCGGCCACCTCACCTTGCTGAATCTCCGCCATCGCATTACGAAAACTATCGGGGATTTCTGGTTCCACCAGATGCCGGGCATGCTCCAGCACCTTCCAGCGTTCCTCAGTCGGGAGAGTATCAATTTCGTGGAGAATATCTGTTACGCTCATGACTTTAGTTATAAATCGATGAACACTGGGAGGCAAGCCAATGAGCCGTCCCGAATCTTCCGCATACATCAGTGGTGGTCTGATTCTCGGCCTGAAGCCAACGGAAGCGGTTTGGGGAAATGGCCGCCGCCTAAAAGAGTGTCGCAAAGAGCCGATTTCCGATTCACTCCAAAATGCAACCGAGGGTCTGTTAAACCCCTTTATTTAAGCCAGCTAAAACTAGCGCTGCACACGGCCGGAGCCGTCGCCACCTGCGAGGGCCTCGACTTCTTTCAGGCTGACGAGGTTGTAGTCGCCGCTGATGGTGTGTTTCAAGGCGCTGGCGGCAACGGCGAAGTTGATCGCATCGGCTGGTGCTTGCTCTTTGAGCAGGGCGTAAATCAGGCCGCCTGCGAAGCTGTCACCACCGCCCACGCGATCGACGATCTCGATTTCGTAACGGCGACTGAAGTAATCTTGGCCACCGGTGTAAAGCAGCGCCGACCAGCCGTTGCGCGAAGCGGAGAAGCTTTCCCGCAAGGTGATGGCGACGCCTTTGAAACCAAATTTTTCCGTGAGCTGTTTCGCGACATCGACATAGCGATCGTGCTCCAGCGTGCCGGAGGTAACCTCGGTCGCGCCGGCTTTGATGCCGAACACTTTCTCAGCGTCCTCCTCGTTCGCGATGCAGTAATCAACAAACGACATCAGGCCGCTCATGACGTCGTTGGCTTTTTGCGAAGACCAAAGTTTTTTCCGGAAATTCAAATCGCAGCTCACGGTCACGCCCGCTTTCTTGGCAGCTTGGGCGGCTTCGAGGCAGACGGCGGCCGCGGAATCGGAGAGCGCCGGGGTGATTCCGGTGAAGTGAAACCAACCCGCGCCGGTGAAGACTTCGGACCAGTTGACCTCGCCCGACTGGATGCCGGCGATGGCACTGTTGGCGCGATCGTAGAGGACGTTCGACCCGCGCTGGGCCGCGCCGCTTTCCAGAAAATAAATCCCGATGCGATCACCCGCGCGGACGATTTTTGTGGTGTCCACACCGAGCCCGCGCAAGCCGTTGATCGCGTCCTGGCCGAGTTCGTTTTTCGGCAGACGGGTGATGAAGCGGGCGGGGAGTCCATAGTTAGCGAGAGAGACGGCGACGTTGGCTTCGCCGCCGCCGTAGGTTTTTTCGAGGACACCGGCTTGGGCGAAACGGAGGTGACCAGGGGTGGCCAGGCGGAGCATGACTTCGCCGAAAGTGACAATCGTTTTCATGGGTAGGTAAAATTTAAAAGAACGGTCGATGGTTGTGGAGAATAAAATTTAATTCTGCTTTGGGAGTCGCAGACGGCGGGAAGGCGCGGAGCCGACGACGTGAGCAGACTTCGGTTTGTGGCAGGTCGAAGTCGGCGCGGGGTATATCTAAATGGTCACTGCCGAGAGCGGAGGCCACGCAAGCGACGGCCTCCCACGCGACGGTGTGAGGTTAGGAAGCGGAGGCCGTGCGGAAGAGTGCTGCTAACCGTTCGCGCACTAGGGGAAAGCCAAGGCGGTCTTTTCCGAGCGTCGCGGCCGAAGCCGTTTGACTAGCATAAAACAGATCGTCGCTCATCAACCGATGGATCAGCGCGATGCCGTCCGCCAGAGTTCGTCCGTGTCCGCAAAGCTCCGGAAAAGCCAACCGCTCGGTTGCGCCGTTTCCTCCAACACAGGGGAGTCCGCAAAGCAACGAATCGCCGGCCACCTGACCCGGCACGGCGCTCAGATCCCACTGCCAGACAAGACGATGGCGGGTCATGTTTTGTAGATATTCCGGATAAGGCCGCCGGCCGTCGATGATCGTTAGATTTCCGTCGGACTGAGCCGTTGCGAGCGCCTCGACCGCTTTGCGCCCGGCGCGTCCCGCGTCGTTTACCACGGTGATCGGATAGCCGGTGGCGAGCGCGGCGGAGAGCGCGAGGGTGTGATTGCGTGAGGGCACATCGAACTCGCGTGTGCCCATGAAAATGCCGCGACGCTCTGCTGGCGGAATGGAAAAATTCCAATTCGGTTCACCGATCGGATAGGGAGTGGGAATGAACTCCGCAATTTTTGCCCCGGCGGATTGATAGACAGCTAATAGATCGTCTGTGCTGGAAAGCGCGCCGTCGGCTTCGCGGCAAAGCAGAGCGAGGCACTCGGTGTTGCCCGATTTCTGGAGCGTTTGGCTCACCTGATGAAGCCCGGATTCTTTGAAGGAAATCAGCACCGTGCAACCGGCCTGCTTCAAGTGGCGCAAGGCGTTGAGGCTGTCTTTCAAATCGGAGCGGAGAAGTAAAAGCACATTCGGAAACCGCCGCTCCCGGACCGCCGCGACGGAGCGTAGAAACGATCCGCCGGTTGCTGCGGCGTAGCCATGATAATTCACCGGCGCATGAATCGCTGGATTTGGTTGCCCCGCGAAATCTGGAAAATCCTGATCAGGATCGCGTCCGCCCGGATTCAAAACCGCGATGGGAACAGTCAACTCACTCATCCCAGTTTTCGTAAACGATCTGGCCGCCCACCCAAGTTTGGCGGATTTTGAAATCGGTCGAGAAGATCGTGAAATCCGCCCGGTGCTGGGCCTGCAAAATTCCAATCGGTTCTTCACGGCGCAAGGCTCGGGCTGGATTTAACGTGGCCATACGCACGGCTTCGACCAATGGAACTCCCGCCAGATTCACCAGATTGCGAATGCCGTCGATCATCCGGCAGGTGCTCCCGGCAATGGCGCTTCCGTCTGCTAACATTCCCACGCCATTCATTACCGTGCAGGAAATTTCTCCCAGCGCATAATTTTCCCCGTCCTCCAGTCCGGCTCCTCCCGTGGCGTCAGTGATAAGAGAAATGCCGGCCGCGCCCTTGGCTTGGTAGAGCGCACGCATCAGCGTCGGACTAACATGCGTGCCGTCTGCGATCAGCTCGCACAAGATTTCCGGTTCGGACATAGCATACTCAAGCAGACCGGCCTCGCGGAAGGCGCCACGACGGCGGGCCGACGACATGCAATTGAAGGTGTGCGTGACCTGCGTCATGCCCTGCACGCGGGCGATCTCCGCTTCTTCGGCCCAGCAATCCGAATGGCCACCGCTGGCGATGATGCCGAGACCAGCGAGCCGTTCGATCAATGCGGGCGCTCCAGGCAACTCCGGAGCGAGCGTCATTTGCGTGATAATGTCGTGAAATGTTAGCATCCGGTCCAGTTCCGCCGGATCGGTCGGGGTGCGGAGAAGGGACGGAAGATGCGCCCCGGGCTTGGCCGGAGAAAAAAACGGGCCTTCGATATGAATCCCGAGCACGCGCGCGCCGGGATGAGTGTTGGGAAAGGTCCGCATCGTCTCGAGCACAGCGAGGAGGCGATCTTCGGCGGCAGTGATCGTGGTCAGCGCAAGACTAGTAGTTCCTCCGCTGGCATGATATTCCGCGATCGCCGCGAAAGCCTCGTGGGTCGCCTCCATCGTGTCGCGCCGCATGGCACCGTGGATGTGTAGATCGATGAAGCCCGGCGCGAGGTAATGATTTCTCACATCGATCGTCACCGGATCGGACGGCGGAATGCCGCGGCCCGTTTCGACGATGATGCCCTCGTTGGAAAAAGAGACCCAGCCTTGCGGGACGAGCCGGTCGGGCAGGACGAGAATGGCGTTGGCTAGAATCATCTCAGGCGTCGGCTTCCTGACTGTGCTCCCACGGGGCAGCCCAGCGTTTTTTCTCCATTGCGTCAGTGGCGGCGGCGGTTTCGGCCAGCTTTTTGGAAAGCCCCGTACCGCGCCCCATCAGGATTCCTTCCCAAATGACTTCGGCAACGAATTCTTTTTCATGCTCGGGACCTTCCTGCGCGATGATGCGGTATTTCGGACTCTGTGGGGAAATGGCCTGCAGGATTTCCTGAAGCTGGCCCTTGGGATTCACCTCCCCGGGAGCTTCGAGGACGGGCGCGAGATCGTCCTCGGTGATGGTTAGGATGACGCGCCGGGCCTCATCGAGTCCACTGTCGAGATAGATCGCGCCGATGAGGGCTTCGAAGGCGTCGGCAAGCATCGAAGCGCGCTCGCGGCCACCACTGGTTTCTTCGCCACGGCCCATCATCAGATACTGACCGAGGCCAATCTGGAGGGCGTGAATTTTCAGACCTTCTCGAGAAACAATTCGGGAACGGAGTTTGGTGAGTTGGCCCTCGGCGAATTCGGGAAAGCGGCGGAAAAGATGTTCGGTGATGACGAGTTGGAGGACGGCGTCTCCGAGGAATTCGAGGCGTTGGTTGTCGAAATGGCGTTTGCGGGTCTCGTGTCCGAGGCTGGAATGGGTGAGGGCCTCCGCCAGCAGCAGGCTGTTGCGGAATTTATAGCCAATACGCTCTTCGAGGGGGTTCATCGAGCCCTAATGAATAGGGGAGATGGGCGATGATTTCACTCTTAAAATTCAACGATTTCGCTGTTCAAGCGACCTGCGCTGGACTGGCCTCTGGTTCGTAGCCGTAAAGATGCCGCTCCTTGATCAGGGCGGCGACCTTCGCGGGAACCATGCTTTCCCAAGTGGATTCGTGTGCAGCGATTCGTTTCAGGATGTCGCGGGAGAAAATATCGAGAATCGCCTCGTCAAAACCGCGAATCGATTCGATGTAGCCGTTTTGAATGAGATGCTGGTAGAGATTGGCTAGATTGGCGGGGACCTGAAGATTGTTGACCTTGATGAGGACGGTTTTGGCGGCGGAATGATTGAGGACCGAGACGCTGTCGGGAAGAGTTTCCTCGCTATGCACCCGGGAGTAGTAGTCGTAGGCACTCTGGCGCATCGGATAGACGAAGAGCTTGACCGCGTTGCGGAAAAGGCGGCCAAAGGATTCCAGAATACCGCCTTCGAGATCGTCGTAATATTTTTCATTGAAGACCTCGAGCAGATTGTTGATTCCGAGCGCGACGCCGATCATCTCTTTGGTGTAACGGCGGAAATAGGAGGTGAGCCGATAGTATTCGGAGTAATTCGAGATGAGGACATTGTGGCCCAAGGCGGAGATGGCATCGACCCGGGCGAGGAAATCCTGGTGATCCAGGCTGCCGGTGGAGAGCAGATTGTGCATCGTTATTTCAAGCAGCACCTCGACCTCGGCATTTTTCACCGCCGGTTCCTGAACAAACTGGGCCAGCGCGCAATCGAGCATGTCCATGTTCACGTTGGTGACTGGACGGAAGCTGCCGCGCTCGACAAGAATGGCCTTTTTGTAGAGCAACTCGGAGGGCTGGATAACGTCGTGGTTCGGGCCAAACATAACGGCGTTGGTCAGGCCGTGCTGAACGAGCAGAAGCGACATGAGGCGGTTATCTAAGTCGGCAAAATCCGGACCGCTGAAGCGGATCATGTCCACTTCAATGCGTTCGGTGGAGAGATTGTCGATGAGCGAGCGGATGAACATCTCGGGGTTGTCCCGGTAGAAAAAACCGCCGTAGATGAGATTCACCCCGGCGATGCCGAGAGCCTGCTGCTGGAGCACATTTTCGCGATCCCACATTCGGACGTGGATGCAGATGTCGCTGGGTTCGGCGTGGGGGTGATGCTGGAAACGAAAACCCATCCAGCCGTGACATTCGTTGGTGCCTTGGAAGTTGCGCGCAGAAACCGTGTCGGAAAAAACGAAAAAGGTCGTGGAATCACCGCGCGTCTCCGCGAGGCGCTCAATCAGTAGTTGATACTCGTGGTTGAGCATCAGGGAGAGGCGTTCGCGCGAGACGTAGCGGGCGGTCTTCCCGTAGATGTCGTCGCTGAACTTCATGTCATAGGCAGAGATCGTCTTGGCGATCGTGCCTGCCGCGCCGCCGGCTTGGAAAAAATAACGCGCGACCTCTTGGCCCGCTCCGATCTCGGCGAGAGTGCCGTATTTTTCCAGATCGAGATTAATCAGGAGCGCTTTGCGGTTGGTGGTAAGTAGATCGTTAGTCATCGGATGCGTCAAAAAGCAGGGCGCATTACCCCAAAAGACTCGGACAATTCCCGGAAAAAGGGAAGCTCTTTATGGGCTTAGGCGGGACGGGGAGCGGTCATTCCCGCAGAGTGCGGTTCGCGGCCCGGTTTCAGAAAGAGCGTGCGGATTTCCATCGAAGCCCAACGGAATATCGCGCGGCGGAGGATTTTCAGCGTGCTCGCATCGGGACTGAATCCCGGATATAACTCGCGCCAGTGTTCGTTTTTTTCTCCGTAGGTCCCGGCAGCGATGCGTTTGCGGGCAATCTGCGAAAGCCGGCGGTTGTAGGTGCGCATGAAGGCGCCCACGATGTCGCCCGGCAATCCGCCGTAGGGCGGGATATGATAGCGAGCGGGATCCGCAGAGTAAGCCTGTCGCACCGGACCCAAAAAGTAGAGACTGACGTCGAGCATAAACGCGGTGGACATCAGTTCCGCGTCCCCAATGTAATAGTATTTGTCCTGATAAACACCCGCGAACCATTTCCGGAAATTATCCTCCCAACGGAAATTGGCCTCATCCACTGCCTTGGAAATATTCTCGCCCGCGAAAGCGCGACTGATCAGATCCACCGCGCTCGTCGTGCTGTAAGAAATGAAATCTAGCCCGGGGGAATACATCGGGTCCATGAATCCAGCGGTGTCGCCAACCATGAACCAGCCTTCGTCTGCGACTTTCTTCTGGCGGAACGGCAGTTGGGAGCAGGCTTTCATGTCGCCCTGCACTGAGGTGGCGTTTTCAAAAAGCATTTTTCCGACCGGATGAGTAAGGAGATGGGCTTTGAGTCGCTCTCCAAGGTTAGCTCCTTCGGGCAGTTGGAAAATCCGGCGATCGAAGACGCAGCCGACGCTGAAGTCGCCGCCCTTAAGCGGAATGATCCAGCACCACCAACCGTAGCCGTTGAGGTGATTAGTGGCCCACGTCCGCTGGGTTCGGCAGACGTCGCTGAAATCGAGGTGCTCTGATTTCAACTCGGCGGAATCGAAGTCGCGGACGTTTTGGAATCGGCCCCAAATCGCAGCGGTCGGTTGCTCCGTGATGGGTTCCAACAAACCGAGTTTGCGCCCAATCATCGCCACCCGTCCGCTTGCGTCAACGAGCCAGCGCGCGGTGATCTTGCGGGTTTGACCTTCCGCATCGACCTCCAATTCATGGTGGCCGGCCGCGATCTCGAACTTCCGGATTTTTGCCGGGCGGAGCAAATCCGCGCCCGCGGCAACCGCCTCCTCGAGCACGTGCTGGTCGAGTTGCTGGCGGTCGAGTTGAAACGTGGGCAGGCGACCTTGGTATTTTGGGCCGATCTCCGAGCAGTCAGAAAAATTCTCCGTACCCGGCCGGGCAAACCACATCCGCAGGCCCTGTTTGGTCAGATGGTGGTGGCCGAGATATTTTGTTAGTCCGAGAACTCGGGTGAGAAAACATGCACTCACTTCGCTGGTCGATTCACCTACTTTACGGTCGAATTCAGTCGATTTTTCAATGACCAGAATTCGCATCGACGGCACCTTGCGTTTGAGCATGAGAGCGGTGGCGGCTCCGGCAAGGGAACCACCCATTACCACCGTGTCGTAGGCCGAGTCCATGTAGGGAGAAGATAGCCGGGACGTGGTCCGGTGCAAGCTCGACAGCACGGTCAAACGGGCGTTTATTCGGGGCGATGCTGCCCGACATTCAGACGCCTGTCCCCGGTCCGCGCTCGCTTGCGCTGGCCAAGCGATTGCGCAGGGCGGAGAGTCGCAACGTGACCTTTGTGGCAGATGGATTTCCGATTTTTTGGGAACGCGCCGAAGGGGTGAACGTCTGGGACGCCGATGGGAATCGCCACCTTGATCTGACCTCGGGCTTTGCCGTGGCTGGTCTCGGCTACGGTCCTCCGGAGATAGTTGCCGCGATCCGTGACCAAGCAGAAATGCTCTACCATGCGATGGGTGACGTGCATCCGACCGAGTTAAAGGTCCGCCTCTGCGAAGAATTGAGCGAAATCACCTTCGAGCGTTGGGGTCTCGGCAGCGGAAAAACCATCCTCGCCAACTCTGGTTCGGAGGCGGTTGAGGCCGCGTTGAAAACCGCGTTTCTCGCTACCGGAAAACGGGGCGTAATTTCTTTCGACGGTGCCTATCACGGCCTCGGTTATGGAGCGTTGGAGATCGCCGGGCTGCCGTTTTTTCGTGACCCTTTTCGACTTCAACTCGGAGACTTCGCGCGCCTCGTTCCTTTTCCTGATTGCGCAGCGTGCCCGTTTGGCGAAGTGCGACCAGAGGGGCAACCGTTTCCAGAATGTCACGCCTGCTGCCTGGAAAAAATTGAGCAAACAATCGAGGTCCACCTCGCGACCGGGGAGGTGGGCTGCATTTTGGTCGAGCCCTGTCAGGGTCGGGCGGGTGACATTGTGCCGCCGCGCGAATTTCTGCCACTGCTCCGGCGGATCTGCGACGCGCACGGGGTCCTGCTAATTTACGATGAAATTTACACGGGCTTTAACCGCACCGGATTGCTTTTTGCGACTGATCATTCCGATGTTCGGCCGGATCTGATCTGTCTCGGAAAGGGTCTCACCTCGGGCTTTCCGCTTTCTGCTTGCGTGGGCCGGGCGGCAGTCATGGACGCGTGGCCGGAGTCCGGCGGTGAGGCTTTGCACACGAGTACCTTTCTCGGCAACCCGCTCGGCTGCCGGATGGCGCTGGAGTCGATTCGGATGCAAACCCATCCCGCCGTTGCCCAACTCGTGCAGACCACCGGTGGAAAACTTTGGACGGCCTTGGAGGGAATATCTCATCCCCTCTGCGGACGCGTCCGAGGGATAGGGTTGATGTTAGGTTTGGAGGTGTTAGATGCGGCCGGTGGACCTAACCCCGCGTTGATGGGACGCATTATCACTTCCGGGTTGCGCGACGGCCTTATCTTTCTCGGAGGCGGAAAAAAAGGCAACATCCTCTCCTTCACCCCTCCCTTTGCAATTTCGGAAGCAGAAATCGCCTTCGTTTGCGAGCAGTTGCAAGGTTACTTCGATGAGGCGGGCTGACATGCGTTCGAGTGCTTTTACGCTGATCGAATTGTTAGTCGTCATCGTGCTCATCGCTGTGTTAGTAGCGATCATCTTTCCTGCGATGTCCAATAGCCGGGTTGTTGCCCTCTCCTCCAAATGTCAGGCCAATCTCCGGCAGATCGGGGTCGCACTCACTAGTTTTACTAACGAGAACAACAACAATCTTCCCCAATCCGCCTATGGCCCCACTACCGCTCCCACTACCAACGGCCCCAACTACAAATGGATGGACGCCATTTTCCCCTACGCTCCCTCGGAAAAAATTTTCCTTTGCCCCGGCGACACCGAGTCGAAATATACCGCCGCTCGCAACCTCGCTGCCGGCCAGACTAGTACTGACTACGGTAGCTACGGAATGAATGGCGCGTATCGTGACACCGGTGATGGCCAGACCCCACCGCGCAGTACCGCCGCCGTTCCCATCAGCCGCCTGCTCATTGCCGAACCTGCGACCACGGTTTGGATCGCGGACACCAACAACCGCCAGCAAGCGAACGGCTCCTTCGGCTTCACGTGGGCTAACGCGGGAGCTAACCCCGGCATTACCACGAGTAGCACGGGCCAAGCTCGGCAGTTGGAAGCGATCATCGAGCGTCACCGCGCGCTGACCAACGTTCTCTTCTGCGACGGCCACGTCGAGACTCGTAGATTGGAGGCGCTGACGAAGATGCACAGCGTGGTCGATCCTGTTGATCGCGCCACAAAGAACGTGATGTATCAATTCACGATCGAGGCCGACTAACCACGGATCAGTCCGAGTTCACGAACGCGCTGGTAGGTCAGCGGGACGCTGGTTGGGCTGAGCACTTTTTGACTGAGCGGGCGAACAATGAAAAGCCGGTGATCGCCGGAATCAGCGGCGGCGGTAACCTCGCATTCGATGTAACCGATCGCGCCGGTAAGAAAGGGCAGGCCCGATGTTAGGAAAGCCGTTTCTCCGGCGCGTAACTTGTCGCGGGTCGCGCCAGAGACTTGTCCCAAGCGACGGATCAGACTGGTTTGGTTTTCCGCTAGGAGATTAATGACGAGACGTCCGGTTTGTTCGACGATGGAAATAGTTAGATCGTTCTTCTCGAGAGCAATAGTGAGGAGAACCGGATCGCGGCTGGTCTGCATAATCCAGGCGACGATGTTGGCATTGCACTTTTCGCCAAGGCGCGTGGTCACAGCGTGGAGATCGTAGTTCTTGAATTTCAGCAGTTTGCGCATCCGGTGATTGGGAGGGATACGTCGGACGGAGTGAAAACGTTGCCTAGAAACGCGGCCAAGGGCGCTTCGGAATGAGCGAGCGACTGGGATTGACCGGGGCGTAAAACGGGGCCTGTGTTTCGGGAGCGGGAGAAGGCATGGGGTTTTTCCCCGGCTTGGGCGCGGAGGGTGTTCCGACAGGAGACGGCGCGGCAACTGCCACGGCCGGGGTGCTGGTTTCTGAGGCAAGATTAAGGCGGCGGAGGTTAACAGACAGATAAATGGCAAATGCGATGAACCCGATGCCGGCCGCGATAAAGAGGAGGATGCGAGTGACCTGCTCCCCGTCGGGAGGATTGGCGGCGGACCGGGCGCGGCGAGGGATGCGGAAGGTCGATTCGTCATACCGCTCTACATTGAGATATTGATAGTTTTCGATACCCATCCGCGCCGGGACGACTAAGTCACTGACGCCATCCTTGACGTTGACCTTAAGGTGTTTGCCGTAGAGGGAGAGAAAATTCCGCGCGTGGGTGATGCTTGGGAAACCCGAGTAATCGTCGGCTTCCAGTGCGGTGATAATGGCCGGGCGCATCTTTGTCGCGGCGGTGATGTCCTCGATGGACAGGCCCCGTTTCAGCCGCTCCGCTTTCAGGCGTTGTCCCGGGGAATCACTCATACAAAAAATGCGGGAACCGCAAGTCCGAGATCAGCCGCATTACACGAGCGAATCTAGATCAACGAGGATCTCGCGGGGTTTCGCTCCCTCGCCGGGCCCGAGAATGCCGCGATTCTCGAGAATGTCCACGATGCGGGCAGCGCGGGTGTAGCCAAGGCGGAGGCGGCGCTGGAGCAGCGAGGTTGAGGCCTTCTTTTCCTGGCGGATGATTTCGAGGCATTTCTGAACCAGTTCCTCATCCTCCTCGCTGACCTCCTCCTCTTCGTCGCCACCGGTGTTGATGGATTTTTGGACGGCTTCATCGAAGGTAGCCGGAGCTTGGGCGGAGACGTAATCGACGAGTTTTTGAATTTCATCGTCGGTGACCAATACGCCTTGTGAACGAATAATCCGGTTGGCTCCCGGCGGCATGTAAAGCATATCGCCCTGGCCAAGGAGACGTTCCGCTCCTTTTTCGTCGAGGATGATGCGGCTGTCGAGTCCGCTGGCGACCTGGAAGGCAATGCGGCACGGGACGTTGGCCTTGATCACGCCGGTGATGACATCGGCTCGAGGCGTTTGCGTGGCAATGATCATGTGGATGCCGGCGGCGCGAGCTTTTTGAGTAATGCGTGCGATGCCGCTTTCGACGTCAGCGGGTGCGGTCTGCATGAGATCGGCCAACTCATCGACGATGACGACGATGTAAGGCAGCCGGTCGGGAATGATGAGATCGTCGTCGCGCTGGACGCTGATTTTTGGAAGTTCGGGTTGGGCGATCGCAGCGTTTTCGAGGACCTCGTCGGAGATGAAATCGTCGGGTAGAGGTTCATCGGTGTGATGGGTCTTATCGGACTCATGGGACCTATCTGCTTCCGCATCAAGTTCGGCCTGGGTTTTTGGCAAAGGCCTCGCGTTGAAGGACGCGATGTTGCGCACACCTAACTTGGCGAACATCTGGTAGCGGTTCTCCATTTCATTGATCACCCAGCGGAGGGCGAGCAGGACTTTTTTCGGATCGGTAACGACGGGCACCACGAGATGCGGGAGCGTATTGTAAATCTGCATTTCGACCACCTTCGGATCGATCATGATGAAGCGAAGCTGGTCGGGAGTGAACTTATAGAGAATGCTAGCGATGACTGCGTTGATGCAGACGCTTTTGCCCGAGCCGGTGGTTCCGGCGACGAGGCAGTGGGGCATAGCGGCGAGATCCGCGATGATGGTTTTTCCGTAAACATCCTTGCCGAGCGCGATGGGAATGCGGGCCTTGGTGTTAGCCCAGTCTTCGGATTCGAGGATTTCGCGAAGAGTGACTTTGACCTTCTTCGAGTTAGCGATTTCGATCCCGACGGTGTCCTTGCCTGGGATGGGGGCGAGAATGTTAATCCGCTCAGCGCGAGTGGCGCGTTGGATGTCGGCTTCGAGACTGGCGATCCGGTCAACCCGAACGCCTTTGGCGGGGTAAACCTCGTAGCGGGTGATGGTGGGGCCTTTGGTGATGTCGCCGGGGCTGGCGGCAATTCCGAAATGAGCCAGCGTCTCGATCAGAGTGGCCTGAATCTGAAGTAATTCGTCGTGGTTGGCCTCGCTGTGAGCGGAAAAATCGCGCTCGTCGAGAAGGTCGAGATCGGGCATTTTATAATCTTCGAATGCACCAGCGTCGACTGGGTGAAGCATTTCTTGCTCCTTCTTTTTCGGATCGAGCTTTGGTTTGGCGGCAGGCAGCGGAACCGAGGTATCGGTGACCTTGGGCGGCGGTCGCGAGGGCAGCAAATCGGATGCGGGAACCTGAGGGGTGAGCCCGTCGGTCGGGACACCTTTTTTGCGCAGATCGCGCTCAAGACGGCGCTGCTCCTTTTCGAGGCGACGGAGTTCGGTCTCTTGGCGCTCGCCTTCGGTGGCGTTTTCGAGGCGGCGCTGTTCGACGGCTTCGAAGGCACGGATGATGGTTCGTTTGATCCAGGAAATACTCGCGATGAGGAGGTGGATCGGCCGGATGCCAGTGGCGAGAACGAGGCTGATAAAATAGACCCCGGCGACGAGCATGGTCGAGCCTGGGCCGCCGAGGAGACGCTCGAGAAGGAGTTTGCCGAGGTGGTAGCCAATCGTGCCGCCGGGTCCGTCGTTATTAAATTCATGGGCCCAGCTTTGCAAAAACCAAGGCTGAATCTGCGCGAGGCAAGCGCCACTGATGATGAAGACGATAACCCAAGGCAGGCGGCGGAGAAGCGAAGAGCCGAGGACGAGTTTGACGCCGCCGTAGCCCAGGAGGAGCGCGGCGACGAGGTAAGAAGCCGCGCCGAGGCAAAGGTAACTGAAGCCGGCGATGACCGCGCCGACTGGGCCGACGAAGTTCTGCGCCGGGCTGTTCGGCGGCGATGCGGTGCTAAACCAGACCCAGGTTGGAACATCGCGCGGCGTGTAGGAGACCAAGGCCATGAAATAGGCCACGCCGATTACGACGAGGCTCAGTCCGATGACCTCATTCCAATGGCGTGGACGGGATGAGTCGGAGTTTTTCGCAGCTTTGGCGGCAGGTGGCATAGGCGGAGGCGATTGTAGCCTGTCGGCACCAGCCTTCAACAGAGGAATTCAAAAGGAAGTGAGGGGTGAGTTATTTCGCCTCGTTGAGGTTCCAGTCATAGTCCTGAAAAGTTATCTGGATGTTGGACGGAAGTTTCTTTTTTCTGAATTGGTTAATGTAGGCGAGCGTGCCGCCGTGGGGTTGGAAATCTTTTTCATTCCATTTGAAAATGCTGGAGAGGGCGACGGATTTCCCACCCTGCGAGACACTCAGGGCGAGCGGGTTTTTCGTGACGAAATTAGTAAAATGCGTCGTGAGCTGCGCGTCGAGTTGGGCACCGGTAAATACCTCGTTGGGGAGCCATGGGCAACTGTGGCTGGCGCAATTGATGGCGGCGTGGATGCGGGGCTCCTTAAAGCGGTCGATGATGATGTCGTGCTCAAGTTTGTTCAGACTCATTTTTTCGCCGGAAACTGTGATGGTTTTACGAGTGAAAAATCCGAAGAGCGGATAGACGTCTTGGATGCTACCGATGGGATAGGCGGCTAGGACGTTGTGAAGGGTCCAAGCGTTGTAGGCATTGATGTAGAAGGCGAGCTGATCGTTGCGGCTGAGCGTGGCGACGTCGGTTTGGGCAATCATCCGGGTGTAGTCTTCAAGGGCTTGAAGGTCTGGGCCGTTCGCTTTCCAAGCGGCGTAACGGACGCCGGCCGGGGAAACGTATTTGCGGAGGAGCGCGGTGTAAGCGGCATCCGGATTTTCTGGGGCGGCGTGAAGAATGGAGGCGAAGGCGAGGAAAATGACGAGGATGGTTTTCATAGTGAGTGCTTTAAGGCTTCAGGAATAATATCACGGATGGAGCGTCTCGGGTGATGAAGCCAAAATACTAACTTCGCCGATTTGCGGCAAGGCGGCCCATTGCGGCGCACGAGAAAGCAGAAACTCGTCATCGCCCCAGCAGGGAATGATCAGTGAAATCGGGCCGGTCATCGGGAAAGGATCCCAGAAAAAACTAACCTCCGGGCGGTGCGGCATCCAGCCTATTCTTCGGCGTCGCGGGCGCGGCTCTCGAAACGGGTGAATTCTTTGATGAAGGTGAGTGGGACGTCGCCCACGGGGCCGTTCCGCTGTTTGGCGATGATCAGTTCGGCCTTGCCGGATTTCTCTTTTTTGTCGTCCTCGCCATCGGCGTAATACTCGCTGCGCATGAGGAGGCAAACAACGTCTGCATCCTGCTCGATGGAGCCGGATTCGCGCAGATCGCTCAGCATGGGTTTGTTGCCCTTACGCTTTTCCGATTCGCGGTTGAGCTGCGCAAGCACGACGACGGGAATGTTGAGCTCTTTAGCGAGGGCTTTTAGACCGTTGGAAATTTCAGAGATTTCGATTTGTCGGTTGTCCTGCGCACGACGGCTGTTGGAGCGCAGGAGCTGGAGATAATCGATCACGATCAACTGGATGCCGTGTTTCGCGTGGAGCCGACGGGATTTTGCGGCGAGCTCATTGATCGAGAGGCTGGAGCTGTCATCAATGAACATTTGGCATTTCGAGAGCTTCGAGCCTGCGTCGGTGATCGCGGGAAAATCTCGTTGATTGAGAAAACCTTCGCGCATTTTTCGGAGATTGACGCGGGCGATCGATCCGATCAGGCGTTGGGTGAGCTGGGCGCTGCTCATTTCCAGACTGAAAATGGCGACCGCTTTGTTTTCGTTGAGCGCGACGTGCTCCGCAATGTTCATGGCGAATGCTGTCTTGCCCATGCTCGGGCGTGCGGCGACGACGATCATTTCCGAGCCGTGCAGACCGTCGGTCATCCGGTCGATCTCGGCGAAACCGGTCGAAAGTCCAGTGATCGCGCCTTTGCTGTTGTAGAGATGTTCGATCGAGGCGAGGGCGTCGATGACGTGATCCTCCATGCTGCTGATCGTCTTCTTCACACGTTCCTCGTTGATCGCGAGAACCTTTTGCTCCACCTCGTCGAGCAGCATAGCGACCTCGCCCTGATCCTCGTAAGAACGACGGACGCATTCCGTGCACGTGTGGATGATCTGCCTCAGGATGTGTTTCTCCCGGACGATGTCGAGGTAGTAGGAAACGTTGGCCGCAGTGGGAACGAAATCGAAAAGCCGGTTGAGAAACGGAACGCCGCCGATCTGGTCGAGTTGGGTCCGGTCCCGCAAATGTTGGGTGATCGAAATCGCATCGATCTCCACGCTGCGCTTTTGCAGATCGATCAGCAGTTCGAAGATCGTTCGATGGGCGGGAATGTGGAAATGGTCCGACGAAATGCGGATCTGGCACTCGTCGAGAACTTCCCGCGGATTCAGGTAAATCGAGCAGAGCACTCCCAGCTCCGCGTCGAGGCTATGCGGAATGGGCCGGTGAGTATCCGGTAAATAACCGTCGATTTTTTGTGAATAACTTCCGCCTCCGCTCTTTGCGGGTCCCTTCGCTTTTTTTGCGGCGGGATTCTCAGCTACCGTGGCGGCTGATGAATCGTCGGGCATCGCTCAATCCCGACTCAGGCCTTGGGTTTGCGGACGTATTTCTTTTTCGGACCATCTTCATCCGAAGCCTCGGAAATCGCCGGAGCGGGTGGCACGGGAGCGGTGATGGTGAGTTTCAACTTGGCTACGACGTCGTGGTGCAGCTTCACAAGGACTTCGATGTCGCCGGTTTCTTTGATCGGGCGCTCGAGTTGGATGCGGTGACGGTCCACTTCTTGGCCGAGTTCCGCGAGAAGGCGGTCGGCGAGATCTTTGGCGGTGACGGATCCGAAAGCTTTGCCGGTTGCGCCGGTTTCGAGCAGGAAATTCAGGCGCAGTTTGCTGATGCGGCGGCCGAGGTCCTCGGCTTCGTTCAGTTCGCGGGCTTCGCGCTCGGCGCGTTTCGCCTTCAGATTATTGATCTGGCGTAGCGTAGTCTTGGTTACCTCATAGGCTTTGCCCTGTGGCAGGAGGAAATTGCGGGCGTAACCGCGCTTGACCTTGACGATGTCGGCCTCGGCTCCGAGGTGCTGGATGTTTTCTTTGAGAATGACTTCGGTGACAGGCATGGCGTGTGAGTGTTTAAGGCTGCTGGAATGAAAAAGGGACGGAGATATAGCCCTCCTTGTCGATGCTGTCAACGCGCTTTCCATTCGCTCCTAGAAAAGCAAACACCGCTTGAATCGATCCCATACAGGCAATAAGTTCCGCTTCCCGCCGAACGACCACTTATGAGCACCGAAACCCTGACCAGCAAACCTCCTGTCGTTAACGAAACCATCAAAATCGCCTCCAATCTCCTGCGCGGCACCATCGCGCAAGACTTGGCCGACACGACCACGGGCAATATTTCCGACGACAACGGTCAACTCACGAAATTCCACGGCATCTACATGCAGGACGACCGGGATTTGCGGAACGCGCTGAAAAAAGCGGGCCAAGAAAAAGCCTTCGCCTTCATGCTCCGCGTCCGTCTGCCCGGTGGACGCGCCACCCCCGCGCAATGGATCGCCCTCGATAGTCTCGCCGGGGACATCGCCTCACCCTCGCTGCGGCTGACCACCCGCCAAACTTTCCAATTTCACGGTATCCTCAAAGGAAATGCCAAGGCCCTCATCAAGCGGATGCACAAGGTTTTGCTCGATTCCATCGCGGCTTGCGGCGACGTCAACCGCAACGTCATGGCCCCGCCGAACCCCGAATACAGCGGCGTCTCGCGCCAAGTCTATGACCAAGCCGTCGCCTGGAGCGAGTTCGCCCTGCCGAAAACTCACGCCTATCACGAAATCTGGCTCGACGAGGAAATGGTCGCCGGTGGTGAAGCCGAGCCGATGTATGGCGAGACGTATCTGCCCCGCAAATTCAAGACCGCCTTCGTTCTTCCGCCTTCAAACGACGTGGACATCTTCTCCCAAGACCTCGGCTTCATCGCCATCGTCGGCGGTGACACTGGTGGCGAAGTCATCGGTTACAACGTCACCGTCGGCGGCGGACTCGGCATGAACCACGGCAACGCCGAAACCTTCCCGCGCCTCGCCGATGTCCTCGGTTTCATCACCCCCGATTTGGTCAATAAAGTCGGCGAAGCCGTCCTCACCACCCAGCGCGACCATGGCGATCGCACCAACCGCAAACACGCCCGCCTCAAATACACCATCCAAGATCGCGGCATCGAGTGGTTCAAAGGCGAAGTCGAAAAACGCAGCGGCATCACCTTCGGACCCGCCCGCGAATTCCACTTCACCACCATCGAAGACCCGCACGGTTGGCACGAATGCGCCGACGGAACCTGGTTCTACGGACTCCACATTTTGAGCGGACGCATCAAAGACGTGCCCGGTTGGTCGATGAAAACCGCCCTCCGCGAGATCGCCGAAATTCACACCGGAGATTTCCGCCTCACCCCGTCGCAAAACCTCAGCATCTCTGGCGTCACCGCTGCGAACAAACCCGCCATCGACGCCATTCTCGCTAGGCACGGACTCGCCAGCGAAAACAACCGCACCGGGATGCGCCTCAACGCCCTTTCCTGCGTCGCCCTCCCGACTTGCGGCTTGGCCCTTGCCGAAAGCGAGCGCATTTTGCCCCAACTCTTGGAGAAATTTGAAACCGTCCTCGACGAAGCCGGCCTGCGCGACGACGCCATCAGCCTCCGCGTTACGGGTTGCCCAAATGGCTGCGCCCGCCCGTACCTCGCCGAAATCGGTCTCGTCGGACGCGCTCCGAACAAATACGCCCTCTACCTCGGCGCGAAATACAACGGCACCCGGCTCAACCGGCTCGCTTCCCCGAGCGTGACCCTCGACGACGCCGTGACCCTGCTGACCCCGATCATCAAACGCTACGCCCTCGAACGCGAACCTAGCGAAGGCTTCGGCGACTTCTGCGACCGCGCCGTCCTCCCGGCAGACGCCACCTTCCACAGTGTCGGCACGCAACTCGCCGCGGCGTAAATTCCACGAACCGACCACGGTTTTTCGCAAAACGCAGCCATTCTACGCTGGGTTCGCAGATTTACATGTTCCGCAGAAACTCCTATGGATTAATGGTGCCCGAGTCAATCAGCATCCCGTTGCCCCAGACTGTTATGGAATTGCATCACGGCGATTGCATCGGGGGGGAATGGACCGACTCGCCGCCGAATCCATCGACGTCGTAGTGACCTCCCCGCCGTATAACCTCGGCGTCAAATATGCGACTTATAAAAACGACCGAGATTGAAGCGATTATCTCGCCTGGTCTTGGGAATGGGCTGGACAGATCAAACGCGTCTTAAAAGCGGACGGTTCCTTTTTTCTCAACGTTGGCAGTTCTCCGTCCCATCCCTTTTTACCGCATGAACTCGCTATTGCCTTCGGTCGCGATTTGTTCCGATTGCAAAATACGTTTCATTGGATCAAGGCCATCTCTTTGGAAAATGAAGCGGGAGACATTCTCTCTCGGGGCCACTTTAAGCCAATCTCGTCGCATCGTTTCGTTAACGATTGCCAGGAATATATCTTCCATTTTACCAAAACCGGACAAGTGCCGATTCAGCGTCTAGCCATCGGAGTTCCGTATGCCGACAAAAGCAACATTAGTCGTTGGGGACACACTGCGGGGCAAGATCTTCGCTGCCGCGGTAATACGTGGTTTATTCCCTACAAAACGATTCGGAACCGAAGCCAAGAACGCCCACACCCGGCCAGTTTCCCGCCCGAGCTGGCTCTCCAATGCTTCAAACTCCATGGGTTATCGGCCACGTTAACGGCCCTCGATCCGTTTGTCGGAATCGGAAATTCCGCTCTCGCAGCCCAACATACCCGCGCGGCAAAAATTCATCGGGTTTGAGATCGATCCCGCATACCTGGCGGTTGCGATCGACAAAACTTCCGCGGGCTAGGCGTTATAGCGCAGGGTCGCGAAGAAGAGGGACGCCGTTAGGGATATTCGCACGTCGAAGTTCCTGCTTTCGCAAGCGCAACCTCCGCCGCGTCCCTCTGCTTAAGATCTCCAAGCCGTCGGAGAATCGAGTCTGCCAAAATTCTCTACTTCACGTATTCCATGTTTTCCTTGGTCTTCCAATGGACGCAACCCCCATTTCCTGCAGACCGCACAAAGGCCTTGGCGATGTCTACCGTGCCGCGCTCCGAGTAGGGATCCACCCCCGCGACCATCACGATGTCGCGATAATCCGCCATCGCCATGCTGGTTTTTTCGTCCGGTCTTTGCCAAGGGAGAAACGATTCCGCACTCATGTAGTGATTCACCAAGGCACGGCGGAAGGCCCCTTCGCTGTGATTGGGCAGCGAGCGGTGCAAAGTGTAGCCATTGAAAAAAACTACTGACCCTTTTTTCACCTCGACTGGGACCTCATCCTTCTTGGTGTAAGGAAATCCTTGGGCTTCTTCAGCGCAGTCAAACCGTTTGTCCCCGTGCCACTCTTGTTTCCAGAGAATGCCGGGCTTGTGCGACCCGGGAATGATCCATAAACAGCCGTTTTCAATCGTGGCATCATCCAGCGCGATCCAAGCTCCGATCAACGATCGGTCGCGGGTGGGAATGTAATCCTCGTCCTGATGCCAGGCCTGCCCTGGTTTGCCAGAGGCTTTGATGAACAACATCGATTGCATGCACTTCACATTTGGGCTCACCGCCGAGGTCAGCACATCCACCACGTTTTTGTGGGACAAGACCTCTAACATCTGCGTGGAAAGCTTATGCGGGAAATGAATGCAAAGAGTCCGGCGCAAAATATCGAGATTGGATTCATTGGCGGCGGCAGGTTCCAAGCCCGCGATACTCCCGGAATCGTTCCGGCACAAACGCGTGGCCTCATCATTCAGCTCATCCACCTCTTCCTCCGTCAATGCATCCTCCAAAACCAAAAAGCCATTTTCCTGAAAAAATTTCGTCGCCTCAAACGTCATGGGAGGCTTAAACCAACCCGAAGGACTGCCTTGCGCAGGCCAAGTCTGGAAAGGGCGGGCAACGGATGAAACAGGGGGTGTTAAAGTCATTGTATTCATATAGCATAACTCATATCACTTTTATTCCCCCTGAAAATGGCTGAAACCACTCAAAACATATCCAGAAACATTATTGCGCAAGATTACGACGGCATTTGCTTTGGCGATGTCCTCTACAAACCCCGCGGACAATACGGTCCAGTCGTGCAACCAAACTACCAATTGGTGCTCATGATCGATGGCGGCGTGGACCTGCGGATTTCAGGGGAATGGCAGCGGGTTTCTTCTGGTCAGGTCGCCCTTTTGCGTCCCGGCCAACCGATTTTCCTGATGTTTGAGCGCGAGCAACCCACCCGGCATCAATGGTGCACGGCCCCCGCGTCGTCGCTAAGTTCTTCCTTGCAGACGCATTTGGAGCAGGCAGCGGGCAGCATCGCCATCCCAGAGACACTGCATACGATTATGCGGGTCGGCCTCCAGAACGCTAGTTCTCACCCCGAACTGCATCATTCGCTCCATCGTTCGCTGGCCGAGTCTGCCTTCCAGATATTTTGGATGGCTCAGCAGTCTGGCATTAAAAATCATTCTTCTGCCTCCGAATCCTTACTTCGAGTGCAACGCTTCATCCACGAGCATCACGCCGAGCCCATCACCCTTGCTGACCTCTCCAAGCGGGCTGCTCTTAGCCCGAATCATCTCATCCGTCTATTTCGGGAACACTTCTCGGAAACTCCGATGGATTTTCTTTGGCGCATTCGCGTCGAGAAAGGGGCTACCTGGCTCCGGGAGACGGGTCTGGGAGTGTCGGAAATCGCCTACCGGGCAGGGTTCCAAAATCCCTTCCATTTTTCACGTCGTTTCAAGCAACATTACGGAAAATCCCCCCGCACCTTTCGAGAAAGTGGAAATTGAGGCCGATTGCCTCATTATTTTCTTCAAATAGCCCGCTTTTTTGTAGGAATTATTCCAATCCAAGCAGTCTGTTATGCCTCACGTTAGAGTGTTAGTCAGACCCAAAAAGGGGCCTTCATCCTCCCCTCAAACGAGGCAAGCAAGGAGTAGCAAGTCAGCGAACCACTTCACTTTGGGAGCCGTTTTGGACGAACTGGAACGCACCTTGCCCAAATTGCGCGGTACCTTCCGCGAACAAACCACGGGCAAACGCCGCGCCTTTGTCCGCGATTTCGTCTGTCAGGAAGATTTTTCTCACGAAGCACTGGAAACCCTCTCCCACAACCCATAATCGAAGGCCGCGAACCTCATCATCGTCGGCGCGATGGCTGGCGGATGAGGCGGAAAAAGCATCTCCGTTTCCCGTATGAAGAGACCACGCTTGAAAAAACCCCTCTTCCCGCCTAGATAGAAGCCATGACTTTTCAGCGCATCACCTCAGATTCACGACGCATGAATGGTCAACCCTGCATCCGTCAACTTCGGCTAACCGTGCGCCGCGTGCTGGAAGCGGTGGCAGCCTACCCAGACCGTATGGAACTCCCGCGGGAATATCCCGAGCTTGAGGAAGAGGACATTCGCGAGGCACTGGCTTACGCGGCAGCTAAATATTAAGCTGAAGTGCGCTACGAACTCATTATTTATTGGAGCGGGGCTGACGAAAGTTTCATCGTGGAAGTTCCCGAATTGGCAGGCTGCATGGCGGATGGTGCCAGCTACGAGGAAGCCGTGGCCAATGCACAAGTCGTCATTCAGGAATGGGTGGAAACAGCCCATGAATTAGGCCGTCCGATCCCAGAGCCGCGCGGCAAGCTAGCTTACGCTTAACTAACACCAATTCGTGAATGTAAGGGGCAAACGCCACGCCTACACCTGTCAGGAAAATTTCTTTCACCCCTTGGAAACTCCACTGCCGCAAGCCATTATCGAAGATCGCGAACCCCTCATGATCGTCGGCGCGATGGCTGGCGGGTAAATTTTGAATAGAGTGTTGCGAGAATGGGAGGTCTTTTCTCGAAGCAGCACGATGCGATTTACATACGTCGGCGCGTTTCTCGCCAATCCCTAGCTCTCTTTCAGCCAAGAGATAATATCCGAACACGCGCGATCAATTAAATCGGGGCGGTCATAGAAGTTGGTTTGGAAATCCACGCCCTCTTCGTAGAAGCAAAACTTTTTCCGCTGAGTCGGAATCAGGTTAAAGACGTCCTTGGCGGACTGCGGGTTAGTTGATTTATTTGCGTGGATAATGAGCGAAGGCTTATCAAGCGCGCGAGCGTCGGGCGCGGATTCCAGTTGATAAATGAAGTAGTCGCTCATAACCGCATACCGATTTTGCCAACGACTAGTGATTTCCCAAGGCGAATACCATGCGTGTAATGCGGGATAGGGCAGCGCCGCGTCTTTTCTAACATCGTGAGTAATTGGCAGATATTCAACCTCTCCATTTTGTTGATATTTTTCCAAAGCCAGCCGTCCTTGTTCGATTCTTTGTGCCTTGTAGCCGGATGCAGCCTCTAGGCTTGTGTCGTCGAAGTAGAAACCCGATACCCCGATGAATCCATCAATCGCCTGGCAGGTAGCGGCTGCCTTCAGAGAGTAAGCGCCCCCTTTGCAAATCCCAAGGGTTAAGACTTGAGTGATGCCATCAAAGAGGCTGGAGGTCCGAATGAATTCGGCCAGTGCCTGAATATCCTCCACTTTTTTCGTCGGGTGCTCCAGTTGTCTCGGCGCTCCGTCGCTCAGCCCAAAATACCGGTGATCAAAAGTCACGGCATTGACCCCTAGTTCAGCAATTCTTTTTGCGTATTGATACGGAGCTTGCTCCTGGATTTGTCCGATGGCCGCAGTAATCGAAATGACAACGTTTGAAGGCGTCGTGGACCGAAAAAACTTACCGCGGCATAAAACGTCATCGACGGGGAACTCAAACAGGATTGGTGTCTTCATTTTTGTAAAAATCGTCTTAATCCATTCGCGACGAGCGTGGAAGCCCAATTTTTCAGCAAAACGCCCTCATCTTTTGAGACAGACCCGGCCGGTTTCCTGGTCTGCTCGGTTTGATAACGGCTCCGTACTCAATGAAATGACAGAGCGAACTTTATCCAAGATTTTCGCGCGCGGCTCTCATGTTCTGAGAAAAGACCTGTTTTACTGTTTGCCTGACCCTAATTTCCACAACAGGTGCAGATGCGAGCTGTTGACTGCAACCGTTTTGTTTGGCGGTGTTCATTTGAGGAGCATCATTTAAGCGGGTATGGCGTATCGTAATAGAATTCCATTAAGCTTGTCATCTCGCGAAGCGCTTCATCCCGTCCGATGGATCCATTGTCAAGCCGGAGCCATAATGCCTCTTCTTCTTTGGCTAACGCTCGACGACGCCGTGACCCTGCTGACCCCGATCATCAAACGCTACGCCCTCGAACGCGAACCTAGCGAAGGCTTCGGCGACTTCTGCGACCGCGCCATCCTCCCCGCCGACGCGACTTTCCACAGTGTCGGAACCGTTGCAGCGCAACTATAGAGGCTGCGTCCTCGCTGCCCATCCTGATCGAATGACGTCTCCGTCATCCATCTGAAAAGACGAATGGAGCGGGACCATCACCTTCAAGCTGCCTATTGCATCAACCGGGATTTTGTATAACATTTCCGCATGGGAGTTACATACAACATCCGAGAAGCTCAGGCCCAGCTCTCCAAACTTTGTCAGCAGGGCCAAAAATTTGTCATCGCCAATCGCAACAAACCCGTGTTCGTGGCTATGCCAGTGGCCGATTTTGAGGCCATACTGGAAACGATGGATGTGTTGGCTGATCCAAAAGCCATGAAAGAACTGGCCGAGATTGGCTCGACGAATCGCGTGTATAGAAAACTCGATCTCGATGACGAAGATTTCGGCCTCTAGACAAGTCCAGCAATGGTTGATTGCCCTGCCGCCTGAGACCAGACACCGGGTTCGACTCGCTCTCCGCGCACTCGCCAGCAAAGGAAGCGGAGACATCAAGGCATTGGCGGGGCCATTGGAAGGTTACAACCGTCTGCGGATTGGTGGATTGAGGCTCATCTATCAGCAGATTTCTACCCGCGAGATCAAACTGGAATACGCCAACACGCGGGATGTGATCTACGAACTCTACCAGCAGTTTCTTTCCGAACGGGAAACGTAGGTTTACGTGCTTGCCAAAACAAACGAAAAGCCTCGTTTTTCCCTTCAATTACGGGATGAATCCGGCTAATGCTTGGCTTCAACCAAGGAGTCGTATATGCCCCACGTCAGAGTCTTAGTCGGAACCAAAAAAGGAGCCTTCATCCTCACCTCGGATGAGGCGCGGAAGGAATGGCAAGTCAGCGAACCCCTCTTTGCCGGATGGGAAATGTATCACCTGAAAGGCTCGCCCGTGAACCCCGACCGCATCTACGCCTCGCAGACCAGCGGTTGGTTTGGACAGCAAATGCAACGCTCCGACGATGGCGGGAAGACTTGGGAAAAGGTCGGCAGCGTCTTTGAATACGAAGGAACAACGAGCACGCACCAGTGGTATGACGGCACGCAACATCCGTGGGAATTCAAACGCATCTGGCACCTCGAACCCTCCCTCACCGACGCCAACACCGGTTCTGCCAGCGAGGTCTTCATAAAGGCAATCTAACTAAGTTAGACTTAGGCGTAAAGGTCGAACCTATCCATTTACCTCAGAATGAAAACTCGCCCTGATTTTTAGAGGGAGCGGGGATGGGTTGGCCGACCTGCACCACTTTGGCGGCTTCGGTTTCGATCTCGGTGGTGAGGCCTTTGAATTCGCAGTCGCGCATGGCGGCGATCCACGCTGGGTAGTCGGGGGCGATGGTGAGGGTGTCGAGGGGCGCGGGGAGGGGGAGGTCGAGGTCGAGGCGGACCATTTCGCGGTTTTGTTCGATCTGACTGCGGGCGGCGGTTATTTTTTCGCGGAGCTTTTCGTTGGGGATTCTGGCGGTGCTCGCGAGGAGGCTGTCGAGGTTGCCGAATTGCTGGATAAGGGTGGTGGCGGTCTTGGGGCCGATGCCGGGGACGCCGGGGATGTTATCGACGCTGTCGCCGATGAGGGCGAGGATGTCGCCGATTTGCGGAGGTGCGACGCCCCATTTTTTGAGGACGGCTTCGGGGCCGAGGAGGGCGTGCGGGTCGGTGGGCTGGGCGAGGTCGGTTTTATTCGTGGAATAGACGTGAACGCGGGGGCCGACGAGTTGGAAGAGGTCTTTATCGTTGGTGGCGAGGATGGTTTCGTGGCCCAAATCGCGGGCAAAGACGGCGTAGGAGGCCATGAGGTCGTCGGCTTCGGTGGCGGCGAGGCCGAGGCTGGCGAGGCCCATGGTGGATACCAAATCGCGAATGAAACCGAGCTGGGGGATCATGTCGCTGGGCATCTCGGTGCGCTGGGCTTTGTATTCGGGTTGGAGCGCGGTGCGACGCTCCGGCAGGCCTTCGTCCCAGACGACGGCGGCGTAGTCGGGCTGGAGGTCTTTGAGCATTTTCCGGACGGTTTTGACAAAGCCGTAGATGGCGTTGACGGGTTTTCCCGCTGCGGTGCTGAGGCCGCGAATGGCGAAAAAGGAGCGATAGACGTAGTAGTGCCCGTCGATGAGGAGGAGGCGCATGCTAATTTTTAGAAGGGGAAGAGGTGTCCACAGATTGACACAGATTTAACAGATTTTTTTCGGATGTGGTTGCTCTTGAATCTGTGAAATCTGTGTCAATTTGTGGATAAAGTTTTTGGAAAAGCGATTTAAGGAACGGGGTTGATGGAGGCGGTGCCTTCGAGGCCGACTTGGCCGACGATGTTGGCGGTGATGAGGTAGGTGTTGCCCGCGGTCATGGAGCGGGTGGGGATGTTTTCGTCGTATTCGAGGCGTTCACCGGGGTTGATGGTGAGGACGCTGACTTCGTTGGCGGCATTGCGATCGGTCGAGTAGGTGTAGAGAATTTTGCCGTCGATATTGCGGGCGACGATTTCGAAGCGCTGGCTAGTGGGGAAGGTGAGGCTGACGAGGGTGTTGGTGTAGTTGGTGACGAGGACTCGAATGGGAAGCTGGCTGGCGCTGCGGAGGGACGGGGCGTTGCTTTCCAGTTCGACGGTGACTTGCAGGCCCGATTTACGAGGTGCGGTGGATTTTTCTCCCCAGCCGAAGGGGTTAACGACGCGGGAGACAAGGCTGCGTTTCGGTTCGGGAGTGAATGCGGCGGCGGTGGCGGAAGGTGCCGGAGCAGCGTCTTTTTTTGCGAATGGATGCAGCAATTTCCAGCCGAGGCCGTGTTCGCCCGGGGGTTTGTATTTTGGCGTCTTCGGTTCGGTGGAACAAGCGGCTAACGAGAGGAGCAGAAGGGCGAGGAGCGAAAGGCGGTTTTGCATTCCTCTCGGATACACAAATGGGTTCGAGGTTGCAATGGACTTCGATTTGGGGGAGAACAAGGCATGCGTCGTTTTCCTGTCCTGCTCCTCGTGGCCGCGCTTGGCTTGGGTTCTGTGGCCGGGGCGAAGAAGAAGCCCGCGGTCACGGTTCGTTTCTACGCGGAAGTGAACGAGGACAATGGCGACGTCTTCGGCACCACCGTTCCGCTTCTTGACGGATCGGGCTCGATTCGCGTCTCGAAAGTTGCCACGATCTCCGAGCAAGACATCACCAGTTTTTCCCCGTTCCAAAACACCGACGGATCGATCGGAGTTTACTTAAATCTCGACGATCACGGGAAATTTTTGCTCGAAACGCTGAGCATGGAGCAACGCGGCAAGGTGGTCATCGCGCTCGTCAACGGACGGCATGTGACCGATCTGCTTATCGACAAACGCATCAGTGACGGCATCGCCGTCATTCCCTCGGGACTCACCCCCGAAGACCTTGACGCCATGCGGAAAACCCTCAAACTTCGCGAACTGTCGGGTCCATCCCCGGCCCGCTAGTTCGTCGCGCCGTGTCGCCGAATCGTCACTTGACCGGCCCGCATCGTCGTCGTTCTTGGAATCCGTCCCGCTCCGCCTGACGCGCCGTCCATGTATCTTTACGTTCCAGATAAAATTAAAAATCCGAAGCGTCTGGCGCTGTTGATCGGATTGGGCGCGGTCTTCATCATGCTCGCTGTCGTCTTGGGTCCACGATTTTATGATCGCTGGCAAATTCACCAACTGATGAAGGAGGCGAAGTCCAAATTGGGTGCTGGCCAGCTTCGCGAAGGTATCACACCGCTGATCAAGATCATCAGCATCAACCCCAAAAACGTTGTCGCCCAGCGCATGGTCTCCGATGCCGCCGAAAAACTCGGCGCGCCCGACGCCCTCGACTTTCGCGAGAAAGCCCTCGAAATCGAACCCAACTCGCTCGAAGACGCCGTCCGGCTGACCATTGGCGCACTGGCTTTTGAAAAAATTCCGATTGCCGAGAAAGGTCTCGCGCTCATCCGGAAACATCCCGAGGCCCCACTGGGTCTTCTCCCGGGATTACAGGCGCAGTTGGCCCTATTGCAGGGAAACGAGCGCGAGGCCGGGAAGCAGTTTGTCGAAGCACTGCGGCATAAACCACGCGACCCGGATTTACTCCTCAACCTCGCAATTTTGCAGGTGGACTCGGGCACCGATGACGAGCGCGCTTCCGCCCGGAAAATCCTCCAAGAGGCCCGGAACGCCCCACCATTCCGCCTCCGAGCCCTTCGCGGGTTGCTTCGAGATGCCATCGCCCGGAAAGATTCCTTCGACTCGTTCGCGCTGGCCGATGAATTGGTCCTCGAAAAAAAGGCCACTTTTGCGGATCGCCTAGAGCGTCTTTCCTTGCTCCGCGAGAGCAAAGATCTCGCCTTTAAGTCCTACCTCGAGACCCTGCAAAAGGAGGCTGCTCAAAGTTACCTGGGGATGAACCAAATGGTGCGCTGGGTTGCCCGCAACGATGTCCCAGACGAGGCGCGGGATTGGGTCAACCGCTTGCCCACGCAGTATCTGACCAAGCCTCCACTGGCCCAATCCGTCGCGGAGGTTTACGCAAAAATGGGTAATTGGCAGTCCCTTTCCGACCTCACTTTGGGTGAAAATTGGAACGACTTCGATTATGCTCGGCTCGCTTACCTCAGCATGGCTCAGGCGCAGACCGGTCGGCGGGAATTTTCCCGCGATTCGTGGACTCAAAGTCTCGATCTCGCCCGGGGGAATCTCGTTCGGGTGCAACTCCTGTTGACCATCGCAGAAAGCCAGGACTGGGAGGACGATCGTATCGACCTGCTCTGGCAGATGGCCGATCTTTCGCCGACCCCGGCGGACATCTTGCAAACCCTGCGCGATTATCATTGGGAGCATCGCCAGACCCGCCTGGCTTGGGAAGCGTGCGAACGCCTGATCAAACTCGGGGTGGCTGGCCCGGAGATCGAGGCAGACTGGCTCCATCTTGCCCTGCTCCAAGGAAAAATACCCGAGCGCGCTTTGGCTGCGGCGGAGGAAAATTGGCGGAAAAATCCGGGGTCATCTCTCGACGCTGCGCGACTCGCCCTCGCCCGGTTGCGCCAAGGACGATTTCCGGAGGCTTATTTCCTTTTGCGAAATCTTCCCGCGGCTGAGCGTTCCGAACCTTCCGTAGCCTCCTACTATGGAATGGCTGGCGCGGCTCTTGGTGACCCCGACGCGGGGCGTTTTTTGAATCTCGGGCTTGGTCTGCCGCTGTTTCCTGAGGAAGCCGTGCTGGTGCGCGCGGCCCGGCGGAGGCTCGGTCAGGACTGGCTGCCAGAGGCGTTCGCGCTTCGGGCGGAAACGATCCTTCGGCAAAACTGATCGTTCAATAGCGATACGGAGCCGGTAGAACGAAGGCGTCGCGCACAATCGTGATGAGGGGAGCGGGTTGATCCATTACGACTTCGACCACATCGAAACGAAACGGGACCTCCTTGTCGTCGAGCATCCGGAGCCAGGCGAGGGCGCCCTTGGCGATGAAGACTTGCTTGTCATGATCGACAGCAGAGATGGGGCGTCCGTATTTTTCCGAAGCCCGGGTTTTCACCTCGATGAAGACGAGTTTTTGCTCGTGGCGATCGCGGCAGATGATGTCCACCTCGCCGCCGTGGGGCGCTCGGAAATTGCGATGAAGCACTTGGTAACCGTTTCGCCGGAGATGGCGCGCGGCGAGTTTTTCCCCAAGTCGGCCGAGCTCAAGATGGGGTGCCATCTCCGAGGGCGAGCCAGCATTGGGCCACCGGAGCAAACGAGCGACGATGGATCGGACTCGGTCCATGGAGTCGGAGACTAGCGAGATGGGCCGGGGTTGGGTAGCCTTTATTTCGCCGAAAATCGTATACCGGAAACTGCTCGTGCCACTCGCGCATGATGCGGTCGCGGGTGACTTTAGCGATGACGCTGGCGGCGGCGATGCTCAGGCTGAGAGCGTCGCCCCCAACAAGGGCCGTCTGGGCAAAGGGGAAAGGTCGCACGGGCAGACCGTCGATCAGGGTGTGATCCGGTTGTAACGCGGCGGCAGCGCGCCGCATCCCTTCGTGGGTAGCGCGGAGGATGTTGAGTCGGTCGATTTCGTCCGGCTCGATCTGGATGACCGCCCAGTGGACGTCGTCGCGGGCAGTCAGGTCAGCAAAAATCGTCTCTCGCAGGTTCTCGCTGAGTTTTTTCGAGTCGTTCAGGGTGCGATGACGGAACCTCGCTGGGAGAATAACCGCTGCGACCACCACCGGTCCGGCGAGGGGACCGCGGCCAGCCTCATCGATTCCGGCAACGCGCAAATGGCCGAGCCGGCGCTGGCGGTTTTCATGTGCTAGGGAGCAGACCATCAGTTGAGAAAAACAAAAAAGGCCGGGTTTTTGAAGCCCAGCCTTTTTTATTGGTGAAAAACTCGGATCAAGCCGCTCTTTGTTTCACGGTCATCGCTTGCTTGCCTTTACGGTCGCGCAGGTAGTTCAATTTGGCGCGGCGCACGCTGCCTTGGCGCTCGACCTCGACCTTGGCGATGCGGGGCGAGTGGAGTGGGAATACCCGCTCGACGCCTTCACCGTAAGAAATGCGGCGGACGGTGAACATGGCGTTTAGCCCGCGACCTTTTCGGCCGATGACGATGCCAGCAAAAATCTGGATACGCTCTTTGTCGCCTTCGACGACGCGGGTGTGGACTTTCACACTGTCTCCCACGCGGAAGTCGGTAACGTCGGTCTTGAATTGTTCCTGCTCAATCTTGTCGATAATCGTGCTCATAAATTAGCCTCCTCGGTTACGAAGGGCAGAATAACTACCTGTTCCGCGCCGGAACGCAAATGAAAACTTCTCTGGGAAGACTTCACTTGTTCACCCCGGCGAAATAATTTAATCTCGAATCTTGAACTCTAACCTGACTGCGGAGGACTACGCGATTCTCTATCGATTTTCCGTCGCTCTAGCCGGGGTGAACGAGGAGGCGGAGCAGTTGGTTCACGACGTTTTGGAGGAAAAACTGACGCGGGCGGCCGATCTTCCCCCTCAGAAAGCGCTGTTGGAGTTGCTGAAGGCGATCTGGCAGCAAAAGCCCGAGCCGGCCGGCGACGCGCCGATCAGCAATCTTCCCCCTCAATTCCAATGGATGAAAACTCGCGATCGCGCGGTCAATACTCTGGGTGGGTTCGGACGGTTCTCCGATCTGGAAATCGAATCCATCTGCGGAGACAACGGCACGCCCGGCACTTTGCCGGACAAAATCGCGATGCTCCCGGAGAAACTCGCTGCCACGCTCGAATCGATCGTGGTTTCACCCGAGTTGTTGAAGCGCTTTGCCGTCACCGCGCAGGGGATTCACCCTCCGTTCCGGCTCGTCAGTCCGCTGGGGATTGCGTTGCTCTTCGCCGCGATCGTCTCCGTCACGGTTATTTTCTGGGTCTGGCGCGACTGGCATTCCAAGGCTGATGAGATTTTAGCCCACAAATTTCTCGATGCGGCCGTGGGTATGCCCCCGGAAAAACTCGAACCGGTCGATGCAACAATCGCCGAAGTATCCGACACGCTTTATCTGAAATACGGTCTGGAAAATTATCCCATCCCACCAGCCTTTGCAGGAATTCGGGCCTCCCGCCTCGGAGTGGGCCGGATCGACGGGCATCCCGTGGTGCAGATCCAACTGCGGGATTCTGGCGCTCTCCTCATGCTCTTTCGCGGGGAGGATTTCGGCCTCGGGTCGGACTACGATTGGCAAACTGCCTCCATCGCTGGCTGGTCCCTCGCCATGCGCACCGAGAATCAGCAAGGTCAGGTGCTCACCCTGAAGGGAACTGAGGAGCAACTCCGCTCCGTTTTTCCCAAATAAATTCCGCTCTAAACCCCGCTCCGTCCGCCTCACACTCAATCACCCATTTTTCAACCCACCATGCACCGCTTCCATATACCCGCCGCTGACTGGAATCCCGACCAGCTCGTTCTTAATCCCGAAGAATCACATCACGCTCTCGACGTCCTTCGCCTCGCGGTAGGGCAGCGTGTCGTGGTCTTCAATGGCGAGGGTGTTGAGAGCACCGCCGAGATTGTTGCCGCAGAGAAAAACGCCGTCCGCCTCAAAGCGCTTCAGACCGGTAAAACTCCGCGTTTGAAGGCCGCCATTACCCTTGGCCAAGCCGTGCCCAAGGGCAAAAACATGGACCTCATCGTCCAAAAAGCGACTGAGCTGGGGGCCGCAGTCATCGCTCCGCTCCTTTCCGAGCGCACCGTCGTGCAAATCGATACAGACGATTCGGAAAAGAAACGGACCAAATGGCAAGAGGTCGTCATTGAGGCCGCCAAGCAATGCGGACAGAACTGGCTCCCTCGCGTCACCCGGCCACTCAGCCCGAAGGCATTCTTCGAGCAGGGTAACCGTTACGACCTGATGCTTGTTGCATCGCTCCAACCCGATGCCCGTCCCTTGAAATCCGTTCTCGCCGAGGTGGAAAAAGAAACCGGTAAACCGCCCGCCAGCGTTCTTATTCTCGTCGGGCCAGAGGGCGATTTCACCCCTGCGGAAATGGCGCTGGCGAAAAGCCATGGCTGCCGTCCGATCACCCTTGGCCCGATCGTTTTGCGAACCGAGACGGCCAGTTTCTACTGTCTGAGCGTGCTCGCTCACGAGTTGTTCTAAAACTTTTTTCGGAGCAGAATCGGCCGCTACGGCGCTTTCGAGATGGTAAAAGTCTGGCCGGATTTTTTCTCGCGGATAACCACTTGCTCCTCGCGCAGATCGAGCACCACGTAGATCCGGCCGCCGTCGTCGGGCAAGGTAAATTCCTGCCCTCTGTGGAGGCGCTGGGTTTCCTCCGAAAACGGCAGACGAACCGACGCAAATGACGTGTTCGACGGACCGTCGATCCCCGGAACGAGCCGGATTTTCTGGCCCTGCGGATCGACCATTCGGACGTCGCTCCCGTCGTAGGGATGACCGTCCTTATCCACTAACGCCCGGGCTCGGACCTGCTCCACCTTCCAATCTCCGGCGTTACCGCCAACATGGACCGGGAGGGAGGCGCCCCCGGCGTCCCGCAGGATCGCGGTGTCCTGATCGACTTTTTCGAGGGAATACGGTAGTCGCTCGCGGTGGTAGCCTTCCCAGACTAACCGACTCGCGGCCGCAGGGTGAGAGGATGGATCGATCGGGCTGGTGTCGGCGAGAAACTCGTCGCGGTTACTGAAACCGTCGCCGTCGCTATCCCGCGAAAAAACATCCGCAGCATTGAGATCGAGCCCGTATTTTTTCCACCAAGCCTCCTCTGGGGAACGGCGCATGGTGTCCGGATCTTTGAGCAGCGCCTCTCGCTCAGCCGAACCTGGGGTCGGGGACGGGGAGGCCGAAGCCGCGCCGGGTGTTGGCGCGCTGCTTGCAGCGGTGGAGTCAGCGCCTGCCTCAAGGAGGAGTTTTTCCAGTTCGGCGTTGCCGGATTGGCGGGCCCAGGAAAGTGGGGTGCGGCCCTCGGGTCCGGCGGCGTCTACTTCTGCGCCGTGTTTTAGCAAGACCCGGGCAACGTCGGTGTGTCCTAACAGACTGGCGAGAAGCAGCCCGCGATTGAGGTCTGCTTTCGACTCGTCCGCGAGCAGTTTCACGGCCTCGACTTTCCCCCCGTAGATCGCCTTCATCAACGGCGTCCAGCCTTCTTTGTCCTTTTGGTCGAAGGCTGCGCCTTGGCGGGTGAGAAGTTCGATCACCGCAGTGGCGTTGTTTTCCGCCGCACCGAGCAACGGGGTAGTCCCGGAAGCGGTCGCGCTGTTTACATTCATGCCGGCGTCGAGAAACAGGCCCACCGCTTTTTCATCACCCGCTCGCGAAGCCCGGACAAAATCCTCCGCCGTGAATTGGTAATTCAGCTTGAGCAAATCGGATTTTGCGTGCCCCGTGTCACGTCCGCAGGAGGGCAGGCAAGCTGCGGCAATCAGGAGAGCGGCAAATTTCCAGAGGTTCATGTGTGGCGTTGGATGCGGAAAATGTGCGCAGGCCGGGCGTCGGGGTCGAGCTTGATGAATTGCCGGACGCCGCGCCATTGGAAACGGTCGCCCGTGAGCAAGTCCTCGGCGGTAAATGTTTCCGCCGTCGTCATGCCCCATTCTCCGAGTGGTAGTTCGACGAAGCCGCTCTGCGAATGGTATGAGTCGAGATTGACCACGATGAAAATCAGATTGTCGCCCGCGGCGGTGCGTTTGCTCCAAGCCAGGAGTTGCTCGTTTTCCGCGCGTTGGAAACGCAGATTGTCATAAATCTGCAGCGCGCGATTTTTCCGCCGGATTTCGTTCAATCGGGTGAAGAGATCCTTGATATTCCCCGGCTGATTCCAGTCGCGCTCCTTCCACTGATATTTCTCCGAGAAGTTGTATTCCTCTTTGTTAGGAAACGGTTCGTTTTCACACAACTCATAGCCGCTGTAGATGCCATAAACCGGGGAGAGCATTGCCGCGAGAATGGCGCGAATCTTGAACATCGATCGAGGCGCGTTTTGTAAATGCGCTGGAAGAATATCCGGTGTGTTTGGCCAGAGATTAGCTCGAAAACATTCCTTCATTTCTGTTTGCGTGAGCTCGGAGAAATACTCCATCAGCTCCTGCTTGCCCGTGCGCCAAGTGAAATAAGTGTAGCCCTGCGTGAACCCTGCCTTTCCTAACACCCGCATCATTTTCGGACGGGTAAACGCCTCACTCAGGAAAATTGCATCGGGATAAACGCTGCGCACGCCAGCGATGAGATACTCCCAAAACGCGACCGGTTTCGTGTGCGGATTGTCCACTCGGAAAATGCGCACGTTCCGTCCATACCAGAAAAGAATGATCGCGCGCATTTCCTCCCAGAGATTTTTCCAATCCTTGCAGTAGAAATTCAGTGGATAAACATCCTCGTATTTCTTCGGCGGATTTTCCGCGTATTTAATCGTCCCGTCGGGCCGTTTGAAAAACCAATCCGGATGCTCCGCAACATACGGGTGATCCGGCGAACAATTGATCGCAAAATCTAGCGCAATTTCCATTCCGCGTTTGCGGATTTCATCGACTAGCCAGTCGAAATCTTCTAGCGTTCCTAGCTCTGGCGCGACGTCTTTGTGTCCCCCGCCGTTCGGACAGCCTTGGTGCCGGTTGCCGATGGCGTAAGGCACGCCCGGTTCCCCCGGCTCGCTTTTGGTCGAGTTGTTCCGCCCCTTGCGATTGGCTAGGCCAATCGGATGAATCGGCGGAAAATAAATGACGTCGAAACCCATCGCCCGCGCATCGTCTACCCGAGGCAAACAGTCCCGAAACGTCGATCCTTTATCTCCGCGACCCTCCGCGCTGCGCGGAAAAAATTCATACCACGCCGCAAATCCCGCTGCCGCGCGATCGACCGTGACTAACAAATACGGCTTCAACTCCGTGGCTAGTGTCCGGTCTTGATAGTGCGTCATCAGCGAGCGCAACTCCGGGTCCTCGGAAATTCGAAAGACCTCCGCATTTGTGCCGGCGCGGATTTTTTGAGCGAAGGCTTTTAGGATGCGTTTATCTGCGGCGGGACGCGCCTGTTTCGCCGCTGCCTCAACGATCGCTGCGCCTTCCAAAATTTCACTCGAAAGCTCCGTCAGGCCACCATGAAATTTCTTCTCATACTCATGGTGCCAGGTTTGGTAGAGATCGGTCCACGCCTCGATCGTTACCTCGTAAGTGGCATTTTCAAAAAAACTGCAACGCCCATCCCAGCGGTCGTTGACGAGAGGCTGCATGACCGTCTGGAACCAGTTCGTGTCGCCCTGTTTCCGCCACTTCAATCGCGCAGTGAGAATGTCGTGCCCGTCGCGAAAAATATCCGTCTCAACATGGAGATCATCGCCCACCAATCGCTTCAGCGGATAAAGACCGCCGTCGAGGAGCGGGGTGACATTTTCGATAACAACGGTGGTGCGGGTGCTCGGAATCACTCCGCCATGAAAACAAAATCCCGGCGTTGCGGCAAGACCCACCTTCACGCCAGCGGCGGAGGGGTATCAGTCGCCGCACCCGTTGCCTGCATGTCCCTCGCCATGACCACGTGAAATTGCCGTAAACGCACCACGCTCCAGACCGCCACGATGCTTCCTGCCAGCAGCCAAAAGGCAAACGCACGCGGCATCGCGCGTGCCGCGTGGACTGGTAGCTCCGCCAAATTAAGCGACGAGCCGGTCGCAAAAAAAGGCAAACTCGCAGGCGACATGCCGCCTACCCAAAGGGCCAGCGGAATCATCCGGTCGCTGACCGTTCCCAGCACCGTTCCCGCCAGTAAAGGGACCACGCCAAAGAGGATCACTGCCAAGCCGGCCGCACGCCCGCCGCCGGATTCGAGCAACGCGTGGAAGGAGAGACTCGCGGTGAGCAGGACCGCTGCGTAAATCCAAAAAACCTGCCCCGGCACCGCCTGCCCCGGAAACCAGCGCGACTCCACCAAGGACGAGGTGAACGCATACCAACCCGCTGCACCGGCCAGCGCCATGATGGCCACAAACCAAAACGAGGTTGCCGAATCGCCCAGACGCGGTGGACGGATTTCACCAATCTTGCGGGCGCGACGCCAGCCGCGGAGCTGCGCATCGATCGACGGAGTGATGATGATGGTTAGGACAATAACGAGGAGCAGCGTGAACAAGCCATAAAGACCCGACATGCCCACCGCCTCGATTGGTTTCGGAGTCCAGTCGGGCAACAGCCGCACCATCCGGGTAAACGCCCGCGAGGGAAAAAGCGTGCCCGGCTCGATCAGCGGCAACGCATTTCCGAGCAAGAGAATCTGAATCCAAGCGAACAATCCAACCGCCCAGATCTTTCCTAACAAATGCGATTCCGCACGGCGCCATTTCCGGCAAAGCATGACAGTGAAAGCGAGGATCATTCCACCTTGGGAAAACGCCGTGAAGACCGCCTCGGGAAAATCGAGATTGAAGAATTTCGCAGCCGGCATGAGTTCTTGCACCACGCCCATGACTTTTCCGGCGGACTGCGGCAACAGCCCCGGCAGGCTTTCCTCGAAGACGGGTTTGATGGTTAGGTATTTGAAGAAGACGAGGCCGAACTTCGCCATTTGTGGGATGACGGTGTAAAGGCTGAAGACGAGTCCGATGGAAATGAGAAAAGCCCAGCGCCGGTTGGCGACGACCGTGCCGGTGAGTAGCGCGGTGAAATGATAGAGCCAGGTGGATGTTAGCACCACGCAGTAGAGCGGCAGCCAAACCGTCCAAGGAACACCACCCTGCCACAACGCCCACCCGGTGAACGGAAGCGTAGCAACAAAGAGAAGATACTCCCGCACAGGCAGACCCAGAAGATAACCAAAAACTTTCACGGACGGCGACAGAGGTAGCAAACGCTGATAGTCGATCACCCCTTCGTCCCGTTCGGCGACCATCCCGCCCGAGACTTGGGCGGTCCCGAGAATGAAAAGAATTACGCTCTGAAAGACGAGCAAGGGAATGATGGCAAACCGCGCCGAATCCGCAGATTGAGTGTGAGAGCGCATTCCCACGGAGTGGCTGAAGGCGCAAATAAAGCCTGCGATCAAAATAACGACGAGCAGTGAGAGGGCCAATCCCTGAGGGCGGAGGCGCGATTGGCAGTAGCGTCGGAAAATGGGATTGCACCAAGGTCGGATGGAATTCATGAGGTGCGACTCGCTGCGGAAATTTCCACGAGAATGTCCTCAAAAGAGGAACGCTTCTCCTCGAAACTGCGGACCGGGATGCCCTGAGCGATCAACCCGGTCAGGAGCGCGGCCTGAGCCTCTTCGGTTCCCTCGAATCCGAAGCTGATCTTTTCGGATGAACCCTGCAAATCCATCACGCCATTCTGGTCGGCGATCCATTCTCGCGCTTCCTCGTGTCGGTGCAGCGTCGAAACGGTAAGCACTCTTCGCGTGCTGCCCAGTTGTGCGCGCACTTCGTCCGCCGTGCCGGATGCTAGGAGCCGACCGTGATTCATCACGCAGAGCGACGTGCACATTTCCGCCAGTTCGCTCAAGATGTGGGAGCTAATAAAAATGGTCGCGCCGGCCTCGGCCAGACGGCGCAGGGTTCCACGAAGTTCGCGCCGGGCCAACGGGTCGAGTCCGCTCGCGGGTTCGTCGAGAATCAAAATGGCAGGACGGTGCAGCATGGTTTTGGCGAGGACGAGACGCTGGGTTTGCCCGCGGGAGAGTTCGCGGCACCAGCGGTTGCGTAAATCCGCCAAGCTGACTTCCTCGAGACATTGCGACACCCGCTCGAGTTGTTGGGCCCGCGTGCCGAGCCCGTGCGCAGCAGCGTGAAAGAGGAGAAACTCGCCAATCTTCAAATCGGAGGGAACAGGCGCTAGATCGGGCATGTAGCCGATCATTCGCCGGACCGCCTCGATGTTCTCGAAGATGTCCAGGCCTTCCAGTGCGACCTCGCCGTAGGTCGGTTCCATTAGAGTAGTTAGCACCCGGAAGGTGCTAGTCTTTCCCGCTCCATTTGGGCCGACGAGTCCGAAAACTTCGCCGCGCGGGATGTTAAGGGTGAGATCTTCCACCGCGACAAACTTTCCGTAATCCACCCGCAAATCGCGGATTGCGATCGCTGGGCAGTCCGTTTTTCCGGAATTGTTAGTAGCGGATTCTTTTTCCACAGGATCAACGAAAATCGGAGTCGTTTAGCATCTGCCAGTCTTGCGGCATGGTGAGCCCGATTTCCGACATGCTTTTGGCAGTCTCGTCGCGACGACGCTGGCGTTCCGCCTCGTAAGTGGCGCGTTGGTCAGGCCGAAGCACGGCAAGCGTGGCCGCCTCGCGGTCGGTCACCGGCGTGGAATCCAGCGGCCCGTGCGCCCCTTGGATCAGTAAGGACGCATCGTAATCCCGAGAACTTCGCGCCGTGACGCCAAACACCTGATCGCGCTGGTTTTCGTCGAGAGTAACGATGGAGTCGATTCGCTGCACATAAGCATCGGCCTGTTGCTGGACGCGACCCGCGCGTTCGGCGGCGCGATCATTGTTGAAAGCGGTGCGCTGCTCTGCGGAGAGAAGATTCTGCATGAATGGATCGAGCCCGTCGTCGGGGCGGACATCGCGCGAGGCCCGCATGATGTCCTCCAGTCGCGTGCCGTCCCGCGCGATCAGGTCGTTCCATTTTTTCCCATCCGTATCGGATTTTTGGAGGAACCATTCTCGAAGTTTTTGTTGGTTCTCCGGAGTTAGTTTGTATTTCCGAGAGAATTCACCGGTCAGGCTATCGATCATTTGCTGCTGCTGCTTGATTCGCATCCGGTCAAAGAGCGGCGCCAAGTCGCGAATGAGTGGTTTGCTGGCTCGGAAAAGGTCTTCGGGAGAAACGGGTCGGCCTTCGCGGAGATCTTCCGCTATCTGTCGGGTGCCATCGGCGAGGGTCTGGCGAGTGCGACGGCCAGCGACGCGGCTGAGCAGGGTGCCGGACCCACGGTCCTGACGGTCGCTGCCTTCGAGTGCTGCGAGACGGTTTTTGGCCTGCTTCAGCTCGACTTCCAGACGATTGGCCCGTTCCTCGGCCGAACCTTCGCTGCCGGGCAAGCTTCCGGAGAAAAGGACGGCACCCGCTACACCGAGAGCCAGGCCTGCGAGAAGCGGAGGAAGAAAGCGGAGAGATTTTGCAAGCACCATGAGAAGTTAGTAAAGCACCTGGAAGTGTCAGCGGCAATGCGCATCCCGCTCCGGCTTTTTTCTGCAAAAAGTTCCTCCTCATAAAGCAGTATCCGTGGCATGCTCTCTCTCAGCCAAAAGTCTCCATGAAAGTCGTTCGCGTCTCGCAAAAACTTCAATCCAATCCACTGCCTGACATCGAGAAGGAGGTCTTTCGCCAGCTCGACCTGCTCGGCACGAAACCGCCGCAGGGGCGCGTCGCTGTCACTGCCGGAAGCCGAGGTATTGCTAATTTACTTCGCATCACCAAGGCCGCCGGAGACTGGTTGCGGGCGAACGGCGCGACTCCCTTTCTCGTGCCCGCGATGGGCTCGCACAACGGCGGCACGGCGGAAGGGCAACGACAGATGATCGAATCACTCGGACTGACCGAGGAGGCAACCGGAATGGAGATTTGCTCGAGCATGGACGTGGTTTGCGTCGGCACGGTTGCGTCGGGCGATGTTTGGATGGATCGCCATTGTTATGAGGCGGCCGGTGTGTTGGTGCTTAACCGGGTGAAATTACACACCTGTTTTTCCGGTCCGGTGCAAAGCGGGCTGACGAAAATGATGGTGGTGGGCATGGGAAAAACGCGGAGCGCGGCCACCTTCCATTCGTTACCTGCGGTGGAGATGAAGGATCTGCTTTTTGAAATGGGCGCGAAGATTCTCGACAGCGGGCGGATCTTTGCCGGGCTCGCTATTCTCGAGGATGGTTTCGACGAGACGGCCGAATTGCACGCAGTTCCTGCCGGGGAAATCTTGCAACGTGAACCGGAGTTGCTCCAGCGGCACTTGAATTATTTTCCGACGCTGCCTTGTGATGCGATCAATGTTTTGGTCGTCAATGAAATTGGAAAAACCTACAGCGGCACCGGGATGGATACAAACGTGATCGGTCGGCGTGGCGTGAACGGATTCGAAGATCTGGCGAGACCAAAAATCAACGCGATCGCAGCGTTAAATCTCTCGACCGCCTCGCAAGGCAATGCGATCGGTGTCGGCCTAGCCGATTTCATCACCAGACGCTTGCGCGAAGCGATCAATGAGCAGAAGACTTTTTTAAACACCTTCACTACCGGCGACATGCGGCGCATGGCCATTCCATGCACCTTGCAAGACGACGCTGAAGTGATCGCAAGAATGCACGAGCGCTACGGCGAAAAGGGTTGGATGTTCATTCCTAACACGCTGCATTTAGAAACACTTTACGTCTCCGAGGATCTCGCCGTCGAGCTTCGGAGAAATTCCCGTTGCGAAGTGGCCGATGCGGCAGTGGAGCTGGAGGTTCAGGAAGGGCGCCTGACGCTTTTTCGGAGTTAGAGCGATTTAAATACTATAGCCGTTCGTGACGGCAAATATCTCGGGTAGTGCGGACGTTCCGCCGGCTGTGCGGCGCATCTTGCGGCGCTGCTTCTTACCACGATGGATAACCGTTTCGGCGAGACGCCAAAACCAGCAGGCGGGGACGCCCACACTACCCGAGACCAGATCCTTTTCGCGGCCACACGATTTTTTAAACTGCTCTAGTCTTCTAGCATTCGGTCGCGTGGCTCCGGGAAACGACAGGAAAATTTTCTCCTTGGCCGCGACGCAACTCCGACCAAGCGGGAAGCGGTGCCTCGTGAGCGACTCCCGGATTCGTGAGCAGGGCGAGAAATGATTCAACCAAGCCGGCCTCATCTTTTTCGGAAAAATCGAGTTGGTTCAGCAGCGCGACATGGCGGTAGCGGCGCAACGTGTCGCTGGCGGTCTGCGCATAGGCCTGGCGAAGGGCAGAGAGAAAACCCGCGTCCACCGTGATTCCTTCGCGGGCGAGTTGATGGAGTAAACAGGCAAGAATCTCGGAAGCGAGACGGGTGAGTCCGGTCTGTGATTGTCCCGGGTTGAGCATCTGATGCTTGTGCTCATAGTTAGAACCAAGATCGATTTGAGCCACGGCGTCAGGCGCAATCGAGCGATGCACGGAGCAGAGCAAATCGATTTCCAACCCCCAGCCAGAGGGAATCGGAAGTTGCGCAAGATCGGCGAGCCGCCCGCCAAATTCTCCGGCGAGCGGATAACGAAAACTATCGAGAAAATCGAGGAGCGGATAATGGCCTTCGACGCGGACGAGGGCGCGCAGGAGTGGGCCAACGAAGAGGCGGGTGACGCGGCCAAAGAGCTGTCCGCCCTGCTTGTCGGAGAGCCTTGGGTAGTAGCCTTTGATGAAGCGGTAACCGAGCGCGGGATCGAGCAACGGCAGGGTGAGTAACGCGGGAAGTTCGCGCCGGTAATTGAGGATGTCGGTGTCGTGGGTCACGACGACCTGGCAATCGGTTTGGCTGAGCAACCAGCCGAGTGCGGTCCAAAGATTGTGGCCCTTGCCGGAGCCGGGAAAGCGTTCCTGCCAGGCGGGCTCGTCGTTCCAGAGCAGATCGACGCGCGGATCATTTGAGGTTAGCTTTTTCATCTCGGGCAGGTCAGTTGCGATGGCGCGATTGACCGGAATGACCACGCGAGAAAAATAACGAGCGTGGGCTGTTTCCCGCAGAATTTGCTGCATGGCTGGGCGGCGTAAGTCGTCGAGCGTGCAGGGAAGGATGAGCGCGACAGGCGTGTTGCGGGCGAGATCGCCAAGCTGGTCTTCGATGTCCTCCAACGGCCGATCGGTCAGTCGTGGCAGCGTGCTAATCAGGCCACGCTGATGAAAGTCGCTCATGGTTTCGCGGCGCCGTCGGGAACGGGTTCTTCTTCGTCATCATCTTCTTCCTCAATTTCTTTGCGGAGACGTTTTGAAACAAACGGACGGAAGAAACCGTAGAGCAGGTAGCTAATGAAGAGGATCGCCGGCATCCAGCGATAGTAGAGAATGGTTAGAAGAATGAGGACGATGAAAACGAGCAGGCGCGGGAGGGATTTTTGTGTGCGCCAGTTGACTGCCTTGAAGCTGGGATATTTGAAATGGCTAAACATCATCCAAGATAGGAAAAGCAGGAGTGGCGGCAGTGCGAAACGCCACGGGCCGACCACTTTGTCGTTCTCTTGAAGGCCAAGCATGAAGAGGGTGATCGAGGCGGTGACTCCGGCGGCGGCGGGAATGGGAATGCCCGAGAAATCCTTGTCCACATCGCCCCCGTTTTCCTTCGCCGCAGCAATGCAATTGAAGCGCGCTAACCGGAGCGCCCCGCAGACGAGATAGACTGAGGCGATGATCCAACCTGAATCCCAGTCTTTCAAAACGATCCGATAAACTAACAGCGCAGGCGCAACGCCGAACGAGACGATGTCGGCCAACGAATCGAACTCCCTTCCGAACGGACTCTCCGCCCCGGACATGCGCGCCATGCGACCGTCGAGCACATCGAAAACGCAGGCCCCGAGAATAAGCAAGATGGCCTGATGATAGTAAACAAAAGGGACGAGGGTCGCCGCGTCGTTCACCTGAAGAAGCGCGCCCTCAATGATCCGCAAAATGGCGGTGAAGCCGCAGAACAAATTGCCCGCCGTCATGAGGTTCGGCAGGAGATAAATTTTCGGTTCGCCGTCGCGCATGACGTCTGTTTACGGGGCTAGTTCTGCGATCGGGGTGGTGCCGCATTTCACGCGGTCGCCGATTTTTACGAGCAGCTTGGTGCCGAGCGGGAGATAAACCTCCGTGCGGGAGCCGAAACGGATCATTCCAAAATGGTCACCTTTTTTTAGGTCGTCGCCCACCAAACTCCAAGGGACGATCCGCCGCGCGATCGCACCGGTAATCTGCCGGACAACAAACGTGGCCTTCGCATTTTGGAAACCCCAAGTGACGTATTCGTTGAGTCGGGTGGCGTCGGGGTGGCGGGCGTCGAGCATTTTGCCGAGGTGATGCTCGCGATGAATGACCTTTCCAGCCAGCGGGGCGCGGTTCGTATGGACGTCGAAGACGGAGAGGAAAATGCCCACTCGCATCATCGAGGTATGGGTCACCTCAGGCTCGAGCATTTCCCCGACGATGTCGGCGATGACTCCATCAGCGGCGGCCACGACGAGCGAATCGCCGGGTGGAATCTCGCGCACTGGATCGCGGAAAAACCAAAACACATAAAGGATCAGCAGGAGCCAAATACTGAGCAGGGCCATTCCGAAGAGGGGAAAGGGGCCGAGCAGAACGGCTGAGCCGGTGGCAAGCGCCAGCAGAATTGCTAATATCCATCGAGCCTCGTAAATCGTTTGCCATCGCATAATGAACTAGTCTCGACAGGGACCATGCAGCGTCAAGCCCAAGTTCGCAGCGTGCAGACGAAGGGGATTACAAACGTGCGAGAATGGCGGAGCCCATCTCGACGGTGCCGACTTTTTGCGTGCCTTCGCTCCAGATATCGCCGGTGCGGAAGCCGTCGTCGATCGTCTGGCGGACGGCCGCTTCGATGGCGAGGGCGGCATTTTCTTCGCCGAGAGAATGGCGCAGAAGCATGGCCGCGCTGAGAATCTGGGCGATGGGATTGGCGATGCCGCGACCCGCGATGTCGGGAGCGGTGCCGCCGCTGGGTTCGTAGAGACCGAAAGGGCGCGAGGTGGCGGGGTTGATCTGGCCAAGACTGGCGCTCGGGAGCATGCCGAGCGAGCCCGTGATCATGGCCATCTCATCGCTGAGGATGTCGCCAAAGAGATTTTCTGCGAGGACCACATCGAAGCTTTTCGGTTGTTTGATGAGCTGCATGGCGGCGTTGTCCACGTAGAGATGGCTGAGCGCGACATCGGGATAGTGGGCGGAAACTTCGGTGACGGTTTTGCGCCAGAGGACACCGTTTTCGAGGACGTTAGCTTTGTCGATGGAGGTGAGTTTTTTGCTGCGACCTTGGGCGGATTGGAAAGCGATGTGGGCGATGCGCTCGATCTCGCTTTTTTTGTAAATCATCGTGTCGATTGCGACCAGTTCGCCGTCACGCATTTCGGTAAGTTTGGGTTGGCCGAAATAGAGGCCGCCGGTGAGTTCACGAACGCAAAGCACGTCGAATCCGCCCGCGACGAGATCGGGGCGGATGGGAGAAGCATGGGTCAGGGCCGGGAAACAAAGGGCCGGGCGCAGGTTAGCGAAGAGGCCGAAATGTTTGCGGAGCGGGAGAAGCGCGGCCCGCTCGGGTTGCTGATTGGGCGGGAGCGATTCCCATTTCGGGCCGCCGACGCTGCCGAAGAGAATGGCGTGGCTTTTTTCGCAGGCCCGCAACGTGGTCTCCGGCAAGGCGTGGCCTTCGAGGTCGATAGCGATGCCGCCAACGTTGTGCTCGGAGAACTGGAGATCGAGAGAAAATTTTTCTGCGATACGGTCGAGGATGCGTCGGGCCTGGCTCATGACCTCGGGTCCGATGCCGTCCCCGGCGAGGACGGCGATGTGGTAGGTGGTGTTCATAAATAAAAAACGCCCCGACCGAAGCCGGGGCGCTTATTATTCAGACCGCTTTCGGTTTATCAATTATTTCTGATACCGAGTGGTGATTTTCGTCACCCCTTGGGTTGCATGCGGTGGGACACCGGGAGGCGTGATGTGGGCGGCTAGGGAGTCATTTCGGGTTGGAACGACGCGGATGGAGCCCTTGGCGTTGTTTCTCCAGCCGTTCGAATCGGCAAACTCGTCGCCGCTGTCGGTCAGGCCGGTAACCTGATTTTCCAAGCCGGTGCCGTATCCTTCCTCAATGATCGTCGGGGTGACGAAGATGAGCAGGTTGCGCTTGGTTTTGGATTTCACTTTTTCTTGGAAGAGGTAACCGAGGCCAGGAATATCGCCGAGGATCGGCACCTTCGCACCGGTTTTGGTGGTTTCATCTTGAAGGAGTCCACCGATGGCGAGCGTGTCTCCGCTCTTGATCAGAACGTTCGAATCAAGGGTGCGGGTGTCGATGATAGGGCTGAAGACGGTTGCACCGCTGATCGTGAACTGAGCGTCAGAGACCTTGTTACTGATCTCAGGTTTGACCGAGAGGGTGACATAGTCGTCTTTGTTAATCGAGGGTTTGACGATGAGTGTGTTACCATACTCTTTTTCCTCGAATCCGCCGAAGACAGCCGTGGCAGTCTGTTCATTGAAGTTCAACTGCGGGACGGGTTGGCTGCGAACGATCTTGATCGTGGCCTCCTGGTTGTCAGCAGTGACGATGCGTGGGTTGGCGAGAAATTCCGCGTCCGTGTCTTCGTTGAGGAAGCGCAAGGTGAGCGAGAGCTGTGGGGCTGAGACAATCGCAAACTGATTGGCGAGCTGCTCAATGGAGCCGCTGAGGATGTTTCCACCCTCTGGCCGGCCAGCAAAATCGGTGGTGGGAATCGTACCGTCGGTGTTTGGCTTGGTGGTGCCATCATAAGCGCCGTATTTGAAGGTTTTGGCGCTAGAGGAACCGCCGAGTACGCCTCCCCAGTTGATGCCGTAGCTCTGCTTCGGATTAGCATTCACCTCGACGAGGCGTGCTTCAATCATGACCTGCCGGGTTGGCTTGTCGATGAGCTGCAGGAAGGCCGCGATGGAGGCCATATTTGATTTGAATTCGCGGTAGAAGATCGTGTTTGTGCGTGGGTCGACTTGGGGAGGCACGCCGCTTAGGATTTGGCCTTGGAGCAATCCGGCGCAGGCATCGGCCCGTCCGTAGCTGAAGGTGTAGTAGCCAGCATCGGTTGGCTCTTTTTTCTTTTCCGCCTCAGTTTTGATGAAAAAGGTGCCGTCGGTCTCATAGAGGTAAAGACCTTTATCTTGGACGATGATTTGGATCGCCTGCATCGCGGTCTTGTTTTCCAACCGCATGGTTACAGTGCCTTGGATGGTTTCGCCGACGACGAGATCGATTTTGGCTTGCCGGGCGAGTAGGCGTAAGACGTAGCCGAGTTCATCGCCTTGAAACTCACGGGGCTTGGCACCACCGGAAGCGCCAGTGTCGGAAAGCGCGCTTGGGGTTGTATCGGCTATGACTGGAGCCACTGCGGAAGCATCAGGAAGTGCGTCCGAGGCAGCACCGCCCAACGGCGGCTCGATCGCTGCGGGAATTTCGTTATTAGGGACGTCGATTCCAGCGGGGGTGGCTTCGACCGTGCTGGAGGGTGGTTCCACTGCAGCCGGCATTTCCGGAATTGCAACGGGGGCCGTTGCAGGGATGGCGGATTCGGTCGGCTTTGGCTGGAGCAGTCCCGAGACCAACTTAGGCGAGGAGCCAGGGGTGGCTTCTTGGGCCGAAGTAATCAGCGGGAACAGCAGGCAAAGGGAGCTGAATGCGCCCAGGGTGTAAATGTGTCGGTTGAGGTTTAACATGGCGTGCTACTTTCTAAGTTGCGGTATTGCAAAATGATTTAAGCAGGAAGCAGACCAACCCCGTGCCAGGGGTGAGAAAGAAAATTCGGCTCTTGTATTTGCGAATCCCTGCTCCCTAAAGGCGGGGTTTTATCGCAAATAAGAGACGAACCCGGGATTAAAGCCCCGTTTTCCGCGCGTTAGCGATGAAAGCCCGCACCCGCGCCGCATCTTTCTGGCGCGGCGTTGTCTCCACACCACTGGCCACGTCCACATAGCGGACCCTAGTCGCTCGCAATGCTGCGGAAACGTTCTCCGGGTTCAATCCGCCAGAAAGGAGGATATGCTCTCGATTTTTCAGCGCTTCCAGCAGCGCCCAGTCGAAAGTTTTCCCCGTTCCGCCCCGCTCGGAGCCCGCGAATGCGTCCAGCAAAACTGGAAATGTGGCGAAATTCTCGACCGCTCGGAAGGAATCCGCATCCGCCACACGCAGGGCTTTAATGACTTCCTTTCCGCTTTTCTGCGAGATTGATTCGCAGAATTGCAAATCCTCGTCCCCGTGAAGTTGGAGGGCATCGATGAACGGCTCGCTGAGCCAGGAGAGTGCTTCCGCCTCAGTGGGATTGACCGCCACAGCGACGCGCTGAATGGAATCCGGCGAGTCTTTCAACCAATCCCGCTCCCGCTCCATCTCGATGAAACGCTTTGACCCGCGATAAAAATTGAACCCGATGGCGCTGGCCCCGGCCTCCACGCTCAGAGCCAGGTCCCCGGGGTTCGTGATCCCGCAAATTTTTACTCCCACAACCCCGGGTGGAAGCATGCCAAAGAGCGTCCTCACTCGATCACCCGCCCCCGCGCCTGCTTGATTTCTCTGACTTGTGAGGAGCTGGTCATGACCTGGACCCGGCGGTTTTCATCCAGAAAAACGGAACTGAGCAACCATGAGACCGAACTGATGATGATTGAGCCGAAAACGGTCGTCCAAAAGCCCTCGACGTGAAACCCGGGCGTCAAACCGCTCGTCAGTTTCAGCACCACTGCATTCACGATCAGGATGAAAAGCCCCATGGTCACGAGGATGAAAGGCAGGCTTAGGAGCAACAACACCGGGCGAATGAGGGCGTTGAGCAATCCCAAAACGAGCGCGGCAAGAAGCAGCGCCCCCCAGCCAGAATACGTGATCCCAGGGAGTAAATGGGCAGCCGCCATGACCGCCAAAGCCGTAAATATCCAGCGGAGCAAAAAAGCTTTCATCATGAAAATTTACCCCGACCTCTCTCGAAACCAAGGAATAATCTTTTTCCTTCCGTCCTCTAGGATTCGGGGCTATAAAAAAAGCGCGTTCCTTTGGGTGGAACGCCTGTGATTCAGAAATAAATCGTTGTTATTATGGGAAAAAAAACTGAAAAAACCGTTGTGGAGCCTGCAAAGTCTCCTGTAACCGCAGCCAAGGCAGCCCCCAAGGTCGCTTCCGATTCGGGAGTGGTCGCCAAAAAAACCGCTGCACCGAAAAAAGTCGCTGCGAAAACTGCACCGAAAACCAAACCTGCCGCCAAGAAATCGGCCAAGCCCACGTTTGAGGACATCCAAAAGCAAGCCTACTTCGTGGCCGAACGGCGCCAAGCCCTCGGTCTCCCGGGAGACGCGGCCAGCGACTGGATTCAGGCCGAAAAAGAACTTCTCGCCGCGAAATAGCCTGTTCCGCGTTTGGTGCGGACATCCTGCCCCCGACTCGCAAACGGTCTTTTCAGACTGTCCAGCTTCTTGCACTTCGTTCCCCGGGTTTTCTTCTGCTTCCTGACTGATGCCTTCCGCCTACGAAAAACTTCTCGCCCGAGCCCGAGAGATCGCGCTCATTGATAATACCTCCAATCTGCTCCAGTGGGACCAGGAAACCTACCTTCCCCGGCAGGCCAACGACTATCGCGGCGAGCAACTCGCCTGGTTATCTGGCCATTCCCATCGGCTTCTGACCGCACCCGAGGTGGGCGACTGGCTCAAGGGCGCCGCCGACGGCGGATTTGCCGAGGGCACCGTCGAGCACGCCAACGTCACCCGGCTGCAGCGCAAATATGATCGCGCCACCCGAGTTCCGGTCGCATTCGTCGAGGCGCTGGAACGCGAAAAATCTCATGGGCACGCTACTTGGGTCGAGGCGCGGCAAAAAAACGACTTTACCATTTTCCAGCCCAGTCTGACCCGGCTCCTCGATCTTTCCCGTGCTCTCGCCGACCACTGGGGCTATCCCGGCGACGGCGAACGCTACGACGCCCTGCTCGAGACCTACGAACCCGGCATCACCACGGCGAACCTCACGGAACTCTTTGCCGGATTACGTCCGCCGCTCGTCGAACTCCTAAAGGAACGCAAAAACCAGCACCGTCCTCTCCAGCGTCTCGACGGCACCTTTCCGGCGGGCGCCCAGGCCGCCTTTGCCCGCGAGGTCGCCGAGTCTCTGGGCTACGATTTCGAAGCGGGCCGGATCGACGTTACGGCGCATCCATTTTGCCTGACGGCGGGCCCGCGCGACGTTCGCATCACGACCCGTTACGATGAGGCCGACTTCCTTTCGTCTCTCTATAGCGTTCTGCACGAAACCGGCCACGCCCTCTATGAAATGGGTCTCCCGCAGAATCAATTCGGGCTTCCAGCAGGTTCGGCCTCCTCCAACGGGATTCACGAAAGCCAGTCGCGCCTGTGGGAAAACCACATCGGGCGCTCCACCACCTTCTGGCGGCGCTGGACCGATGACGCCATCGCTCGTTTCCCTGACCTGGCAGAGTTCTCGGCCGAAGACATCACGGCTGCAACCCAGTCCGTCCAAGCGAGTTTCATTCGCGTCGAGGCCGATGAAATGACTTACGATCTGCACATTATGCTTCGGTTCAATCTCGAGATTGCGCTCTTGCGCGGGGATCTCGAAGTCGCCGGTTTGCCGTCCGCGTGGAACGAGCTCTTTCAGAAATCTTTCGGACTGCGCGTGCCTGACGCCGCGCGCGGCTGTTTGCAGGACATCCACTGGAGTTTTGCCGGGTTCGGTTATTTTCCCACTTACACCCTCGGCAACCTCAACGCGTCGCAGATCATGGCCACAGCGGAAAAGAAAATCCCCGGGCTCGAAGACGAACTCACCCTCGGCAACTACGAACCGCTTCTTCTCTGGTTGCGCGAAAACATCCATCGCCACGGGCAGACCCTGCTCGCTCCCGAACTGATGCGCCGGGCCACGGGCGAGACGACGAATCCGAAGTATCACCTCGACTATCTCCGGGCGAAGTATTTGTAAAAGAGGCTGCCCTTCTCGCTGCTGGTTCCCATTTTTCCATCGTGCCTTCGCGATCGGTGATGTAAAAACCTCCCGCATCGCATGAGAATCATCGTCTGGGGAATCAATTACGCGCCGGAAGTTACGGGCATCGCTCCCTGCAACACCGCGCTCTGCGAATATCTCGGCGCACGGGGCCACGACGTTGAGATGGTCACCTCCTTTGCCTATTACCCACAGTGGAAAAAACGCGAGGAAGATATCTACTTCTTCTACCGCAGCGATCGGGTCAACGGCGTCCGCGTGCATCGCTGTTGGCACTACGTCCCGAAACGCGTTTCCGCTCTCAAACGGATCCTTCACGAAGGCACATTTGTGGTCACATCATTTCTCCGGCTACTGCTCCTGCGCCGCGCCGATGTCGTCGTGGTCGTTTCCCCGCCGCTTCTCCTTGGTGCGGCGGCGTGGTTGGCGACCGCGCTCAAAGGTAGCCGTTACCATTTTCATGTGCAGGATTTGCAGCCCGATGCAGCTGTCGGATTGAACATGCTCAAGCCCGGACTCCTCACGCGCCTGCTTTATCAATTAGAGGCCATCGCTTACCGGCACGCCGCCAAGGTGAGCGGCATCGGCCAGGGAATGATCGACGCGTTTCTGCGCAAAGGCGTGCCGCCGGAAAAAATCGCGCTGCTGCCCAACGGCTTTGACGTGCAGGGCGCGGAAAAAGCCTCACCCGTGAACTTCCGCGAGAAATACCAGTTCGCGTCCGATGATTTTCTGGCGATTTACTCCGGCAACCTCGGAGTCAAACAAGGCCTAGAAATTCTCCCCGCCGCTGCCGCCCGGCTGAAAAACCCGAGAATCCAGATCGTTATTTGTGGTGACGGCGCACGCCGCCCGTGGCTCGAGGAGGAAATCGCCCGCCTTGGCCTCGCCAATCTCCGTCTCCTGCCCCTGCTGGAGGATGCGGATTACCGCGCCATGCTCGCCGCGGCCAACGTCTGCTTGATCACCCAGCAAGCCGGATCGGGCAGCGCGTTTCTGCCCAGCAAACTGCTCCCCACACTCGCCCATCGTCGCGCGGTGATCAGTGTGGCCGACGCGGATAGCGCTCTTGCGGTAGCCGTGGCCGAGGGGCATTTCGGGAAGAATATTCTTCCGGGCGAAACAGCGGCACTGGCGAATTTACTCGAGGAAATCGCAGCCAATCCGGCGCAACTCGGCGCGTTCGAGGCGAACGGGCACGCCTACGTTTCCCGCTTCGATCACGCGAAAGTCTTGGCCGAATTCGAGCGCGTTCTACTGTAAGTTCTGGGACGGCGCGCGTCTCGCGTGCAGTTTTGGGCGTCTCGCCCAAAATACTTCACCTCGCTGGCGAAGCCGCACTTAAAAAGTATGTTTCTGGCGAGACGCCAAAAACAACACGCTCCCACTAACGCGCGAGCCATCTCACATCGCTCAGCATCCCAGTCCGGCTGACCGCGCGCACGGACACGCGCGGGGTGGCGTCGCGACCGCCCGGCCAAGCGACCCCGCTGTTGCTTGCACCGATCACCTGCGAATTCCAGCCTGCTGCGGTTTTCCATTGCACGAGATAAACCGAGACGTCGCGCTCTGCCGCGCCCCAATCTACGTAAGCGGTTCCGGCTTTTTCTTTCGTGGCCAACGTCGGCCGACCGGGAGGATTGCGATCGAGCCAAGGCGAAGGCGGAACAAGCGCAGGTGCGAGATACGCCGTTTTTGCGAGGAGACCCGAAATGCCGCCGCGATCCTGCAGCAGCGCTTTGTTGTTCCAATGGATATGCCCCGCGTCGCCCGTTCCCCGGCGGATGAGATCAATCTGCCGAACCTGCTCCGAGGCGGTGCGACCTTGGCCAATTCGTTCGGTGGCGATTCCAGGCCAGAGATGGCGGCGTAGGGGATTTTGCGTGCTCCACCAATCATAAAGCCGTGCGAAGGATTGCCCCTCCGAATCGATCGTCCAATACAACTGCGGCGAAAGATAATCGACCCAGCCGTTGCGCAGCCAGAGTGGAGCGTCGCAGGCCAGTGATTCGTAGGCGTTGACCCCGGCGGTCGTGCCTGCGGGAATTCCTGGACGCCAGATGCCGAACGGGCTGATACCAAAAAGGACATGGCGTTTTTCGTTCTTGATTGCGCTCGATAGGCTCGAAACGAAGCGGTCGATGTTGCTTCGGCGCCAAGCGTTGAGCGATTGTCCGCGGCCGTATTTCCGGAATGTCGTCCCGTCCGGAAACTCGGCCCGGCCCGCCGGATACGGATAAAAATAATCGTCGAGATGGACGCCGTCGATGTCGTAACGGCGAACCAGATCAACGACGACGGATTCGACATACTCGCGCGCCTCAGGAATGCCCGGGTCGATGAAAAGTTGTGAGCCGTAGCGCCGCATCCACTCCGGATGCCGCCGCGCGACGTGACGATCGGAGAGGCCGCCTTTGTCGGTGGCGAGGGCGCGGAAGGGATTGACCCAGGCGTGCAGTTGCAAACCACGCCGATGGGCTTCGGCAACGGCGAAGGCAAGGGGATCGTATCCCGGATCGACCCCCATCGTTCCGCTCAACCAAGCCGACCACGGCTCAATCGCGGAGCGGTAAAGCGCATCGCTGTTTGGACGCACTTGGAGAATGACGGCGTTCAGCTTCAGTCGTTGGGCGTTATCGAGAATGGCTAGGAGCTGAGCGCGTTGAGAGTTGGGCGAGAGCGCACTGCTGGAGGGCCAGTCGAGATTGTGGACGGAGGCGACCCAAGTGCCGCGGAATTCCCGGGTTGGCTCCGGAGGAAGTTCTTGCGCCGTAACTGCGATCATAAAAATTCGCAAAAAAAACGCCGTTAGAGGAAGTGAAGAACGGGTGATTCTCATAAAATTTTTGGATCAGCTTTAACAGGGCCCATCCGTTGATTCGATCGCATTTTGTTTCGAGCCGATGTATTTCCTTGCCCCTGGCATTGCGGGGAGTCTTGTTTGCACGCTAGATTCATGACGACCACATGATTAACGCCCAAAGCCCAACCTCCGCCAGCGATATCGACCAGCGATTCCCGGGCCGGGCGCGTTTTGTTCCGGGCAGTATCAAAAACGATGCGCCGGTGGTCGCTTCCTACTGCGTCACTTTTCTCAAGCCGGAGATGCAACACATCTACCGGCAGATCACCGCCCTGCGGCAATACCGGCCAGTCATCCTCACGCAGCGGCGCGAAAACGAGGCGATGTTTCCTTTTCCTGACGTGCGGAAACTAGGCAAGCCGTTGAGCCATCAAGTCCGCCGTTTCTGGGCCCGGAGCGTTCTCGGCGTTCCGGTCCTAGCTTACACCCACGAGGCGGCCCACGTGATGAGAGAGTTGCGGCGGATCGAGGCAAAGCTGCTCCACGTCTATTTCGGCAACATGGGCATCTACCTCATCCCGCTGCTCCGCAAACGGCAATTACCCGCAGTGGTTAGTTTTCATGGATCGGATGCGACCTCGAATGTGACTAGCAAATCGTTGCGTCGGCGCTATGCAGAGGTGTTTGACCTCGCGGAGTTAATTATCGCCCGCAGCAAGTTGTTGATGTTCGAGTTAGAAAAGCTCGGTTGCCCGCCGGAAAAGCTGCGCCTCCATCGCACCGGCGTCTCACTCAGTATGAGCGTGCCGATTGTTAGGACGACTCCAGTGGACGGAGATTTCCGGTTTGTCCAAGCCAGCCGGCTGGTTGAGAAAAAGGGACTCGATACAGCAATCCGGGCCTTTGCGATATTTGCGCGCGAGTTTCCGCTCTCCGAGTTCATCATTGCCGGCGAGGGTCCACTTCGCAAACGTCTCCGCTGCTTGGCCGACTCACTCGGCGTGGGCGAGCAGGTCCACTTCACCGGATTTCTTCCGCAGCGCACTCTTCACGAATTGTATGAGCGCAGCCATGTCTTTGTGCATCCGAGTCAGGTCGGAATCAAAGGTGAACAGGAAGGAGTGCCCAATTCGATGCTCGAAGCGATGGTCACCGGCATGCCGGTAGTGGCCACCCGCCACGGGGGAATTCCTGAGGCGGTCGAGGACGGTGTTAGTGGACTGTTAGTGCCTGAGCGTGATGCCGAGGCCTTGGGCGAAGCTCTTCTGGCGATCGGACGCGACGGAACTCTTCTGCAACGTCTCAGCATTTCGACGTCCGAACGTGTCCGCGCTTACTTCGATCGTCAAAAACAGGCGCGTCTGCTCGAGGAGTTTTACGAAGAAGCCATCCAATCCTTTGCCCGGCAGCGGTGAAGCGGGCCAACCATCCACGACTTGAAGATCGCATTTGTTTTTATTTCCATGCCGGTCGGCGGGGCCGAAGATTTCGCCGTAGCCATGCAGGAAAATCTGCCGGCCGGTTGCGAGGTTAGTTTTGTTTGTCTGCGTGACCCCGGTGTCTTAGGTGAGTCACTGGCGAAGCAGGGAAAAGATGTCCCGCTCGTTCAGTCCTCGACCTCGAAACGCTGGAGTCCGGCAGGCGTGATGCGTCTCTCTCGTTGGTTGCGTGATAATCGGATCGATGTCGTGCATTCGCAGACCTATCATGCCCACACTTATGCGATTCCCGCCGCGCGTCTAGCTGCTTGCGTCTCGGTTCTGCATCAGCAAAAAACCTTGCAAGATATGCCTTGGCGTCGCCGCTGGACTTTGCGTTCGCTTGCCCATCTGGCAACGCGCGTGCTGGCACTTTCCGATGACATGGCGGCCGATCTTCGGGAGACATTCCATCTTCGCTCTAACAGCGTCCGCGTCATTCCTAATGTGGTGGACCCGGCGCAATTCTTTCACGCCGCCGAACGTAACCGGGACCATCTCGGACTCCCGCATGGTCCGCTCGGCGGCACAGTCGCGTCCCTCAATTCTGTCAAAAATCATGATGCGACATTGGAGATGGCAGCACTTCTGCAAAAGCAAGGCGTGCGCTTGCAGATCGTCTTCATTGGCGAAGGAAATGAACGCAACCGGCTGACGGAAAAAATTCGGGATATGGGTTTAGCCGGCATGGTTAAGCTAGTCGGCAATCAACGCCCCGTCGCTCCGTGGATGCAATCGCTCGATGTAATGCTCCTGCCTTCGCACTGGGAAGGGCAGCCGCTTGCGCTTCTGCAAGCAGTCGCTTGCGGCATCCCAATTATTGCTAGCAAAATCGATGGAAACATCGCTGCCTTGGGAGAAGGGCACCCGGGATTATTTGCACCTGGAGATATTCCTGAATATGCGAACCTCGTCCGGAAAGTATTGAGCGAACCAACGTTCGTCTCCACCATTTTGCAGTTCCAAAAGTTACACCCCCCGCCACTGGCTTCGGACGTAGCCTCTCGCTTGTACGACATTTATCAGGAGATCCTCCCGCGCCCATGAAGATCGCGATTTTTACGCCCTCATTTCTGCCCAAGACTTCCGGCGCTGAGATTTTTCATCACAATCTCGCCTCGAAGCTAGTCGAGGCCGGCCACCATCCCGTGCTCATTATTCCTGCAAGAAATGTTAGGGAGTTGCGCCAGATGGGATGGGAACTCCCGTATCCTGTGATTTCATTTCCAGCTAATCTCTGGAGTCTTTTCAAACGGTCGACACGGATCACTTTTGTAGTTAGTAATTTTCTGCTGAACCGCCTCCAAAAAAAGCACCGATTCGATGTCTGGCATCTTGTCGTCACCTATCCGACCGGTGTCGCCGGGCTGCACTGGGGCGGCGGGGAGAAACGGGTTCCCTGTATTTTGCGCGTCGTGGGTGATGATCTCATCACCGATACTACGAATCACGTCGGCCTGCGTTGCAATCCGTTGATCGATCGGTTGATTGTTAAGGAAATTTCCAAAGCGCGGGCAGTCGTATCGCTTTCGGAATCTACCGCTCAGGCCTACACCAAACTCGGCATCCCAGCGGAGCGTATTCATTTTATTCCAAATGCGGTCGATACAGCCCGTTTCCTGCGCAAACGAGAGGTTCGGAACGCGCAATTTGTTTTTCTAAGTGTGGGACGCAACCACCCGCAAAAGGATTATCCAACCTTACTCAAAGCGGTGGGCATGCTCGCTGCGATGGGTAGGAGTTTTCGCGTGGTTATTTTGGGGCGCAAATCCTCGGAGTTGGATGCGCAGATTCAAGAGTGGAATCTGGGTCACCTAGTCGAGACCCGTGAAATCAAGTCGGGAACATCCTCGCTGCAGTTTCCGCCGGACGAATTGATTGATGCCTATCTCTCGGCGGATGCCTTCGTCATGCCTTCGTTGATGGAAGGTTTTAGTACGGCAATGTTAGAAGCGATGGCGGCCGGTTTGCCTATCATTACTACGGATGCGCCCGGTTGCCGGGAATTGATTCGTGATGGGCAGGATGGGATCATGGTGCCCCGCAGCAATCCGGCGGCTTTAGCGCATGCGATGTTGCAACTACTGGAGGATTCCGAATTGCGGGAACGTCAGGCTGCAACATCTCGGAAACGCGCGGCAGAATTTTCGTGGGACCTGGTTGTGGGGAAATATCTCGATTTGTATCAGAAACTTATTACCGAGCAGCAATCGTCAGTCGCACGGCCTCGATGAATCGCGTGCTGAATTTTTCAGTGGTGTAATTGGCGAGAATTGTCGCCCGACCCGCTTCGCCCAACTTCTGGCAAAGAGCGCGATCATTGTAAAGCTGGCGCAGTCTGACTGCCACGGTCACGGGGTCTTTGCGCTCGACTCGATAGCCGTTGACGCCTTCTTCGAGAGGAAAGCCCGACTCCTCGGTTGCCAACGTGGCCAGTCCGCAGGCCGCACCCTCGAGGAGGGATTTTGCCATGCCCTCAGTTCGGGAGAGGAGGATTTGCGCGTCGCATTTGCGAAGGGTATTTTCCGGTTCGTTTTGGAAATGGAGGAAGTGGAACGATGACCCCTCCTCCTGGGTGATAAGATCCTTTGCGTCGTCGGCAATGGTGCCGATGATTAGAAATTCTGCGCTCTCCAGAGCGGCCAGTTTCCAGGCAGCCATCATTTCGCGAATGCCTTTTCGTTCCGTCACTCTTCCGCAAAAAACGAGTCGGAAGGGTTCAAGATTACTTTTTGCCCCGGTAGGAGAAAAGCGTTCGGGATTTATGCCTCGACCTATTACTAACAATTTACTGTTTTCGATACCGCGCTCGACAAAAGTTTGCCGCGAATAATCTGACGGTACTAAAATGAGAGAAGCGTCCTGATACTCGCGATCCATTTCTTCGGCCGAAATCTCCGGCCAGCGAGACCCGCGTTCTTTGCGTCTGCGGGCGCGGAAATGGAGAGTATCGCAGTTGAGCAAACAAGGCACCCGACCCGAGGCGTGGCGAAAAACGGAAAGTGCACGTTGCGGCCAGGCAATAACCAGATCGTATTCCCCATTTTTGAGAAGGTCCTGTCCCTTGCCGGTGATGATCCTGCGTTGCGCTCCATAGTAGTAACGCCGCGGCAACCAAGAAATCAGGTTGGCAAGAGTCCTGCGGTAAACATGATCGTTCACACCCTGGATCTTCGCTGGACCTCGCGCCACCAAATCCACCGCATAACCGGCACCGACCAGAGCTTCGAGTTGACGCCGCACCACAGCGTCGATCCCGACATCGGACATCTTTCCATCATAAACATAGAGCACCTTCTGCACTTAACGGGTCTCCGGTTGCGTGATGTCATAAAGCTCCAACCCGGGATGCAGATAGATCACGGTCGAACGCGGTCGCTTCCAGAGCAATCGGCCGTTCTCAAACAAAGTTTTGTAAAACGTTTTGCGCGTCTCAAAAAGCGCTCGCTCTGCTGGCTCAGGACGCAGACTTGCTAAAAAATATCGCCCGTAAGCGCTTTGCGAAACCACTAGGTGCGTGATGCCCTTCGATCGTATTTCATCCAGACTTCCTGCGTCCGCCGCGAAATTAATGTCCTCAGATGGCTGAGGAAGCTGCGGAGCCCCCTCTCGTTTGTTAGTACCGGGAAGTCGCACCACTTTCTCCTGCAAGATGGACGCGGAGGGCGGCACATTTTCCCGGATCCACTGGCTTAGATCACGCCGGTCATCAATTTGGAATGCCGCATCATATTTTGCTAGCGCCGGGAAGACGCTGATTAGCGCCAGAACCACACATAACCACTGCGCCCGGCCTTTGGTCCGATCACCAACGAGCCGAAAAAGCCCCCAGCCAGCAGCCAGACAACACATCCCGGTAAGCGGTAAAAAATAGCGGTCGTTGGTTTTCGGTGAACAGGAAAGCATCACCGCAAAAGCAGCGGAAAAAATGAGTGGAAGCCACTGCTCCAACGACCACTCCCGGCGCCCCTTCCAACCGTAAAAAAGAGCGCCGAGCAAACCCAACCAGATGATCGGATTGGTGTTGTCAAGAAAGACGGCCGTGTATTGCCAGTTCGGAACTTTCCGGGTGACGCCGCCCTGACCGTTTACGACGAGTCCCATCTCGCGCGAGAAGGAGTTTTGCGCGCTGGCAAGATGAATCAAGAACTGGTAATTAATAGCTAGGACCGCAATTAAAAATGTTCCGAGAAAAGTGAAGATCAGCGCTTTTCGATGTTGGGAGATTTCCTCGCTGCGGGTGAAGAATAACCAGCACAGAGCGACCACGAATCCGGCAACACCCACGTATTTTGCCGACAACGCCAGGGCGGCCGCGATTCCCATGAAGGCGACCGAAGCTGGTTTTCGCAGCCTCGCAGTCAGAGCAAGCGCACAAAATGTCAGTCCGATACCCATGAAAAGCGCCGTGTCTTCCTTAAGATAATGCGCCAGCTCGAAGACTTGGTGATGTGGCAAGAGAAAAGCGGTGACCGTTAACGCGACCCAAGGCCCACCTTTCAACCAAGCTGTCCACATAAAGGCAACGACGCCGAGGCCTGCAAAAATTGCGGAGACGAGGCGTCCACATTCGACAACTCTTTGGCGATCTTCGCCTGCCTGAGTCAGATCGCGAACCCAGCCTGCCGTGGATAAAAGCAGCAACGGGTGGTTGAAATTCAATTCACCGGTGACCAACTGCCGAACCTTCACAGGCTCATCCGGATGATAATTGTAAGGAAACTTATTTCCACGGGTATACAACAGCATACTAACTATTAGAATTAAAACGCTCAATGCGACTGGAAGCCGGATGTTGGGGTGCGGGAAATTCATCTATCTCGTGAAAGGGCGTATTCTATCATCCCGTCATGGTCGTCAATCCAATAATCTGCATACACCCTTGCAGGGGCATTGCGGCAGACTAGTTTGTAATTCGAGGGCGCGGACTGACGCCGCGAACCGTTTATGGAATTTTTAGGCAGCAAGATTCGGGATTGGTTTATTAAAAAATACGGAAGCTTCACCGAAGCTCAGACGCTGGCTATCCCGGCGATTCATGCGGGTCAATCCATCTTGCTCTCATCTCCCACGGGCAGCGGCAAGACGCTGGCAGGATTCCTCGGAATCATCGATCGCCTGATGGCACTTCCAGCCGGTGAGCGCGATCGCGGGATCTTTGCGATCTACATTTCTCCGCTGCGCGCGTTGGCCTACGACATTGAGAAAAATCTCACCGAACCTCTCAACGAATTGCAACTCGATGGCCAAGTGCGCGTGGCTATGCGAACGGGCGACACCAAAGCCAGTGAGCGAGCACGTCAACGTAAGAAGCCACCCCATATTCTCATCACCACGCCGGAGAGTCTGGCTATTCTGCTTTGCAATTCGGATTTTCGCGAATCGGTTCGCGCCTGTCGATACATCATCGTGGACGAGGTTCATGCGCTCGCGGAAAACAAGCGCGGCACGCATCTTAGTCTCTCCCTCGAGCGTCTCGAATGTCTCGTCGTCCAACCGCTTTGCCGCATCGGTCTCTCTGCAACGGTCGCGCCCTTGGAACTGGTCGCGCGTTTTCTGGCCGGGGTGGATCGGTCGTGCATAATCGCCGAGGCTCGGGCGGTTCGCCAAGTCGAGGTCGAGGTGTTTTCTCCGCTTCGGAGACAACCTTATCCTCCTGCTGGCTGGACCGCCGGGCGACTTCTCAACGAACTGGCGGCACTCGTGAAAAGCCGTCGCTCGGTCCTCATCTTTACTAACACTCGCTCCGGTGCCGAGAGTGTCGGCATCCGGCTCAAGCAAGCCTTGCCAAAATTGGCGGATGCGATCGAGATCCACCATTCTTCGATCGACCGCGAGATGCGCCTTGAGGTCGAGGACCGGCTGAAGCGTGGGGAACTCCGCGCCGTCGTCTGCTCGACCAGTTTGGAAATGGGCATCGACATCGGCGCAATCGATCTCGTCATCATGATCTCGACTCCGAAAGGAATCTCTCGTGCCCTCCAACGTATTGGACGTTCCGGGCACGGAATCCATGAAGTGAGCCGGGGCGTTTTGGTTGCGACTAATATCAATGATCTCGTCGAGTGCATTGTCACTTCTGACTTAGTGCGGCAGCGGCGGCTCGATCCGGTGCGCATCCTCGAGAATTGTTATGACGTGCTCGCCCAGCATATCGTTGGAATAGTTTTGGCCGGACCAATACCGATCGCTGACTTGCTAACGATCGTGCGACGAGCGTGGCCCTATCGCAACTTGACCGACGAGGAGATGGAATCGGTCCTTATTTATCTGCGTGGTGGAGGGCGTTCCCTGCGCGCGCAATACGAGGAAACATTCGGAAAAATCCGCATTCACGATGGAGTCGTTTCCGCACTCGATTCAGCGCGTGCGACGCGGGAATATCTGGTCAACGTGGGCACGATTGCAGCGGATGGAAATGTCTCTGTCCTTCTGGGACGCAAACGCCTCGGTACGGTGGACGAATGGTTTATCAAGCGAATCAACCCGGGCGATATTTTTGTCCTCGCTGGCCGAGTGGTTCGCCTCCTTGAAACGGGAATCCAAGAAGCGCGCGTCGAGGCGGCCGATCACGAAATGCCGACCGTCCCAAGTTGGAATCAAAACAAAATGCCGCTGACCTCGGGTATCGCCCGAGAGGTGACCCGGTTGCGCACAGAACTCGATGCGCAACTTTCCACTCCTGCCGTCGATCCTGGAAAAGTGGCTGATTGGCTGGTCGAAAAATACGAGATCTCGCTCTCGAATGCGGAGGCAGTGCTACGTCATTTTCAGGCGCAGCTCCAGTTCTCGGCGATTCCGGTCGAGGGTCTGATGTTGATCGAGCTTTACCGCGAGGGGAATTTTTCGCATTACATCTTCCATTCTCTGATCGGTCGTGGGGCCAACGACGCGCTTTCCCGATTATTAGTCAAACGCATCAGCGACCATGCGGGCGGCAACGCCTTGGTGACGATTGATGACTACGGATTTCTTCTCACCTTGCGGAGGTTTCAGGAGTTGCCGGTGGAGCAGTGGCAGGGGTTTTTCTCCAGAAAAAACGCGGAGAGAGAGCTTCAAGCGGCGCTGCGGGATTCGGAGTTGGTGAAATGGCAGTTTCGCGGCGTTGCGCAAACCGGATTAATGGTTCCTCGGAATCATCCGGGTTGCGAGCGACGACTCAAGCAACTACGCTGGAGCAGTGAGATCCTCTTCCGTGTTTTGCAGGAGCACGAACCGGATCATCCACTCATCGCGGAGACCTATCGCCAAGCGGAGCAGGTCTTTCTCGACGCTCCGGCTGCGTTCACTTTTCTCGATGAAGTGCAGGGCTATAACTGGAGACTAATCGAGACGCCAAAGGTTAGTCCCTTTGCCTTCGGTATCTATGTTAGTAAAATCAAGGAAACGATGATGATGGAAAATCCTGACGCGGCGATTGAGAGGTTGTTTCACGAGATGTATGGCAACCAGAATTGAGCGTCGCTTCATGGGCGTAACTGGTAGAGCCGAAGGCCCGGGTTGAGATTGTAGATCACGCCGCGCGGACGGCTCCAGCGCAAGTCGGAGCGTGTCTGTAGTTCCTCGTAGAAATGCCGCCGTCGCTGAAACATGAATTCCGGGGCTTTAGCTCCAGTCGCGTTCATGTTGGAAAAGCGGTCCACCTCGACGTCGGCGGTGGCCACCCAAGTGTAGCCCATCGCCTTGAGTTGATCCACCGATCCTAGGTCGGCTACGTAATCTGGCGGAGCCATTCCGGAGATAAATTGTCCCGGATAATTTCCTGGTAAGCGCGTCCACAGACTGGTGGCCAGTTTGTCCTCCGGTTTCAAATGAACGGCAATCCACTGGGACATTTCCGCTCGCGTATCCGATCGGAAATCGGCCACAGATTGTTTCAACAGACTGCCGGGTTGCCACGCAACTATGACGGCGAGGGACGTAACAAACGTGCCTCTAAATCGTTCGTTCACCACCTTGCCAAGAGCCTGCACGCCGCAAGCCGCGAGATAGGCGGCAACGGTCATCACTGGGAGCAAGTAACGCTCGGAAAGTTTGGCCGACGCGCTCATGCCCGCAAGAATCAAAAGGCAGGAAACGCCGAGGACAAACTCCATCGAGAGTCGATTGCCTTGCGGGCGGCAAAGAATGACACCTGCGGCCGCCGCACCGATCATCGGCCAGCCGATTTGCTGCGTGAGAAGTCTCAAGTGCTCCGTGTGAAAGTGGGATCGGGCGACACCATCATGACCATTCGCCAGCATGGTCGCCTCCCGGCCAATCCCAGCGGAAAGGCTCGGAAGATGCGTCAGCCATTCGTAGTTGATTGCGAGCACGGTTAGTGCGGCGGCGAGTAAAAAAAGCGTGACGGGAAATGCCCGGCGACATTGGAAAAACACCAGTGGCATTCCGATGACGACGAGCAGCACGCCGGGGTATTTGGCCGAAGTGCCCAGACCCGCGGCGATGCCGAACCAGACAATGTGGCGCTGATTCGGAATCGTGACGAAACGATCAGCGGCAAGCAGCGTTGCGCCCAATCCCATAAAGAGCGCCGGGTCTTCCTTGCAATAATGGCCGACCTCAAAAAGCAGCGGCAGGACTAACAAAAACAAACTGGTCAAAAGGGCGGCTCCAAACCCCGAACGGACCCAGGCCAACGCCGCAAAACAAACGACTCCAGTAGATGCAAACCCCGCGGAGAGATGACGCCCGAGCAAAGTAATGTTTTGCGCGTCAGGACCGGTGCCCGTCAAAAAGATCGCCAAGCGGGTGGCGTTCAGCATGAGCATTGGATGCCAGTAATTGCGATAGCCTTCGAGCAACTGCAATGCTTTGCTCTCCTCGTCGCTGTGATAAAAAAAAGGGAAGTCACTCGCCCACGTATAGGAACAAAACGCCGTTGCAAACAAGGCCGCAAGCCCTGCGATCTTGGCGACCGGATGGGTCAGCAAACCGAAACGAACCGGGCGCGGCGTGCTCATTTCGCGAGCATTCGCAGCAGGCTCATAGAATGGGTCGTGCCAATTTTTTCCGCGCCGGACCAGTGGGCCAATTCCTCCCGGCAAACCAAAAGATAATCCTTCGGTCCGGGCACACCGGGCGGCATGGCCTGAATGCGTAAACCCGGTGGCGCGTAGAAAAGAAAACTGCTCACTTCTTCGATTTCGCGCCCAAGATAAATCTCCGTTCCTGGCATGTAACCTACCTCGACCTTTTTGCCGAAATCTTTCAACGAATGTTGCCAGTCGTATCGAGCCCGTGCGTCGAGAAGATTGTAAGTCATCGGCACGGTCGAGGCCGCGATGATGAGCAATGCCGCGCGGCTGTGTCGCAGATGCAGAGCCACGACCGCAGCCATTCCAAAACAAATGATCACGCTCGAGGAGAGCCACCAAATGGGCTGGAGAAGGGAGATCCATTCGTCATCCACGAACTGACTGCAAAAACCGAGTCCGCCAAATCCGAGAACGACAAGCAAGGCCACACCGGCGATGCGCATACCGCTATTAGCGCGTTCCCAGATTAGGCTCGCGAGCAGGGCGAAAACGGGCGTCAGGCAAGCCACGTTAGCGGACCATTCTCCGGTGACCCCAAATCCTAATATCCAGAGGGCGGTGCTAACAAACCAGATCCAGATCGCCGCCTCGCTGGGCGTGAGTTCGTTCAGGCGAAGAATCTTCCGAAGGCGCAGAACGAAAGCTGGCAGGATAATAATTGACCACGGAAAAAGGGTGCGGAAAAAAACGCCCAGATTCTCGAGACGCCACTGGATCGGGGCCAGCGATTGATCACCAAAAAAGACTACCACGCCCGCAGCGAGAGCGAGGTTTCCGACAACCCAGTAGGCCGGACGAAGCCGGATACGCGCCTCGCGGAAAAAGGCGAAGGCGGACCAACCGGCGATGATTGCAGGGAGGACTGCCGCGGGCTGTCCCAAGGCGAGCAGACCGGCGAGCGCTAGCCAGAAAAGCGTTTGCCAACGGATCTCGCTGCGCTGCTCGAGCATACGAATGAGGGCATAGATCGCAATAGTTAGCAGGAGGGCGGTCAGCGCCATGCCGCTCCCATCGCGACCGTGAAGGATGGGGCCGTTCATTGTGGCGCAGATGATGCCGCTGGCCAGTCCGCGCCAGAAACCACCCATTCGCTCCGCGGCGAGAAAGACGAGTCCGACGACGATCCAATTGGCGAGGGCGAATGGGAGGCGCGCGGCTAGTTCGTTCACATTGAACAGCCGAAAACTTTGCGCGGTGATCCGCTGGACTACGGTGGCGTGGACGGGTTGGCCCCAGAGTTGCGCGATGTCGGCGGGTTGCGCACCGAGGGCGAGCTCGCGTGCGATCGCGGCGTTCATCCCGTCTGGTCCATTTTCAATCGGCCCCCATGCGCTCGGCGCGACTTGCAAAAGCGCAGCCAGTGCCAGCACGAGCAGAATCATCAAGCGCCTTTGCGAGGGCAGGATGATCGGTCCCGCCGTAATTACTTGCGGGTCGAGGGCAGCGATGGAGGGCTGGGTCATGCGGGGGGGGCAACTAGCGAAGATGGCTGAATGTTTCCAGCCAGGCAGCCGGGATGCGGAGAATTTTCGCACCCGGCATGGAGATCAAGGCGAGGAGTTGACGGCAGGTGACAACGACTTTTTCATCACCGAGCCGGACGATTTGAAACGCGACCCAAAAGCGGCTCCGTTCGATTTTTTCCAAATGACCCCGGACCTCGAGTTTGTCGCCGAGAGCGGCGGGGGAGCGGTAATCGATCTCGGTGCGAACCACGACAGGATATTCGCCGGACTCGGACATCGTTCGGAGGCTCATGCCCATCTTTTCGGCTAGGTGGGTGCGAGCTGTTTCGATGAAGCGGAGATAGGCGATGTTGTGCACGACGGCGGCGCAATCGGTATCGAAAAACATAACCTCGATCGGGGTGATGACGGTGGGCGTTTCAGGTGGATGGCTCACGAGTGGATTGTGCGTCGCGAAATCGGTTCTGGCAAACATTGTTCCGGGCTTGCCGCGGTGAAACGACGATCTATGATCCCAGAAGATGTCTCGCCTGGCTGTTGTTATACCGCTTTACAATCATGCCGCCTATATCGGCCCGGCGCTCGAATCGGTTTATGATCAAACCCGGCCGCCTGACCGCGTGATCGTGATCGACGATGGATCCAGCGATGATTCCTTTTCGGTGGCGAAGAAATTAGCTCGCTCCGGAACCGAGTTGGTCCGCCAGGAAAATTCCGGGGCACATGCGACCTTAAATCGCGGTGTCGAAATGGCAGGGGATTGCGAGAGGGTAGCGATTTTGAATTCGGACGATGTTTGGCATCCTACCCGGCTTGCGCGTTGCGAGGCGGCTCTGGCCGGTAAATCGGCTGTCTCTACCGGGTTGCACCTGATTGATTCAGCAGGGGAAACACTGGCGGACGATGCGCCTAAAATGCGGCGGAATCTTACGGTCTGGGCTGCGGTCGCCCGGGAGAACGATCCGCTGGTTTCGCTCGGTATTTCCAACTTCGCCAAGACGACGAGCAACTTAGTCGCGGACCGTCAGTTTCTTCTTCGTCATCCGTTTCAAAGCTATCGTTATGTGCACGACTACCACTTTTTTTTACAGGCTGCGCTGGTCGGCGAACTAGCGGTCGTGCCGGACGATTTGCTCGGATACCGCGTGCATGAGACGAATACAATCAAGGCGGATGGCCGCCGTGCGGTGGTCGCGGAGACGGTCCAGATGCATCTCGATCTCATGGGTCAGATCGCCGAGCAACTGCGAACGTCGTCTGCCCTGCGCGGGCGGTTCCTTGCTTATCTGCGGAAGGTGATGGGAAACCACACGGACTTCCGAGCGGAAGTTTTTTTGCAGGTTCTGGCAGAGGCGATCCAGCGAAGTCCGGCGGAGTTTCCCGTCTCCGCGTTGCCCGATCTGGAGGAGTTCGAGAGAAAGTCCGAGCCGTTTCCGTATTAACTCAGGCGTTTAGCAAGGCGGCTCCAAAAACTCCGGCGCTATCGCCCAAGGTGGGTCGGAGAATCGGCGTTTCGCAAGTTGGATTGAAAAGATTTTTCACAATTTCCTGCCGTGTAGCATCGGAATAAAGCAGGTCTAAATTTCCCACCCCGCCGCCGATCACGACGGCATCGGGATCGAGGATGTTGATAATGGTCGCGAGTCCCTTTCCGAAGTAAGAGGCGAGGCGCTCCATTGTGGCGGTTGCCTGAGGGTCTTCGCCGCTTTCTGCGAGTCGTGCAATTTCGGGGACTGTCAGCTTTGTTCCGGAGTGCTCGGCGTAGTGGCGCTGCAAACCCGTCCCGGACAGGACCGTCTCCACGCATCCACGCAATCCGCAGTAACAGGGCGCGCCGCCTGGCTCGAGAACGTTGTGCCCCCATTCACCCGCGATGCCGTGGGGGCCGACTAAAACCTTGCCACCGACGACCACGCCGCCGCCGGCACCGGTGCCGAGGATCATTCCAAAAACGCAGTTAGCACCTTTCGCCGCGCCGAGGGTAGCTTCCGCGAGTGCGAAACAATTCGCGTCGTTCGCCATTTTAACCGGAATACCTAGGCGCTTCGAAATATCCGCACCGAGCGTTCGCTGATTCAGGCAAAGCGTGTTGGAGTTTTTCATTAACCCCGTTTTCGGATCTGTCACCCCCGGAGTTCCGATGCCGATCGCGAACGGCCTTTGTCCACTGTCGTCCTGCATCAGGTTCACGAGTTTTTCGATCTGCGAAATAATGTGGTCGTATCCATTTTCTGCCCCGGTGGGGACGCGCAGGCGGCTACCGTATTCCGCCGAATCGGCAGAATGCAGGATCGCGCCTTCGATTTTTGTTCCGCCAAGGTCGATGCCCCAGAGTGGTTGATTTTTTACGCCCATAAGTTCCGATCTAGAGTGCGATATTGGATCGCTTCGCTCAAGTGTTCGGTCTGGATTGCCTCGCTCTCCGCAAGGTCGGCGATGGTGCGAGCCACCTTTAAAATCCGATCGTAAGCACGCGCGCTGAGATGCAGGCTGCTCATCGCCATCGTTAGCAACTCGGTCGATTCCTCGCTTAATGCGCAGTGCGTCTTGATTTGGCGCGACGACATGCGTGCGTTGCAGCTCGTTCCGGCCCGGCCTTGAAACCGGGTTTGCTGAACGCTCCTCGCTTTTTCAACTCGGTCGCGAATGGCCGAGGACGGCTCCGCCAATTCCTTGCTGGAGAGCGCTTTGAACTCGACGGCGGGCACCTCAACGTGAATGTCGATCCGATCGAGCAACGGTCCGGAAATTCGCTGCCGGTAACGTTCGACCTGACCTGGGGCGCAGCGGCACGACCGTTTCGGATCACCAAAATATCCACAGGGACACGGGTTCATCGCCGCGACGAGCATGAACTCCGCCGGAAATGTCATCGATCCCGCGGCCCGCGAAATCGTCACCTTCCCATCCTCCAACGGTTGACGCATGACCTCGAGGGTAGAACGTTTGAACTCGGGCAACTCATCGAGGAAGAGCACGCCGTGATGAGCCAGACTCACTTCGCCCGGAGTGATGTTGGCCGAGCCACCGAGCAGGCCAACATCGGAAATGGTGTGATGCGGCGAGCGAAACGGACGGGTCGCGACAAAGTTGTGCTTACCCTCCAACAATCCGCAGATGCTGTGAATTTTCGTCGTCTCAATGGCTTCCTCGAGGGTGAGCGAAGGCATGATGCTAACAATGCGTTTGCTGAGCATGGATTTTCCGGACCCGGGCGGTCCTAACATCAGCAGATTATGTCCGCCTGCGGTGGCGACCTCGATCGCTCGTTTCACCTGTTGCTGGCCTTTCACATCCGCGAAATCGTTTTCATAATTCTCGTGCGTTGTGAAAAGTGCTGTGAGGTTTTGCCGGACGGGCTTCATCCCGGTGCCGTCGACCAGAAACTCGTGAAGCTGTCGCAGGTTCGAAACGCCATACACTTCGATCTCCTCGACAACGGCCGCCTCGAGCGCGTTGCTCTCGGGGACAAAAAGGCGCTTTTTTCCGGCGTTCCGCGCCGCGATCGCAATGGGGAGGACGCCTTTGACTGACCGGACCGCCCCGGTTAATGCGAGTTCGCCGACGAAGAGGCTATCCTCGAGATCCGGCGGTTCGCCCTCGCCTCCACAAACAACCAGACCCAACGCGATGGGAAGGTCAAAGCTCGGCCCTTCCTTCTTGATGTCGGCTGGCGCGAGATTGATGGTGGTTCGGTTGCGCGGCCAGTAGAAGCCGCTGTTAGTGATCGCCGTGGTCACCCGGTCCTTGCTTTCTTTTACCGCTGTGTCCGGTAGCCCAACGATGACAATCACCGGATCGCCCGACCGTGCCACATTTACCTCGATTTCCACAGCCATGGCTTCCACGCCTTGCACGGCAGCCGAATATATTTTTGCGAGCATCGACCGAATTTGCCAAACTCTCTTGCATCGGGCGAATCAAAAAGTTGTTTCCTTGAAAAATGACGATGGACCATTTCGGTTGACGCCGCCGTCCGGGAATGGAGGAATAATCTTTTACCGAGTTTTCCCGTCCTGCCAGAATCAGTTCTCGAATGAACCCGACCCTTTCCCATCACCTGTCAGGCAACGATTTCATAGTCGTTGGCGCGGGCATTTCCGGGCAATTGTTGGCTCGGGCTTTGGCTCGGCGTGGGCTTCGCGTTGTCCTCGTGCACGACCCAGCGCAAGCGGGAGCCAGTCGGGTAGCGGCGTGGATGGTCAATCCTGTTACCGGCATTCGCTTTGTGCCCTCGTGGCGGGTGGATTGGCTGCTGCCCGAAGCGATCCGACTCTACGGTGAACTTGAGCAGGAAAGCGGATTGAAAATCTGGCATCCCCTTTCAATTCGGCGTTATTTTCAAGGCAATGATGAAATTCCGCGTTGGGAAAAAAAGCGAAACCTTCCAGAGGTCCGCCGGTTCATTTTGGAGGAGCACAACGACGGCGTCACCTTTCACTCCGGAGGCTGGGCGGATCTGTCCCCTTGGTTGCAATGGCATCTCCAACATCCGAGCGCTGGCGTAACCGTGGTGGAGGAAACCATTACCCGACAGCTGCTGGAGCGCGATCTTCCAAGGAACGCGAGAGCCGTGTTTTGCACAGGTTATCATCCCTCAGCACTGCCGTGGAAACCGGCCAAAGGCGAGTTGCTCACCGTCCGTATCCCTGGACTGCGCCTCGACCAGATTCGCTTGCGGGGTATTTTTGTCATCCCAATTAAGGAGGACGTTTTCCGGGTGGGCGCGACTTACGAGTGGGACGATCTTTCGGCCGACTGCACAAACGAAGCGCGGGATTTCCTAACCAAACAACTCACATCGCTGGTGGATGTTCCATTCGAGGTGCTTGATGCACAAACGGCGATTCGGCCGATTCTGCGGGACGCGCGCCCAGTCATCGGAATGGAGCCGGGTGATCCACGCTTCGGCGTCTGCAACGGCTTCGGGTCAAAGGCTGCGCTGCAAGCTCCCGCGATCACGGAGCATTTTGCGGATCATTTGCTCAGAGGCACGCTGCTCGATCCGGAAATGGACCTCGCCCGGCTTTAAGCGAGGAACCACGCGATGGCGCGGGTCGTCGCCTCGGCTAGTCGCGGGCGGACTTCGCGCATCGACTGGGCGATCGGTGTGTCGCCATCTGAAAGCGCCTCGCAGTGGGAGAAAAGTGCGGCCGAGTTTGAGCTCACCCGTCCGGCAACTGCGATGACTGGTTTGTTGTATCTTTGCGCCAGTCGAGCGACCCCAGCGGGGCCCTTACCATCTAGCGTTTGACCGTCGAGCGACCCTTCGCCGGTGAAAATCAAATCAGCTTCCGCTACGGCCTTTTCCAAACTGATCAGACCGGCCACGAGATCAAAACCGGAAACCAGTCGTGCGTTGGCAAATGTTAGCAACCCGTAACCAAGGCCTCCCGCTGCGCCAGCTCCCGGGACATCGCGCTCGTCGCGTCCGATTTGCGTGGCGGCAACGGAAGCTAGATGCGTCAGCGCCATTTCCAACAGACCGAGGTCTTTCGCGTCGGCTCCTTTTTGCGGTCCGAAAATCCGCGTTGCACCGTTGGCGCCGAGCAGTGGATTAGTCACATCGCAAGCTGCGATGATCTGGGGCCACGCCTCCCTTTTTGGTGCGATGATTTCCGTGATTTGGAGAAAATCTTCCGGAGTCACCCAGCGCCGGTGATCGGTGAATGGGGCAAATTTCCAACCGAGCGCACAGGCGAGGCCGACTCCGGCATCGTTGGTCGCGCTGCCACCGAGGCCGAGGATGATTTTCCGCGCGCCATGGTGGATCGCGTCGAGCAATAATTCTCCGACGCCGAAGGTCGTTGCGCGGAGCGGATCGCGCTCGGAGGGCTCGATCGAACCCAGCCCAGCGACGGCGCTCATCTCGATCACTGCGGTCGCATCTCTTTCGAGCCAAACGTAGCGGCCGATGATCCCTCGTCCGAGGGCGTCGTGACTCGCCGCGTTGATCCATTCTCCATTGCAGGCGGAACAAACGACTGCGGCCGTGCCTTCGCCGCCGTCGGCAATGGGAAGGAGGGTGATTTCGTGGCTTGGTCCGAGATCTTGGATGGCTTGGGCGATGATGGCCGCGGCCTCGGGAGCGGTCAGGCAGCCCTTGAATTTATCGGGAGCGATGAGGATTCGCATGGTCGGCAAACTGCTTGGCGCGTGGAAAAATCTCGTCCATAGTCACAATTCCGATGCGGGCCTGTAGCTCAACGGTTAGAGCAGGGGACTCATAATCCCTTGGTTCAGGGTTCGAATCCCTGCGGGCCCATTTGGTTGGATGGTTAGTAACGGCGGGAGCGGCTGCGACTGCTGGCGGCTCCGCCTAAAATGCCGCCCATGATGCTCCCGAGGACGCCGCGAACAATCGTTCGGCCCATTTGCGTGCCCATGGCGCGAAGGACGCTAGTTCCTACGCTGGTGGCGATCTTCATGACTTCGGAAGGTTTGCCGGGAGCTGCGGGGGCTGCGCCCGGCGCGCTGGTAGCGGCGGCGGTTTTGGCCTGGAGCAGTTCGTAAGCGGATTCGCGATCAACGACTTTTTCGTAGTGCCCATAGAGATCGCTCGCCTTGATCGTGGCGGAACGTTCGTCGGGTGTGAGTGGAGTGAGGCGCGATGCGGGTGGGTAAATGAGGCAGCGGTCGACGATTTCCGGCGTGCCTTTTTCGTCGAGACAGGAAACGAGCGCCTCGCCTACGGCTAATTCGGTGATCGCGGTAGCGGTGTCGAGTTTCGGATTGGCGCGGAAGGTGTCGGCGGCGGTTTTGACGGCTTTCTGGTCGCGCGGGGTGAAGGCGCGGAGAGCGTGCTGGACGCGGTTGCCGAGCTGGCCGAGAACGGTTTCGGGAATGTCGAGCGGGCTTTGGGTGACGAAATAAATGCCGACGCCTTTGGAGCGAATCAGTCGCACGACCTGTTCGATTTTTTGCTGGAGGAAATCGGGCGCGTCGTTGAAGAGCAGATGGGCTTCGTCAAAGAAGAAGGCGATTTTTGGTTTCTCCGGATCGCCGGCCTCGGGAAGGCGCTCGAAGAGTTCCGACATGAGCCAGAGCAGGAAGGTGGCGTAAAGGTTGGGCGAATTGATCAGCTTGTCGGCAGCGAGCAGATTGATGACGCCTTTACCACCGTCGGTTTGGATAAGGTCGTCGAGATCGAGAGCGGGTTCGCCAAAGAATTTATCGCCGCCCTGCGACTGGAGCGCGAGGAGGCCGCGTTGGATGGCACCGACGCTGGCGCTAGAGACGTTGCCGTAATTGGTCTGGTATTGCGCGGCGTTGTCGGCGACGTGGGAGAGCATCGCGCGCAGGTCCTTGAGATCGAGCAAGAGCAGTTTTTCGTCGTCGGCGATTTTGAAAATGAGGTTGAGCACGCCACCCTGGACTTCGTTCAAACCCAGCAGGCGGGCCATTAAAAGCGGGCCCATTTCGGAGACGGTGGCGCGAACCGGATGGCCCTGCTCGCCGAAGATGTCCCAGAAGCGGACGGGAAACTTCTCGAAGGCGAAATCGCCGAGGCCGACGTCCTTGACGCGTTGGTCGATCCGAGGATTGGATTCTCCGGCTTGGCCGATGCCGGAGACGTCCCCTTTCACATCGGCGAGGAAAACGGGTACACCCATGTCGCTGAAACGTTCGGCGAGCACGCGCAGGGTGACGGTTTTCCCGGTTCCCGTCGCTCCGGCAACGAGGCCGTGCCGGTTGGCCATGCGAGGTAAAAGAATGTGTTCGGAGGAGCCTTTGGCAAACGGGACGGGTTCGGTCATGGCTTGCAGCCTAGGCGATGACTACCGACCAAGGCAAGAGCGCGTTGTCTACGACCTGCCCGCGGCGAGCAGAGAGGCGACTTATTCGCGGAGTTTCAGCGTGTTCTCGACGATCTGGGCGAAACTCCGGGCGTCGAGGCTGGCGCCACCGACGAGTGCGCCGTCGATGTCAGGTTGGCTCATCAAGTCGGCGGTGTTCTCCGGTTTGACGCTGCCGCCATATTGGATGCGGATCTTTTCGGCGGTGGACTGGTCGGCAATTTCCCCGATGGTTTTGCGAATAAAGGCGTGGGCCTGTTGGGCCTGTTCTGGGGTGGCGGTGCGACCGGTGCCGATGGCCCAGACGGGCTCGTAGGCGATGACCGTTTCGACGATTTCTTTCGGAGTGAGATCGGCCAAACCACCGCGCAACTGGGTGGCGAGAACGGTTTCGACCTCGCCCGCGTCGCGCTGGGTGAGGGTTTCGCCAACGCAAAGAATCGGACGAAGCGCAGCCACATGGGCGGCTTTGACTTTTTTGTTCACGATCTCGTCGGTCTCGCCAAAGAGCGCCCGGCGTTCGCTATGGCCGATAACGACGAAGCGGACGTAAAGGTCGCGCAACATTCCGGCGCTGATCTCGCCGGTGAACGCTCCAGCTTTTTCGAAGTGCATGTTTTGCGCTCCGACCTTGATGCTCTGATGTTTACCGAGACTTTCGGTGACTGTCGCGATGGAAAGGAACGGTGGAATGATCACGACCTCGACGTCGAGTTCATCACCTACTTCACGAAGGAAGCTCTCCATGAACGAGCGGGCTTCCCCGTTGGTCATGTTCATTTTCCAGTTGGCGGCGAGGATTTTTTTACGCATTTGGGCAGTTTTCTTTGAGGAGGCCGAGAGAGGCCGTTTATTTGTCCGCAAGGGCGGCGACGCCGGGGAGAGTTTTACCTTCGAGAAGCTCGAGGGAAGCTCCGCCGCCGGTGGAAATGAAAGTGACTTTGTCCGCAACACCGGCGCGTTTGATGGCTTTGACGCTGTCCCCGCCGCCGATGATGGTTTTTGCGCTCTGATTTTGCGCGATGACCTCGGCGAGAGCGAACGTGCCTTTGGCGCACTCTTTGATCTCAAAGACACCCATCGGGCCGTTCCAAAGGACGGTCTTAGCGGAAGCGATTTCTGTGGAAAAAAGTTTGATCGTTTCCGGTCCGATATCGACGCCTTCCCAGCCGTCCGGGATGTCTTCACCGGGCGAAGTATATTTTCCAGGGCTGACCGTCTTGGCTTTGAAATCGAGCGTCTCCACGATGTAATTATCGACCGGCAGGAGAAATTTGACGCCTTTCTTTTCTGCTTTCGCGAGCGCGGCTTTGGCGGTTTCGACGCGGTCAGGTTCGCTCAACGATTTGCCGATTTTTTTTCCCAGCGCGAGGCCGAAAGTGTAAGCCATGCCGCCGCCGATGAGGATGGTGTCGGCCTTTTCGAGCAGGGCGTCGATGACTTGAATTTTATCGGAAACCTTGGCGCCGCCGAGGATGACGACGAAAGGTTTGGCCGGATTTGCGAGTTCGTCGCCGAGGAAATGGAGTTCCTTCTCCATCAATAAACCGGAAACGGCGGTGCCCACGACGTGCGCAACGCCCTCGGTCGAGGCATGGGCGCGGTGAGCGGAGCCGAATGCGTCGTTGACGTAGATATCGGCGAGTTGGGCGAATTGTTTTGCGAGTTCGGGGGCGTTTTTCTCCTCGCCGGGTTCGAAGCGGACATTCTCCAAAAGGAGAACCTCGCCCGGGTCGAGCGCTTGGGATTTTTCAATCGCCTCGGGACCGACGCAAACGCTAGAAAACGCCACCGGGATCTCGAGCAACTCTGCCAGTCGTACGGCAACCGGACGCAGACTTTGTTTCAGATCGATCTGGCCTTTGGGACGCCCGAGATGGCTGCAAAGAATGACTTTCGCGCCGTGCTCCACGAGGTAGCGGAGCGTGGGCAAGGTCTCACGGATGCGGGTGTCGTCGGTGATCACCATGCCGCCCTCCTTGTCGTCGAGCGGAACGTTGAAATCGACCCGCACGAGAACGCGCTTGCCGGTGACGGAGATGTCGCGGATGTCTTTTTTAGCCATGGAACGGAGAGGTCTCGGAGCTTAGAGCCCCTTCGACGCGATGTATTTCACAAGGTCCACGCAGCGGTTGCTGTAGCCCCACTCGTTGTCATACCAGCTAACGAGTTTGAAGAATTTGCTGTTCAGCTCGATCCCGCTGCTCGCGTCGAAAATGGAGCTGTGCGAATCGTGGATGAAGTCGGTCGAAACCACCTCATCAGTGGTCCAAGCGAGGATGCCCTTGAGATACGTCTCGCTGGCTTTTTTCATCGCCGCGGAGATCTCCGCATAGCTCGTTTCTTTGACGGTTTTGACGGTCAGATCGACCACGGAAACGGTTGGGGTCGGGACGCGGAAACTCATGCCGGTGAGCTTGCCCTTGACCTCGGGAATGGCGAGGCCGACAGCCTTGGCCGCGCCGGTGGTGGAAGGAATGATGTTGATCGCAGCGGAGCGTCCGCCTTTCCAATCTTTCTTGCTTGGGCCGTCCACGGTTTTTTGGGTGGCGGTGTAGCTGTGAATCGTGGTCATGAGACCTTCCTCGACGCCGAAACCTTCCTTCAGGAGCACATGCACGACCGGGGCGAGACAGTTCGTCGTGCAGCTCGCGTTAGAAATGATCGTGTGCTTTGCGGCGTCGTATTTTTCGTGATTCACGCCCATGACGACCGTGATGTCTTCATTTTTTCCAGGAGCGGAGATAATGACTTTTTTCGCACCGGCTTTGATATGGCCCATCGCTTTTTCGCCTTCGGTGAAAAGGCCGGTGGATTCGATCACAATATCCACGCCCAGCTCCTTCCAAGGCAATGCGGCGGGGCCTTCCTTGACGGCGAGACATTTGATTTCGTGGCCATCGACCACCAAAATATCGTCCTCGGCCACGTCGGGGCTGGATTTTTTGGAATAGACCTCCTCCTTGGCTTTGCCTTGGGTGGAATCGTATTTCACGAGGTAAGCGAGATTGTCTGCCGGAACGAGGTCGTTCACTGCGACCACTTCGATCTCTTTGCCGAGAAGGCCTTGGTCACAAATTGCGCGGAAAACGAGACGCCCGATGCGGCCGAAGCCATTGATGCCGATTTTAATGCTCATAATATAGTAAGGATAGGTTTGGTGGTTGCGAGGGAGAGAAAATATCGCCCGGGCGGGAGGCGTCAATGTCATTCGTCGAAAAAGACCAGTTGCCCCGGGAAGCACCGGGCCGGACCTGCCTTGCGGAAAGAAGGCAAACCCGATATTCAATCGGGGCTGATGGCTGTCTCCGGAGCGGAAGGTTGGGGCCAGTCGGCATTACGGGGCATCAGCGGGATGAGGCGGCGAATGATTTCGCGGGCCTGGCTGGCTTCCCTTGGCAGGAAATAGTGGCGTGCGTCACCGTGGGCCTCGGGTTCGCATCCGGATAACGTCGAGGAGCATTTGCAGGCTATCGCGAAGGATGTGGACCTTGCTGTCGATTGAATTTCGCCATTCCACCGGGAGATCGCGCATCTGGAAGCCATGGCGCCGGGCGAGAAGGAGAATTTCCACGTCGAAGGCGAAGCCGTCGGTTTGCTGGGCGGTGAAAAGATCGGTCACGACCCGCTTCCGAAACGCCTTGAACCCACATTGCGTGTCGCGCAACGGGATGCCCGACAGCAGGCGCACGAGACGATTGAAAGTCTGCCCCATGTTTCTCCGCAACCAACCTTGCGCGGCCACGATATCACTTCCCGGATGCTGCCGGTTACCGACGAGAATGTCTGTCTTAGGATCACGCTCGAATTCGGCCAGAAAATCGGCCACCGTTTCGACAGGCACGCTCAGGTCGGCGTCCATGAAAAAAACCATCTCGCCGCGCGCGGCCAGCATACCCCGTTTCACCGCGTAACCCTTGCCCCGCTGCAGTTCCCCAGGCAGAATTCGAAATGCCGGATGGGTCGCCGCAAAATCGAGGGCAACTTGCAGCGTCGCATCCGTGCTTTTCTCGATCGCGATCAACACTTCGGCGTTTTTTCCCGCGAGAAAATCCGCCAACCGCGCGAGCGTCAGGGGCAGCCGCGATTCCTCGTTGAACGCCGGAATGACGATGGACAAGGTGGGGTCATTTTCCGATAACATGATGCAATGTCCGTTCTATCCGCCGACCCGAAGGAAAACAAGCTTGCCCGCCGGATGTTCTGGGTGGTCCTGATTTGCGCGGCCGTTTTCCGCGTTCTCTTTCTCGATCTCAAACCCGCCCATTTCGACGAGGGTATTAATGGCTGGTTCGTCGATCAGATGGTGAAAAACGGGTGTTATCAATACGACCCAACCAACTACCACGGACCGCTTCATTTCTACGTCGAATTTCTTTCACTCACCGTATTTGGCCGCAACCTCTGGGCGCTCCGGTTGCCGGTGGTCGTGGTCGGATTACTTACGATCTGGATGGCATGGGCCTTCCGGCGCTTTCTCGGAAACCGGGCTGCTTTGCTCGCAGCGGCGGGAATGGCGCTGTCACCAGGGTTTGTTTTTTTCCAGCGTTACGCAATTCACGAAACGTGGCTGGTCCTCTTTCTGATGCAACTGGTCTGGGGCATTCTCGAACTTGTTGCGCACGGCAGTCGCCGGGGTTTGTTTGCCGTGGTAGTCGGCGCGACGGGATGCGTGCTAACCAAAGAAACCTATGCGATCCACTTTGTCGCTATCGGCCTGACCTTTCTCACCTGCGCAATTTGGCAAAAGCTCGTGCCGGTGGTGCCGGAGTGGCCACGCGCCAAGCCGCGCTGGAAGGACGATGAACTTTGGAAGGTCCTCACTCTCGCGGTCTTCGCAATAATCTTTTTCTACTCGGGAAATTTTTTCGACGGGGCGAGATTGCGGGGAATCTTCACCACCTTTCTAACTTGGTCGCACACGGGGGTGGACAGCGCGGGTCACATGAAAAACGACCAGCAACTCGCGCCGTTTCTAAACTATTACTGGCTCTGGTTAGGTTGGAAATTTGAGCCGCTCATGCTCCTCGGTGTGGCTGGTGCAGTGGCGGCGATTGGGAGCGTGCCGGGTCCGGTTCGTTGGCTGGCCGTTTATGCGATGGGCTGCCTCGCCGCGTATTCGCTGATCCCTTACAAAACGCCGTGGTGCGTCATTGCGATTGCGTGGCCATTCTACCTGATCGCAGGACATTTTCTCGACCGGATGCTAACCTCCCGCTGGAAATGGACGGGCGCGGCAGTGTTAGTCGCAGCGCTGATTTTTTCAAGTGCGCGCGCGATTGAGCTGAATTTTCGGAGATTCGATGACGATCGGTTGCCGTATATTTACGTGCAGACTTATCGGGATGTGAACCAGGTGCTCGATCCGATTCGAGAGCTAATTAAACGTGATCCAGAGAAAATCAATCTACGGGGCCGCGTCCATCTCGATAGTTACTATCCGTTGCCGTGGTATTGGGGCGATTTCACGCAAATCTATTATCCCAAGTCCGGCGTGTATCAGGAGGACGAAGACTCGGATTTTTTAATCTGCGATTCCTCGCGGGTGCGAGAGCTAGCAGCGCATCTCAGCGAGGGTTATTTTCTAGTTCCATTCCGGTTGCGTTCGGGGCAGGACCCGTGCACGGCATTTTTTAACGCATCGGTTTTTGACGAGGAGTTTCCAGGGAAGGCGCCAGATCTTCCGGCACGGATTCCGGAGAAGTGAGTCGGTAGAGTTCACCCCATTCTCCGGCTGCGACAAGCGGGGAGGACTCGATCCAAGGCTTGCGACTCGCTGGCCAGTTCTTTTCCTCGGATGGACCCCAGTAAAGGTAATGCACTCCGAGTTCCGCAGCGGCCAGAGTCCAATCTTCCGAACCGCTCATCAGTCGGTCCATCGCGGCCTTTTCGCTTTCGTAGGAAAGACCGTGTCCCACCATGTGACCATGGTAGCCCAGAGCGAGGCGTCTTCCGGAAAAAACGAGCGGATGGGCGTAGTCCGGTGCGGCCGCGAAGACTTCGAGAATGGGGATGTCGCGAACGACGAGGGCCACGCTCCGAACGTGGGACGAGGTGGCGATTTCATAACCAATCTCGGAGCGACCTAGTCCCGCCCAGAGCGAAAGGAAACCGGTGAAAAAGAGCATCACGCAGGCCGTGAGCGGAACGACATTCGAGCGGGTCGCAAGCAGTGCCTTCCAGAGAAAGGGAAGAATAGTTAGCCAGCACCACATCATCAGCTTGGTGTTATCCCATTCCCAAGGCGAAAACTTGATAAAAAACGTGGCGAGAAAGAGAAGCGCGGCGGGAACGACCCAGACCAACGCGGCCCGGTTGCGTTGCCAGGTAAGCACCGCGATGAGTGCTAGGAGGAAAAGAGGCATCACGCCAAAATTCTCCCACCAATAGGCAACGGAAAAACCGGGCGGCGCCATCCATCCAAGTAACCAAGCGATTTGACTGCTGGCGTGAAATCCATCGGTGAGAAGCCAGATCAAACCCGTCGCGGGCAGGAACGCGGCGAGGCCGAGAGTTAGGAAATGCCTCCGCTCATTTCCGGCCAGGCAGAGGGTTCCAAGAATCGCTGAGAGGAAAAGAAACGTGTGAAGGTGAAAGAGCGGCATCGACGCGTAAACGAGCCACTCGAGCCAGAAAGGAAATCGACGTGTGGAAGGCAACGCTGCTTGCATTCCCCGCCAGTGAACTAACAGCAGCAATCCAGCGGGCAAGGCATAGAGGAAGCCGCGCTGGGTCACGAAAAGCGCCAGTGGCAGGCTTTTCCAATCCATCGTTTGCTGGAAATCAATCCATTGTCCGGTCTTGAAAAAAGTGAGTCCCGCCGCACCGCCACTAAAAAGAAAGCCGGCCACGCCGAACGCCTTTCCCCAGCGGTAAAGGGCGATGCCGGTAGCGAGCGAGCAGACGATTCCGGTGACGATGAGTGTGCTCCACAAAGGCAGCCCAACGACATCGAGGAGGGCGTTAAAATAGTCGATCCCAAAAGGGTAGCCGATGGTGCTATGAGCATGGATGGGGTTGGCTGGCCAAAGCGGTGCACCGTGAGAGAAGAAACGGATGTATTGAATATGGAGCGGCAAATCGCCGAGGTTATTGCGGGAGAGAACGGCGATACGGTCTTCCTTCAAAAAAATCAGCCAGAGAAACGCCCGCAAGGTGAAGAGCGCGAAGCAGATCGCGACGGCACTTTGCCAAACCAAAGTGTCTTTCGGTAGCGAACTGGCGGTTGCTAACTTCACCCGCCAAACGATCAAGCAGGAGGTGACAGCGCCAATGGTTAGCGCGACGATTGCGCTCGTGGTTAGTAATCCGGAAATGGAAAGAACCAGCGCAACGAGTGTGCTAATGAGGATGAAGGAAACGGTGCCAAGCCAGATTTTTTCCAACGCGGAATGGAAGAGACGCATGGTCGATCTAACCTAGTTGATTTTCCAACGCTCTCGACTTGGCTAACAACGGCTCGTAGCGGGCTTTTTCGGCGTTACAGAAGTCTTCCAAGGGCGCGAACGTGGTGGTGAGATCTTGATAGAAAAGTGCGATCGCATGCTTGAGTTGGTCGTCCAAGGCGGAAACGAGCGCATCGCGTTTTTTGGTCATTTGCTCGCTGTATTCGCGGAGAATCTGATTGCGTTTGAAGACGGCCACGATCGTTCCGCCGACTGCACCAACGGCCGCGACGGTGCCCGTGACATCCAAAATCGCGACATGGGTGAGCGCGGCGATGACGCTGGCCACTCCGCCCACCGCAGCGACCGCACCGGGGATGCGCAGCCAGGCGGCGGTCTCGCCGAAAAGGTTTTTGAGTTGGGTCTCGATTTTGCGGTCGGACATTTGTTCTAACAACGTGAGGTCGAGTTTGCGGACGACCTCGGCGCGTTGATCGAGAAAGAGGCGGGCGGTTTGCAGACGATCTGCGCTGTCACCCGCGAAGCCGCGTTGCAGACTTTCGTGGAGCGATTGCCAGAGCGATTTGAGGTCGCCCTCGATGAGGTCAAGACCGCGCGTAATTTCGCGTTGGACGGCTTCTTGCAAATCACTTTCGACACGCTTCTGGAAATCCTGCTGCCATTCTCCTTTGTGGAGCATGAGCTTAAGCGTGCCCATCAGAGTGAGCCGTTCTTTAAGCACTTCCTCGCCGCGGATGCGGCATTTATCACAAGCTTGCTCGACGGTACGGAGAAAGCCGCCGATGTGCCGGAGCGATTGCTCTTGGCGTTGCGCGAGAATGGTTTTCAGTTCCGTTAATCGCGCAAAATCCTGCTCGATGATGACGAGTGCATTCTTGGTTTTTTCCTGCAAATCCCGCAGGACAACTCCCGCAGTGCGTTTAACGGAGCGAAGTTTTTCCTGGCGCAGTTCGCCGCCGGCGACGGATGTGTTAATAAAATCTTCGAGTTTTTGGAATTGGCTGGCCTGCCATTTTTCGGCGTCGCCAGTTTGTCTCGATTCGAGAGCGAGCTTCGCGGAAACGGAAAATACCGGACATTCGACGCCCAGTTTTTGCAGCGAAGTCTGGCGGAGATGACTTTCGATGCGCCCCAATTCCTCGGCAGAACGCAGATCAGCTTGTTGCACGACGAAGGCGACGTTTTTCAGCCATTTTTGCTGAATGAAATGCATGAATTCCCAAGCTGATGCACCCCATGGATTGGTGACGCTGAAGACAAATAAAATCAAGTCGGCCAGCGGGATGAAGCGCTCGGTGATTTCCTGATGCTCGGCGATGATGCTGTTGGTGCCGGGCGTATCAACGATGTTAAAATCGCGGAGAAATTCGATCGGGCGATGCAGTTCGGCGAGGTGGGTGTTGATGTCGATGTTTTGCTCGGTTTCGCCGTATTTGAAGAGGTAGATGCGGTCGGTTTTCGGCAAAACATCAACGGCGCAAAATTCTTCGCCGAAAATGGCGTTGAGCAGAGAGGATTTCCCTGCCTTGACTTCGCCGGCGACGACGAAGAGGAAGGGTTCGCTCAGTTGGTGCCCGAGGGAGGTGATGGTTTCGAGCGTTTCCTCACCGGCTTTGCTGGCGCGGGCGAGTTCGCCGAGTTCAGCCAGCGCGGTCAGCAGGGCGGCTCGCTTTTGCAGGTAGTCCGCCCCGAGTTTCACTTGGTCTTTTTCGGTTTTGCGGAGAGGGCGCTGGCGGCGGGGTCTGCTTTGACGAGGACTTTCTCGGGGGCCGGTTTGGGTTGTTCCATGGCGAGCAATTCCGAGACGGTGGCAAATTTGAAACCCTTCGCGATGAGTTGGTCAAAAGTCTCGGGCATGGCGCGGACGGTGCTGCCGTGGATGTCGTGGGCGAGAATGATCGCGCCATCCGCTGCGCCGCTGACGATGCGGGAGCGGACAACAGCTTCACCGGGTTTTTTCCAATCGAGCGGATCGACCGACCAGAGGATGATCTGGGTGCCGAACTCGGCGGGGATCCAGCGTTTTTGGGCGGTGGTGACCGAGCCGTAGGGTGGACGGAGCAGAGTGGGTTTTATCCCGCAAGCAGCGATGATGGCGTCCTGCGTTTTCTGGATTTCGTTGCGAACGGCGGCGTCGCCCATTTTGCCGAAGGCGGGATGCGACCAAGAGTGGTTAGCGACTTCGTGGCCCTCGGCGACCATGCGCTGGACGAGTTCGGGGTGATCGACGACACATTGGCCGACGAGGAAGAAAGTGGCTTTGATCTCTCGTTTTTTGAGTTCGTCGAGCAGTGTGGCGGTGTATTCGGCGCTGGGGCCGTCGTCGAAGGTCATCGCGAGGTAACGGCCCTTGATGTAAACGTTCGAGTAAACGAGGCTTTTACCGGGAATGAAGTTGGATTGGGCGAGGCTGGCGGCGTTGATCTCCGGATCGACGGGGAGGTGGAGGGTCATGGCGGGAACAGGGGGATCCGTGAGTGGCTTCGGGGTGGGCAGGGTGATGGCGGCGCTGGCGGCCTCAACCGCAGGGGTGGCGCTGGCGAGGGGCTTCGGGGTGGGGAGGGCGTCTTGGGCGCAGCTGGTTTGGAGCGCGAGACAGAGGGCGGCTAGGCCGGAGAAAAGCGGTGAGAACTTCATTTTTTCAGATTAAAACGATAGAGGATGGCGTCGAGTTTGCGACTGGTTTCTTCGGGCCAGAGATCGCGGGCGGTGATGATGGCTGTCTCCAGAGCGGAATGTTCCGGCCAATCGGCATTACGAGGCATCAGCGGAATGAGGCGGCGGATGATTTCGCGGGCCTGGCTGGCGTTGGCGAGCAGGTGGCCGAGGACCATTTCCAATCCGACTGGTTCGACGTCCGTTTTCCAGCAATCGTAATCGGTGATCATCGAAAGGGCGGCGAAGGCGATCTCCGCTTCGCGAGCCAGTTTGGCCTCGGGGAGATTGGTCATGCCGACGACATCGAAGCCGAGCTGGCGGTGGACGTTGGACTCGGCGCGGGTGGAGAAGGCGGGTCCGTCCATGTTCACGTAGGTGCCGCCGTTGGTGTGCGGGAGGTTCATTTCGCGCAGGACTTGGACGAGGAGGGCGCGCAGTGGCTCGCTGGTCGGATCGGCAAATCCGACGTGGGCGACGATGCCGTTTCCGAAAAAAGTGTGTCCTTCGCGGTGGGTCGTGCGGTCGAAAAATTGATCGGGCAGGACCATGTGGCGGGGCGGGTATTCCTCTTTCAAACTGCCCACGGCCCCGACGGAAAGAATCCAAGCCACCCCGAGTGTTTTTAGGGCGTAAATGTTGGCTCGGTGATTGATTTCCTGCGGGAGAATTCGGTGCCCTTTGCCGTGTCGAGGGAGGAAATAAACCTGCCGGTCTGCGAGAATGCCGCTGACGATGGCATCGCTGGGCGGGCCGAAAGGGGTGTCCACGTGGATTTCCCGGGCGTCTGCGAGGCCTTCGATCTGGTAAAGGCCGCTGCCGCCGATGATGCCGATGGCGGGTGCGGTCATGGCTTTTTGAGTTGGAGGATTTCGTCGAAATGCTGGTCGGCATGTTCCACTTCCACCTTGTGATGCAGGGCACAGGCGGCGATGAGCAAGTCGTTGCTGGGGAAAGTCCTGCCCCGTCCGCGACCGAGATCGGCGAGATCGCAGGCGAGCTGCCAGACTTCGTCGGTGATGGGGAGCTCGGGAATGACTTGCTCGTAGACGCGAAGGATCTGACGTTCGCGTTCGTTGCGAACGCCAGCCCAAAGTTCGAGGCGAACAACCGGGCACCACGCGGCTAGTCCTGCTTTCAACAGATCCTCAACGCGTTGCTGGACCAAGGGATTCCCCTTCGATCTCTGTTGATTGACCCAGGACGAGGTATCGACCAGCTTCACGGGACGTTGTTGTGGTCGTCGAGATCGTTTAGTGCTTCGATCTCATCGTTGGTCATCATACTTTCAAAAGTGCCGGTATATTTCACGAGATCGGCCATTTTCCTGCGGCGGTTGAATTCCTGCACGGCGGTGACGATCGCATCGCGTTTGGTTTTCGCGCCCGTCAGGCGCATTGCATCCAAAAGGTCAGATTCTGGAATATCAACGGTCGTTTTCATGAAGCAAAAATCGCGTGATTTTGCTTCTCCGCAAGGCGTTTTACCAATTTTTTCGCGTGTGACGGAGTAGATTGACGAAAGCGGACTGAACGGCGGTGAGTGCTTTTTTCTTTTTCATCAGGAGCCCGAGCGGCCGCCACATATCGGCGCCAACGATTTCGACCGCGGCCAGCAACCCGGATCGCACCTCTTCGACGACGGCTGCGCGCGGGACGATCGCGATGCCGCTCTCGATTTCCACTACGCGTTTGACGGTCTCGATGTTGTCGAATTCCATCGTGATCTGGATGCGGACCCCTTCGCGGTCGAGGAGCTGGTCGATCGCCTTGCGCGTCGGTTGATCGTAGCTGAAGGAGACGAATTTTTCGCCGTCGAGATCCCGCAACCGGAGCCGCCCGCGCTGGGCCAGGCGGTGGGAGGGCGCGCAGATGAGCACGAGTTTGTCCCGCCAGAAGGATTCCACGTCGATGCCGCGGCGCTCCATCGGAAACGCCACCAAACCGAGATCGGCGCGTCCGTCGAGCACGGCCTGATAAACTTGGGCGGAGCGCAGAAACTCGAGTGTCACCTCGACCTCGCGGTATTTTTTCTTAAACTCCTTGAGATACGGGGGCAACTCGTGCAGACCGATACTGTGCACCGCCGCGATCTGGATGGTGCCTTTCCGACTCGTCTTTAACGCCTCCAAGCGTTGCCCGAGCGAATCGTAGGTGCGCAGAATTTCGCCCGCCGCCTGGAGCATCGCCTCGCCCTCCTCGGTCACCGAAAAATTCTTTTTTCCCCGCTCGATCAGGGTCACCTGAAACTTCTGTTCGAGCGCGCGGATTTGCTGGCTGACCGCGCTTTGCGTGATCCCATGCATTTCGGCGGCCTTGGAGAAACTGGCGGTCTCCACCAAATCGAAGAAAATTTGAAACGTTTCGATCTGCATGACTCCTTCAGTAAACCATCACTACGCCTTCAAGACACCAAGAAAAGCGGTAGTAATAAGTGTCTGCAGAAAAATTTCCTCCTTGGTCTTCAGCAGGCTTGGTGGTTTCCTTTTTCCCAATGTCCGAGACGAATATGACCGACGCCATTGCGTTGATCCAAAGCCGCATGGCCGCTGCTGCTACCCGGGCCGGTCGGAATCCTTCTGACGTCGAACTCATCGCCGTCTCGAAAACGCATCCCGTCGAAGCCATTCGCGAGGCCCGGGACTGCGGATTGCGACTCTTCGGCGAAAACAAAGTCCAGGAAGCCCGTGCGAAAATTCCCGATGCTCCAGCCGACCTTCGCTGGCACCTCATTGGCCATCTTCAAAGCAATAAAATCCGCCACGCCCTCCCACTTTTCGAGATGATCCACAGCGTCGATTCGCTGGAACTCGCTACGCAAATCAACCGCATCGCCGACGAACTCGGCCTCTTCCCGCGCATCCTTTTGGAAGTCAACGTCGCGGGCGAATCCAGTAAATTTGGCTTTCCACCCGACAAACTCTGCGAACAAATCGAACAAATCATCGCCCTCCCTCGCTTGCAAATCGACGGCCTCATGACCATCGCCCCCTACGCCGAGGAACCCGAACTTTCGCGCCCCTTTTTCGCCCAACTCCGCCAACTCCGCGACAAACTCGCCACCGAACAACACATTCCCCTCACTCACCTCAGTATGGGCATGAGCGGCGATTTCGAAGTCGCGATCGAGGAAGGGGCCACGCTCATCCGGATCGGCACGGCCATTTTCGGAGCGCGGAGTTACGCAAAAAAATCAGCGGTGTAACGCAATCGCAGTCGGGCTCTGGGGAGGCTGACTTTTTACCGTCGCGATGATTTTTTCCATCTGACCTCGGTGGATCGCGAGGTGAGTTCCAGCCAACGCCAGCCAGTCGAGGGCGTTGAGCGGGCCAAACCAAGGATGAGGAAACCCCGCGGTGAGGAGGTCGGGATGGGCGGCGACAAGGGCGAGAAATTCTTCGCAGGACGCTTCATAGGCTGGGACGACCGACGCAGTCACGGCGGGGTTGGGCTTGACCGCAGCGGTGCTGGCGACTTTCGGCGGAACAAGTCCTCGGGCAAGATGGTCAATAATCACGCCGATTTCCCCATGGACGATACGGAGGTGATCGAGCGTCATCCAGACCGACCAATGGCGGCTACTGTCTTCCATCCCGGGCAAACGGGGAATGAGCACTTGGCTGGCGGCGGTTTCGTCGTTGCATCCGGCAAGGAGAAGGGCAACCCGGGCGCGCTCCTCGTGAAAAGTGGTGATGAACGAGTTGCGGTTCCCGAGGCGGCGTTTCAGGCGAAAAATCAGCCGCGCGATGAGAAGTTCCGGTTTCGGCAAACCGGCCCCGGGCGGGGCGAGTCGAGGTTGAGGAGAAGGGTTCATGTGGCAAATTCTTTAATTAAAACTTGCAAAAAGCAAGTGAAAACAAGTAAAAACAATTGTAAAATGCAAGTAAAAGTGAATAATCTCAGTTATGGAAACTGATTCGCCCCTAGTCGATCCTCGCCGTTCCCCTTGTCCGGTGGCTTGTTCGCTGGATATTTTTGGGGATAAATGGACTTTGCTCGTCATCCGCGATCTCCTGCTCGGGCGGACGCGATTTAAAGATTTTCTGGCCTCGCCGGAGGGCATCCCGACGAACATCCTGAGCGAGCGTCTCACTCGGCTGGCGCGTCACCAATTAATCGTTCGTGCCCCGGCAGTGCGCGATTCCAAGCGGGCAGCCTACCGGTTGACGGAGAAGGGACTGGCGCTGCTGCCGATCTTGCAGACGATGCGCGACTGGGGCCTGCGCTGGGAACCGGGAACCGAAGTGCGTTTGCAGGGATAAATTCGACAACGGCCGACGGAGAGGACCGGTTAGAGGGTGATGATTTCCCGCATCGCGGCGAGGATAATCTCCAGGCGCGATTCGAGATCTTCGGTTTCGAGAATTTCCTGCCGGGTGTCGGGATTCTCGACAAACGCCGACGCGAGCAAATCGCCAATGATCTCGGGATCCTGCACGCCGGCAAGGTATTGCTCCATTTGGCTGGGGACCCTGTAACCATGTTCGCTGAGCGCCCGGCTCTGCTCACGCAGCAAGTTGGCGAGAACGACCGTCTGCGCCTCATCCGCGACGACCGTGGCCACTGGTTCGACCTGCAATATACGAAAAGGTTCCGATTGCGTCTCCCCGACGATCCGGACGCGGGCGAGCCCTTGCAAAATCAGGTCAGACGTTCCCTCGGGCCGTTCGACGCAAGCGCGAATGACTCCGATGCCCATGACTCCGGCTAGGTCTGGAACCGGCAGACTGGGATCGCTCCACTCTAAAGTTTGAGCGACGCCAAAAATGCGCGGGCCGCCGAGCGACGCCTTCAGCATGGCCCGGTAGCGCTCCTCAAAAATGTGCAAGGGAAGCAGCGAATTGGGGAAAAGGACCGCCTGAGAAAGGACAATAACCGGCAGTTCTCTGGGTATTTCGAGTGGTAAGGACATTCCACTGAGACTTACGTTCCGTGTGAAGATTCGGTTACAGAATTCTCCGCGTCAGAGGAAATCATGCAGGCTGCGATCCGGATTTCTAAAATGGCCCGTTGACGCCCTCTGCCTCTGCGTCCATATTCGCGCCCCTTTTCCCAGCACGAAAAACCGCACCATTATGGACCACATTCGAAACATCGCCATCATCGCCCACGTCGACCACGGCAAAACCACACTCGTCGATCAATTGCTCAAGCAATCAGGAACCTTCCGCGCCAACGAAGCGAAGGCTTCCGAGGACCGCATCATGGATTCCATGGATCTGGAGCGGGAAAAAGGCATCACGATCAAAGCCAAGAACGCCGCTTTCCAGTGGCACGAATACCACGTGAACATCGTCGATACCCCCGGCCACGCCGATTTCGGAGGCGAGGTGGAGCGCATTATGAAGATGGTCGATGGCGTGTTGCTCGTCGTTGATTCCCATGACGGCCCGCAGGCGCAGACCAAGTTTGTGCTTCGTAAAGCGCTCGAAAACGGCGCCAAACCGATTGTCGTGATCAACAAGATCGACCGCGAGAACGCTCGTCCGCACAAGGTGCTCGATATGGTCTTCGAGCTTTTCATGGAACTCGGCGCGAGTGATTTGCAACTCGATTTTCCCGTGGTTTATGCCAGCGCCAAGGCTGGTTACGCGAAGGATGAAATCGATCAGCCAAGCGAAAACATGGAGCCGCTCTACAAGGCGATCATCAAGCACATTCCGGCTCCGAGAAAGGCTGATCACAGCTTCTTCCAGATGCTCGTTTCCAACCTCGATTACTCCGATTACCTCGGTCGGATCGCTTTTGGCCGCATTATTTCCGGTCGCGTAAAGGTCGGCGACAGCATTGTTTGTATTCACCTCGACGGACGCCGCGAGCGCACTAACGTCACCGCGCTCTTTGGCCATCAAGGTTTGCTGAAAACCGAGATCAAGAACGCCAGCGAAGGCGACATCATCGGGCTCTGCGGGTTTGAAGACGCCTACATCGGCGAAACTTTGACCGATATGGAAGATCGCCCTTCGGTGCCGTTCGTCGATATCGATCCGCCGACGATCAGCATGAAAATTTGCATCAATGACGGTCCGCTGGCAGGTCGTGAGGGCAAACTGCTGACTGCCCGTCAAATTCGCGAACGTCTCATTCGCGAGACGCGCACCAACGTCTCCATTTTGGTCAATGAAACCGAACTAGCCGGTCATTTCGAAATCAAGGCTCGTGGAGAAATGCAGATCGCGATCATCGTGGAGCAAATGCGCCGCGAAGGATTCGAGCTGCTTGTTTCTCGGCCAGAGGTCATTTTCAAGCGCGACGAAGAAGGCAAACTCATGGAGCCCCTCGAAAATCTTTACGTCGATGTTCCCTCGGAAAACCTGGGCACCATTTTACAATCCCTCGCCGGACGCAAAGCTGAGATTGTTAGCATGGATCACCAAGCGAACAACGTCTCCGTCATCGCCGTCGTCCCCACTCGCGGCTTGATCGGCTTCGAGACCGACCTCGTTAATGCGACGAAAGGCCACGGCATCATGTCTCACATTTTCAAGGAATACGCCCCGCATAAAGGCGACATCCCGACGCGTTTCAACGGCGTGCTCATTGCCATGGAAGGTGGGATTAGCACCGCTTACTCGCTTGAACCGCTCCAAGAACGTGGTCGTCTCTTCATTGGGGCTGCCGTCGAGGTTTATGAGGGAATGATATTTGGCGAAAACGCCCGCCCGGACGACATGCCGTGCAATCCGTGCAAAGCGAAAAAGCTCAGCAACATGCGTTCAACCGGCGACGGTAAAGGCATCTCGCTTTCGCCTCCGCTAACCATGACTTTGGAGCGTTCGCTCGAATATATCGCCCCCGATGAATACGTCGAAGTGACTCCGATCAGCCTGCGTTTGCGGAAGAAAATCCTCAACGCAAACATGCGGAAGCGGTCTTCGCCGATGGTGGCGTAGGTTCCCCGAAAAACCTAGCCGTGACCTAGCCGTGGTTGGTCACGAGCAACTTCAGTTCGCTCATTTCCTCCATCGCGTAACGCACGCCCTCGCGTCCGAAGCCGCTGTCTTTCAATCCACCGTAGGGCATATTTTCGACGCGGAACGTTGGCACTTGGTTGATGAGCACGCCGCCGACTTCCAGTTCCTCGTAGGCCCGCGCGGCCAAGGTTAGATCGTTGGTTAGCACCCCCGCTTGCAAGCCGTAGCGTGAGTCGTTTACGGCTCGCAACGCCTCGTCGAAGTCGCGGTATTTCAAGAGCACGACCACTGGTGCAAAGGCTTCCTCGCAGGAAATCGGCTGGGCGTGCGGAACATTTTCCAGAATGACGGGATGGAGATAATTTCCTGAGTGCTGCAAAGGGAGTAAACTTTTCGCGCCCTCCGCAATTGCGCGTTCGACCCAAGCGAGCACTTTTTTGAGCGAGGGCGCGTCGATCATGGGTCCAACGGTGACCCCGGATTCGTTTGGATGACCGACCCGCACTTTGTCGCGAACTTGGACCGTGAGCGCCTCGCGAAAATTTTCATAGATCGACTCGTGGACGAGCAGACGTTGAATGCTGATACATGATTGTCCCGCATAGCCAAAAGCTCCGCTCGCGATGGCTGCAATCTTTTCCCGCCAAGCGGAACCTTCGTGAACGATCAGGGCTGCATTGCCGCCGAGTTCGAGGCAGACTTTTTGTTTCACCGCCTTGGCCTTGATTTTCCAGCCTACCTCCGCGCTACCGGTAAACGAGACCATTTTGATCCGAGGATCGGTGTAAAGCGGTTCGAGTAAGTCGTGGTGAAAAGGGACGATGTTCACTTGGCCCGGCAGACAACCCGCCGCGACGAGCACCTCTCCTAACAACAGACTAACCAACGGCGTTTTCAGCGCCGGTTTGATCAGGATTGCATTTCCCGCAGCTAGCGCGGGCGCCACTTTGTGCGCGACGAGGTTGAGCGGGAAATTGAAGGGTGTGATACCTAGAATTACCCCGAGCGGAAATCGGCGTGCGGAGGCGGTGTGATTTTTTCCGGCCGGACTCGCATCGAGCGCAATGATTTCGCCCACTCCCTGCGAGGCTTCCTGCGCGGCGAATTGAAACGTCTGCTGTGCGCGCAACACCTCTCCTGCCGCAAAGTCTCGCGGCTTGCCCGCTTCGCGGATGAGCAAATCGACAAACTCCGCGCTTCTTGCCGCGATGCCCGCCGCCACGCCCGCCAAAAGACCAGATCGCTCCCCTGCGCTGAGTTTGCGGGTTTTCTCAAAAGCCGCCTGGCAACCTGCTACCGCCAGTTCAACCTGCTCCGTATGGGCGAGGCAAATGCTCCCCACTAGGCTGCCATCGTGACGATCGCTGATTTTTTCAAGATCGTCCGTGGTGATCCATTGGCCGTTGAGGAGGAAGGGGCGGGGGTTCTCCGACATGGAATTAATTTCCCACTCGCCAATTGAGTTAGCAAGTCGCAAGGTGATTCCATGAGATTTCCCATTGTCGCGGTCTTTCTGGTTGTCCAAATTTCAAGCGCATCCCTCCTCTTTGCCTACTCCGAGAATGGTCATCGCATCGTTGGAGCTATCGCTGACGGCCTGATCGCTGACAAACCTGCGGCGGAGGCCGTTAAAAAACTTCTCGGTCCCATCACGCTGGAGCGGGCCTCTACCCTTCCCGACGAACTTCGCGGAGAAGATCGCAAGACGGGAACGTTTACCCTCCCCGAAAATCCCGCTCTCGAGCAGGAACTACTCGCCTTCCGCGCCGCCAACCCGCCCTATGACGGTGACGATCTGAATCATCTGCCGCCCTCGCATCATTGGTTCCATTACACCGATGTCCCGATCCAGTCCCCGTCGTATGCGGCGACAAAAAAAGGCGTTTCGAAATGGGACATCGTGCACATGATTCCCTACTGCGTCCGCGTCATTGAGGGAAAGGAAAAGCCCGATAACGAACTTAAAATCACACCCGCCGTCGCTCTCGTTTTGCTCAGTCATTACGTTGGCGATATCCACCAGCCCATGCATGTTGGCGCGATCTTTATGAACAAAAACGGCGATCGCCTTGATCCCAACACAGCCCCGTCCGCACTTGAAAGTCGTGGCGGCAACGACATTAACTTCGGCGCTACTAACCTACACGCTTACTGGGATTACGACGCGGTGGAATCCTGCCTCTCTTACCGCCGCCGGCTGCTCGGAAAGCTGGCCGATCAATACGGTCCGCGCGACATTGCGGCTGAGATGATCGCCAAAGAGCCAACGGATTGGAAAGCTGATCCGGCCCTTCCCGTGGAGGCAGTCGTTGAGAAATGGGCCGACGAGATTTTGCCGATTGCGCGAGAGGCCCATGACCGTCTGAAAATGCTCCCGCAGCAGCAGTTTTCCACCGATCGCAAAGGTAAGCCAATGGTGGACTGGACGGCGGTCGAAACTCCGCACGTTGGCCGCGACAGTTACTCGATCTGGGCTTCCAAGACGGTCGAAAAAGAGCTTCCGAAAGCGGGCTGGAGACTCGCCGGATTGCTCGAAGATGCCTTTGCGGCGTCTGCGAGATAAGGATTTTCAAAATTGTTTTGCGATCGGAAGCGAGCTAGTTAGTTTCATCTCCACATTCCCTATGAAAAAAGCTCTCATTGTTGCCGGAGGTTGGGCTGGGCACGAGCCCGTCCAGTGTGCGGGAATTTTTGCCCATCTGCTCGAAGTTGCTGATTTTGAGGTGGAAATCAGCGAGACCCTCGATTCTTTTCTCAACGCTGAAAAAATGGCGATACTCGACCTCATCGTGCCGGTTTGGACGATGGGCGAAATCTCTCCTGACCAACTCAAAGGGTTAATCTTAGCGGTGGAAAACGGAGCTGGTCTCGGCGGCTGGCACGGTGGAATGGCGGATGCCTTTCGTGCTGCGACCGACTATCAATTCATGGTGGGCGGCCAGTGGGTGGCGCACCCCGGCAACATCATCGACTACACGGTGAAGATTACGCGCAGCGAGGATCCAATCATGGACGGCCTGCGGGATTTTAGAATGCAGAGCGAGCAGTATTACATGCACGTGGACCCGTCGAACGAGGTGCTTGCGACCACAACCTTTGACGGCACCATCCATCCCCACATCGCTGGCACCGTCATGCCTGTGGTTTGGAAACGCCGCTGGGGAAAAGGGAAAATCTTTTACTCGTCGTTAGGCCACGTGGCGGCCGATTTCGACGTCCCCGAAGCCCGCGAAATCACGCGACGGGGTCTACTCTGGGCGGCACGCTGAACTTTTCCTAACCATGCTAACAACACCCACTCCGATCGGAATCATTGGCTGCGGCAACATCAGCGGCGCTTACGCCAAAGCCTGCGCTACCTTTCACGACATCCGCCTCGTTGCAGTGGCCGATATCGACCTCGATCGCGCCCGGGCCAAAGCGGCAGAATACAATATCCCGAAGGCGCTCAGTGTGGACGAGATGCTGGCTGATAGTGAAATCGAGATCATCGTCAACCTCACCATCCCGGCCGCGCACGCCTCGGTTGCCACGCAAATTTTGGAGTCCGGCAAATCCGCTTACAACGAAAAGCCGCTCGGCGTCGCGTTGGAGGACGGCAGCCGATTAGTCGCTTTGGCAAAAGAGAAAAATCTCCGACTAGGCTGTGCGCCTGACACTTTTCTCGGTGCTGGTTTACAGACCTCTATCAAACTCATCAGCGACGGCGCCATTGGCCGCCCCCTTGCTGCTACCGCTTTCATGCTTAGCCGCGGAGCGGAAAACTGGCATCCCGACCCAGAGTTCTTTTACAAAATTGGCGGTGGCCCGATGTTTGACATGGGGCCATATTATCTCACCGCGCTGGTCGCGATGCTAGGCCCCGTCACTCGCGTTGCCGGGTTGACCTCGAAATCCTTCAGCGAGCGAACGATCGGTAGCGCTCCGAAAAAAGGACAGGTTTTCACCGTCGATGTTCCTACACACGTCACCGGCAACATCCAGTTTGCTTCTGGCCCGATTGCAACCATGATCACCAGTTTCGATGTGCATTCACACCAGCTTCCTTGGATCGAAATCTACGGCAGCGAAGGCACCCTCGCCGTGCCCGACCCGAACAGCTTCGGCGACCCAGTTCGATTACGCAAAGCAGGCGAGAAGGAGTTCCAGGAAATTCCCTTCACCCACGGTTACTCCGAAAACTGCCGGGGCATTGGTGTCGCCGACATGGCGGTGGCTGCCAAACTTGGGCGCCCGCATCGTGCTAGTGGCGATCTTGCGCTCCATGTTCTGGAACTCATGCACGCCTTTCACATTTCCTCGGATTCCGGAAAGTATTACGACGTTGCTTCGACCGTCGAACGGCCCGCGCCACTCCCGACCGGTCTTGCCCCGGGAGAAATCGAAGGCTAGGATGTGGGCGTGAAAACCCTCCTCCTGTTCTTTCTATCTGCGACCCTCTGCTTGGCGCAGGATCCAAGTCCCACCCCGGCAACTACACCGCTCGAACATTTCTGGCGTGCCGTGCTACCGGGAGGCATTTATCGCGTGCAACTCAATCGGATTCAATCGGTCAGCACGCACGAATACACTATCGAACCTCTCAACCGAGTGACGGAACTAACCATCGACACCGGTGGCTCGGTTGTCGCGCGCTTTTACTATCAGGAATTGACCACGCCCCAGACGCCGCTAGGCCTCGGTCAATCCGCGATGGACCTAGTCAAAGACAAGGTGGAGGAGGCGGCAGATAAAGTGGCCGGGGATCAGTTGCTTTGGAAAAAAGTCACGAAAATTTATCCCGCTACCACCCATGCTCATACCGTCGAATACCGGATTAGCACCAAAGCCGGGGTGCAGCGTTTGATGGAGAGCGTCGAGCGCTCTTGGAGCAGCGGGCGCGGCGAGGAAATTAAAGCCGAGTGACTGACAGGGAGAAGACCGCTAGAGCAGTCTAACGAAACGTTGGCCAGGAAGCTGTTTGACGAGGTTTTTCATCTCGAGTGTTAGTAGGGTGGACATCACTTTTCCAGCGGGCAACCCGCTTCGAGCAACAATTTGGTCGATCAAAGCCTCGTCGTCAGCGATGGCTTGGTAGATGGTCTTTTGTTCTTCGGTAAGATCATCGGGTGCGCTGCGGATCAATTCAGGTTGATGCCGGAAAAGCGTTCCGAGATCATCGAGAATGTCGCCCGCATCGAGGACTAGCTTGGCGCCCTGCTGAATCAGTTTGTTCGTGCCCATCGAGTTTGGGCGGTCGATCGGGCCGGGGACGGAATAGACCGTTCGACCTTGTTCGAGGGCCATGTTCGCGCTGATCAGCGCACCACTATTTAGACCGGCTTCGACGACCAAGGTGCCGAAGCTCCAGCCGCTGATGATGCGATTGCGCATCGGAAATGTCTGCCGATCGGGTTGCACGGTGATGGAAAATTCCGACACGACCGCGCCGTTCGCGACAATTTTCTCCGCTAGTTCGCGGTTTTCCGGCGGGTAGAGAAATTGGAACCCGCTGCCAATGACCGCGATCGTTCTGCCTTTTGCAGCTAGCGCACCCTGATGCGCCGCCGTGTCGATCCCGCGGGCTAATCCGCTGACCACGGTCAGTCCGGAGTAGGCGAGCTGATAGGAAAGCTTCCGGGCACACTCGATTCCGTAATGAGTCGTCTTGCGTGAGCCAACCACGCCCACGGCATGTCGATCGTTTTCTAACAGTTTGCCCCAAACGTAAAGCACGGTCGGCGGGTCGTGAATTTCCCGCAACATCGGCGGATACACCGGATCGGCCTGAGTGATGACATGCACGCCGAATTCCTGAATGCGAGCCAACTCGGCGCTGAGATCAACCGTTTGCTCCCAAGCTGCAAGCTCCGTCGCGGTGTCCGGGCCGATGCCCGGGATTTGCTCGAACTGCGATTTCTTGGCGGAAAGAATCGCTTCGGGAGATCCGAAAAAATCCAGCAACTTCCGGATTCGCACCGGACCGATGCGCGGGATCATGTTCAACGCGATGCAGGCTTCGGTGTGGTTCATGCGATTAAATGAATCAGGAAATTACCGCAGCGTCTCGATGCTTTGTCGGATGTCAGCCAGAGTGATGTCGTTGGAGATGTGTGCCTGGCCAAGACCAGAGGAAAGGATGAAACGAATCTGACCTGCAGCGAATTTTTTATCCTTCGCCATCGCATTCAAAATGGATTCGGTGGCAATGTTAGCGGTGAGCTGTGTAGGCAACTCGAATTGGGTTAGCAATTTTTCGATGGCGACGCATTCTGCCAGAGGCATCCCGGCATGGGTAACCGATAGCCGTGACGCTGCGATGAGGCCTAAGCTAATCGCCTCACCGTGAAGCAGGGTCCCATAGCCGGCGGCGTTTTCGATTCCGTGCCCAATGGTGTGGCCGAAGTTGAGGAGGGCGCGGAGGCCCTTTGACTCGAATTCGTCCTCCGAAACAATCGCAGCTTTGATCTCGATGTTGCGATGGATGATCTCTGCGAGATCGGCGCGTTTGAAATTTTCCAACTGTCGAAAAAGTGCTGCGTCGCGAATGATGGCGTGTTTGATGATCTCGGCGAAGCCTTCGTTAAACTCGCGTGGGGGCAGCGTCTCCAGCGTGCTAACATCGGCAAAAACCGCGCGTGGTTGGTGAAAACTTCCAACGAGATTTTTCCCGGTCGCGAGGTTGACGCCAGTTTTGCCGCCAATCGAACTATCGACCTGCGCGAGCACCGTCGTGGGAATTTGCACGTAGGGAATGCCGCGGAAATAGATCGAGGCAACGAACCCGGCGAGGTCACCAATCACGCCACCGCCGAGGGCCACCACAAATGATCCGCGATCCAGTCCGGCGGCGGTCATCTGCTCAAGCAAACTTTCCGCGATGGAGAGCGACTTGCTCTTTTCTCCTGCTGGAACGGTTAGGAGTGTGGTCTGGAGTCCGGCTTGCGCTAGGCTCTGGATCACTTGGTCAGCGTAGAGCGGACCGACGCGGGAATCCGTGATGACCACCCCTTTTTGCCCGATGCCGAGGGCGGCGATGGATGCACCAACCGATGTTAGCAGGCCTGATCCGATTTCGATCGAATACGCTCGGCTGGCGAGCTCGACCGGGACACGGCTAGGCTCCCGAATCATCGTAGATCCAGCGCATTTTGCCGCCGCCACTGGCAGAAGGCTTTGAGTCATCAATAAATTTTACGAAGGGAATATCCTCGGAATGACCGTCGGCAAAAACCACGTTGATCCGCGCCCTAGTCAGGTGGGTGCCGCGAGGAAGGGTGAGCGAGCCCCCGGATTCTGCCGGGAGCACGACTAAGTCTGTGGCGCTAGTCCCGCTGAATTTGACGGTTGTGGCAGCATCCTGCTTAGGCGCAAGCATGATGAGATTCGAGGGGAAATTGAATTTCGAGCTATCCGCCCCGAGCAGGCCATTGGTGGACGCGCCTGTTCCCGTTCCATTCTTTCCGTTGAAACCGTAGCTAACGACGGCGGTCGTCGAGGTTGCCGAACCATCGACCAGTGCCCGGGTGTCGAAAGGTGATTTGAAAGATTTCCACGAAGACACGTAGGTAAACATTTGCTGGGGCCAAGTTTGTGACCCGGCATTGGTTTTTCCGTCCGGCAGATTTCCGTCGTTATCCCCTTTGAACGCCTGCACGCCGATACCCAATTGCCGCAGATTGCTCAGATCGCTGATCGCGCGGGCTTTTTCCTGCGACTTCTGGAAAACGGGCAGAGCGATCCCGGCAAGAATGGCGATGATGACGATGACGACGAGTAACTCAACGAGGGTAAAAGCGTGAGAGGATTTTTTCATGGGATTCTAGGGTGGTTTGAACTGGGAAAAAGCTAAGGTGGTTCGGGGTGAATGGAAAGAGTTTTTCTGGGGGCAACCGCAAAGAAAACTTGCAGAAAGCACCCGCCGCGGTATTTTCGCGACTCATTTCAAAGCTCGGGTGGTGAAATGGCAGACACGTACGTTTGAGGTGCGTATGCCGAAAGGCGTGGGGGTTCAAGTCCCCCCCCGAGCACTTTTTTAAATGCCTTAATCTAGGCGTAAGACTCTCACTCAGCGAGCATTAGCCGAGTTTTGCAGCGCACGACCGATTGCTTCTTTATGCAAATCCGTTTGTCTGTTTGTGCATACAGTGCATATTGGAAAAATGACCAAACCTCGTTCTAAGAATGGCACTGGCGTGACATTTCCTTTTGTTTTTGAAAAAAATGGGCGAACCGGACGCATCAAAAAGTGGAGCGATAACAAATTCGGAACCTATTTCCGCTTTGCAGCAAAGCCAATGCGCAACAGTTTTAGGACCTTTGAGAAGGCAATGCTGTATCTCGAAAGCGAGTTTTCCAAACTCGATACTGACCGGGCAAACTCCCTTTCACTCAATCCCCTAAACAGTGACGTTAGAAATTATTCGGAACTAGAGCAGCTTTTAAGAGAGCAGGCCAATGGTGCTACTCTGCGTGAAGCTGTGACTTTTTTTCTGGCTCATCAGCAACACAAGAAGTTTGAGCCAAGAAATTTCACAGAGTGTGCCGACATTTTCATTGAACATCAAAAGAGTAACAACATTTCTCCGATCCAGATAAAGACACTGGAGAAACATTTCCGCCGTTTCAAAAAAGACTTTGGTGCTAGGCAGATTCACCAGATAACCACTTTGGAAATCGCCGACTGGCTGAACACCCGTAAAGACGAGAAGGCTGGAAAATTCTGGAGTGCAAAAACACGCACGGGAAATCTCGGATCACTTGTCAGTTTGTCATTCTTCGCCAAAGACACTTTACGAGCCATCCCTGATCTTGGAAAAACAGAGTTTCAGAAGGTTCGCAGACCTAAAAAAGATGATCGAGGTGAGGTGGAAATTTACACGCCTAAAGAAATCCAAAAACTTCTACTGGCGGCGTTTGACAGCGATCTTGATCTCATACCCGCCTTGGTGACGGGAGCCTTTGAGGGATTAAGACCCGCCGAGTTTCACGCAGAGGGAGCTAAACGTCGTCCGCTAACCTGGGAATCTTTTATTTGGAACGATAGATACCTGCATATTACTGGACAAAAAGTCCGGTCGAAAGCCAATCGCGACATTCCTTTACATCCAGTTACAGAGGCTTGGCTGAAGCCATTTTGTGGATTAATCGGACCCATTTGGAAACATAAACAGGCTTATATAGATAAAATGATGAACCTTCGGAAAAGAGCCGAAGTTAAGGGCATTTATGACGGGTTGAGACACAGCTATGCGAGTTATCGGATCAGGCACTTGAAAGGCAATCTGCCAGAATTGGCCCAGGAAATGGGAAATTCACCCAAAGAAATCATTGATAGCTACAAGCGAAACGTCACTGATGCGCAGGCGGATGAGTGGTTTGGAATCATGCCTCCCTCTGGCTACGCAGAAAAAATCAAAGCGTTTCTCGCACTAAGCAAGACCCGCTGATTTGATCTCCCATAATTTGACGAAATTATCCAAGTCAGTTTTTTCGTAGAGCATTTTCCCTCCAACCTTATAGCCTTTAATTTTAGGCGTCGTTTCGTAACGATATTTGTTAAAGGTTGCAGGTGACATTTTGAGATATTTGCCAGCGGCCTTGGCATCCAGCCATCCGTCAGATTCAGCAGTAATAGGTCTGGAATTTTTTAGATCAGATCGCAGTCCTGACATTTCCTCTTTCATTGCCCTCACTGATTCCAGTAATTCAGGGCATGATGTCATCCAGGTCAAAATCTGGCCAACCGTTGTTTCACTGACGTTATTGTTAGCCATAGATACGATTCAGTTCCTATTGAGGCTAAAACCTAGCGCATTGCATTTCGTAATTTGCGCCATCCGCAGAGCACCTTTTTCCAGTTAGCTTTCTGGAATTTGTTTCCGAGGAAGTCTTGAAATACACGGCAGGACGGGCGGAATAGCTCAATCTGCTCCATTCGCGGCGCAGTTTCTCAGTCGCAATCCCTTACTTCGAGGAGGTGACCATTATGCCCATTACCTAACTAAATACTAACACAACCAAAAAAACGGGGATTGATGAGTTGGTCGCTCATCAATCCCCGAAGGCTTTAGGAGCCAAATAGCCAAGTTTAGATCTTCGGCAGTTTGGCTTTCGACAGCCGGAAGTCAAGAAAAATGTCGAATTTTTCTAACGGCTGGGGTGCGCCCATATGCCAGCAAGAAAAAGAATCCCCTGCCCGACGGCGTGGCCGTCGTCGCGGCGACGCGGTGCCGTGTCGTGCCCGTTTGAAGGGTTGGCTTGAAAACGTGGCCGCACGCTCTCCGATTTGGGGTGACCTCGATCTAGCCGCCTTCTGTCGGCAGACAGGCTATAGCCGGGAGCACGCCACCCGTGAACTCTCAAAACTCAGACGGGAAGGATTGTTAACTTTTGAAACCAAGATGCGAACCAAAAAAGGGCGTGGTAGAAAGAGATGGGGAGTTATCGTAGCCGATCCAGCCAAACTTTGTTTTGACAAGTGTTCACTCTTTTATGACCGGCAAGACAGACGGCTTCACAACTATACGACGTTAGGAAAAGGCGGTGAAAAAATATCACCAACCTCCACTTTGTTGCCAATTAAACGTCGTCGGGGGCGTCCGCGCAAAAGCCCTGTTCGGAAGTCAATTACGCCAAACTATCATGTGCCAGGGCAAACCGTTTTCTGCTCTAAGCCTGATCTGGAAAAATCAGAAACAAATCATCGAGTCTGTGACAATGCTTATAAGAGAAAGGATTCCTACGGAATACAGCAGCCAGATTTATACGGCGCAAAGCGCCCGATTGGGCTGTCGCGGAATTCAGAAAAGCAA
>JBBRPA010000005.1:0-101296 GCA_038228695.1 Chthoniobacterales bacterium
CGGCTAGTAACCGCCATCCTCTCCGAAATCTCCGACGAATGGGAAACCGGCAAAGCCTACCTCCCCCACCACAAACCCTAACCAACCATCCTTCAGTTTATAGCCAAATCACTTTTACAGAAAATAAGTTGCTTAACCTTCTAGCTGGGCTCGCAGGGAAAGGTAATTATAAATCTCCCCATTAAAGGTCAGAGCATACCTGCCATCAGCCGATAGCATGGGCTGGTGGCCGTCGATCGACAGGTCAATAATGCTCAACCGCCGATGGGAGAGTGCGCAGTCGCCCGTGGGGGAAATCCATTTGCCAGAATCATCCGGTCCGCGATGCGCCATCGCATCGGCCATTTTGCCGACCAACGCCAGGGATTGCTCCCGGGCGGAGGACGGTTGGATGATTCCAGAAATGGCACACATGCTTTGGTTAGAGGTAAACGACCAGACTACAAAACGTGCGCCTTGAGCAAACTCCAAAATTAAGCAAATGCACGCGATGAGAAACGACGAGCGCCGCCGTCTTGGCAAAGATCTGTTAGACATTCTCCAGCTTATCCGCCGTTGCGGGATTGACTCAAAAAGTGCAGCATTCCGTCACCTCGTCGATCTCCAGGCCAACGCAAAGACCCGCTCACTCCTCGATGCCTGGGCCAGAGCAACCAGAGCACAAAAAGCGCATGCCCCGGCACATCGGCAAGCGGCTTAAAAGATCATAGATGTCATAGCCAAGTCATCTACGACATCTATGATAAAGCCTGGTCAAGCGACAAAACCAAGGCACTCCGCGTTACGCTTACGTTTGATCCTCGAAACGAATAAAGTAATCACGTTTGGCGTGGCTACTCCATCCTCCAAAACCAAATGGCAAAGAAGATGGCATGTTAATTGTGTCGTTTGGTTGATAGCCTTCTGTGGGAGCTTCAAAGGCAAAAGGCGTCTTTTCTAGTTAGTAAGCCGCCACCCGGAACATTGATTTCAAAGTTCCAATCGTATTTGTTCTGTCCCTCTGGACGGCCTAAATCTGGCAACTTTGCGCAAGTTTTAGCAAACTAGGGTTCGTTTACCTTTTCGCTCGGTTCAAGGATTGTGAACAGATTGCGTTTTGGATCAGACTCAAGATTACGGTCTAGGGAAGTTGGATTTAGGTAATAGGTGAATGCCACAACCCCTGTTTTTGATCGAATCGGATCGAGCCTGAAGTCGCCATGGATTTTGCCATACAACGCACTTCGTATTTGCCCCTGCTCACCAAGAACGGTTCTCACCCGATAAATATGATTTCGCCTATCGTTCGCCTGATTCTGGATTTTTCTTCCGGGCACCCGACCGATTGAAGTTGAAAGTTGGGCTTGGTAGCCTTCCTCTGGCGCGGTCCGAGGCAGCTTAAGTTCGCTTCCGTAATTCTTCGGTATTTCAATGTTTTGGATGCCATCGCCCGGATTCGAAAAGCTCAATGCTAGGCGCACGTCGAAATTGGTTTTATCCACCCATTTACGAGTAAGTGTAAATATGAAGTCTTTAACCGTGCCTTTGCCATGCGGAGATACCCAGTCACTTGCTTCTAGGTCAAACCCGATCGGCTCATCAACTACAGGAACCTCCAAACGAGCTTTGCGAATATACATTGGAGCCGGTTTTCCGATCTGTTTTAGAACAACAGCAAGCGTTGGATTCCAGGGCTGCCATCGATCAGCCTTAATCTCGTCAAAATCGAATTTTCCAGTAGTTTGATAATACCCCGATTTTTTGATCGTGAACCCTAGGCTTTTGTCACCTCTCGCCTGCCCGATAAACTGGCCGTCCGGGTCGCTTATCCCACGAACCTCAACTTCTTCGTTTCCGAAATACCTATTGCTTTGCACCGAAAACCCAATGCCGACATCTGCTCCTTGGATTGCTTCGGACTTCTCGTCTGTCACTTTGATGGTGATTTTCCCCTCTGGATAACTGATGGCTGGCACTGCCACTGCGGCAATGATAATAGCGGTAATTCCTGCAAGTATAAACGTTTTCATTGTTTCAATTCTCCTAGCTCTGCAAAAGTCTCGTATAGTTTGTGCAGATATATATAAGCCACGATCTTTACATCGCTGTGCTGCCAATCCGGGTTAGAACGAGGCCAGCCGTTCTTCATCTTCATCATGTCGAAGTTTCCACCATCCCCAAAGCTTTCTAGATTATTCGAACCCGCAGCAAATGAGAGAGCAGGAACCATCTCTGCAAGCAAGGTATTTCGATGTTGTCCTGGTGAGGCATAGGCACTGCCGTTCTGCCCGTAAAGCTCCGCCGGTCCGGGATTAAAAAAGGGCCGAACCTTCAAATTGATGTTGCTAATACCATTCGCAAGTGCGGGATCCATATGATAAAAACTATTAAGATCATAGTAGGGGTTAAATTCCCAGCCACCGTAATTACTGGAAAGAATTTGGCCAGTTACAAAACGGCCCTTCATCCGTTCCTGGTTATTCCAAACTTCGTTGGCACTTAGTGGAAGATGAGGCGCGGAAGTAGGATTGTGCAACACTTCCTCACCGGTGGAGTAAAAGTTGTAAGTATTGATGTTTGCGACATTTGCCAGACGGTCATCCCAGTCTAGCTTGCTGCGGTTGTCGCTTGCATCAAAGAGCACGTGCCACTTCGCGCTCCAAAGTCGATGGGCATAAGGCACCCATTCTGGATGTTCCATTCCGATCTGTCCTCCGCCACTCAGATCTTCTTCACTTCCGTTGTAGGCTTGTTTTGCAACAGCCGCATCGATCATAAAGTAAGTCTGCGGACTAGCGCCCCAATCTTGAATCGCACTGCTGACCAGCATATTACCCAAACTGTGTCCTGCGATTGTCACGTTGTTTACGCCGCTCAGCAAACCAGCCAGGTCTTGAGCAGCAGCAAACGCATTGTTTACGTTCGTCTGATAATTTGTGGTCACTGGGCCAACCTGAGTCTCATAACCATACCATCTAACATTGTAAAACTTTGCCTTGGAACCAGTTTGGAAAAACCGTTTGAACATTTCTGCACCCCATCCACGGGCCGCTTCGGGATTTACATTGTAACCATGCACCATCACGAACGCTTTGTTGCTACAGTATTTGTCTGGATAGTTTTGTGGTCCTGAGCCATCGGATTTTCCGTTGTCTACGGCAGGGGTGCCGAGATTATACAAGTCCCACTTTCGATACATCTTTTCGACACTGTCGATGCTGATCTCAAAAGCTGCCGTCGTTATGACGCCACCCGTGTTTTTGCGCACTTCCAGGACCAGTGGTTTTGTGGTTTGAAGGCGCCCCTCTACCAACAGCACGCCTTTTTTGTCGTTCTTGATCGTATTAAGAAAAGCCGTTGTTAATTGGACACCGGCGTTCGTAATCTGATAGGTTTGCGCGGCTTTTAGTTGCTGTGCGGTAGCTGGGTCATTCAGGAATGCACCGGCAGTCTTTTCATCTTCTCCGCCGGCCGGCTTTAGGTCTGTGTAGGCAAAGCTCAGAGCGTTGTCAGCCTGTTTTAGATAGTAGGTGTATTGATCGGGAGGTAATGTTTCCAAAAGTTGATTGATGTCCAGCCAGAGCGGGAAGAAATCGACCAAATCACGCACGCCGTTAACCGCGTTGTCGTTCCAATTCCTCGTGCCGTCGTCTGGTATATCGTCACCTTCTGTTTCTCCTAAATCGTCGTCATCGTTAATCCAGAATCGGAAGGGATTGTCTTTGTTGACCTTGCTACGGTCCTTGTCATCAATAATTCCGTCGCGGTTAAAATCTGGCACTACCTCCACAGGTAGGAGGAGAGCGCTGGTGGAATTGCTCGTCACGGGATCGTACAATTTTGCTGATAGGATTCCGCTTTCGGTCAATTGGCCGGAGTAAACCGTGCCATTTGGTTGGCCACTCAGTTCGCCCAGATCGTAGTTTAGACCGTTGACCCAGAGGTCGGTGTAATTGCTCATCAGCATGATGCATCGGTTATCAATTCCCGAGGGGAAGATGTATTTTTTCTTTTCGCCGTAAATAGGAAGGTCTTTGGCCATCCAGTTTTTTTCGCCCAGCCAAAGCGTGGGATTTTGTTCAGTGATTCCTCTGAGTCCAACGGCTATATCCATATCGTTAAGTCCATACGCAGCACTGCCAGAACTTAATGAAACAGGTTCCGCTGTGGATTCAAGCCAGATCAGTCCAAAATTCTCAGTGGTATAACCATTGTATAAATACGAGGCTATCGCGTTATAACCCGGCGTTTTAAGGAGAAAATCAATCGTCGTATCATAGTACTCAGTGGTGTTGCCAAAATAATGTCCTAAGGAATTTACCCCCCAAACTGCACACCCATCCTCAATTCCTTTTTGATTGTAAACAATGGCCTGCGTTAGATTAAAAAACATGGTCGGGATCTGAGTCAAAACGCGATCATTTTTATAGGTTAGTCCATTTAATTCTGTCGGATGATCGGAAGTTGCCCAAATGGTTGAAGGTCGATAGTACTGATCAATGTAAATAGCCGGGCTGTCGTCGGTCGGTGGGAATTTTACAAAGGGCGAAACGATATTAAGACTCGACCCAAAAATTTGGCCGCTTGGCGAAATATTACCGAATGAGGTATCAATTTGAAGTCCTGAAGGCGAAGGGGCTATTGAGCTTAGTAGATCGACTCTGGTCACAACAGCCCCATTGAATTGATAGATCCCTGTGATATTGCCGTTCAAATAGAGATTGGGAATGAGATCGACCCCAGTGCCATAACAGCTCTGTGAGTAGGCAATTTTCCCTTGGTCATCGATAGAGGCATTGCCGTAGTTAGACAAATTAAAGAGCCCCATTTCTCCTTCCGTGTAGACAGGAATCGGGAAGCACTGACCGCCCGCCCAAACCTGCATGCCTTGTGCGCTAGACCCAACGGCCACCCCTTGGGAGTTAATTCCCGTGACCTCAAAATCTTCGGGCAGCTTAACGAGAGCGAAATGGGGCACGCGAACACGGGCAAATGTTAGATCGCCATCTGTCGGGATGGCATCTTCTCCATCAGGCAATAAATCACTGTCGCTATGTGCGTTTTGACGGAGCGAGCCGATTACAGCTTCTTCTTGGTTGGTCAGGCCATCGCCATCGGCATCCTCATCGGGCTCTGTCGCCGTGGGCTGACTGGGTGCTGATGCCGTTGCACCCTGAGCCCTGACTCGATAAACATAAACCACTCCTGATAACGCGGTGGCATCGGTAAAGTTGGTGCTTCCAGCGGGCGAGGTGCCGACCTCTTGCCAGTCCAGCCCATCAGCCGCGCGCTCAACCGTAAAAGTGGCATGGCTAGGACGAGCATGAGTCCAGCTAATATCCACGACGCCATCGTTGCGCCTGTCTGCTAGTTTGGCTACTGGCGCATCCACTTTGGGTAAGACGGTAAACGTCACTGCAGAGTCGTAGCCTACGGCCTTCACCTGGATAGTGGACGTAGTGTAAATATCGTAGGGAATAAATGTCGCCGAATTTGTGCCGTCACTTAATGTTCCATAGTTATTAGGGCTTAAATCTCCCTCTCCTGAGATTAGCAAGTATTGCAGAGGGGCGTTTTTTAGTGGCGACCCGGTCGGTGTTTGCACACGGACGACCAAATCCTGCGGAAGCGGAAGATCAATTCCCTCAGGAGTCTGGTTATTGCCACTGATTAAAACCAATTGGGGTGCAACGCTGTTATAGTAATCTGCCGGGTCGGTATTCTGACGATATTCGGCAATGTTACTCAATCCGTCTCCGTCATCGTCCCAATCGGGGAAATGAGAAAAATTTTTAAAATAACGCACCTCCCAATCGTCAGGTAAACCGTCTTGGTCCGCATCGAGAGCAGCCTTCAAGCGCAAAAAACGTTGCTTCGCATGGCTCGTGTCCGCTGAATCCGTCAGTCTAACCAGATAAACATCATCGAGACTATAATCGATCGCGGTGGTTACACCGTTTGGAATAGTCCAACTAACCAAATCGTTACTGGTCTGCAAATTTAACAATAAATCCCAAGCGATATGGGCCTTGCGAAAGGTGATGCTGAGGTGATCCGAGTCTTCAGCGATCACAGGTAAGACGCCACTCTCTGGTGCCCACGGGTTCGTGCCGTAGGCGTATTCAAGCAGGTTGTTAATCGAGTCTTTATCGGGGTCTGCCTCTGAACCACTGATGGATATATCCAATAATTGATCTTCTGCGAAATGCTCAAACTGCCAAGAGGAAAAATTCGCATTCACTGATACCACCAAGAGAAAAGTGGTTAAGATGAAAACGCGAGGAGACATCTATTCGTTATCAAAATTTCGCCCCATTTAGTCAATAAAATCTCTTTGGATAGGCTCCTTACATTTCCTATCGATATACGTCCCTGGTCTTTGCTCGGTTTTTCGTTTTTCGGAGACCCGGTTCGCGGAAGAAGGACTTCCGCCGCTGTCGGATGCACTTCCGGTCAAACGTTTTGTTTTCCGATGGAGGAAAGGTTTAGTGATTAAAAGGCCCACCGCTGGGGTTTCTTGCTACGGTTTTTGACGGCGAGAGACGTGGCTTGAAGGAAGGCACAGAGAAGGTCGATCTTGGGTTTGTTTTAGCGATATCCCCTTCTCCCAATCCAAAACCGCGGCCGATGGCGGTGAAAAGGAGACGCCGCTTGCCGGGGGGGAGTGGGCGGTGGTAGTTTCCCGACGATGATTGCGTTGATCGATTATGGGAGTGGAAATTTGCGGTCGGTAGAGAAGGCGCTCCTTCATATCGGGGCGGAGGTGAAGCTGGTGTCCGATCCGGCCGGGTTGGCGGAAATGGATGCGGTGGTGCTCCCGGGCGTGGGGCATTTTGGCGATTGCGCGGCGAATCTGCGCAGCCGCGGGCTGTGGGAACCGATGCAGGCGTGGTTGCATTCGGGCCGTCCGTTCCTCGGGATTTGTGTCGGCTACCAGCTACTCTTCGAGGGGAGTGTCGAGGCACCCGGGGTGGCTGGGCTCGGTTTTTTCCCAGGCATGGTGAAGCGGTTTTCCGCTCCCGGCATGAAGGTGCCGCAGATTGGCTGGAACACGCTGGAGACCCGGCCTTCGCCGCTCTGGACCGGGTTAACGGAGAATCCGTTTGTCTTTTTTGTGCATTCCTACTTTCCCGCGCCGACGGATCGCTCAGCGGTGAGCGCGACGGCAGAATACGGCGAATCGTTTGCCGCCGCCGTCTCGCAGGGCTCGGTCCACGGCGTGCAGTTTCACCCGGAAAAAAGTCAGGCAAATGGCTTGCGTATCCTGCGGAACTTTGTGGAATCGATCTGATGTTACTTTATCCAGCGATCGATCTAATGGGCGGCGAAGTGGTGCGCCTCAAACAAGGCAAAGCCGAGTTGAAAACGGTCTATTCCAACGACCCGGTGGCCTTTGCGAAACGCTGGGAGGCCGAGGGCGGCGACTGGCTGCACCTCGTCGATCTGGACGCCGCGTTCACCGGCGAACAGCGTAATCTGGAAGCGGTCCGCGAAATCACGAAAGCAGTCTCGATCCCGTGCGAACTCGGCGGGGGAATGCGGTCGCTGAGCGCCATCGAGCGGGCACTGTCGGCGGGTGTGGCTCGCGTGGTCGTAGGCACGAAGGCGTGCGAGTCGCCGGAGTTTGTCGCGGAGTTGATCGCGATTTTTACGGCGGAGAAAATCGCCATCGGCATCGATGCAAAGGATGGAGAGGTCTCGTTGCGCGGCTGGACTTCTGGCTCGGGCATGAAGGCGACCGAGCTCGCAAAACGGATGGTCGATCTCGGAGTGCAAACGATTATTTATACCGACATCGCGACCGACGGGATGTTGACGGGTCCGAATTTTCCCGCTTTGGGCGAAATGTTAGCAGCGGCACCCTGCGATCTGATTGCTAGCGGGGGCGTGGGCACAGCAGAGGATGTTAGGAAGCTGCGCACGATCGATGGCATCCATGGAGTGATCATTGGCAAGGCGCTCTACGACGGGGCGTTCACCCTGCGCGACTTGTAGCGGCGGTCAATGACCGTCGGGATTGATTCGGCGGTCACCGACTGCCGCTACGCCGAGCCGAGCAAGTGCAGACCCAGTCGGATCCAAAACGGAATAGTTAGTAATCCGAGAATCGATGTGCCAATGACGACTTGCAGAGCCGCGCCCGCGTCCCCGCCGTAGTGTTTGGCGATGACAACGGGGAGCATTCCCGCGGGCATGGCGGATTGGATGATGATGACGCGTTTTAATTCCGACGGAAGTGGCAGGTAACTCATGGTGAGCAGAAAAAGCACGGGCAGGATTCCCAATCGCAGCGCGCTAGATAAGAGAACGATGGAAGGACGAAATCCGGTCTTCAACGACGGCAACCAGTCGGCCATGGTCGCACCGGTGAGGAGGAGGGCGAGAGGAATGCCGATGCTGCCGATACTGTGAATCGCAGAGGTTAGGAATGTCGGGAGCGCCTCACGCGGCACGAGTAGATTCAGGAGAACGGAGGCGACAATCGAGAGGATGGGTGGATTGAGGATTCGCCGCCAGTTTCCGGCTAAGCCCCCGCCCGTTAGCACGATCAAACCGGCGGTCCAAAAAGCGATCTCGACGCCGAGGTTAAAAGTAAAAAGCACGCCAAGCGTAGCGCGATCAAAGAGTGAGACCACCAGCGGCAGCGCGATGTAACCGTAATTATAAATGCCGGTGGTATATCCAAACGTGCGTCGGGTGCGGAGATCGCTTCCGCGTAGAAGGGGACTAGCTAGGCGCGCGAGGATGAAGCCGAGAATGATGCTCGAAAAACCTAGCAACGGTGGCAGGGCGAGATTTTCGATTCGGGCCAGCGAGGCGTTGCCGAGAATCGAATCGAGCACGAGGCACGGAATGAAAAGGTTCACCACCAGCCGGAGCAGACTGTCATCGGCATTCGCATTTAGCCAGCCAACACGGCGGACAACGAATCCGGCCACGATGAGCAGATAGACCGGGGCAACGAGCGCAAGGAGTTGGAGATAGGTCGGAGCCATGACCGGCGGAAAAGGTGAAAGCGAACTAACTCGCAGATGCCCGGTCCTAACCTTTTGGTTAATCGGGCAAGATCAGCGCGGCCTGACGATCGATCCCCGCGCGGGCGAATTCGCTGCCCGGATAAATGCTCTGCGCCTTGAGAAACCAAGAGAGGCTCGAACCGGGCTGGTTCTGTTTTTCGAGTTGCTCGGCGGTGCGAAGGGTTTTTACAAAGTCCGACGCCTCGGTGGTTAGATTCGCGCGGGCTTGGTTGAGTCGGTTGTCGTTGGGATACTTTTGGTAAACCCGCTCGACATTTTCCCAGGCGCCAGCGTAGTCGCCACGTTTTTCGATCTCCTCGGCCCGCATCAGAGCACCCTCGATGGTCTGCATGGCGTCGAGCACTTCCTGAAGTTGCTTCTGGCGCTCGGGGTAGAGCGCGGCCGCAGCGATGAAACGGACGCGATCGTCGTAAATCCGGCGGTATTCCTTGCGGCCTAACAATTCGTCAAGGAGATCGAGCGCCTCAAGTTGGACGTCGGCCTGCTTGAAAATGATTCCAGAAATTTCGGCCAGAGCGGGATTGCGTGGCCAGAGCGCGGTGGCCTCTTTCAACTCCGTTTCCAAAGTTGCGCGATCACCGCTAGCGGCCGCGTTTTTCGCTTTGGCAAGGTGCATTCCGGCGACGGTCGTGGCAGTTTGAACGGCGGCCATCGGTTTCGACGAGTCGAAGTCGTGCGCCATGGTTTCGAGGTCCTTGACGAGCTTTTCGGCGAGCGCGTAGTCCTTCACATCTAGCGCCGAGACGAGTTGATAGCTGGTCTGGCTGAACTTCAGCGCTTGGCGTTTTTTTTCTCGGGGCAAGGTGCGGAATTCGGGCATGTATTCGCCGATGACGAATCCTTCCCCGAGGCGTTTGGTGGCGCTTTCCAACTCGTTTTTCTCGAGGAGAAACTCGTAGGCTTGGATGCTTTCGCGGCAGTCGCGGATGGCTTCATTTGCCATGGAGTCGAGCGTGCCGACGGTGGGAGGCATACCGGTGGTTTTGGCGAAGAGATCCTTGGCGTCGTTCCCTACGCGCATCGTCGTGTCGCCATCGCGGAAAACGTTCCGGTAGAAACGGGTGGCGATGAGAACGTGCTGGTAGCGGCGTTGCAAAAAGAGCTGGGCGCAGAGGGATTGGAACTCGATCTTAGCCTGTAACGCGGAGAGTTCTTTCTTGGCTTGGTTAGCAAGCACGAGCGCCTTGATTTCCGCCAACCGCGTGATGTAGGGCTGCATGCGGGTTTCGCGCTTAATGTCCTCGTTCTTTTTGTAGGTTTCCTGGGCGGCGGCGTTTTTTGCGTCGGGCGCGGCATCAATTTGGGGAAGTTGGGAGGCCATACCCGCATTCCATTCGACGGCTTTCTGCTCGGTTTTGAGCGCATCGTTCGCCTTTTCGAGACGCTGGCGTTCGTTCTGCGCACTCCAAGCCGAATAGACGGCGTCGGCAATAGAGTCGCAAAGTCGGGCGTCGTTGTCGAAAGCGCTGGCTTGCGGAAGAAGGCGAAAAGCTTCGTCAAGACTGCCAGGGCCGACCTTGGAGGGGGCCAGTTTGTCGAGAATGGTAAAGAGGAGTTTTTGGTATTTCTTATCGGCGGCGGTGGTCTCCTCAGGAGCGTTGAGGTATTTTTCGAAGCGGGCGTTGAAGAGGCGGTTATCGTTGATGTTCCAAGAGGTGCCATTCCAGGTTAGTACCTCGGTGTGTGGATCGAACATCGGGAGATCGCCATTCGATTTCGCAGCCGGAGCGGGAGCAGCGGAGGACGACGTTGCGGACGGAGGATTTGTCGGAGCGGTCGAAGGCGTCTCGGGTGCTTGGCCGAAAACCGGACGAGCGGCAATGGTTAGCAAGGCGATGACAACGAAACGGGGGACGCTCATACTTTGCGAAGCTCCTCCACGTGCAGAATGCCGTTTTCATCTACGGTTAGGCGAATGGCAAATGACTGACCCTTTTGGATGTTCACCTTGTTGAGTGATTCGGGAACGAGGATGGGCAGAACGCTGCGGCCCTTGTCGTCGACTTCGACCGAGAAGAGGCGGCCGGTGCGGTTACCTTTGATGAAATTTCGAATCGTGCCGGTGACGCGATAGGTGTTGCCGCGCAGGCTGTTGGCATTTTCCAGATACAACTGCGTGTCGAGGATCGCGGTGGTGCGAAATGGATCCTGCACATTTTTGAAAAGGAAGAGCCCGCCAGAAATGGCGAGGCCGACGAGCAGGATGATGACGACAATCCAGCCGGGATGAATTTTGGAACTGGCTCTGCGGGGCATGAAGAAAGAACGTAACCAACGGGCGGGACGCTGGCAATGGGCATGTTTCCCGTCAAAAATTAGGAGAACGCTGGAAAAAGGCTGGTGAATGACGTCACCAGCATTCTAGTTTCGCCTCTCATGAAGTCCCCTGTCCGACTGGTATAGCCTTGGTTTTTGCTCGTGACCACCGTCTGGATGGTGCGCGGTTTGCCGTGGAATCTCGACGAATTTGACCAAGCGAAACAGGCTTACACCTCGTTTGAAATGGTCGAACGCTGCGAATGGTGGTTTCAGCACACACCGCGCGGGGATTCTGCGACCAAGCCGCCGCTCGTGGGTTGGATGTCGGCCGGTTTTTACCGGGCCTCTGGGTCGTGGGATGTGGCTTGGCGTCTGCCTTCCCTGCTTGCGTCCCTAGCTATTCTTGGGTTGCTCTGGAAGAGCGGAATGGAAATCGGCGGACTCGCCACCGCTTTTCTCGCCACGGCCGCTTTCGCTTGGAACATTCTGACACTTCGAATAGCGACCCTCGTCCGAACCGACATGGTGCTAACGGCATTTATTTTCGCAGCGGGCTGGCTGATCTGGCGCCGCCTTCAACGCGGTGAAAAATGGACGTGGTCAGACACCGGTTGGCTAACATTTTTTTTCACCTGCGCGACGATGACCAAGGGACCGATCTATCATGCGTTTTTGCTTCCGGGCTTGGGCGCCTGGCTCTGGCTCGCGGGAAATTTGCCGGAGCGAAAAAAGATCGGGATGGGTTATTTGGTCGCCTCGCTGATCTCCCTACTTCCTTTCCTTCTCTGGACTTGGCTGCGGATGCAACAGGACTCGGCATTTTATAATCAGGTCGTGGTTAAGGAATTCCTCGGACGGTTTACGACTGGCCCCAACGCGGTGCACAACAATCAGACCTGGTATTTCTACCTCCCGCATCTCCTAACTAAAACCCTTCCCTGGGGACTGCTCCTGATCCTAGCTCTGGCACAACGCGAAGCCCGCGAGCTGCTGCGGAAACATTCCGCGACACTCTGGCTAGTCTGCTGGCTAGTCGGAGGCATACTAGCGATGAGCTTGGTGCCTGCGAAACGAGTGGATCGCATTTTCCCGATCATTCCGGTGGCTGCCCTTACCCTCGCGTCGTTGCTGCCAATTTTACGGGAAGGGAAATGGCTTTCCCCGCGCGTCCTCACAGCGATTGGAGTCCTAACTATCGCGGGTTATACTAGCTATACCGCGATTCTGGTCCGCAATGGTTACCATGATGGTCTCGGTCGGCTCGTGGAATTTGGAAAATCGGCGCGGAGGTTTTGCGAAGACAAGGGTTGGAACTATGCGCTGATCGAGGGCCGCGACGAGGGCCTCCTGCTTTACATGGGGCAACCCGAATTTGTCTCCGTGAAAACTGCGGCGACGGAGTTAAAAAAGGACGGGGTCACCGCCGTCGTGGTGGACTCGAAAAATCTTCCGCGTCTGACCGAACGGGCGGGCCCGCTGGAAGTTCTCTTGAAGGCCGACCATCCTACCGACGCGAATTATTCCTACTTTCTGGTTAAGCTCGGCGGGAGATGAAACTTCCACCGTCCATTCCGTGGCTAACCCGAGGCGTTTTGGTCCTCGGCGGGGTGGTTTTTCGCAGGTTTCAGCAACCGCGTGGCCGACCCGACGCGCCGGATTGGGAGGGCTGCCGGCCCGTCGAGGGAACGTCACGTGACGGGGTGCGGATCCGCGGTTGGTGGCAATCACAGGCCGCCAAACCGGGCACGGTCATTTTTGTCCACGGCATTACCATCCACAGTTTCTGCTACGTGGAACAAGCTCGTCTTGTGGCCCGAGAGACCGGGCTGGCGGTCGCAGCGTTTGATTTGCGGTTTCACGGTTTGTCAGAGGACGCGCCATTTACGTTTGGCACGGCGGAATCGTGGGATTTGCGGGCGTTTCTCGATGCGCTGGAGGCAGACGGGGCACGACGGCCTTTCCTTGTAATCGGAGATTCGCTCGGAGGACTGGCCGCGCAGCGAGCGGCGGCGGAGGATACCCGAATCGACGGGGCGATATTTTTGCAGAGCCCAGCCTCGCCGTGGCGGGCGATCAGCGGCGCGTCCGGGCGATTCGCTCCGCTGTCGCGCTTTCTGAATTCGTGCTATGGCTGCGACATTCTGGCGGACGGCGATGTGCGCTCGTTGGACCCGGCGAAGGTCCATCGGCCGCCGGTTTTTTATGTGATGGGCGAAAGGGATCACTTTGGCTGGGAATCCACCCGGCAGATTTACGACTGGTGGGGAACGGAAAACGCCGGTGAGATTGGGGAGACGCCGCTGACTGCGCCGGACCGCTCGCGCTGGTTTGCGCTGGTCCCTGATGCGGTGCATGACACGGGTCGTCCGGATTGTTACAACGTCTGGCGCTGGCCCTTGGTCTGGCCGAACATCGTTCAGTTCATAACTCTGGTCGCCGAGCGAGCTAAGTAAGGTTTTCATTTGCCTTGCTGCCCGGCATACAGGTAATTAAGGGAACGCTGGGTAAATCCTGCCGGCGCCGATATCCCATCACGTCATGCAAAACCTCCGTCCCGCTCTGTTCCTCGTCTTTGCTTCGCTTGCCACGCCGTTGCTGGCCGAGAAACCACCCGCGCAAATCGACCTCAGTCAGTTCCAGCAGGCCACGCAGATTGACAACGTGATCGTGCCGGTTCCGGCGGAGATTTTCGTTGTTCTGGACAAAATCGGCACGCCCAATTGGAAAAACGAAATGCGCGATATTGATCTCAAGATCGGCGAACGCCACCAAATCGCGCTCCTGCTTGGCACGGTCATCGCGGACGGATTTGTGGCCGTCGAGGCGACCGATCGAGAGAAGGTGAAAAACATCGGGCGCGACGTGCTGAAACTGGCCGGCGCGATCGGCGTGCGCGACTCCGTGTTGGGACGCAGTAACAGCATTATCGAGAAGGCCGACAAAGGTGACTGGCAGAATGTGAAACGCGAACTGGACGGCGCTCTGCAAGATGTCCGCAACGCCATGTCGGAATTGAACGACGATCAATTGGCCCATCTCGTCAGCCTCGGTGGCTGGCTCCGCGGCACCGAGGTGCTCACATCGGTCCTGAACAAAAACTACTCGAAGGACGGGGCCGACCTGCTCCACCAACCGCAATTGCTCGAGTATTTTTCCTCCCAGATCAAGGCGATGCCCCCCGAAGTGCGCAAGACATCGCTCGTGGACCAGATTCGCCGCCGCCTGACAGAGATCAATCCGCTGATCAACGATGCGGAGATTTCCAAACAGTCGGTTGACAAGGTCCACACGATTACCAGCGACCTCGTCAATTCGATCTTGCGAAAAGACTCCTGAACCTGCGAACTCCCATTTTTTTGTGAAACGAACTGCCCAACTGTTAATTCTCTGCCTCGCTCTGGTGCTGCCTGCCTCAGCTACAGTCGATGACGCCATCTCCGCTGCCATGGAGGCGGCCGATCCCTATGTGCGCCAGGGCTATTCGGTGCGCGAAGATCAATGGGGCGGCGATCTCGGCGAGGGGGAGAAAAAAGCGTTCCAGCACACCCTTTTTAAAGGCAACGAATATTGGTTTTTTATGGCCACGGACACGCTGAAGGCGCGGGTCTCGGTGCATATTTACAATGCCGAAGGCAAACTGGTGGATGATGAAACTTGGCAGAAAGGTTGCTACGCTGCGACGCGTTTCCGTCCGCCCGGCACAGGCAGCTACTTTCTCGTGGTCCAAGTGGAAAAATCGCCTGAAGACCGCACCCACTGGGCGCTGGTCTACGCCTACAAATAAACCGCTGCCGAAAGGCCGGATTACCGTTCGCTAGGGAGACTTGGCGAGGGTGGATTTGTAATTCGGGTAACGGTCCTTCAGTTCGAGGCTGGCTTTCTGCGCCTCGCCGCTGTTCCCTGCTTTGCGATAGGATAAAGCCGCTTTCTCGAGAGCTAACGGAGTGAGATCGTCATCTTCGTAGAGCACACCGATCGAAATGAAATTCTTCGCCGCATCTTCAAATTTGTTCTCCGCGAAATCGATATCGCCCGCTTGCATGCGGCCCTCCGCATTGAAGCGGCCTTCCGGTTGAAGGTTGAGAGCGTCGCTACACCGGGTGCGGGCCGCCGCATAATTTTTCTGAGTTAATTCCAGTTTGGAATAGGCGAGCAGCCCGCGCGCCTTAAGCCCGGGACCGTCCGCTTTGGTGAGATACAATTCGAGGTTTTTGCGGGCTTTCTCCCAGTCCTTTTCCTCGCGTTCCGCGTCACCGAGCAGGTAGTAAACCTCCGTCTCGGGATCGCCCGGGATGTTAGCGATATGCATTTCGAGGTAACGCGCCGCCTTGGCGAAATTTCCCGCAGCATAATACTTCGCGCCGAGCCAGTTGAAAACTTCGCCGGGCAACGGACGTTTCCCGCCTTTTGCCTTGTAATAATCGATCTCACGAGAGAGCGGATCGAGCTGCTCGAGGTAGTAGCAGGCGAGGATCACCCGGATGCTAGCATCGTCGAAATAGCTCTTCGGATCGAGTTCGCGCGCCTTGGTGAGAGGATCGATCGCCGCCGCGTAATTTTTCGCCTCGAAGGTAGCCCAGCCGATATAATAGTTGGCCTGCGCCTTCGAATCGGTGTTCGGATAATCGCGCAAAAGCTGGCGGAAAGACGCGGCCATCGCGACGTTGTCATCCTGCTGCCCTTCGGCAAGGGCTTTTTGCACGAGGGCCAGTTCCCGCTCGGGCGCCTTTGGGTAATTTTCAATCAGCTTGTCGAAGTCGCGCATCGCATCGGTGTAAGCCTTGAGTTTGAGCGAGGCGAACCCGCGCTGGACGAGCGCTTTGGGGGCGTTTTCGTGATCCGGAAACGCCTCGATAAACGCGCCCATGGCGTCGATCGTTTTCGGCCAGTCGGCCGCCTGCGAGTAGCACCAGCCAGCGCGGTAGAGGCATTCGGCTTTCAACTTCCGGTCGGTCAGACTTTGCCCGGCGTCCTGATAGACTTTGGCCGCCTCGCCGTAGCGTTTGTTTTTGTAAAAATACTCCGCCTTGAGGAGCCGAGCCTTGTCGGAACGGTCGCCAGCGGGATTCTGACCAAGAAAATCGTTGATCGAGGTGATCACCTCCGGGTCGTTCGCGCCAGCGAGGGCGAGCAGCCGTTGGTAAGCCGCCTCCCGAGCCTCAGGCGAGTCAGGAAAATTAGCTAGAACCTGCTGATAAAGATCGGCCGCCTGCGCACCGCGATTCAACTGACGGTAGGCGTTGGCGGCCAGCACCAGCACCTCTGGCGGAGTCATCCCTCCCTCGTTGACCGACCCGCTTTCATACATGTTGATCGCCCCAAGATAATCGCCGGCGTTGTAGCTCATCCGCATCAGGCCAAGCCGGGCGAGCGGACGCCAACTCCCCGTGCCGGGGGCTTCGATGGCGCGTTTAAAGAAACCTTTCGCCTCGGGAATCTTGCCGATGGCCCCAGCGAGACTTCCCGCATGAACCAGCGCCTCGCCACGTAATTCGTTTCGCTCCGTCTCACTGGCCAGTTGCGTGTAAAGGGCGAGCGCCTCCGCCTTCGAACCGGATTCCTCCGCGTAACGCGCGAGTGCCAGCCGGGCAGCGGTCTTGTAGGGATTGCGATCCTTGATCGTAAGGATGTCTTGGAAAACTAGGCGGGCTTCCGCGCGGCGTCCGATTTCCTCAAGACTGCGCGCCTCGAAGTAACGGGCGGAGAGAGTCAGATCGGCGTTTTTCGCGTTGGCGGCGGCCTTCCGATAGAGGGTGACCGATTCCTCGAAACGCTTCTGCCCGTAGTAAATTTCCGCCAACCGGTAGGCGGCTGCGCCCATGAACTCCCCCGCACCGAAGTCGGTGAGAATTTTTTGGTAATAACCAACTGCCACCCCGGGATTTCCGAGCGCGCGATAACATTCGCCGAGACGAAAGAGCGCCGCCTGCCGCCCCGACGCGGTGGGATAATTGGTCAGGTATTTCTCAAACTCCGGCACGGCTAAATCGAAAAGTTTTCGGGCGTAAAATCCGTTGGCGACCTCGAGTTGATCGGACGCAGCTGCATTCATTCCGGAGCCGGTGGACGGCCCAATCCGGATTTCCGGTCCAGAGGCGGCAGGCGTCTCCACGGAGTTAACGGGAGTCGGGCTTGCTTCCTCTGGTTCGCGCGGAGCGATTGACTTCGGTGGAACGATGAGATTGGGCTGGGCCTGCGGAATGAGATTAGGCGTAGGAGCCGGGGTGGGGATTGGGGTCGGCCTCAAGAACGGCTCGGCGCGTCGAATTTCCGCCGGGGTTTCGACCGGGAGCGGCTCCGGCGTATTAACCGGCAGAGCTCGGGGCACGGCATCCACGGGAATAGCCACTCGCACCTCGGGAGTGGGTTCTTGGGCTGCCGCCTCGGTGGCAAAGGTGCCGAGGAGAACGGCGGCGGCTATACGACGTCTCATACGGCGGAATTATTTCCCAGTTTTTTCCCCGCTGGCGGTGGCAAACGCGACATTCCAGATGTCGGCGCTGCGGCAGATGTCGAGGACACCGGCGATGAATTTATATTCGACCGATTCATCGCCTCGGACGATGACTGCCTGGTCCGGGTAGAGGCCGGAAAGTTTTTTGAGCCGCACGAGCAGTTCGTCGCGATTGAGCGGCGTCTTATTCATTACATAAGTGCCGTCGCTGCGAATATTGATCACCACCTGCCCAAGGTAGGGTTGGGCTTCCTTAGCGCTTTTTGCTGACGGCACGCGCACGTCGAGCTCGTTTTCGTGGAGTGCTGAACTCCAAGTAAGAATGAAAAAACACAGAACGACCAGGAGCACGTCGATCATCGGCGCGAGCTGGAAGGCCGGGTTGATTTGAATCTGACCTTTGCGGAAATTCATGCGGATAGCCTAGTATTCATCGTCCTCATCAGCGGACGGTCGGCGTCTGGCTGATTCGCGCGGTTTTTTGTCGAAACTCATCGCGAACAAACTCAGCAAATGCGTCGAGGCGGCTTCGAGATCGGAGATGAGGGATTGCACCCGGCCGCGAAAAAAAGCGTAAAAAGCCATTGCCACGATACCAATCAAAATGCCGGCAGCGGTCGTAACGAGCGCCTGACCCACGCCTTGAGCGAGGAGGATCGGCTGGCTGGCGTCGCCCGCTTTTTTTCCGAGTTCGCCGAAGGACCGGATGATGCCGACAACCGTGCCGAGCAGGCCGAGCATCGGAGCGAGCATGCCGACGTCGGCGAGATAGAAAATACGATGGTTAAGAGCGTTGGCAACGCGTCCGCCTTCCGTCTCGGCCACTTCGCGAACGACCTCCAGCGAGGCACCGGGGTTGGTGGTGGTGAAATCTAGCATGCGCCGGGCGATCCGGGCCACGGCTTCGTTGTGCCGGTTGGAAACGGCGAGCAGGCCGAGGTAATCGCGTTTTTTCAGCAAAGCAGCCGCTGTTTCCATATATTCGCGGCTGACGACCGCCCCGCGCCGCAGAGTCACAAGGTAGATCAAAACCAGCATAACCGTCAGAACGGAGGCAAATCCAAGGGGAATCATAACCCAGCCACCGGTCTGGATCAGGTCGAAAAGGCTTTTCGACGGGATGACATCTTGGGCGTAAACGCTCGAGGAAGTGGTGAGGGCCGCGAGAACACAGGCAGAAGTTTTCATGAACACGCCTCCCTATACTAGAGGACGGAAGCCGTTGCAACCTCGCAGCGGGAGTTGGCAGGGCGGTTAGGCAGCAAACGGGGCGATGATTTCGCCGACGTAATTCCCGACGCTTTTCAAACCGTTGGTGTAGCGATTTTCCGGAACCACAGAGAGACCTTGGATGGCTTCTTGGACCATTCGGCGTGCGATATTGGCAGCAGCCTTAAGCGCGCCGTGGCGGTAAACAGCCTCGATGATCGAATCAATGTCGGCATCCTCACCCCGGAGAAGTTGGGTGCTGAGGTCCTCATTTTCCTTGCCGCGAGTGGATTGGAGGAGATAGAGCAGCGGGAGGGTGAGCTTGCCTTTGCGGAGGTCCGTCCCGAGGGTTTTTCCAGCCTCCTGCTCATCTCCGACGATATCGAGCAAATCGTCGTAAATCTGGTAAGCCGTGCCGAGTTTCATGCCGTAGTCCTTCAGCGCGGAAATACTGTCGGGGCTGGCTTCGCTGATGAAAGCGCCGAGTTCGGCGGCGGCGGCAAAGAGGGCACCGGTTTTCATGCCGATGATCCGGAAATAATCGGCCGTGCTCAGCTTTAGGTCGAATCGCCGCTGTGTCTGGATGATTTCCCCAGAGCAGACCTCGGTGGCGGCATCGGCAATGCGGCGGCTAATCTCGGTGTTGGAGAAATTAGTGGCCAGCTTGAGCGCATGCGAGAAGAGACAATCGCCGAGCAAAACGCTGATCGTATTCCCCCATTTCGCGTTGGGGGTGGGCTGGTCGCGCCGACGGTCCGCGCCATCAATGATGTCGTCATGCACCAGAGTGGCCATGTGAATGAGCTCGAGAATGATGGCCAAGTCGATGTGAGCCGCCGCGATTTTCCCGGTGGCGCCGCCAGAAAGAATCGCGAGCGCGGGGCGCAAGTGCTTGCCGCCGTTGTCCAGAGCATAAGAAACGTAACCCTCGATCGCAGGGTCGAAGGCCTTTGCCTGTTCCTTAATCCGCTGATCCACCGTGTAGAGGTGCGGATTGATCAGGTCGAAAGTTTGCTTTAGTCCCACCCGGGAGGCTGCGGATACTGGGGTCCGGCTAGTTGTGAAATTTTTCACAAAGTTCAATTAGTTTGTTTAAGGTTTAAAGTCAATGCGTCGGTGAGGATAGAAAGAGTCGTTGTCGCGCGCCGCCGCAATCGGTAAATTGCACGGCATGTGCCGCTGGTTCGCTTCCTTGTTCGTTCTTTCATTAGTTTTTACGTTCGCCGGATGCAACCAGACTCCTTCTTCGGAGGCGCATTATCGGGTTATGCTCCTGCTCAAGAATGGGCAATATGATCAGGCCCTTCGCGATGTAAACAGCCGCTTGGATAAAAAGCCCCGCGATCGATTGCTCCTCGAGGAGTTGCTGATTCTCCTCCTCGCAAATAACGACCTCGGCGTCCGCCGCGACGTGCTCGAAGTTCAAAAACGCCTCGATGCAGTCGGAGCCGGTCGGCAACTCCTGATGGATCAATCCAAAAACCGCCTTCCGCAAGTCCGCCTCCAGACTGCCTATGCCCTCGGCGCACTGGCCGATCCTACCAGTCTGGGCGTCCTGAAAACACTCGCCGAAGATCAGGAATCAGCCGTCCGCGCGGAGGCCATTCACGCCTTGGGGAAAGTCAAGAATGCCCGCGCCAAAGGACTACTCATGATCCACCTCCGCGATGGCGACTGGCGGGTGCGCGCCGAATCGGCCGATGCTCTCGCCCAGTTGCACGATCCCGAAGCCACCGGGCAACTCCTTCGCGCTGCTGCCGATCCCGATGATTACGTTCGCATGCAAGTCCGACAGGCCGTGATCGCGCTCGCTGCTCCCTCCCAAGTCGACCATTACCTCGACGCGGCCAAATCAGAGGTTCCCGCCAAAAGAATCGCCGCCGCACTGGCCCTCGCGAAACTCCGCCATCCCGCCGCCGTGCCTCTACTCTACGACCTGCTCGAAGACAAAGGCTCCGAAGATCGAGTCCCGCTCGCCCAATCTCTCGTCGCAATGGGCGTCAACCCCGTCGATGCCCAATTTGCCGCGATTTTGAAATCGGAGAAGGATGCAAAGGTTCGCGAACTGCTCGTCCGTTATTCCCAAACACCCCGGCCTTAGGCTCCCAATCTCTCAGGCCCTTAGGCCCTTAGGCCCTTAGGCCCTTAGGCAGTTTCTGCATCCGCGACCCGAAAAAATCGCCCCTCCCGGCATTTTTCAGCTAAGAAATGGCCACCCTGCGACGTTTTCTTCACTGACCACCAAAAAATCTGCTGAAAAAAAATCGCCCGCATGTTACAAAAACTCTCAGCTACTCCCCTATGACCGCTTTGACGCAAAACAACGCCCTCCGCGAATTCTGGCTTCGGCTCAGCAAATCGCAGTTTTTCGTTGGCTCCCTCCTCTTCCACCTTCTCCTCGTCCTGTTCTTCGGCGGTAAAGCCATTTTCGATAACATCAAGGATGATCCCGATATGATCGCCACTGAGGCTGGTCAGTTTGTCTCCTCCGATCCGAACCCGGCGCCACCGGCCCCACCCGCCCAACCGCAGCAGAACAAACCGCAATTTAACGTCACCCCCACCCAAGCGACCGCTGCTCCAGTCGGGCTCACCGCCATCACCACCGCGACCGCCTCGGCCACCAGCTTCTCCATGCCCACCACGCTCGCGGTGGCTCCCTCGCGATCTAACACCATTAGCGTGATCGACAGCACGCCGACCACACTCCCGACCAAATCGAACCTCACCGCCATGAGCAACGAGACCAAGGCCGCCATTGCCGGATTCACTGGCGGTTGGTCCCAAGGCGGGGGCGGAGGCGGGGGCACACTGAAAAGCCGTAAATTCAAATTCACCGCTTACGTTGCCAAATACAGCGGCGGCGACTGGGCAGCGACCGTTCGGAAAACCGGTGACAAAATTACCGGCGGCAGCCTCCCCAACCTGCTCTATCTCATGAAAACACAGTCGCAAGATAAGATCGACGCGACGCCCGATCCGGAGGCTATCGATCTCTCCAGCGACAAGATTTTTGCGATCAAACCACCGTTTATTTTCTTCACCGGCCACCGCGATTTCGTTCTCACCGACAAGGAAGTGCAAAACCTCCAGCGCTACATTCGACTCGGCGGTTGCATCTGGGGCGACAGCTCGCTGCCTGGGCAACGCTCCCGTTTCGACATCGCCTTCCGCCGAGAAATGAAGCGCGTCATTCCCGATTTAGACAAACAATTTGAACCCCTGCCGCTCGATCACGAGATTTTCACGAAAACTTATTACACCGAAATCCGTGGGGTTCCGCCCGGCATCAACGGATACGCTGAACCAGTTTACGCCTTGAAATACAACGGCGAGATTGGCGTCCTCTATACCGCGAATGATTACGGCGACATGTGGCAGATCGGCCTCGATGCACGCCTGCAAGTTGATATGCGCAAAAACGAGCGCGGCGAATTCGTCGCCATCAACAACGCCATTTGGGACAACCGCGACACTTACTTCCGCGGCATCACCCCGGAGAAAGTCGCCACCACGTTCAAGTTTGGCACTAACATCGTCATCCACCTCCTCACTCGCTGGGAAAACAAAGTCCGCAGCGTTGGCACGCTCTAATTGCGATTCTCATGCCGCATCATACCAAGGATGATGTGGAAAAATTAAGTCGAGGGCTTCCCACGCGGACAAAAATCGGCAGCCGTTCCGTGGCGCATCGGCTTACGCAAAAGGAACGCGTGCTTTTCGAGGCCGCCAAAAAACAAGGCTTCCTCAAAATCCCGCTCAGCGGCACCCGCCCCAACGTGGAAAACATTTGGCAACTCTGGTGCGAAGCCGCAGGTCGCGAATGTGTCATTGTGGGTGGACGCGACATTCCCGCTGGGCCTAACCCGTCATCAACGGATAACCAATCCCCGGTTCCGTCTTAATCAATCGCGGCGAATCCGCTTTCGGCTCCAACTTATTGCGAAGGTGGTTGATACAAACCTGCAAATGCTGCACGTCCCCCGAGGCCGAGCAAATGACCCTGCAAGAGAACATTAATATGAACGACACGACCCTTGTCGCCTACATAAACTCAAATAGTCCTCATTTCCTATGCCGCTAAAGTTTCAATGGGACGAAAATAAAGCCGAAACGAATCTGACCAGACATGGCGTTAGCTTTGGTGAAGCGGCGACGGTTTTTGGCGATCTGCGGGCGCTAACGATTCCTGACCCGGCCCATTCCGAGGCCGAGCAGCGATTTGTTATTCTTGGTATTTCCAGCAGTGGCAAAATGCTGGTTGTCGTCCAGACGGAGCTCGATGATAGAGTGCGCGACCAGCCAGTCGCAGAGAACGAAAAAGCTATGAAAAAGACAGCTAACAAACCATCCGAAGCCTCCATGCAGCCGGAGTATGATTTTTCTGCTGGCACACGCGGCAAATATGCAGCCCGTTACGCGCAGGGCACCAATGTGGTGATGCTCGACCCCGATGTGGCGAAGTCGTTTCCGAATGCCGAGGCTGTTAATAGTTCACTGCTGGCACTAGCTGGGATTATTCAGCATCGGGAAGCATTAGTTGGAAAGTAATGACGCGGTGGCGGCGGCCACTAGCTACATATCCAGACTCTGCCCGATGCCTTTCGTCGCTTTCAGGCCACGCAACTTGCCGTGGATGAAGGCGTCGAGGTCGCCGTCCATGACGGCTTGGACGTTGCTGGTCTCGACGCCGGTGCGGTGGTCTTTGACCATTTGGTAAGGCTGGAAAACGTAGCTGCGGATTTGGTTGCCCCAGGCGACGTCGCCTTTTTCGCCGTATTGACGATCAATATCGGCGCGTTTTTTGTCGGCCTCGATCTGCATGAGTTTGGCCTTGAGCATTTTCATGGCGGTGACACGGTTTTTCAGCTGGCTGCGTTCGGCCTGGCAGGCAACGACGATGCCGCTCGGTATGTGCGTGATGCGGACCGCCGTCTCGACTTTGTTAACATTCTGCCCGCCTTTGCCGCCGGAGCGGAAGGTGTCGAGCTTGATGTCGCGGTCGTCGATCTCGATGGGGAGGTCGTCGGGCAGTTCGGGCACGGCGTCGAGGCTGGCGAAGCTGGTGTGGCGGCGTTTGTTCGAGTCGAAGGGCGAGATGCGGACGAGGCGATGGACGCCGCGCTCGGTTTGCAGGTAGCCGTAGGCGTTGGGACCGGAGATTTTGAGGGTGACGGATTTGATGCCCGCTTCGTCACCTTCTTGAATATCCGCGATTTCCTGAGTGTAGCCGCTGCGCTCGCACCAACGCACGTACATGCGCATGAGCATGTCGGCCCAGTCGCAACTTTCGGTGCCGCCCGCGCCGGAATGGATCGTGACGAAGGCGTTCGAGTTATCGAATTCGCCGGAGAGGAGTTGGAGGAGCTCGAAGGCTTCGAGGTCGGCAACGATGGCGTCGTGCTCGGTCTGGACTTCCTGGTAGGCGGCGGAATCTTGCTCTTCGTCGGCGAGTTCTTTAAGGAGGCTGAGTTCGGCGAGTCGGCTCTCTAGTTTTTGGAGCGGGTGCAGTTTGGAGCGAAGTTTGGAGACTTCCTCGACTTGCGACTGAGCCTGGTCTTTGTTATTCCAAAATTCGGCGGAAGACATCAGGTCTTCCAACTCGGCGAGGCGGGTTTCTAGGCGTGGGACGTCAAAGATACCTCCGCAGTTCGGAGACGCGGGTGAGGAGTTCGTCGGTGCGGAGGTTGAGGTCGGTGGCAGTCATGGAGAAAGAAAATGCGTTCGTTCGCAGTCGAGGTCAAACACCTTCCCGGCAATACTTTACTGGTAGAAAAATCAACTGTTCAAACAGACTCTGCTATCTTCCCGAAAGGTAAAGCCTACCTTGGTATTCTATGGATTCCCCCGTCTGTTGGTCTGTTCGCCCTGCTTTTTCCCGTTACAAGCGGTGGACCAGAGGGTTCCTGGCGCTGGTAATTTTCCTAACTGGCCATTCCCACGCCGCCGAACCTATGCACGTGACCTATCTCTGGCACATGCACCAGCCGATTTATTATCCCTACGAGACGGTCCAACAGACTGACGCCAATAGACTCTTCGATCGGCTCGACCCCGCCCGCAGCTTCTGCATCGACAGCCTCACCTCCGACGCCGGCGGCTATACCATCACTTGGAGAGTCGTCCCCGGTCACACTTACAGCTTCGAATCCTGCGACACCCTCGGAGGCACTTGGCTGCCGCTTCCAGGCGGGATTAACCTCACAGCGGTTTCCGGTCAGGACTCGCTCTCGGTAGTCGATAGCACAGTCGGGTCGAACACGAAACGGTTTTACCGGGTGCGACTGGTGCAGTAAATTTGTCCACTGGAAACAAAATCTCAGAGCCTAGGGCGCACCTGCGTTTACTAGGATCTAGTGTTAGCATTTCCTTCATGGATCACTCCTCTGTATTCTGAATTTCATGAAGCGCCCGCTCGTCATATTCCTCCTAGGAGTGGGCTTTGTAAGTTTGATCGGAGCGATCGGGTTTCTGCGGACCCAAGAAAAACGGCCGGCCGCCGCTCTACCGATTGCTACGACTGCCGCTACGGCACAAACGACGCCAGCCTTTTCTGCTAACAAGACTTCCGCGATTGGTCAGGCGCGTTCTGGAGGGACTGCTTCGGAATATATTTTGGATGCTCCCCGCAAACGCAACGAACTCGGCCAGCCGTTGCCGTTTCGCGAGACGAAGCTTGCTGCCGATACCGTAGACGTTCTGCGCCGCGCGCAGCCGGGCAATGTTGTCACTCTGGATCTTTTCCCGGGCGTCCACTTCGCCATGCACGTGACCGGACGCTGGAACGATGCTGATGGCATTCGCGTGGCCGCTAAACTCGACGGCCATGCCAACCGCGACCGGTTCTTCATGTCTTGGAACCAAGACGGCGCACGAGGCCTCGTCGAACTGCCCTCGCAAAATCTTGCGTATGAGGTCGTTTCCACCTCGGACGGCAGTTACCTAGTTCGCGAGTGGCTCTTGACCGATGTGGTCTGCGCATCGCCCCTGCCCGATGGCCACTCCGCCGACAGCGGTTTGCCACGCCCGGCGGAAAGTGTGCCGGGAACAACGATCGCACAAATTTCTCCCGGGCAAGTCCCCGTCCTGAATAGTCGCACGGCGGCGTCGGCGGTGATCTACATCGATTTCGATGGTGAAACGGTGAGCGGCTCTGGGTGGGCGAATGGCGGCACCATCGGAGCACCGGCCGCTCGTCTCAATGCCTCGCAGATCAATGAAGTCTGGGAGCGGGTGGTGCGCGACTACGAGAACTTCGATGTTAATATCACTACAGACCGCGCGGTTTTTAATGCGGCCCCACTAATTCGCCGAATCCAATGTGTCGTCACCAGCAACGACGCAGCGGCACCCGGCGCTGGCGGGGTAGCTTACATAGATGTTTTTGCCAGCACGGATAACTCGCTCAAAGTTTGCTGGGCCTTCATCGACAACAATGCCAAGAGTTGCGCCGAAGTGATCTCGCACGAGGTCGGACACACACTGGGCCTTCACCACGATGGCCGCAACGCCTCCGGTTCGCTGCCTCGCGAAGAATATTACGCGGGCCACGGCAGCGGCGCCACCGGCTGGGCTCCGATCATGGGTGTCGGCTACTTTCAGGAACTCACCCAATGGAGCAAAGGCGAATACAACCGAGCTAACAACCCAGAAGATGATCTCGCGATCATGTCCACCGCAGCCAAGATTCCCTATCTCTCTGATGACTGCGGCAACACTACCGCCACGGCCTCCGCAGTGACCGGTGACCGCGTAGACGGAATAATCGAGCGAAATACGGATCTCGATTTTTACAGAATCAACCTTCCAGCAGGCACCTACACCATCGTCCTGCAGCCTTCGAGCTATAGTGATGCCGACCTCGAACTGGACGTGCTCGATTCGGCGAGCCATCCGATTGCTACGTCCAATCCTGCGGACCAGTTATCCGCAACGACCACTTTCAATCTCGCGAGCCCGCAGACGATTTTTCTACGTGTAACCGGGGTAGGTCCTGGCGACCTGCTCGGCATCGGTTATTCAAATTACGCAAGCCTCGGTAATTACAACATCACCGGATTCGGAAACCAACAGCAACCGCCATCCGCACCCATCGGTCTGAGCACCAAACAAATCTCCGGCACACAAATACGCGTTTCCTGGACCGCGAATCCTTCAGCGACCTCCTATCAACTCTACCGCGACGGCGCGTTGCTAGGAACTGTCAGCGTCACAGAATTTCTCGACTGCTCCCTCCAACCCTCGACGGCATACGCCTACACCGTCGTTGCCCTCAATAGCCACGGCTCCAGCCCATCTTCGCCAGCCAGCGTGGTGACGACGCCAGCCTTTGATGAGTTTATCATGGATGGAGATCCCGATTTCGCGGGCTACTTAGTGGCCAATCCGGGAATGACCATTTATGCGGCGGTGCGCGGCACGAAACTTTACGTGGCTACTTATTCTCCAGGCGACAACGGCTCCGGTTACGGCAATGACCACCACATCTTGATCAGCGACACTTTGCTAGCTTCTGCGACCACTCCAGCCCCGTGGGCGAAGAGGGGACTGATGGCAATCCCCGGCAACAAGCCGTTTCTCGCGGGCGAAAGTAACAGCACCTATGCAGGTTGGTCTAACACTCAGGGAACCACTAAGCTATTCAAGTCCCCGGTAAGCTCCGGCGTCGTGGAAGGAGTGATTGATCTAGTCGCAGAGTTCGGCGCCATGCCCGAGAATGTTTACGTCGCGGCGGTCGCCTACGAGACAAACGACGCCAGTGCATCGAACACCAGCTTCGGCCGGATTAATTCGCAAGCACCAGCCGGCAACGGGAACGACAACCTCGAACCGGGCGAATTCCTCCGGATTCCGGTTCGCTCGGTGGCCGACTCGCGGCAGAACGGCATTTATAACATCCTCGCGCCCGATCGTGAGTTTGCCGTCCAGATCACTTTCGATACACAAACCCGCCCCGTGCTTGGCTGGAAGTCTGTCCCAGGAAACGCCTACGAAGTTTTTCGTACTAGCAATCTCCAGACCGGCCTGTGGGAACGGCTAACACCGACGCCTCGGACAGCCGGTGCCACGGAGTGGGAAATGAGCCACACCGACATTGAGGGCAATTTAGGCGCACAGCAATTCTACCGCGTCTCGCACCCGTAAGAGAGTGTAAAAATACCCACCAGCGCGCGTCTGCCCCCCAGAAAGCAGTCGTGAATGACCGATTAAAACTTCCACTCCGTCCGCAGTCCGCAGGAAAAGTCATTCCGCGAGCCGAAATCCGTCCGCTCGTCCACGCTCACACTCACCGTCCAGCGTTCGCCGATTTCCACATTCACCGCTGCGCCCACGCTCAGCGCGTCGTAACTGGCCGACTCGCGCTCCGCTTGCACTCGGTAATTGCCAAAACTTTGGCCGCTCGAAAATGAAAACGGCGATTGCAACAACCTCGCGCTCACCGAGTTAGTGTCGTCCAAGTTCTCGCGCTCCCAGCCAACGTGCAGCAGTGGCGTGATCGCTCCCCAACTGGTGTGCAATTTCCAACTCCCCTGCCAGCCCAAGGTGCTAACTAGTGAATCGTAGCTCTGCGAATCGTAACGCAAGTTCGCGCTGCCGCCGCCGTGCTCGCTCGTGCCATCGAGATCGCCATGCACATAGGTCAGGCTTAGATACGGGCCGGTGGAAATCGTGTCGCTCAGTTTGAAAATGTAGCCGGTATTCAGACTCACTAGATGGCTCCAGGCGTCTGCGCTGCTTCGAGCCGTGCCGCCGGTCAACGTGTTGCGATCCACCGAATTCTCGAAGAGGCCCACACTGTAGAGCAAATCGGCAAACCACGGCGTCCCGCGCCACGTGGCATAGACACTTAACGCGCCACCATTGAGCTTCTGCGTGCCGAGATTATCGGAAAAATCCGTCTCGCTGTGAACGTAGGTCGCGGCCACACCAAAGCGGAACTGCGGCCGCACCGTCCACTCCGCCCCTACCGTGCCGGATTCGCGGGTGTCGTCCAGCCCGGCGCTCGTGCTGCCGCTATCCTGACTCAGCCAACCTGCGCTGCCACTCACAAAACCGCGTATCGTGCCCTCGGGAGCAGCCACTTCCTTCGGTTCTTTGGCGTCTTTCCCGTCCTTGGCGTAGCTGGTGCTCGGTGTGCCTTGCGGGAACTGCGAATCGTTATCGCCAAGCCAGAGGCGGAAAATGCGTCCATTCACATCGCCGATCCCGCCGCTGTGCGCGTTCACCAGCGACTCCCGCTGCGAAAGCAGGATGGGCAACCCGCTTTCCAGCGTGGAAAACACCGCTCCGAGATCTAGCGTGATGCTGCGTTGTTGAAGATAAGTCTCCACCGTCGGCGCTCCGCCCGTGAGCGTGGTGGTCACAGTCTGCACGAACTCGTTGTTCGTATTTATATTCACATTTGTGTCGCCGAATTGCAGGACGATCAAAGTCATGCGGTTCGGTCCGACATGGACACTCCCGGGACCGAAGGTCGCGACCGCAGGTTCTTCCGTGCTCGTCGGCCCGGAGATCTGGGAACTGGTGCTGCTGGAGCCGCCGGAGCCCGGCGTGCGGCTGAGCAATTGCAGCGAAGCACCCTGCGGAAAGGGCGGCAACTGCGCCCGAAGCGTTGCCAGCGCCGCATTCAGCACCGACTGCACCTTTCGATCACTCAGCGGACGTCCGCCATTCCAAACCGTGTTCACCTGGTCGCCGCCCGCGATGATGTTCTGCACCACGCCCGTGCTCGTGCGCTGGTCTACCGTCACATTCGTCGTCGTCGTATGGGACGTCGTCGAGGTTGTATCGGTGGTGGTGCCTCCCACCGCCAAGCACGCCGCCGCGCCGGAGAGGAAAACGAGAGAAGCGACTAAGCAGCGCGAGACCCGGAAACGAAAGAGATAGTTCATAGGAGCTTTTTGTTGGTCGGATTTTAGAAATGTCGAAACGCATTTTCAAGACAAACCTTAGTATCTCCTAGGCGGCCCAATCGAGACTTCCGGCACCGCTGCGCCTTAAACGAGTTGGCCAAGCTAGAACAAGCCGTTCGCTTGTTCTCCCTTATTTAACTGCTTGGGGCGGCTGCGATCCGCCGATGGCAGCCGTATCGAAGCGGAAGATGGTTTCGCCTTCCCGCGCTAGATCTAGCTTATCGCGGGCGATAAGGCCGAGGTATTCGGGGTCGTTGCGGAGGCGAGCAACTTCGCGGGTGTTTTTCTCGTTCAGGACTTGCGCGGTCTCAACGTCGGCGCGGATTTTGGCGAGGGCAGCTTTTTGTTCGGAACGCGCTTTCAACGCCGGATAAAAGCAGGCTAGCATTCCAATTAGGAAAACCATGCCGATGAGTCCGAGGATCAGTCGGTTGAGGGTCTGGAGATAACTCCGATCCTTGCGCCGCTTAAACTCAGGGAATCCCGTGGCCTCGGTCAATTTATACGTCCTTACTTAGCGCATCTTACCGCCATAAATCGCGTTGTCACCCAATTCTTCCTCGATGCGGAGGAGTTGGTTATATTTTGCGACGCGATCGGTCCGGCAAAGGGAGCCGGTTTTGATTTGGCCAGCGTTCGTAGCGACGGCGATGTCGGCGATCGTCGTGTCCTCGGTCTCGCCCGAACGATGGCTAATAACGGCGGTGTATTTGTTTTCCTTGGCGAGTTCGATGGCGTCGAGCGTCTCGGTCAGCGTGCCAATTTGGTTGACCTTAACAAGGATGGAGTTCGCCACGCCTTGGTCGATGCCCTTCTGAAGGAACTGGACGTTCGTAACGAAAAGATCGTCGCCGACGAGTTGGGTTTTGTCGCCCATCTCTTCGGTTAGAATTTTCCAACCGGCCCAGTCGTTTTCGGCGCAGCCGTCTTCGATGGAAATGATCGGATACTTTTTCTGCAAATCTTTGTAGTAGGAAACGAGTTCGGCGGCGGTGCGCTTGGAGCCGTCGGATTTTTTGAATACGTAGAGTCCAGTCTTTTTATCGAAGAACTCGCTCGAAGCCACGTCGAGGCCAAAGAAAATATCCTCGCCGAGTTTGTAGCCCGCTTTTTTGATGGCCTTTGCGATGGTAGAAAGCGCGTCGTCGGCGCTGTCGAATTTCGGAGCGAAGCCGCCTTCGTCACCAATCGCGGTGGCAAGTCCGCGATCTTTCAGGATGCTTTTCAGTGCGTGAAAAATCTCGGTGCCGTAGCGGAGCGCTTCGCGGAAAGTCGGCGCGCCTTTCGGGATGATCATGAATTCCTGGAAATCGATCGGGGCATCGGAGTGCGCGCCGCCGTTGATGATGTTCATCATCGGAACGGGGAGGACTTTAGCGTTAGGTCCGCCGAGGTATTTGAAGAGTGGGATGCCTTGTTGGGAGGCAGCGGCGTGAGCGGTGGCGAGGGAGACGGCGAGGAGGGCGTTTGCGCCGAGAGCGGATTTGTTAGGCGTGCCGTCGAGGGCGATCATGGTTTTATCGACGGAGACTTGATCAAACGCGTCGATACCGACGAGAGCCTCGGCGATTTTTTTCTCGATCGCGGCAACGGCTTTGGTGACGCCTTTGCCGAGGTAACGGGCCTTCACGCCGTCGCGGAGTTCCCAGGCCTCGTGTTCGCCAGTACTAGCTCCGCTCGGGACGGCTGCGCGTCCGACTGCGCCGCCGGAAAGTTCGACGTCGGCTTCGACGGTGGGGTTGCCGCGAGAGTCGAGGATTTCACGAGCGCGGATATCAGCAATGGCAGAGATGGACATAAAGGTTTGGTTGGTGGTTGGTTGGTAAAAACGAGCGGTTAGCTTGTCATCTAGTTCTGGAAAACGTCAATCTTCTTTTTGTCCCAAAACGGAGACCGTTTTATCCGCGGATTATACCCATCCTCAAAAGTTATCAGTGGAACCCTGCATTGTGATTGTAGGATTTGCGAATTCTGGAGCAGAGAGGTGAGGGCGAGGAGGATGCGCTCCATGAGGACGTCGGAAGTTTTGGCGATAAAGCCGGCGAACCAGTGGGTTTTGCGATGGAGCCAGAGACGTTCGATGGCGTTGTAATCGGGACTGGAGGGTGGCAGATAGACTGGGCGAAAATGATGCCAACGCAGGCTTTTGGCTTTGTGCCAACTGGCGTTGTCGAGAATCTCTAACAGATCTTTGCCAAGACGGCGGCGAAAATGTCGGGCGGGTTCACAGCCGAAATGCGGGCAACTACTAGAGCACGCCTTTGGTGCTCGGCACGCCGCTGACGCGGGGGTCGATCTGGCAGGCGGTGTCGAGGGCGCGGGCGAGGCCTTTAAAAAGGGCTTCGGCGAGGTGATGCGAGTCGCGTCCGTAAAGGATCTCGGCGTGCAAATTGGCCCCGGCGTGGACGGCGAAGCCGCGGAAGAATTCTTCGACGAGTTGGAACTCGAAGTTACCGCCAATCGGCGCGGCGTTTTGCGGGGCGCGGTATTCGAGAAAGGGGCGTCCGCTCAAGTCGATGACGACGCGGGCGAGGGTCTCGTCCATCGGTAGGTAAGCGTGCCCGTAACGGCGGATGCCCTTTTTGTCGCCGAGCGCTTTAGCGATGGCTTGTCCGAGGCTGATGCCGCAATCTTCGACGGTGTGGTGGAAGTCCACTTCGATGTCGCCCTTGGCCTCGATCTTCAAGTTCACCAAGCTGTGTTTGGTGAAGAGATTCAGCATGTGATCGAGGAACGCGATGCCGGTGGAAATGTGAGCTTTGCCCATGCCGTCGAGGTTGAGTTCGACCCGGATCTGGGTCTCGGCGGTGTTGCGTTCGATAAGGGCGGTGCGGGACATGGTGGAAAATTATGATTTATGAATGAGGAATTTTGAATGGGGAGCACCTTCTTCCGGATTGGAATTTTAGACGGTGGTCGATTTTTTACCCTTGGACTTCATCACGAAGGAAACGATTCCGGCGAGGAGAGCTACGCCGCCTAGGATGGAGGCTGCGCCGGGGATGGTGGCGTAGAAGGCGGGGTTCTCCTCCTCGGGAGTAGGTGAACTCGCAGCAGCGGGTGGGGGTGTGGCGACTGGTTTCGGTGTGGGCTTGGGGGTGGCGGTGGGAACCGGGGTCGGGGTGGGGGTGGGGGTGGCCTTGGCTGCGGTGAGGGCGGAGGTCGCTTCCTTGGTTAGGAGGTTGGCGCTCCAAAGGGTGGTGGCCTTTTGAAGAGAGGCCGTGGCGGCGGCGAGGTCACCAGCGATGATTTGTTTTTCCACCTCATCGGCGGCAGCGATGGACTCATGCATCGGAGCGGTCTTTATCGCGTTCATTCGGCTGGCTTCGGCGGTGAGGGCAGTCTGGAGGGTGTCGATGCTCTTGGCGTGGCGGGGATAGATGGGGGTCCATTTCGCCCCGGACTTGGTCGCGGCTTCGAGGGCGGCGTTGGCTTTGGCGTCCTCGGCGGCAGCGGCGGCGATGAGCGGGGCTTTTTTGAAGTCGGGAAGGATGTCGAGGCCTTTTTTCCGCTCGGCGAGGTCGTTGGCGAGGATGGCGCGTTTGGTGTTGATCTCCGTCTGCACGCGGGGCAGGAGTTGCATCGCGAAATCGACCGCGTCGGGGTAGGCGCGAGTGCCGGGGTAGGCTTTCTCTAATTTGTTGAAGAGATTGAGCGCCCCAATGGTGTCGCCGGATTGGGCCACGGTGCGAATCTGCTGGAGAAGAAGGGTGGCGCTAACTTGGTCCTTCTGCTTTTCCAGTTCCTCGGCGGTATACCAGATGTATTCGACTTTGACATCACCGACGGAAACGCGCTTTTTGCCTTTTTCGAGAGTGGCGACCATTTGCTCGACTTCGGGAACGTGATTGCTGTCGGGGTATTGCTTGAGGAATTCCTTCAGTTTGTCGATGGCGATGCCGTATTCGAGCGGGGAGCGGGAATTGGCGCGGGGGCCGTAGGGTTTGACGATGAGGAAGGCGGCCTCGGCGGGGTCGGGTTTTTCGATTCGCTCGATGTCGGCTTTCTGAATAATCCGTAGATCGGTGACGGAGGCGCTCATTTTCACATCGGCCTCGACGGTGGTATCGGTGGTGCGGGAGATTTTGGCATCGAGACGTTCGCCAGTTTTCAGGATGATGGTGTCGGCGGGCAGAGTGCCGGTCAGGAGCAGGCTAAGGCTAAGAGTAGAGCAAAGAGTCTTTCGGGGGGACAGGGAGGTTTTGAACATGAGTTTTAGTAAAGTAACGGATCAGCCGCAATTTTGAAGAAGAAAGAACGGTGGGCAATTTCACTTGTTTGGAGGGAGCGGTGAGGAAACTAGGCGCTCGGGGAAGTGGAGTGGGGAGGTTGGAGTTCGAGTTTAGGGAGGATTTTTTCGAGAAGAACCGGCAGGGGATCGGAAATCTCCGCGACGATGGCGTTCTTTGGTTCCTCGAGGGTGGCGAATTGGCTGTCGAGGAGGGTGGGGGACATGAAATGGTTCGAGCGCGATTCGAGGCGGGTGCGGATGGTTTCGCGGGAGCCGTGGAGGTAGATGAATCGGAGGCTGGGGAGGTCGGCGGCAAGCCGTTCGCGATAGACTTGGCGGAGGGCGGAACAGGCGAGAAACAGGGGGGCGGTGGTGGCAGCGGCGTGGGCGCGCAATGCGGCGTTGAGGATGTCGAGCCAGGGCCAGCGATCGTCGTCGGTGAGCGGGATGCCGGCGTGCATTTTGGCTTTGTTCGCGGCGGGATGGAAATCATCGCCGTCGAGGTAAAGGCCGCCGGTGCGTTCGGCGAGAAGTCGGGCGACGCTGCTTTTGCCGCAACCAGAGACGCCCATGACGATGTAGAGACTCATTTATTTCGGGAGATTGCCGCCGGCCCAATCGGGCTGGTTGCGGAGGTGGTAGAGCATTTCTCCGGCCTTGCGGACGAGGAGAATGCCTTCGTCTTCGCGGTTGGCGTAGCTTTCGATGTCGATGGTGGCGGGGTCGCGATAGCCCATGTTAATTTTGGCGCAGATTTCTGGAGGAATGCCCGTTGCGAGGGTGACTTTGGCGCGGCAATGTTCGACGCCATTGATCATTTTTCCAATGCCGCGAACGTGGGTGCTGTGGGCGAGGACACCCCAGGGTTTGTCTTTGAATTGCTCCCAATTCGCCAAGAAATAATCGCGGCAATGGTAGCCGATTTCCTCGATCAATTTGCCGTGGACGACCGAGACTTCGTGAATGTGAGGAGCGTAAATGATGAGTTCGCCGCCGTCGGCGAGGACGGGTTCGAGTTTATACATGCATTTTCCGCCGACCCAGAGTTCGTCATACATTTTCGGAGCGCAGGAAAGGATGGTGTGAAACGGCGCGTCCTTGTAGAGAATGTGGAGTTGGCGGGAGAGTTCGGAGGCCTCGTCCCAGGCGCTTTCGGGGGTGCCGGAGGTGAGGCCGGCGAGTTCGCCTTTTTCGACGACCATGCAGAAGCAGAGTTTATCGACCGTGACCATCGCTCCGGCCCGATCAACGACTTTGCGAACAGGGGTCCATTTGTTGCCGATGATCATCGGGTTGGTGACGACCGCGCCGAGCCAGTGGAAGAAATTGAGAATTTCGGGTCCGCCAATGCCGGGGAAGAGGTATTTGTTGCCGCCGGAAAAGCCGACGACCTCATGCGGAAACACGGGGCCGATGATGATGATCTGGTCGTATTGGAAGATGCGTTTGTTGATTTTGACTTCGACATCCATCGCGAAAAGGCCTTCGGTGAGGGCGGAAATGTCGGCGGCGGGAATGTGGCCGAGGCTTTGCAGGGCGTTGGGGTTGTCCCATTCGTGATTGAGCAGTTGGACGCGGGCGTAGTGAGAACGGCGTTCGGCGAGGGTGATTTCGAGGCGTTCGCAGATGGCCTCCTCGGTCATGGGCGGATGCGTGCCGAGAGCGACCATGACGTCGAGCGCTGCGGTGACGGGGGCGAGTTGTTCGTGGACGGCTTTAAAAACGAGTCCGAGCGGACAACTACGGGTCGCATCGGGCACGACGAGGAGAATTTTCTTGCCTGAATAATTGGATGCCGGACAGGTGCGGGCGACGATTTCGAGAATTTCGTTGGGGGAGACGAGTGTGGGCATTTGTTTTAGATCGTCTGGCTCAGGAAACCACCGTCCACCGCGAGATCAATGCCGGTGACAAAGCTGCTGGCCTGACCGCTGGCGAGGAAAACGACGGCCCCAATCAGTTCCTCTGATGTGCCAAACCGCCCCATCGGCGTGTGGCCCAAAATGCTCGCGGCGCGCGGCGTTGGGGAGCCGTTGGGGTTGAAAAGCAGGGCGCGATTTTGTTCCGCGGGGAAGAAACCGGGCGTCAAAGTGTTCACGCGGACGCCGCTGGGGGCCCATTCGCGCGCGAGAAATTTGCTAAGGTTGAGAACCGCCGCTTTCGCCGCCGAATAGGCCACAACGCGGCTCAAAGGCAGGTGGGCCGAGACGCTAGCGATGTTAATGATGCTTCCTTTTCCTGCCGCGACCATCGCCGGGCCGAATTCCTGACAGGGCAAGAATGCGCCGCCAGCGAGATTGAGATCGAAGCTTTCCTGCCAGTCGGCCAGCGCGATCGACTCGAAGGCTTTTTCGGCGGTGACAGTCACTTTCGGATTGTTGCCCCCGGCGGCGTTAATTAGCACCGTGGGCGCGCCTAACGATTCGCGGATGGCGCCGTGGACGGACTTGAGACTGGCGGGATCCATGGCATCAGCGGAGAAAAATCGGGCCTTCCCACCGGCAGTAACGATCCGGGCAACGCACGCCTCGCCCCGCTCGGCGCTTCGACCAACAACGGCCACGGTCGCGCCCGCTTGGGCCAGCCCCTCGGCCAGAGCGCCGCCTAGGACGCCTGTTGCACCAATCACCACGGCCACGTCATCAGAAAGATCAAAAAGGGAGTTCATCAGTAAAATAGGGAGGGAATGATAGTAAGCAGAGTTTTTGGAGTTTGCGTAGCAGCTTTCTGAGAAAGTTTTCTCGTCTGCATCGATTCAACTTGAGTTTGAAGCAGACCGCGCCGGTCGGGTTTGGCAAACTGATTCGTCGTCTGGGTGGCGGTCTTCTGGTCTCTTCGCTCCGACGGTTTCAAGGACCGCACGGCTTTTCATAACTTCCGCTTGCAATCTCACTAAGATCGTTCATTGTCGAAGGCTCTCGAAAATATGGCAAATACCGCTACACCCACCGATTTAACTCCGTTTCAGCTCCATGCGGGCGACACTGGCAGCGCTGATGTGCAAATCGCACTCATCACTTCGCGCATTACCTACCTGACCGAGCACCTAAAAGCGCACGCCAAAGATCACCATTCCCGCTACGGATTGCTCAAACTCGTGGCCCAGCGCCGCAGTTTGCTCGATTACCTCAAGCGCACGTCTGCCGAGCGCTACAAGGCCATTATCGAGAAACTCAATCTCCGTAAGTAACGATCCCTTTTATTGTCCTCGACCGGGCTGATTCCTCAAAAAATCGGCCCGGTCTGGCAATAACTCCAAAACAAAACAACAACCCGGCACCCTCGCCGTCTGGAAATTATTTCTCAGTCTGGGTCCTAGGTTTTAGCCTCGAAAAAGTAGAGCACGCTTCCAGCTTGCTTCTCCTAACTGAAACAACCTTGAAGGTTGTTCTACCTTCGAGATTAAAACCTGTGAGTCAGACTGAGCCAGGCTTCAAGAGCGGGTGTGCCATTTCCCATAGAAAAATAGACACATGTCCCATTCAGTCACGGCTCTCGTAGGAGCCAATCCGATCACCATCGAAACTGGCAAACTCGCCAAACTCGCCGACGGCGCAGTCACCGTCCGCAGCGGAGAAACCATCGTCTTGGTTTCTGCCGTCTCCGCTACCTCCATCAAAGACGGGCAGGATTTCTTCCCGCTCACCGTCGATTACCGCGAAAAAGCGGCTGCCGTCGGTAAATTCCCCGGTGGTTACTTCAAACGCGAAGGTCGCCCTTCCGAAAAAGAAATCCTCACCGCCCGCATGACGGATCGCCCGCTGCGTCCGTTGTTCCCGAAAAATTACTTCTACGACACGCAAATCATCACGATTTTGATGAGTGCCGACGGCGAAGTCGATCCCGATATGCTCAGCATCAACGGCGCATCCGCTGCTCTGATGGTCTCCGATATTCCGTTCGCTGGCCCGATTGGTGCCGTGCGCGTCGGTCGTGTCGGTGGCGAATTCATTGTCAATCCAACCAACGGCGAAATGCTCGAGAGCGATCTCGACCTCGTCTATGTCGGCACGCTTAAAGAGGTCATCATGATCGAGGGCGCGGCCAATGAATTGCCTGAAGCAGAGTTCATCAAAGCCCTCGAATTCGCTCACATCGAAGCGGTGAAAATTTGTCAGGCTCAAGTCGAACTAGCGAAACTTGCTGGTAAGCCGAAACGCGCGGTCAAACTCCTTGAAGTCAAGGATGACCTCCTCGAAATCGCCTACTCCGTCGCCGGTGATCGTATCGAAGCCGCTCTTTACACCCCGAGCAAAGTTGCTCGTGGCGTTGCTGTCGGTGCTCTGAAAAATGAAGTCAAAGCCGCCATCCTCGAAAAATATCCCGAAGCGGGCAATTTCGAGATCGGCCAAGCTTTCGATTATCTTCAAAAGAAAGCCTTCCGCCTCTCGATTCTCGACCGACGCACCCGTTGCGACGGACGCGACCTCGTTTCCATCCGTCCGCTCTCCGCGGAAGTCGGTTTGCTGCCACGCTCTCATGGTTCCGCCCTTTTCCAGCGCGGCGAAACCCAAGCAGTCGCCCTCGCGACGCTCGCTCCTACCGACGAAGCGCAATCGCTCGACGGTTACACGGGCGGCGAAACCACGAAGCGTTTCATCCTGCATTACAACTTCCCGCCGTTCTCGGTCGGCGAAACGGGCCGCACAGGTTCCACCAGCCGCCGCGAAATCGGCCACGGTGCGCTCGCCGAACGGTCCATTCGTCCGGTCATTCCAGCGACCGACGTTTTCCCTTACGCCCTACGCGTGAGCAGCGAAGTCATGGAATCCAATGGTTCCACCTCGATGGCCTCGGTTTGTTCCGGCGTCATGGCGCTCCTCGATGCGGGTGTGCCGCTGATTCGTCCCGTTGCCGGTATTTCTATCGGTCTCGTCTCGGAATTTGAAGGCGACAAAATGAGCCGTTTCACCACCCTCATGGACATCATGGGCAGCGAAGATCACTTCGGCGACATGGATTTCAAACTCTGCGGCACCAGCGAAGGCGTCACCGGATTCCAACTCGACCTCAAACTCGCCGGCTTGCCTTGGGACATCCTCGTCCAAGCGATCCACGAGGCGAAAGCCGGTCGCGGACTCATCCTCGACGTCATGGCCTCTGCCATTTCCGGTCCTCGCAAGGAACTCAGCCCTTACGCTCCACGGATCGAAACCGTTAAGATTGCTCAGGACAAGATCGGCTTGCTGATCGGACCTGGTGGCAAAACCATCAAGGGCATCGTCGCCGAAACCGGCGCCGAGATTAACATCGATGACGACGGCACTGTCCACATCTACTCGAACAACGGCGACAGCTTGGCTCGCGCCAAACAGATCATCAATGGCATGACCAAAGAGATCGAAATCGGCGAGATGTATCAAGGTCGCGTCGTCTCGATCAAAGAATTCGGCGCCTTCGTCGAAGTTCTGCCCGGTAAAGACGGTCTCTGCCACGTTTCCGAACTGGCCGACTTCCGCGTCAACCTCGTCACCGACGTGGTCAACATGGGTGACGTCATCTGGGTCAAATGCATCGGCATCGACGACAAAGGCCGCATCAAGCTCAGCCGGAAAGCGGCGATGAAAGATCGCAACGAAGCGGCCGGAGCCGTTACCGCCGAGCCAGTCGAAGCCTAAACCGCGACAATATTCAACAAAAGGCGCGTCCCGACAAAGGACGCGCCTTTTTTTTATTCACAAGTGCGTGCCAGCTAAGAAAAAATTGATTTTACATGGATCAGCATGGTATTACTCTCGGTAATATCATGAAAACTGTGACCTTAAAAATTCCAGACGATCTCAGCGTAAAAATCCAGCAAACGGTTACATTGCGAAATGAAAGTTTTTCCGAACTTGCGCGGCGGGCACTAATGCGGGAAACCGAGGCCAGCGAATTAGATTTTGCCACGCTTGCGGCCCCTTATCGCGGCATGTTTCAAGGCCCGAAAGACCTATCTGCTAGGGAAGGTTTTGGAAATTAGAACCATCGTGGATGCGGGACCTCTGGTCGGATGGTTGAATGCCACCGACCAATGGCACGAGTGGAGTGTGGCCGCATTGTCGGCCCGTCGTGGGCCGCTCCACACTACGGAAATTGTGCTCGGCGAAGCCTGCTGGCACTTGGGCGGAAACAGCCAGCCCGCTCATGCTCTCCTCGATTTGGTCAGAAAAGGCGCCATTATTCTGGTAAAAATCTGGCCGGAACAATTAGCCACTACACAGAAAATCATGCTGAAATACCCCACCATGGACGCGGCAGATGCTTCCTTGGTTACTCTGGCCGAGATGTTTCCCAAGGCCACGATCGTAACAACAGACCGACGGGACTTCGAGCCGTGCAAAGGTCTCAACAAACGCGCCCTCAACCTGAGTCTGCCAGAGCGATAAATTTCTAAAGTTAGGATCCCAAATCGTTTCAGGTTTTGGGAATGTCAAACCTCGTGAGAATCTAGACTTTAGCGAATTTCAATAGCCAAACTATGCTTTTAATGATTTATGCGAACGACGATTGATCTACCGGATGACTTACTTGACCTCGCCAAAATAGAGGCTGTCAAACGTCGCACGTCGATTAAAAATCTGGTGGTGGAAGGTTTGCGCATCGTCCTTCGAGAGATACCCCCCACAACTCAGCCATCTGAGAGCCTCGCTCGCCTAAAAAACGGCTATCGACTGGGCTGTCAGCCTCTTTCGCGGGAAGAAAGCCATGAGCGTTAAGCACTTTTTCGATACGAACATCCTGCGCTACGCCTACGATTTGGATGCCGGAAGCAAGCGAGAGATTGCGTCACGCTGGGTTGAAGAAGCCTTGGTCCAGCCACAAAATACCGCGATAAGCGTGGAGGTTTTGCAGGAATTCCAGGTCAACTTCGTCCGAGCTGGCCACTCTCCTGCCGACGCTGCGCTAGTGCTCGACGACTTCTCCCAATGGCAAATCGTGGATAACACCTTCCCTGTTTTCAAGCGAGGCTTGGAATTGCAAACTCGGTGGCAACTCTCACTCTGGGACGCCATGATCCTCGCCGCCGCCCAGCAATCCGGCGCCACAGAACTCATCAGCGAAGATTTCAGCCACAATCAAAACTACGACAACGTGCGAGCCATCAACCCGTTTCGTTGAGTTACCAGTCCGACAGAATATCAAAGTCTAAGGCAATGCGCCTTGGCGACGTCATCCCGGTCAAATGCATCGGCATCGACGACAAAGGCCGCATCAAACTCAGCCGCCGCGCCGCAATGAAAGATCGCAACGAAGCCGCCGGAGCCGTCATGGCCGAGCCTGCTAGCGTGTAATCCGCGAATCACTCAACAAAAAGGCGCGTCCCAGTAAAAGGACGTGCCCTTTTTGGAAGGTAGAACAAGCTTCCAGCTTGTTGCTAAAAAACCTCCAGATAACTACCACAAAACTTCAATGCCATATTGCGGGTTTTTCCAATTGGAATCGTCCGTAATTGCCACCAAATTTTCCACTCGGCATTGCGAGATGAGCAATCTGTCAAAAGGATCTTGGTGAACCAGCGGCAGCGAAAAAACTCCCGCCGCATGACGAAACGCGATGGGCAAAATCGTAAATCCCATTCCGACCAACTCCGCTTCCAAAGTCGCTTCCATTTCCTTGGGTGCATCCAGTTTGCCCAGTCTGGCTTTGATCGCCAGTTCCCAAATACTGGCCGCACTCACAAAGGCTTCCGTCGCCGCCTCTTCAATCACGCTGGCCGCGCGTTTGGATAATTCGGCATCATCCCGCAAAAACCAAATCAGAGCGCAGGTATCGAGCAAAACCTTCATTGATACTCTGAAAATTCGGCGGGAACGTCATTAAAACCGGCCTTGATTGGCCCGAATTGATCGCGCAGGGCTCCGCGAATACGACCATGAGGCGTCGGCGAACAAGGGCGCAACTCCGCCATCTTGGTCCCGTTGCGCGTGATGACGAAAACTTCCCCGTCAGCTGCTGCTTGCAAAAGTTTTGAGAAATGCGACTTCGCTTCGTAGGAGGCAATCATCTTCATAAATCAAATCTACTTTGACTGGTCTGACTGGTCAAGCCAAAGCTGGAATCGGGCTTTTTAATGCCGGTTGATCACCCAAAAACGTCGCGGGCGGCTTACTCTGTTCCAGCAGGGGGTGCGCGACAGGCAAGAGGAGTCCGCCATCCATCTGAGCAACCCGAGTAAGGAACGTGGGTTGGCCGCAACAGTGAAATGAGGACTCGGATTAGGAAGGGGTATGACAGGACTAGATTGTTCCAGCTTGTTGTCTCTGGCTGAAGCAGGTAAAAATTTCCTCCATGCCCACGTTTGACGTAGTCTCGGAAGTCGATAAACAGGAAATCCTCAACGCGCTCGATCAGGCGCGGAAGGAATTGGCGACGCGGTTTGATTACAAGGGGGGCACGGCGAAGATTGAGTTTACGAAGGAAAATGTGATCGAGCTTTCGGCCGAGGACGGGTCGAAACTGAAAGGGCTGCACGACATCGTTGTCGGCAAACTCGCGAAACGAAACGTCGATCTACGGAATATCGACCGGCAGGACCCGGAGATTTCGCCGCTCGGTCATGCCAAGCAAAATCTGGTGGTCAAACAAGGGCTCGACGGTGACAAAGCGAAGGAAATCTCCAAAGCGATCAAGGCGCATCAGCCAAAAGTCCAGAGCACACTGCAAGACCGGCAAATCCGGGTTACCGGAAAAAACCGCGACGATCTGCAAGGCGTGATCGCATTTTTGCGAAGTCAGGATTTTGATGTATCGCTCGCCTTCAAAAACTTCCGCGATTAGTTGGGCGAGACCGATTTCGGGATTGGCAAAGATCCATTTCATTTGCCGCTTGCGTTGACGTGAAATACCCAGTTTTGTAACTTCTCAGCGAAACCTTTCCCCCTTGTGTTAAAAGACGACGATTACGTAGTTCAAATTTTGCAGGACGTAGGTCTTGTCACGCGGAATCAGTTGCAAACAGCGCGTGATGCGGTTTCCAACGGCGGCAGCATGATCGAGTATCTCGTCGATCAAAAAATCGTCTCCGAGGAAGACATCACCCGCACGCTCGCGGCGCAGTCGAGCATGGAGTTTTACGACCTCACGCAAAAACCGATCGATCCCGAAGTCATCGCGGAAATTCCTGCGGCGATCGCACGTCGTTACCGCGTCATCCCGGTGGCTAAGAACGACCAAATGCTGGTCGTAGCGACCGGCAACCCGCTCGATTTCGAGACCTTCGATGCGTTGCTGCACCTGCTTCACCGCGAGATCGAGTTTGTCTGCTCGACCGAAGGGCAGATTAAAAACGCGCTCATCCAGTATTACGGCACTGCCGATGATGCCAACGCTAGCATGACAGACAAACTCGGCATCGATATCGAGTCCGGCGACGATGTCACTTCCATGGGAGAAGCGGCGGAGGGCGACTCGGGCGATGCGCCGATTATCAAAATGGTCACCATGTTGATCGTTGAGGCCTACAAAAACCGAGCGAGCGACATTCATCTCGAACCGTTAGAGCGTAGCTTTCGGGTCCGCTTCCGGGTGGACGGTCAGCTCATTGAAATGCAGAGCCCGCCAAAGAAATTGCAGTCCGCCATCATTAGCCGTCTGAAAATCATGACCAGCTCGATGAGCATCGCCGAAAAGCGTCTGCCGCAGGACGGTCGCATCCAGGTGAAAATGGGCAAGAACCAGATCGATTTGCGCGTTTCCACGGTGCCGACCAGCCATGGCGAGAGCATCGTGATGCGTATTCTCGACAAATCGAGCTTGACGCTCGGTCTGCCGGAACTCGGTTTCCTAACCGATGACCAAGAGACGATGGAAACGCTTATCGCTTTGCCCGACGGCATCGTTCTCGTCACCGGCCCGACCGGTTCTGGAAAAACCACTACGCTTTACGGCTGCCTGAATTACATCAACCGCCCCGATCGAAAAATCATTACCGTCGAAGACCCCGTGGAATACCAACTCAATGGCATCAACCAGGTGCAGGTGAATGCGGATATCGGGATGACCTTTCCTGCCGCTTTGCGCTCGATGCTTCGCCAGGCGCCTAACATCATCATGATCGGTGAGATTCGAGATTTGGAAACAGCTAGCATCGCGATCAACGCTTCGCTCACCGGGCATCTTGTTTTCAGCACGCTTCACACCAACGACGCCCCGAGTGCCGTCGCGCGCCTCGTCGATATCGGAGTGAAACCCTTCCTCGTGGCCAGTTCCATTCGTGCCGTGCTCGCGCAACGTCTCGTCCGCAAACTCTGCCCTGCTTGCAAGACCTATCATACGCTCACGGATGCCGATTTCCGAGCTCTCCGTCTCGATCCGCGTCAAGTCACCGAGTCCTCCGTGATGTCCCCTGTCGGATGCAATGAATGCCGCCGACGCGGATACCGCGGCCGGATGGGTATTTTTGAAATTTTCAAAATCGACGACGAGGTCCGACGCATGGTTAACGAACGCAGTTCGACCATCCAGTTGCGGAAACGGGCCCGTGAACTCGGCATGCGCACCTTACGCGAGGACGGTGTTCGCAAAGTGCTCGCCGGGCTCACGTCGGTCGATGAGGTGGTCACCACCACGATGTCCGACGCGGACTAACTATTGGTTCTGCGGCCTATGTTTCCCGTCGTCATCGAAGAGTTGCTTCGGATGGTCTGCGAGCGGGGCGGCTCGGACTTGCACATTGCAGTCGGTGCGCCACCGGTGCTGCGAATCAACGGGGAATTGGTCCGGCTCAATCTTCCGCTGGTTACCGCAGAGGACGCTAGTCGGTTTGCCGCCGATCTCGTCAACGGCGACCAAGCGACACAGCTTAACGAGCATTCCACAGTCGATTTCGCCTATGCGCTGGAATCGGGTGACCGTTTTCGATGCAGCGTTTTTCGTCAGAAAAGCGTCATCGGCTTAGTCGCCCGGCTCATTCCCGGCGCGATTCGTAGTCTCGACGAAATCGGACTCCCGGAAAGTGTTAGGAAACTAGTCGATCTTCCGCGCGGTCTAGTGCTCGTCACCGGTCCGACGGGCTCGGGAAAAACGACTACGTTGGCGTCTTTGATCGACGTCATCAACCGCACGAAAGCTTGCCACATCGTCACCATCGAGGACCCGATCGAATACTACCATTCCCACCAGCGGGCAGTGGTCAATCAGCGCGAGATCGGCGTGGACGTGCCCAGTTTTGCGGAGGCCTTGCGTCGGGCTTTGCGACAAGATCCAGATGTCATTCTCGTCGGCGAAATGCGTGACCTCGAGACGATCGAAGCTGCCATCACCGCTGCGGAAACCGGCCATCTGGTTTTTTCCACGGTCCACACCACAGGCGCGGCTCGGACGGTTGACCGCCTAATCGACGCGTTTCCCCCGGAACAGCAGGAGCAGATTAGGGTGCAACTTTCCATCAACTTGCGGGCCGTCGTCTCCCAGATATTGCTTCCGAAGAAGGACGGCTCCGGGCGCGTCGCCGCCTTCGAGGTAATGGTCAACACACCGTCCATCGGAGCTTTCATTCGAGAGGGGAAAACCTTCCGGATCACCAATGATCTGCAAACGGGCGCGCGCCTCGGCATGAACACCCTCGACGCTCACCTCGCGCAGCTTTATCTCGACGGGGTGATTAGTCAGGACGAGATGCAGAGCAAGGCGCAGGATATCAGTGGCTTGAACCAGATTTTACAGGGCCGGACTTCTAAATCCTGATTTTGGGCCGCTCCTATTTCGCTTGCGGAGGCCGTGCTCGCAGTTTTTACCCAACCGAAAACGCTTCGGAGAGTTGTCTTCACGGGGTTGAGCGTGATTTTTTTTCATTAATGCTTTTCCCTGCTGGTAAATTCCTCATTCTTCGCCAAGAGTCTTTCTACTCCCTCGATTCCAGAACTATATGAACTCAAAATTGGTCACCGACATGTTTGTCGACAACGGCACGATGACTCGTCCTCAGGCCGAGGACATCATCCAAGAGGGGGTTCACAGCGGGAAACCGATTGAGCAGTTGCTAGTCAACTTCGGTTATTTTCCAACCTCAGCCGAACTTTTCAGCAAGATCGCCGAAAGTTTGGGCGCGGAATATTATGATCTTTCCGAGATTGTCATTCCCCCGGAAACGCTTCGTCTGATCCCGGCCGGACTGGCTCGGTTGCACGGAGCCCTGCCGTTGGGCGAGCAGGATGGAGCGATTCTCGTTGCCCTTTCCGATCCGATGAACGGCGAGACGATCGAGGAAATTCGTTTTGCCGCCAGCCGCGATGTTCGGCTCGTGGTTTCCGATCCGGAGCGAATCGACGCTCTTATTCTTTCCAGTTATGGGAGCGATTCTGCGTCGATGAGTGACATCATGGCGTCGTTCGGGGGCGAGGATCTCGAACTGCTGGAGAATGCCGCCGGGGGTGGAGGCGAGGCCGAAGCCAACGCGACCCCCATCATCAAATTCGTCGACCTGATTCTCTATCAAGCGATCCAAGACCGCGCGAGCGACATCCACTTCGAGCCTTTTGAATACGAATTTAAGATTCGTTATCGCGTGGACGGCGCGCTCTACGAAATGGCCCCGCCGCCACGGCACTTGGCGCTGCCGGTCATTTCGCGCATCAAAGTGCTCGCCAATCTGAACATTGCCGAAAAACGACTTCCGCAAGACGGCCGCATCCAAAAGACCATCGCCGGCCGCTCCGTGGACATGCGTGTTTCGACTCTGCCAACGCAGTTTGGCGAGAGCGTTGTGCTGCGTGTCCTCGACCGGTCGTCGGTCAATCTTGATCTTGAGACTCTCGGCATGCCCGAGGCGCTCTACCAATACATCCTGAAAACGATCGAAAAACCGAACGGCATTTTCATCGTTACCGGTCCCACTGGTTCGGGAAAAACGACCACGCTTTATTCCTGTCTGCGCAAGATCAACACGATCGATTCCAAATTGCTCACGGCCGAAGATCCGGTCGAATACGACATGGAAGGGATCATCCAGGTGCCCATTAACGAAGCGATCGGCCTGAATTTCGGGCGCGTGCTTCGGGCGTTTTTACGTCAGGACCCGGACCGCATCATGGTCGGCGAAACGCGTGACCTTGAGACGGCGCAAATCTCCATCCAAGCCTCTCTGACCGGGCACTTGGTCCTAACGACCCTCCACACCAACGACGCTCCGGGCGCCGTGGCTCGCTTGATCGATATGGGTGTGGAGCCGTTTTTGATTTCCGCTGCGCTCGAAGGTGTGCTCGCCCAGCGATTGATCCGGAAAATCTGTCCCCAGTGCCGGACGCCCTACGATCCGAGCGAGGCGTTGCTCGCACAACTCGGCCTCTCTCCACACGACATCGGCGACAAAAATTTCTTTTACGGCAAGGGCTGCGATTTCTGTAATCACACCGGCTACAAAGGGCGGAAGGGCATTTATGAATTGCTCGACGTCACCGACCCGATCCGCGAAATGATCAATCAACGTGCTCCCTCGCTCGTTCTGCGTCAAAAAGCGATCGAGCTCGGAATGGTAACCCTGCGCGAGGACGGTTTGCGGAGCATTTACGATGGTGAAACCACCATTGAGGAAGTCGTGAAATACACCTAAAGAAACCCAGTTTTAACCATCGACAATTCCCCGGGAGAAAGTTATCTTTTTTTCGTCAGTTAAAAAACACCCCAGATATGGCCCGATTTAATTATGTTGCCCTCGATGCTCGAGGTCAGGAAAACACTGGCGTAATTGACGCCTCCGATTCAAACGACGCGGTTGCCCAACTCAGGCAATCCGGATATTTCCCAACGAGCGTTCAGGAGGCTGGCGCAGGCGCGTCTCCGGCTAAGGCAGCCAAAAAAACGGCGGCGAAAATGGGGAAATCCTCGGAGTCGAAAGTAGGCAAGCCGCTTTTCAAAAAAAGCACCATCAAGCCAAAGATCTTGATGATTTTCACCCGACAGCTTGCCACGTTGATCGATGCGGGGCTTCCGCTTTTGCGCGGCCTGACCGTGCTCGCCAAGCAGGAGCGCGATCCAGTGCTCAAATCGACCATCACGCAATTAGCCGATACCGTCCAAGGCGGCAGCACGTTCTCCGAAAGTCTTGCTGGGCACCCGAAAATTTTTAACAAGCTTTACGTCAACATGGTTAAAGCGGGCGAACTGGGCGGTGTGCTCGAATTGGTTCTGATCCGTCTGGCTGAGTTTCAGGAAAAAGCCCAGAAGATCAAAAACAAGGTTGTTGCGGCCATGTTTTACCCGATCATCGTGCTCTTCATTGCGGTGGCGATCATGGGCTTCCTGCTCGTTTTCATCGTTCCTAAGTTCGAGCAGATTTTCAAAGACATGCTCAACGGCAAACCGCTCCCTGGTCTGACCGTTTTTGTCATCAATTGCAGCAACCTGCTCAAGGACCATATCCTCATCATCATTCCTGTTGTGGTCGTCCTCGCAGTTGCCTACAATATGTTTTCGGCCACGCCTGCCGGTAAGGCCATTATGGATCGCATCAAGTTGAAGATGCCTCTTTTTGGAGATTTGATCCGCAAAACCGCCATTTCACGATTTACCCGCACGCTCGGAACTCTCGTGACCAGCGGTGTTCCTATTCTTCAAGCACTAAATATCACTCGGGAAACGGCCGGTAACCAAGTCATCGCCGATGCCATCACGAGGGTTCACGATTCGGTTAAAGAGGGTGAGTCCATCGTGCAACCGCTTGAAGCTAGCGGCGTGTTCCCACCCATGGTTATCAGCATGATCGACGTTGGCGAGGAAACGGGTCAATTGCCGGAGATGCTTCTGAAAATCGCCGAGGTTTACGATGATGAAGTCGATAATGCGGTCACCGGTCTGACTTCGTTGCTTGAGCCGATTATGATCGTCTTTCTGGCCGTCGTGGTTGGAACTATCGTCATCGCTTTGTTCCTACCGCTGATCTCCATCATCAGCACGATGCAGGCAGGCTAGAACTTGGCAATGAAAGTTCATCTCCGCAAACGGCGTCCGGCTAAAGGCTTCACGCTTGTCGAGTTATTGACGGTGATGACAATCATCGGTATTCTCGCCGCGCTCGTCCTTGGCACGTTCAAGTTCGTGCAAGAGAAAGCCGCCCGCAGTCGGGCTGAGGCCGAGATCAAGGCCATGGAAGCCGCCTTGGAAAGTTACAAGGCAGATAACGGGACGTATCCACGCGGCACCGGTCCGGATGCTTTGAACCCTGCCTCCTCGGGGAATCCAACTGCCTATCTGACATCCTCGAAAGCACTCTATCAGGCATTATCTGGCGATGGAACCGACCAACTAGTCACCACCGGAGGCGTTGCTTCCGACGGAAAAGTGGACACCGGAGGCAAGCAATACATGGAGTTCAAGCCGAACCAACTCATCACCACAAGCGGCTATTACGTGATTGACCCATGGGGATCTTCCTACGGTTATTCGACTCTCTACCAAAAGGACGTTGAAAGCGGATCGACTGCCCCGAGGGGCAACAACCCGACCTTCGATCTCTGGTCCACTGGCGGCAAAACCGGCACCACCACCGATGATTTCGCCAAATGGCTGAAAAACTGGTAGTTTTTCGGGTATTCCTCTTCGAATTCGCAAAAACCCCTTGCTAAAGAGGTTAACTTCGTCTTTCTTTCCGACCCCAGCGCGAAAAAGAAAAATCGCACCGTTGGTCCCTGGGCCTCAATCATTGGATTGTCGGCCATTTGCGCCAGGGGTAACCCGGTGAATAGAAAAAATACATACCATGCCCGTTCGTTTAGGTCGTTTCGAAATGCCCAAATCCCTCACTAAAGATGAGGCGATTTCCACTGATACCTTTGCCAAGTTCATCGCCGAGCCTTTCGAGGCTGGTTATGGTCACACCATTGGCAACTCACTCCGCCGCGTTCTGCTTTCCTCACTCGAAGGCGCCGCCATTACCTCCGTTAAAATCAACGGAGCGCTCCATGAGTTCGGCACTCTTCCCGGCGTCGTCGAAGACGTCACCGATATCGTCCTGAACCTGAAAAAGGTGAAATTTAGCGCCCACGATCACGAGGTGCGCAACCTAAACATCTCCGTCAATAAAGAAGGCGTGATCACCGCCGGAGACATCCAGTCCAGCAACCAGTGCGAAGTCCTCAACCCCGACCAAGTCATTTGCACGCTCGACAAAAAGCAAAAATTTGAAGCCGAACTCGAAGTCAAAGTCGGCCGCGGCTTCGCCACTGGCGACGAAAACAAGACGGTTGATCAAGCGATCGGCGTCATCGCTATTGACTCGATCTTCTCGCCGGTCACCCGCGTGAAGTATTCCGTTGAGGCCACCCGCGTCGGTCAACGCACCGATTACGACAAGCTCATTCTGGAAGTTTGGACGGATGGCCGCATCACCCCAGACGACGCTCTCCTGCAGGCTTCCGCAATTCTCCGTAAACACCTCGACGTCTTCGTGAACTACGACGAGGACGCAGTCGAATTCGACGAAACTCCCGAGGCTGTCAGCCAGGAAAACAGCCGCCTGAAGAAGCTCCTGAACATGAGCGTCAACGAGATCGAACTCTCCGTCCGCGCAGCTAACTGCCTGAACAACGCCAACATCACCACGGTCGGCCAACTCGCGCAAAAAACCGAGGCGGAAATGCTCAAATACCGCAACTTCGGCAAAAAGTCGCTCAACGAGATCAAAGACAAACTCGTTCAACTCGGCCTTGGCCTCGGCGTCAAGTTCGAAGCCGGCCTCGTCGATCTGCCCGTCGAGACTCCCGCTGAATAATTCTAATAAACATCTGCCATGCGTCACCAAGTCAAAACCATCAAGCTCGGCCGTAAATTCGAGCATCGTAACGCGCTGTTGGCCAACCAGGTTTGCAGCCTGATCGAGCACAGCCGCATCAAGACCACCCTCGCCAAAGCCAAGGCCGTGCGCCCGCTCGCCGAGAAAATGGTCACCCTTGGAAAAAAGGGCTCGCTCCATGCCCGCCGCACCGCCCTCGCTGTGCTACGCCAGAGCGATATCGTGAAAAAATTGTTTGATGAAGTCGCTCCTCGCGCTGCGTCCCGCGCTGGTGGCTACACCCGTATCATCAAACTCGGCCAGCGCTCGAGTGATTCCGCGCCAGTTGCATTTCTCGAATGGGTCGATACTGCCGTCGTGGCCGAAGTCACTCCGGCGGTTGTGGAAACCGCTCCCAAAAAAGCGAAAGCCGCTCCGAAAAAAGCCAAGGCTGAAAAAACCGAAGCTCCCGCTGCGGAATAAGGTCCCCAACCACTTACTTGCGAGCCTCCTGCGGGAAAATTCCTGCTGGAGGCTCTCTCGTTTTAAACGGGAAAAATTCCAAGTTTCGGACGTGATGTAAGCGAAACTTTTTCAATCCCTCCACCTTTTCCAATTGCCCGACCCGTCTCCAAGCAGTTTACTTTTTCCATCTTATGAACTGGCCCCGCTTCAATCAACATTTCCTCCGCTATCCTGATCTTGGTTTCTCGCTCGATATCAGTCGAATGACGTTTGCGGACGATTATTTTGCCTCGATGGAGGGCCAGGTCGCGGCGGCGTTCACGGCTATGAAAGAACTCGAGGCAGGCGAGATTGCCAATCCCGACGAGAACCGAATGGTCGGTCACTACTGGCTGCGCGACGTGGACATTGCGCCCGATGCCACGCTCAAACAGGAGATTCTAACCACGCTCAAATCAATTCGGGCGTTCGCTTCCGAGATTCACGCTGCTGGAAAACTCACTCAGGTCCTCGTTGTTGGTATCGGTGGATCCGCGCTCGGACCGCAATTTGTCGCCGATGCCCTCGGCTCTAGCCACGACAAGGCGGAGATTTTCTTCCTTGATAATACGGACCCGGATGGTTTCGACCGGGTTTTCGCCCAACTCGCTGGGCGTGCGGCTTCCACCTTAGTGGTGGTTATTTCCAAATCCGGCGGAACCAAGGAAACGCGCAACGGCATGCTCGAGACCGAGGCATTTTTTGCAAAGCAGGACGTTCCCTTCGCACCTAACGCGGTTGCGGTGACCGGCGTGGGCAGCGAACTCGATAAATATGCGGTGAAGAACGGATGGTTAAAACGCTTTCCGATGTTCGACTGGATTGGCGGGCGCACCTCCGTGATGAGCGCGGTTGGTCTAGTTCCTGCCGCGTTGCAGGGGATTAACATCGACGAGTTTCTCGCAGGGGCGGCGGCGATGGACCGCAAAACCCGCGTTCCGAAACGCGAGACGAACGCCGCTATGCAACTCGCCCTGATGTGGTATGCGGTGGGTGAGGGGCGCGGAAAAAAAGACATGGTGGTCCTCCCCTACAAAGACCGCCTCATGCTCTTCTCAAAATATCTCCAGCAACTCCTCATGGAATCGCTCGGCAAGGAAAAGGATCTCGCCGGCAACATCGTTCACCAAGGCATTGCCGTTTATGGCAACAAAGGCTCGACCGACCAGCACGCCTACGTCCAGCAACTTCGCGACGGGGTAAATAATTTCTTCGCCACCTTCATCGAGGTTCGCGAGGCTCGCACCGGTCACTCGATGGAAGTCGAGCCTGGCGTATTTTCTGGGGATTATTTGCAGGGCTTCCTCCGGGGCACGCGCACCGCTCTCTCCGACAGCGATCGTCAGTCGATCACGATTAGCATTCCGGCGGTGACTCCTTATACCGTCGGGGTACTGATTGCCCTTTATGAGCGTGCGGTGGGGTTCTACGCCTCGCTGATTAACATTAACGCCTATCACCAACCCGGTGTTGAGGCTGGCAAAAAAGCCGCCACAGCCGTGCTCGACTTGCAACAGAAACTCGTCTCCGCGCTTCGCTTCGGAATGCCGACGACCGCGGAAACGTTAGCCGCCGAACTGGGTGCCGACATCGAATCGACCTATCACGCGTTGGTTCATCTGGCTGCCAATCGGTCCGACATCTCCCACCATCTTGCGGAGTCTCCGGAAAGCGACACCTTCACCAAGGCCTAGCCTTTCCCAAAGGCGTAGCGAATGTCTGTCCCCAGTGAAGTTCCAAAAGCCCGGACTAGCCTAGCCGGAGGGAATCCGAAGCGCAGCAGCCATCTCGAGAAGGTTCTCGCGCACGCCGAAAAGAAACTCGCCGTCAATAAGACGCCCGACAGTGCTGAACTGCTCGCCCTCTACAAGCGTTTCCTGAAAATCGAGGAGCACCGCCTCCGTCTCAAACACTATGCTGGCGGTGGCGGCCGCGAAATTGCCCGTCTCCGCGTCAATCTCATTGACGTGATCATCCAGCATCTTGTTTCTCACGCGGTCTCCATGGAGCAACCGGCTAATGTGGCCCTGGCTCCGCTCGCCGTTGTGGCAATTGGCGGCTACGGACGCGGCGAATTGAATCCTTTTAGTGACATCGATGTCCTCTTCCTCCGCCCGAAAGGTCCGGCGCCCGTTTACGTCAAAAACATCATCGAGAAAATTCTCTACCTGCTCTGGGACGTCGGCTTCAAAGTGGGACACGCTACCCGAACCCTGGCCGAGGCCTATGCCCAAGCGAACAGCGACATGGTGTCCAAAACCGCCTTGCTGGAGTCGCGCTATCTCGCCGGCGACCGCGAGATCTATCAGAAATTCAAGGTCGAGTTTGTCACCCAGTGCGTCGTTCCATTCCGCGAGTCCTATCTAAAGTGGCGCGTGGAAAACCAACGGGAACGTCATGACAAATTCGATGGCACGGTGTTCGTTCAGGAACCTAATGTCAAAAGCGGCTGCGGCGGCCTTCGCGACTACCAGAACCTGCTGTGGGTCAGCTACTTCAAGGCCGGACTCACATCGACGACGGATCTCGTAGCGAAAAAAATTATTCCTGAGACCGACCGTCGTCGCCTGGAGAAGGCTTACGATTTTCTCCTTCGCGTTCGCACCGAACTGCACTACCTCACCGCCCGTCCCACCGACTCGTTGACCATCTATCTTCAGGGTCAAGTAGCTAACAAGTTTCAATATCCTGAGAAGAACGTTATCGCTCGGAGCGAGGCATTCATGCGCGACTACTATCAGCATACCCGGACGATTTTTCAGATTGGTGAGTTAGTGCTGGAACATTTTGTTGGCATCGAAGAGGAGGCGCCCAAAACACGGGGAGGTTTACTAGCCCTTTTAAGTCGCAAACGATCCGTGAAAGTCGAAAAATTTGACGGGTTTCTGATCAAGGATGGAAAGCTTCATCACGAGAGTCGGGAGATTTTCACACAGGACATTTTTCGACTCATCCGCGTTTTCCATTACGCGCAGCAGCGTAACGTCGTGCTCAGCGGAGAACTAGCACAACTTATTCGCCGCCGGGTCCGGCTGATCGATCGCACCTTCCAATATTCGCGGGTCGCCCGGGAGATTTTCTTCGCCATTCTCTCTCGCAAAGGTGAGGTGGGGCGGATTCTGCGGATGATGCATGAGACGGAGTTTTTGGGGCGTTACATGCCAGAGTTTGGAGTGCTCAACTGCCTCGTGCAGCACGAGTTTTTCCATCGCTACACTGCCGACGAGCACACTTTGGTTTGCATCGAGAAACTCGACGCGCTGATCGATACAGCTGCTGAAAAATTTCGCGACTACCAGGCGCTCTTCCAGCGACTGGAGGACCCGTTTGTGCTTTATCTAGCACTCCTCTTACACGACACCGGCAAGGCAAACGCCCGGCGCAACCACGCCGAGACGGGCGCGATCAACGGCACTCGCGTGGCCGCGCGACTACAACTGAATTCCGACCGCCGCAAAGAACTCGTCTTCCTCATCGACAACCACATGCTTCTTTCCGAGGTCGCCCAGCGGCGCAACATTGAGGACGAATCCACTATCGCAAGCTTCTCCAAGATCGTGAAAAATCAGACTAATCTCGATGCACTCATGCTGCTCACGTTAGCCGACGGACAGGGCACGAGCGATGAAAGCTGGTCCGACTGGAAGGAATCGCTCGTCTGGCGCACCTACCGTTCGACCACGCGTTACCTTGCCGACGGCACCTCATTTTACGAGGAACGGCGAAACGAGCGCGCCTCGCTCCAAGCTAACATTGAGAAAAAAATGGCCCGCGATTTCAAGGCAGAGATCGAGGCTCATTTTCAATTTATGCCGGAACGTTATTTCCAGGCTTTCGACGCCCCCGAGATCACCGGTCACATTCGCTTTTTTCGCGAGCTATTTGCTGCCTTTGCTAACCCGGGAATGGACGCGCGGCTGCCGATCGTTCGCTGGATTGCCCGTCCCGAGCAGGGGCATAGCGAGGTCTGGATCTGCACTTGGGATCGCTCCGATCTGCTCTGGCATATCGCAGGTTCGTTCGCAGTCGTTCCGCTCAACATCCTCAGTGCCGATATTTTCACCCGGAAGGATAATCTCGTCCTCGATGTTTTCCGCGTTTGCGACACTCGGTTCAATGCGGTCAGCTATGAAAAGGAAATCGCCAAGGTTAGCAAGACCCTTGATCAGTCGCTGGTCTCGGACAGTTTTGATTTCAATTCCCTGATCGCACGGACTCGAAAAAACAAAATATATCCGATCGCCCATGAATACGATTTTCCCGCTCGCGTCCGGGTAAACAACGATCTGAACCCTCAATACAGCGTCGTCGAAGTGCTCTGCCCCGACCGGCTTGGCTTGCTTTACGATCTGCTTCGAGCGTTTTCTGATCTACGAATCAACATTTTCACCAGCCGCATCACGACTGAGAAAGGTGCGGCGATCGATACGTTCTACGTCAACGACATGCAGGGCGAAAAAATCACCGACCGCGCGGCGCTGAACCGCCTTATTCGCGGGCTCACCGCCGCAGTGAGCCAGAACAGCGAAGGCGAACCTTAATCTGCCTGACGCTTGCACCTTGGGTCGATTCTTCCCATAGTAAAACTTTCCATGGAAATCCCCGCCGTCTCGGTTCGCAACCTCACGAAAATTTACCCGATCCCCTTTCGGCGCGAAAAGGTGGTCGCGGTGCGCGATCTTTCCCTCGAAGTGGCCGCCGGGCAGGTTTACGGATTGCTCGGTCCGAATGGCTCGGGCAAAAGCACCACGCTCAAGATTGTTCTGGGACTGGTGACCGCGACCCGCGGCACAACTGAGATTTTCGGGCGCGACAGCAGCGAAGTCGAGAGTCGCGAGGACGTCGGATTTCTTCCGGAAAATCCCTATTTCTACAAATACCTCACCGGCGAGGAGGCGATCCGTTTTTATGGAAAAATCTGCGGATTGAAACGCGATTATCTCGAGGCGCGGATCGAGACGCTGCTCGATCTTGTCGGATTGCAAGACGCCCGGCACCGCCGACTGGGAGGTTACTCGAAAGGCATGCTGCAGCGCATCGGCATCGCCCAAGCGATGGTTCAGGAACCGCGATTGCTGGTACTTGATGAACCTACCGCTGGGGTCGATCCTGCGGGGTCGCGGGAGATTCGCGACATGATCGTCGGATTGAAAGCGCGCGGCATTACCGTCCTCCTTTGCTCGCATTTACTCGCCCAAGTGCAGGAAATTTGCGACCGCGTCGGGATTCTGGCTCGGGGGGTAATGGTTCGGGAGGGGCCGCTGGAGGATTTGATTTCGATCGAGAACCAGACCGAGGTTATTCTGCAGGACGCTACGCCGGAACTGCTCAAAAGAATCGAGGCACTCGCCTCCGAACATCACGCAAAAATGCTCGGATCGCGGCGGCCACAAACCACTCTCGAGCGGTTGTTTTTGGAGGAGACCGAAAAGAAATGAGCACTACACCAATAAAGAAGCGCCCGTTTTTTTCTCCCGCCCGGGTGTGGGCCATCGCGGGCAACACGCTCACGGAACTAGTCCGGCTGAAGGTGTTTTATTTCCTGCTCCTTTTCGCCCTCGTGATTATTGGCAGCTCCCTTTTCATGATCCAATTTACCTTTCAGCAAGAGTTTCAAGTGCTGAAGGACGCCTCGCTCGGGGCGATGACGATTTTCACCTCGCTCCTCGCCATCTTAGCCACCGCCAACCTCCTGCCGAAGGACATCGAGGATCGCACGCTCTATACCATTCTCGCGAAGCCCGTTCCGCGGTTTGAGTATCTGGTCGGGAAACTGCTCGGCGTCTTTCTGCTCCTGCTCATCTCTGTCGTTTGCATGACGGTGGTTTTTGTTATCGTTCTTTGGCTGCGCCAGACGACCGTGCTTGCGCAGGTTCAGGCAGAGTTTTCCGCTAGCCCAGAAGATCTCGCAGTAAAAGTGCGCGAGGTGCGCGCGGCTGGCCTCGTCCCGGCGATCTTTCAAGGCGTGGCTCTCATCTATCTCAAAGCGTGTCTGCTCGCCTCGCTCACGCTCCTCGTTTCGACCTTCGCCACTTCAGCGATTTTCACCACGATTGTCGCGGTCGTGGTTTATTTCATCGGACATCTGCAATCGACCGCCCGCGAATATTGGCTCGCGGGTGGCAACGCAGGTTGGGCGACCCGGGTTTTCACCGCGCTCATCTCGCTGATTTTTCCCGACCTCCAATTATTCAACCTCGTTGATGACATCGTGGCGGGGAATGCGGTGGTCCTGTCCTTGTTTCTGAAAACCTGCGGGTTGGGTTGTCTTTACATTATTTTCTATACTTTGGCGGCCCAATTTATCTTTGTGAAAAAGGAGCTGTGATGCGCCTGGCGGTTTTGATTTTCCTTGTCCTCGGTTTCGGGCTCTTGCGCCTTCCGCTGGAAACCGGTCTGGAAAAAGCTCATCAGGCTGCGTTTTTCCGCACTGCCAAACTCGATCTGTCGCTGCGCGAACGCATTGGGCAGTCCAATTTCATCGCTGCGCTGAGCGGTTTTCGGGCACCCATCGCGGACATCCTTTGGATTCAGGCCCATACCGCTTGGGAAAAGACCGAGTATGGAGTGATGGCTCGGATTTTTGATAATGTGACGTCTCTGCAGCCACGGAATTTCTATTTTTGGGATAACGCCGCCTGGCACATGGCTTGGAACGGGAGTGTCTTTGCGTTCGAGAATCCGAAGCAGCCGCGCTTGGCGATCCGGACCAAAGAACAGCGGGAATTTTTCGATCTGGGCGAGGATTTTCTCATTCGTGGGATTCGGAATAATCCGGACAGCTACCAGTTGCGACAAACCTACGCGCTTTTTCTCGAGCAAAAACGTCACGACGAATGCGGCGCTTCCGAGCAATATCGCCTCGGGATGCGCCTGCCGGGAGCGCCGCCCTATATGGAGCGGGCGGTGGCGATTCATCTTGCCCGTTGTCCCGGAAGCGAGAAAGTGGCATACGATCAGCTACGTAACTTGTGGTTGCGCAGTCCTGAAGAGCGTAAACCCACCGTCATTACCTTGATCAAAGCACTCGAAAAACAATTGGATATCCCCGAAGAACAAAGGATTTACAAATCCGACCGATAAAAGATACTCCCCACGTCCATGCGTTTTGCCATTTTCGGAGACATTCATGCTAATCTCGAAGCCTTGCAGGCAGTCCTTGCAGACGCCGAGAAGCAGAATTGCACCCATTTTGTCTGCCTCGGAGATGTCGTCGGTTACAATGCCGACCCGCATGCCTGTGTCGAACTCATCCGCGAACTGGATTGTCCAGTCGTAAAAGGCAATCACGACGAGCAGGCGGCCATGGTCGAGGCGCTCGACGGTTTTAATCCGCTCGCCGAGGAAGCGCTGAATTGGACCCGCGAAAATCTTACGCAAGAGGATAAAAACTGGCTTCGCGAGCTGCGTATGGTCCGGCAGGTGCGCGATTTTACCATCGTCCACGCCACGCTCGATACTCCGCACAAGTGGGGCTACGTCTTCAATCAACTCGACGCTGCGGCCAGCTTCAGCTACCAGCATACCTCGGTCTGTTTTTTCGGACACACCCACGCACCGCGCGCCTATATCCGCGACGGCTCCGTCATCGGTCTCCCGCTCGAAAAGCTCAAGTTCGAGATGGGCAAAAAATATTTCGTCAACGTCGGCAGCGTCGGCCAACCTCGCGACGGGGACTGGCGTTCTGCCTACACGATTTATGACGCTACCCGTAACTTCATCGAACTGCGCCGGATCGAATACGACATCGATCTGGCCCAGGATAAAATCGTCGAAGCAGGGTTGCCGCAACGCTTGGCAGATCGGCTCGCCCTCGGCAAATAATCCCCGGTGGACGCAGGTTTGTCCTCACTCGCTCCAAAGCGGATTCTTGTCCTAAAACCGTCGTCGCTTGGCGACATCGTGCACACTCTGCCCGCGGTGGCCGCCCTCCGCGCTCACTGGCCGCAAAGCGAAATCGCTTGGATGGTCAATTCCGAGTGGGCGCCACTTCTCGAGGGCAATCCGGCCATTTCGCGGATCATCGAGTTTCCCCGGAGGCAGTTTCGTGGTCTGCGCGGTTGGTTGCGCATCCCGCGCTGGCTCGGATCGTTGGGCGGTTGGGAACCGGATTTGACCATCGATTTCCAAGGTTTGCTGCGCACCGCCCTCATCGCCCGGTTCATGGGCTCAAAAAAAACGGTCGGGCTTTCCGACGCGCGCGAGGGTTCCTCGTTTTTCTACAATCAGGTCGTGCCGCTTCCCAAGGAACCGCTCCATGCGGTCGATCGTTATCGACGCCTGGTTCTCGGTCTCGGCGTCAGGGAAATTCAGACGCCGGTTTTCAATTTGCCGCTTGGCAACGCACCGGGCGCTTCCCTGCCGAAGCGCTTCGTTCTCCTCCATCCCTTTTCGCGCGGCGAAGGGAAATCGATGGATGAAAACGACGTTATCCAGCTTTGCCGCGATCTCGATCCTCAACCGGTTGTGCTTGTCGGCAGTGACCGAATTCTCGGCAAAACTCCTGCGAACGTGACCAATCTTCTCGGTAAAACGTCACTCCTCGAGTTGATCTGGCTGATTCGGCGGGCGGATTTTACGGTGAGCGTGGACAGCGGACCGATGCACATGGCGGCCGCGATCACGCCGCGATTGCTCTCGATTCATACTTGGAGCGACCCGCGGCTCGTTGGCCCTTACAACCCAGAGGCCTGGATCTGGAAAAACGGGGTGTTTGGCCGGATTAGCGTTTATTCGCCGGGCTCCGCGGAAAAAATCGACGCGCCCAGCCCGCGAGTAATCGCGGATTTTTTGCGGACGCAGCTAACCGAATAGCTCTTCGTAGCGGGAGCGGGCGTGCGCCTCGACTCCGGCGAGAATGGTGTCGGCGGTCTCGTGCGTGAACAATTCATCGACCAGCCGCTCGCATTCGCTTTGGTTGAGGGCTTGAACGGCGCGTTTGATGCGGGGGACCGAAGGCGCGGAGGCGCTCAGTTCATCGATCCCAAGGCCAAGGAGGAGCGGAGTTAGAGCCACGTCACCGGCCATTTCCCCGCAAACGCCGACCCAGATGCCTGCGGAATGGGCGGCCTGCACCACCATCTTGATCAGGCGGAGAACGGCCGGGTGCGTTGGCTGGTAAAGGTGCGCGATGTGCTCGTTCACCCGGTCCACCGCGATGGTGTATTGGATGAGGTCGTTCGTTCCAATCGAGAAAAAACGCACCTCGCGAGCCAGCAAATCGGCGCAGAGAGCCGCGCTCGGCACCTCGATCATCACCCCGACCTCGATGTTTTCGTCAAAATCTTGTCCCTCGCCGCGGAGAGCGTTTTTACATTCCTCAAGAATCGCGTTGGCTTGGCGAAGCTCCTCGAGGCTGGAGATCATCGGATACATGATCCGGACGTTTTTTGAGACGCTCGCTCGGAGAATGGCGCGCAATTGGGTTTTAAAAACAGCGACATCGTCGAGGGAGAGCCGGATCGCCCGACAGCCGAGAAATGGGTTCGCTTCTTTGCGTTCGTTGCCCACGAATTTATCGCCGCCGATATCCATCGTCCGGATAATCACGGAGTGGGGGAGCGTCGTTTGCGCGACTTTCGCATAGACCTCGTATTGCTCCTCCTCAGTCGGGTAATCGAGACGGTTTAGGTAAAGAAATTCGGTCCGGTAAAGGCCGATGCCTTCCGATCCGCTCTCCTTCACGGAAGGCAGATCCTCGATCAACTCCATGTTGGCCGAAAGGACCACCCGGCGGCCGTCTTGGGTCGTTGAAAGGGTCTCGCGCAGATGGCTCAGGCGCTCCTCGACAGCCTCCTTTCGCGTCTCAATCTGGCCATACTCCTCGAGCGTGGCGGGGGAGGGGTTGATCACTACGCGGCCGCGGTAACCGTCCACCAACACGGTCTGCCCTTCGCGCAGGTGCGGCAAAAAATCGTCCAAACCCACGACCGCCGGAATATCCAGCGAGCGGGCCATAATCGCCGTATGGGACGTCTTGCTCCCGCCCTCGGTGGCAAACCCGAGGACAAAATCGCGGTTCAGCAGCGCCGTGTCCGATGGGGTCAGATTTTGCGCGGCAATGATGTGGGGATACTTAACGGTGGAAAGAGGTCGACCGCTTTTCCCCATGAGATGCCGCAACACGCGCCGGGTGACATCGTGAATGTCATAGGCCCGCTCCCGCAGGTAAGGGTCATCGATCTTGCTGAGCGTGTCTGAGTAGCGGTTCGCCACGCTTAGGAAAATGTGCTCGATGTTCTGTTTCTTGGCTTCAAGCATTTTCAGAACTTCATCAATCAGCGTCCGGTCCTCCACGACGAGCAGATGCGCATCGAAAATGCTGGCGTCTTTCGCACCAATCGCTTGGGCGATTTTCTGCTGCATCTCAATAATTTCCGCGCGGGTCGCGATCAGAGCAGCCTCAAAACGCACGACCTCGTTGGGGATTTCTTCGTCGAGCAGATCCGTGCAAGGCGGTTCCTCATCGTCGGCGTGATGCAGGTAGAGCGGTCCTTGGCCAATACCCGGCGCGACAGCGATTCCCACAAAGATTTTTTCCTCTGAAGTTTCGGTCCGTCTCATTGCACGCCCCTCATAGCGGAGCGCCTGAGCGAAATCAATCCAATTAACCGTCGGACTCGGCGGAACCTGTTCAACCCGCGACCATCGGGAAATTTAGAACTCCGAAAATAGCTTCCTCTTGTTGTTGAGATGAATGTTATGCAAAATCAGTTCTTCAAGACTAATTAGGGCGGATGCGGAGGAAATAACGGTCGTTCCCTAGCGGAATCGGGACGGTTAGCACTCCCGGTGTGCCCACAATGCCGGGGTCGGTGGCAATCGTTGTCCAGCTCGAAAAATCCGGCGTTCCCTCAAAGACATAGCTGACGTAGTCGTATTCGCGCAAAAAGTGGAGCAGCATATCTGTCCCAGAGATTGCCAAAGTCGGGGCAGGCGGTTGGTAAGCGACTGCGTAAAGCTTGCCCTGCGTGATGGCGTAAACCGTGCCGTCCATGCCGATGATCGTCGGGGTGTAAGGTTGTCCACCGGGAAGCGCGAGTTTCAGGCTCAACCACGTGTTCGTTGTCAGGTCCCAGCGATAAAGATGGCCGTCCTCGTTATTAGCGTAGATGGCCTTGGCGGTGAGATCGACACTGGCAGTGTTGATGCACCACTCGTCGTCACTCAGGGCCGGGCTAGCGAGGGTTCTCACTTCGAGCATGTCCGTCGCGCCGGTAAGCGGATCGATCTGCGAGACGTTCGGGTCGAGGATGGCGATTTTATTCACGCCGCCTTTGTAGCCGTAGCTGTTGTATTTGGTGAAAATGAGATAGGTCGAGCCGGCGGCGGACGTATAACCGGGAACGAGCGACACCGGCACAATTGCGACGGTGGTGTCCCATCCGAAGGAGCCAGAAAGTTTCTCCGTTTGCAGGTCGGCGGAAAAATGGAGCAAGGTGCCTCGATAACCAGGACCGTCGCTACTGCCGTAATAGACATCACCATCCGGTCCGATCGTAGGAGAGGCGGTGGATAGATTGTAAACACCCGGAATCGTCGCGGTCCGATGCACGAAGCCGAGCGTGGCTGAGTCCATTTGCACGATCTGCCCGGGATCCCGGTCGCCGCCGTTGTTGAAGACCGCGTAGAGCGTGGACTCATCGTTAGAAAGGGCGGGTGCGCAATTCAAGGCCGGCTGGCTGTAACCCGGCGCGAGCGTAGCCGCAGGCATTTTGCTGCCGAACCCAGAGGCGGAAATGCGGGCAATGCCGCCCCCTTGCGGAAGCACACCCACGGCTGCCGTGACCTGATAGCCAAAATAGATGTTGCCCACTGCATCGGCGGTGATTGGCGTGTTAATCTTTACCTGCGCGTCGTAATCGGCTTGGTGCGCGTGGTATTCATCGAGGCCCGGCGTGTTGTCGAAAAAGGCGAGTTTGCCGATGGCAGCGGGCGTGGGTTGGTCCGGTTGATCGCGCCAATCCAGCGTGCCTCCGGCGGCAGGCATATAAACGCGGTAGTTTGTCGACGATACTTTCACCAACATCGGCGAAAAACAGGGCCGCCGACCCGAGGTGGGCAGGGTGTAGTCGCTCGGGTGCGACCAGAGCCAAGCCCCGTCCGCTCCGCGATGTGCCTCGACTACGAAATTGGCGCCGTAACCAGTGGTCACAGGGACGATCACCGTGTTGGCCTGCGTGATTGTTGGGGAGCCGTAATGGGTGTAGGCACCGGGGTGTAAATCCACAGGCGTCTGCCAGAGCACGATGTTCGGAGGGCGTCCTCGGACGGTCGAATTGCCCGTGTGTCGCGCGTTGCCTCCATACATCGTCCAGTCGGCGGAAGCGTTGCCCCAGAGGGCCAGCCAAAGCGCCAGCACGGTGACATGAGAAATCCATTTCATCGCTGGCGAAGTCGGTAGAAGTGCTGTCAATCACTCTACGGAGGAGAGCCTCAATCCTCGTCGAATTTCCGCGCAATCAGGTCGGTGATCTCGGCCACCGCTTTCTCGGCGTCCGATCCGTCGGCGGTGATTAACAATTTCGAGCCCTGCCCCGCTGCCAGCATCATCAGGCCCATAATGCTCTTTCCGTTTACCTGTTCGCCGTCCTTTTCCACCCACAACTCGGCCTTATGCCGGTTGGCAATCTTCACGAACATCGCCGCTGGGCGCGCGTGCAGCCCAAGGCGGTTAACGATCGTTAATTCCTTGGAGATTTTCTTTTGCCCGGAGTCCGAGGATTTTCTACTGAGCAGTCCCATTACTTATTACTCCTATTTTCCATCAGACTTAGCAACCGCTTATTGAACTCCACGGCGCTATTTTGGCCGAGGCCTTTTAATTTCTGATCCAAGGCCGCCACTTCCACGAGACGCGCCAGATCGCGCCCCACCCGGACGGGAATGATGATGTGGGGCACGTGAATCCCCAGAATTTCGTAATATTGTTGGTCGAGACCGATCCGATCGACCTCTTCAAGTTCCTCCCAATCTTGCAACGAGACGACCAGATCGAGACGCTTTTCTAGCCGGATGCTCCCGATGCCGAAGATCGAAGCTACATTAATAACCCCGATCCCACGCACCTCCATGTGGTAGCGGGTGAGGTCGGGCGACGTAGCCACCAGATCGCGGCCTTCGATCGCTCGGAAGCGCGTGACATCGTCTGCTACGAGACTGTAGCCGCGTTCGATCAACCCGAGGACCGCCTCGCTCTTGCCTACGCCGCTCGCGCCGCGGACAAGCGTGCCGATGCCCATGATGTCCACCATACTCCCGTGCTCCGAGGTTACCGGAGCGAAATCCATCTCCAACGCGATGGTGGCCGCGTTCGTAAACCGCATCGTCACCATGGGCGTCGAAAACACGGCCACCTGTTGCTTGGTTGCCTCATCGAGGAGGGGTTTCGGAATTAACGCTCCTCGGGCGAAGACAAGGCAGGGAATGTTCTTCGCGCAAATCCGGTGAAAACGCTCCCGCATCACCGCCGGGGTGAGGGTTTTCAGGTAGTTCAACTCCGCGCTGCCCAACACTTGAATGCGTTTCTCGGCGAAGTAATTGAAAAATCCGGAGAGCGCCAGTCCAGGGCGATTGATGGTTGGTTCGCGAATCACGCGGTCGAATCCCACCGCCGGCCCGGCCAGTTTCAAGCCGAGGATTTCCGCGTGACGGGTGTAAAACTCGGCGACGGTGACAACGGTTTTTTTGGGCGCTTTTTTCTTGGGAGGCGGCATGTCGGAGAGAAGAAATACCAAGGGCCGGAAAAATGTTCACGCCTAATCGTGACCCACACCTCCCGCGACGGACGAAATTCCGCCTATGCCCCCATCCCGTCCTCAAACGAGCCGGCAGCGACGGGGAAACAAAGTTGGTCGCGCACGTAAGCGATGCCGTTGGCGCTGGTGAAATCCAGTTCTCGATGGGCGCTCTCGGCCTCGACCACGAGCGGTGCGCTTTTCGTTTTCATCACCGCGCAATACCTTTGTGCGTAGCCGGTGTGCAGAAGCAATTCGACGTAGCGATGGAGGTTAAGATCACCGGAGCCGAGGTCGGTAAATTGCATAGCGCGTTTCGGCCAAGCGGGTTCCATCGTGCGGAGCGGAAAGCCGGGGCGAATAACGAAATTCTTCACGTGCGCGGCATAAATGCGCTCACCGACTTTTAAAAACCGGCTTTCCCAACTTTCGCCTTCCCAACAATGCGACGGGTCGGCGTTGACGGCTAGGATGGCATCGCCATCGCAGATCCGGACCAGCCGGAGGAAATCATCACCGGTCATGGCGGCAGTTCCGGGGTGAATTTCGTGGCAAAGATAAATGCCGAGTTGGCGAGCATGATCACGAATTTTCTGGGTCTTCGCCACAAACCTCTCGTCGCCCTCGGCGATCAGGTCGTAGCCCGGTCCAGCCCAAAAGCCCCACGGATAGCCCGTCGCTGCTTCCCAGCCGTAGGCCACACCCCAAAACATGGGAAGAATTTTGACGCCGAGTTCGGCGCAGAGATCGAGCAAGCGCAGGAGGTAATCTTCGGCCCAAGTTTCGATGGCGGCGACGCTTTGCGAGGCGATGGCAGCGGGCAGAAACGGCCGGATGGTGGGGCTGCCGGTCCAAGCAGTCGTGTGGACCCAAAACGGGCAATGGGCCGAGATGCCGTCGAACTTCAGTCCGGCCTTGGCAAAGGCATCGGAAATCTCTTGGGCGCCTTTGAAGGCGTCGCCGTGTTCGAGCATAAAATTGGACGGCTGCACTCCGGCGGCACCGGATTTTTTGGCGTAGGCGAGGAATTCTGCGAGGGATTTCGCGCCGTGCTGGGCTCCCTCGATGGATGCGTGGTAGGAGGCTGGCATGGTTATTTTTTTTTCGGGCCTTTGTCTTCTGGTCCCATACCGGCCGAGTTGCCAAGATCTTGTTCTTCCGGCGGGAGAAAGGGACGGAAACGGCTCTTGTCGATCGCTTTCATATAGGCTTCATGGGGCGAAACCTTGCCTTGGCGCAGCTCGTCCCAAATCGCATCATCCATAAACTGCATTCCCTGGCTTTTTCCAGCAACAATCACGTCCTGCAACTTCTGCGTGGCACCCTCGCGGATGATGGCCGAGACGGCGCTGTTCGAGACGAGGATTTCGTTCACGGCGACGCGACCGCCGCCCGATTCAGCGGTCTTTTTGAGGAGTAACTGCGCAATCACTCCTCGAAGCGAAGCAGAAAGCATCGTGCGAACCTGAGATTGCTGGTCCGCCGGGAAAACGTCGATCAGGCGGTCCACTGTTTTGCGGGCGTTATTCGTGTGGAGAGTTCCAAATACGAGCAACCCGGTTTCCGCCGCCGTGAGCGCGAGGGAGATCGTCTCGAGATCGCGCATTTCGCCGACGAGCACGATGTCCGCGTCTTCGCGCAAAGCGGCTTTCAGACCAACCGGGAAGGTGGCCGCATGTTCTGGGACTTCGCGCTGAGTGATGATACTTTTTTTGTTCACGTGCACAAACTCGATCGGCTCCTCGATCGTGATGATGTGCCGGTTGAAGTTCGTGTTGATGTAGTCAATGAGCGCGGCCAACGTGGTCGATTTTCCGGAGCCGGTCGGGCCGGTGACGAGGACGATGCCACCTCGGATATTGCCAAATTCTTTGACGATCTGTGGGATGCCGAGTTGCTCGAGAGTGGCGATTTTGGTCGGGATCAGACGGAAGACTGCGCCGTAGCCGTTGGTTTGCTTGAGAAAGTTGCAACGAAACCGCGCGTCGTCGTTCATTTCATAAGCAAAATCGTAATCGCCCCGCTCCAAGTAGAGCGCCCAGCCTTTGTCGCCGCAAATCTCGTGGAGCATGAACTCGATCTCCTCGTGGGAGAGAATTTCCTCGCGGATGGCCATAACGTCGCCGTGACGCCGGATTTTCGGCGGTTGACCCTCGCCGAGGTGCAAATCAGAAGCGCCCGCCGTGATGAGATACTGGAAAAACTGGTCGATGTAGGCCATGAGGGATAGCTAGTTTTTGAAGCGCGCCATGTGGAGGCGAACGTTTTGTTTGTCCTCGCAGCGAGCTAGAAGTTCCTCGCCAGCGATGATGCCCTTTTCCCAAAGATCGATCAGGGAATCGTCCATCAGTTTCATGCCCAACTTCTTGCCGGTCTGGATGATGCCGGGGAGCATGAAGGTCTTCGCCTCGCGGATGACGTTGCCGACCGCCGGGGTGTTCACTAAGATTTCGAGGGCTAGGGCGCGTCCGGTGCCGTCGGCTTTGGGAACGAGTTGTTGGGAAATAATCCCGCGCAGAGATTCGGAGACCATCGTCCGAATCTGGTCGCGTTGGTCGTTCGGAAAAACATCGAGCAAACGATCCAGCGTTCGCGCCGCGTTCGCAGTGTGTAGAGTGCCGAGGACAAGGTGTCCCGTTTCCGAAGCGGTGATGGCCAGCGAGATCGTTTCCAAGTCACGCATTTCGCCGACCATGATGACGTCCGGATCTTCGCGCAACGCTCCGCGCAAGGCCGCCGCAAACGACTTGGTGTGGGTGTGGACTTCGCGCTGGGTGACATGGCAACCCTTTGATCCAAAAACATATTCAATCGGGTCCTCGAGCGTGATGATGTGATCGTGGCGGTCCTGGTTGATCTGGTCCACCAAGGCGGCCAGCGTGGTGGATTTTCCTGAACCGACGGAGCCCGTGACGAGGACGAGCCCGTTGTGATATTGCGTGAGCAGTTTGAGGTTTTCGGGCAGCCCGAGTTCGTCCATCGAGCGGACTTTGGAATAGATAATTCGGAAAACGAGATCGAGCCCGATGCGATGCCGGACCACACTGGTGCGAAAACGCCCATGTTGATTCGAGTAGGCGAAATCGACGTCGCCCCGCTCAGCGAGTTGCACTTTTTGCGCCTCAGTCAGGAAGCCCATCGCGAGTCGCTCGGTATCTGCCGCCGTTAACCGCGGGGCCTGCAACCAAATCGGCTCCAAATTGCCAAATCGCCGCCAGGTTGGCTGACTATTGACACCGAGGTGAACGTCCGAGGCCCCGGATTCGATGCCGATCAGCAAATATTGATCGACGTGCGCGAGATTGGTTTCTTCGGAAGTTGTGGGAAGGGAGGGGGAGTTCAAGGGCGAGAAACGACTGTAATCAGCGCCCTGATAAATTGAAGGGAAAAAATGCCCGCCCTTTCATTTCTTTTTCGGTGATTTACAATGCGCGTCCCGATGATCGCCCTGACCGAGAGATTGCTCAATGACGCCGCCGGTTGGCAGGTCACGAAAATGGCCCGGGCTCTTCTCGAAACAAACCGGGTGGTGAGCTCGAATTACACTCCGCCGATTTTAAAAGGACTCGTTCGCGACGGAAACACCGAATATCGGGCCGGGCTTAAAATCGTCTCCGCAAGCAATATCGAAAACCTCTGCTCGTGCCGCTCTTCGCGCGATTTCGGTCAGATCTGCGCCCATTCCGTCGCGGTCGGTCTAGCGGTTCTCAGGCCTTCAGAAACCTCGATCGCCAAACGTCCCGAACCGCCGACGCCAGAAAAACCCGCCTTCCCTTTCGTTGAAGGAACCTTCACCGATCCCCGCTGGATCGAACTCCATCTCGTTCTGGGTCCAAATTTTCAGGCAGGGTTGGAAAGGGATGAAATCACTCTCGGAGTCGAGGCAATGCGCGGAAACCAACGCATTTTGGTGCGCGCCCTCGGCTTCGCAGAGCCGTGGGTCTGTTCTAAGCGGGATTGGACAGTTTTACGTGCGATCTACGACTTTTGTGGTTCCGAACATCCCGGAATGCTCGTCTGCAACCGCCGACAGTTTGGAGCGATCTTAAATGCCGCTCAAGGCTTCGAAAATCTAACCGTGGCGCGACGCGAAAAAATGACGGTCCATCTGGAATCGATCGAGACGGAGTTGGTTTCCAATCCGCTCCCAAATGGCGGAATTCAGCTCCAGATTCAACTTCCTCAGAACGATTTTCTGCTGCTAACGGACAACGCGCAGTGGCTTCGGCGGGAGATGACTTGGCAACAAATTATTCCATTGCTCCCAGTAGCCTATCAAACCCTCTTCCAGCAGTCCGTGGAAATTCCTGTCGACGCGGTTGAAAACTTCCGTCAGCGGGAATTGCCACAGCTCCAGAACTGTTTTGGAAAGGCTGATGCGTCAACGGAACAGCCGGAACTTGATTTGGCTCGACCGAGCGTCGAAATTTCCCTCGAAGGCAGCTTCAACCAGCTTCAGGCAATCCTTCAATTTATTTATGGTAAAGAAATAATTACCGTCGGAAGTTCCTCATTTGTAAAAGAACAAATGGTTCTTGTAGAGGGAAGAAAGTTGAAACGTCACCTCAAGCAGGAGACAGCTTGGGTCGAGCGTTTGCGAGAGGCTGAATTCTCTCTACCTGACTCGAATTGCGCAATGCATCTTCGCGGGGAGCACGCTGTCCTTCGCTTTCTTTCGTCCCGCCTTCCCAGCCTTCAAAAAGAGGTTGCGATCCAGCTTGGACCAAGGTTGAAGACCTTGCTTGGACGGGTCGAAATCGTCCGTCCGAAACTTGATTTGCAAAGCAGTGGTGAAAATTGGTTTGACCTGTCAGTTGAGATGACAAGTCAGACAGGCTCCCGCTTTTCGGCAACAGATATTCAGAGGTTGTTGGCGACTGGTAAATCCTACGACAAACGTCCCAACGGCGACGTCGTTCTCTTCGACACTTCCGCCTTGAGTGAACTGCAAGAAATACTCCGCGATTGTGATCCCCAACAGCGCCAACCCGGCTCTTACCGGATCGGGAAGATGCACGCCGGTTTCCTCCAATCGACGTTTTCTGACCAGATTCGGAGTCCGCTGCGTGAAATCTCAGCACCCATTCCGGAGACGCTTTTGTCCATTCTCCGTCCGTATCAAGCCGATGGAGTTCGATGGATGGCCTTCCTTGCCGGGAATCAACTCGGTGGAATCTTGGCCGACGAAATGGGTCTTGGCAAAACCCTCCAAACGCTCGCTTTTTTACAGGTCTCACCTGGCCGCGCCCTTGTCGTTTGTCCTTCGTCGCTCGTTTTCAACTGGGAGCGCGAGGCCAAAAAATTCACCCCGTCGCTCCGCACCTTGGTCATCGAGGGTGGCCAGCGCGAACTGCTCTTTGCAAAACTCGCCGAGGCCGATCTGGTCATTACCAGCTACGCATTGCTCCGGCGCGACATCGCCCGCTATGAATCGACAAATTTCCACGCGGTCATCCTCGACGAGGCTAACCATATCAAAAACCCCGACACCCAGAACGCCCTCGCCGCGCAAAAAATCCGGGCCGACCACCGTTTTGCACTCACCGGAACGCCGGTGGAAAACTCCGTCCGGGATATCTGGTCGCTGGCCAATTTCGTCATGCCTGGCTACCTCGGCCATCGCGATGACTTCCGCGACCGCTACGAGCTTCCCATCCAGCGCGGTGGCGCCCCTGAGGTTACCCGCCGGCTGGCCAACCGCCTGCGTCCGATTATGCTTCGCCGCTTAAAAAAAGACGTCGCCAAAGACCTCCCCGAGCGCCTCGAACAAGTCGCTTGGGTCGATCTCACCGACGCTCAGAAAGCCGTTTATCGCGAACTTCTCGAACAAGGCCGCCGCAAAATCGAGGAAGCCAGCAACGAGAAAAACGCTGGCAAAAGCCGCATGGCCGCGCTCACCGCCCTCCTTCGCCTCCGCCAAGCCTGTTGCGACCTCCGACTCCTCGGCCTCGAACAACCCGACGCCTCGGCCAAGCTCGACATGCTCGACGAACTCCTCCAAGAGGCGATCGACGGCGGCCACCGCGTTCTCGTTTTTTCGCAGTTCGTCTCCATGCTCCAGCTCATCGCCGAGCGAATGCGCGCCGCCGACATCCCCTTCGCTTACCTCGATGGCTCCACCCGCGACCGCGCCGGGGAAGTCGATAAATTCCAAAACAGCGACACCTTGCCGCTTTTCCTCATCAGCCTCAAAGCGGGTGGCGTCGGCCTCAACCTTTCTGCCGCCGACACCGTCATCCACTTCGATCCGTGGTGGAATCCTGCCGTCGAAGCCCAGGCCACCGACCGCGCCCACCGCATCGGACAGACCCGCGTCGTCACTTCCTACAAACTCATCGCCCGCAACACCGTCGAAGAAAAAATCCTCAGCCTCCAGCAGCGCAAACGCGACATCATCGACGCCACCGTCGAGAGCGAGGAACCCACCATTGAAGCATTGAGTTTGGACGAAATCCGCGATTTAATGAGTTGATTATGAAACGTCGCATCCATTGGGTTCCCATTTTTCTCGCGTTGGCTTATGCGGCTTTTAAGTATTTCTCGGCGGAGAAATTTGTAAATCCGGAGACGGGCGAGGCGCATCGAGTGGGGATGTCGGAAAATCAAGAGCAACGTCTGGGGCTGCAAAGTTATCAGCAGGTCCTCTCGGAGGAACACGTCGTGAGCAGCGGGCCCGAGGTGGAAATGGTGAAGCGGGTAGCGGGGCGGTTGGCGGCAGCGACGGGAGCGGCGGCGAAGAATTTCGAGTGGGCGGTGAGTGTGGTGCAGAGTGATCAGGTGAATGCGTTTTGTCTGCCGGGCGGGAAGATCGTGGTTTATACGGGCATCCTGCCGGTGGCGCAGGGCGAGGCGGGGCTGGCGACGGTGATGGGGCACGAGATGGCGCACGCGACGAGTCGGCATGGTTCGCAGCGGATGCTCCAATCGCAGCTCATGCAGGCGGCGATGGCCGGGGCGCAATTTTCTGTGTCGGACTTGGATTATCAGCAACAGCGAACGGTCATCGCGTTACTCGGCGGCGCGGCGCAATACGGCGCGATCCTGCCGTTCTCGCGCGGGCACGAGACGGAGGCCGACAAGGTGGGGCTGATCTACATGGCCCGGGCAGGGTATGATCCACGGGAGGCAATCGAGTTTTGGAAGCGGATGGCGAAAATGGGTGGGCAAAAGCCGCCGGAGTTTGCCTCAACGCACCCGTCCGACGGGTCGCGCATCGCGAGTCTGGAGCGCCAGTTGCCCGAAGCGATGAAGATCTACGAGGCCAACCGGGTGCGATAGGAAATATCGTTTGCGGCATTCTGCGGTCGTTCGTAAGTAGGAGCGGTGCCAAAACGTATCGTTCTTCTTCTTCTCGCGATTTTCCTTTCTGGAATGGCCCATGCCCAAGTTGGAACAACGCCTCAAGAGGGATTGCGCGACAACACGCCGCGGCTTCATGCCTTGATTCATGCGACCGTGGTGATCGCCCCCGGGAAAGTGCTCCGGGACGCGAATTTGGTCCTCCGAGATGGTTTGATTGTGAGCGTGGATTCCAATCCGCCCCCGGCCGATGCCCGGGTCTGGGACATGACCGGGAAAACGATTTACCCGGGCTTCATCGACTCGTATTCCCGGATCGGGTTGCCCAAATCGTGGCGTCCCCTCCCAGAACGTCCGCCCAAGAACGACGAAAACTCGGACGAGAAGGAACCACCGCCAGACCCGGCAACGGGCGCGTCGCATTGGAATCCAAAGGTCACGCCGGAACGCAACGCGGCGGAGGTGCTCAAGTTCGAGAAAGACGAGATCGAGGCGGCGCGTGGGCTGGGTTTCACTGCGGCTTGGGTGGTGCCCGGGCGAGGGATCCTTCGTGGCACCAGCGCGGTGATTAATCTCTCCGGCGCGGCCCCGAATGCCTCGCTTCTGCAGCCACAGGCTGCCCAGCACGTGGCGTTTGAAATCAGCGAGGGCGAAGGCGTCTATCCCACTTCCCTCATGGGATGCATCGCGCTCATTCGGCAGACTTTGCTCGACGGACAATGGCAGGCCGCCGCGGAGAAAAACGCCGCGGTCGGGGAACGGCCCGCTGCCAACCGCTCCCTCGACGCGTTGGCGGGTCCGCTCTCGGGAAAAGACACCGTGGTTTTTGAGACGGGTGATGAGCTCGATTTCCTCCGCGTGGCCCGGATCGCCAACGAGTTCCGCCTGCAAACCGCCATGTTAGGAAACGGCTATGAATACCGCATGCTCGGTTCCCTGAAAAAAATCAACGCACCGCTGATTTTGCCGCTGAACTTCGCGGAAACTCCGGACGTCGAGACACCGGAGAAAGCCCTCGATGTGAGTCTAGCTGCACTGGAGCACTGGGATCTCGCCCCAGGGAATGCAGCGCGCGTGGAGGCAGCGCAAATTCCTTTCGCATTCACCTCAGCCGGATTGCACGACCCGAAGAAAGAGTTCTGGACCAACCTCCGTCTCGCCGTCAAACGCGGGCTTTCTGAGGACGCCGCGCTGGCCGCGCTCACCATCACGCCCGCAAAATTGACCCGACTCGAATCATCGCTTGGGACAATTGTTCAGGGGAAAATAGCGAATCTCACTGTGGCAAGTGGCGATCTTTTTACGGACGGAGACGCCGTGATTCTCGGCACTTGGATCGATGGCAAAAATTTTGAGACAGACGCTGCTCGCCGGATCGACCTGCGCGGCGGATGGAAGCTAACTTTTAGCCACCCTGCGCCGGCTGCGGTTGATCTAACAATCGAAGGAACTGCGGAATCACCCACCGCAAAACTTCACGAAGAAGCCCTCACAATCGCGTCCGACGGAAAGGAACTGGTCATCCTCGGATCTAACAAAGTGTTCGGACTCGCCGGGGAAGGAATTCTCCGTTTGGGTGGTTTGGTCGGAAACGAAAACGCCACTGGCGTGGCCCAGCTCTCCGATGGCGCCGAAATCACGTGGACTCTCGCTAGGACCAAACCATTTATTCCAAAAAAAGAGGAGAAAAAACCTGATCTGAGAGACGTGGGAGAGTCCATTCCAGAAGTTTATCCCGCGGGCGAATACGGCCGGTCTGCTCCGCCTCCACAACCGACGGTTCTCCTTCGCAATGCGACGATCTGGACATCCGGCCCGGACGGCCGCCTGAATAATACCGACCTCCTCATCGAGCACGGGAAGATTTCCAAGATCGGTAAAAGTCTCGTCGCGCCACCCAATGCGCAGATTATTCCCGGCGAGGGCTGTCACGTCACACCGGGCATCGTCGATTGCCACTCGCACACCGCGATCAACGGAGGAGTCAACGAACGGGGTTCCGCTGTTAACGAGGCGTCGTCAGCCGTGACCAGTGAGGTGCGGGTGGGAGATGTGATCGATGCGACGGACATCGCGCTTTATCATCAATTAGCCAGCGGGGTGACCACGATCAACCAACTTCACGGATCGGCTAATCCGATCGGCGGACAAAACTCTGTCATCAAACTGCGTTGGGGCGGATTGCCGGACGATTTTCGCTGTGAGGGCGCGATGCCCGGAATCAAATTTGCCCTCGGGGAAAACGTTAAGCAATCGAACTGGGGCGACAAGTTCACCTCCCGTTATCCGCAAACCCGGATGGGTGTTTTTCAAATCCTGCGCGATACCTTTCTCGCTGCTCGCGATTACGAAAAGCAACTTGCTGAGGGAAAGAAAAACAATCGACCCGTCCGGCGTGACCTCCGACTCGAGACCGTCCTCGAAATCCTTAATCAGAAGCGCGTCATCCACATCCACTCCTATCGGCAGGACGAAGTGCTAGCCTTTATCCGACTTGCGCAGGAGTTCAAATTTACCGTCGCGACTTTCCAACACATTCTCGAAGGCTACAAAGTCGCTGATGAGATCGCTAAACTCGGCGCGGGCGCGTCCTGCTTTGCGGATTGGTGGGGCTACAAATTCGAGGTTTACGATGCCATTCCTACCAATGGCGCCATCCTGCACGAAGCTGGGGTGCTAACTTCGTTCAACTCGGACAGTAACGAACTCGCCCGACGGCTCAATGTTGAGGCGGCCAAGGCGGTCAAATACGGCGGCCTGAGCGAGGAAGAGGCGCTCAAATTTGTCACCATCAATCCAGCCCGTCAGTTAGGCATCGGCGACCATACGGGATCTCTTGAGACGGGGAAAGACGCGGATTTTGTGATCTGGAACGGGTCTCCGCTCTCGACCTACTCTGCCGTGCTGCAAACGTGGATCGAGGGGCGGAAATATTTCGATCACGAATCCGATCGGGAACAGCAAAAGCAAGACAACGCGCTGCGCGAGAAATTGATCCAGAAAGCCCTTGCGATCCGATTGTCCGACGGAGAAAAAGACAAGCCAGACAAAGAAGACGGCGCGGCGGACGCCGAGGAACCCAGCTTCCGCGCACTGCTCAACCAACAGAATCGTCTCCATTGGTGGGCCGAATTTCGCAGCCTCTATCACAACGGCGGCGATCGCCATAACTGCACTAACCTCGCGCACCAATGGAGATGAATCGGAGAATCCTAACAAGTCTCGTCGTTGCTCTGCTTGGTTTTTCCGGCGCTCCCGGTCTGCGCGCGAACGACATGATTCCGGCTCCGCCGCAGTCGCATCCAATTCTCTTTAGAAACGCAACGATCCACCCGGTATCCGGCCCCGATCTAGCTAGATCAGACCTTCTCATCGACAAGGGACGAATTGTTCGCATCGGCGCCGGTTTGGAAACTCCCGCAGGGGCAGAGGTAATCGATGTGACCGGTAAACACATCTACCCCGGATTGATCGCAGCGGATTCCAGTATCGGCTTGCAGGAGATTGGAGCCGTGCGCGCGACCACCGATCTTGCCGAACCTGGCGACCTAAATCCTAACGCCCGGGCCGAGACATCAGTCAATCCCGACAGTGAACTTATTCCCGTGACACGTTCGAACGGAATCCTTGTTGCGCTCAGCGTTCCACAGACCAGCGGCGGCCTGATTGCCGGAACATCCGCCCTGATTGAATTGGACGGCTGGACCTGGGAACAAATGACAGTGCTGGCTCCAGTCGGCCTTCATATTTTTTGGCCCGGGTGCGTGATTGAAAACGACCCGCGATATCCGAAAACGCCGGAAGACCAGCGCAAGGACCTGCGCGAGAAATTGCACATCCTCGACGAAGCCTTCGCCTCGGCCCGGGCTTACGCTGCCGCTAAACTAGCTGCTCGCCCCGATTTCAAAACCGACGTCCGCTGGGAGAGCATGATTCCAGTAATCGAGGGTAAAGTGCCGATCATTGTTCATGCGAACGAAATCAAGCAGATCGAGTCGGCGGTTGATTTCGCCACGCGGGAAAAACTAACCATGATTCTTTCCGGTGGCGCCGACGCGTGGCGGGTGACGGATTTGCTCAAGAAGAATCATATCCCGGTGATTGTTAGCTCGACCTTCGAAATTCCATTACGACGTCAGGATGGATTCGATATGGCGTTTTCCAATCCGGCAAAACTCGCAGCTGCTGGGGTCGCGTTTTGCATTGCGGCCTCAGGATCGGATGCAGAGGCGCCGCACTTGCGCAATCTGCCCTATCAGGCTGGCATGGCCGCAGCGCACGGGCTGGCACGGGAGGAGGCTTTGAAATCGATCACGCTCTATCCCGCGCAGATTCTCGGAGTGGGGGATCGCCTCGGATCTCTGGAGAGCGGAAAGGATGCGACATTGATTATTACCTCGGGCGATCCGATTGAAGCGACGACGAACGTCGAAGTGGCCTATATTGAGGGCAGGAAGATTGATCTAACTAATCGCCAAACTCGGCTCCATGAAAAATATATGGAGAAATACCGCCAGTTGCAGGGCGGAAAGTGATCTGGGAAACACCGGGCGAAAAGGTGAAAGTGACCTATCAATTTCCGATCGTCACGTTAAGCGAATACTCCGACGTGTTGAGACTGGGATCGGTCGCCGTCGCGGAGACTTGGTCGCCCACTGGGTAAGCGGTGGTGAAATAGCCGCTAAAACTGCCGTTGCCGGTGGCATCCGTGACAACGGTTGTGTAGCCGAGGAAATAGCGGCACCCGCCGTGTTGCGAAGCATCGCCCGATGGTCCGCGGTAGAGATCGATGCGGTAGGACTTATTGGGAAGGCTATTGAGTGTGCCGGAAAACGTGGTCTGCGTTGCGCCGCTGATCACGGATGTTAGCACGGGAAAGTTTTGCAGCTGATTTGGACCGGTGTCGGCGTCGCCAGTATCGTTTGCCGTGACCCCAAAAAAATCTTCTACGCCGCCGAAGAGATTGATCGCAAGTTGGCTATTGTTAAAGATGGCATTGCGAACCACTCGGTTGCCGGCGCCTGCCGTGTCGAAAAGATCGATTCCACGGAGGAGATTGCCCGAGATGGAATTTCCTTCGCCGGAATTGAGCCCGCCAATCCGGTTGTCGTGCGCTCCATCGTAGAAGGCGATGCCGCTCCATTGGTTTCCAATGCTCACGGAGGAATTAGCGCTCAGGCCAATAATGTTATTGGCGATGAGATTGCCTGAGCTGTTCGTCCCGCCCAATGAGATGCCGTAATTTCCGTTCCCGGAAATCACATTTGGATAGCTAGGTTTCCCGATAAAATTAGAACGGGCGTTGAAGACGTCGATGCCCGACCAGGCGTTTCCGATGGCAGCGGTGCCGGAGGAATTGAGGCCGATGAAGTTATATTCGATTGTGTTGCCCGACGTGTCGGGGTCGCCCAGCGTAATGCCGTGGTTGGTGTTACCCGAGATGATGTTTCGCTCTGCGGAGGACGTGCCGCCGATGATGTTAGCAGTCGCTCCGCCGAAGACAGCAACGCCTGCTCCGACGTTGGGGACCGCCGCCGATCCGGTCAGACTGAGGCCGATGTAGTTTTGCGAAACACGATTGTTAGATGTGCCTCCACCGCTCAGACCAACGCCGCGATAATTGTTTCCGGAAATGACGTTGCGTGAACCGGCGGCTGCGCCTCCAATCGTGTTGCCGGCCGCACCGCCATAAATCTCCACGCCGACGTTGTTAGGTCGAGGACTGGTTCCATTCGTGCCAACGCCAATGAAATTTCCCACTACACTGTTTCCGTTCGTGCCGGAGCCGTTGATGCTGATGCCCTGATAGCTGTTCCCGCCGATGAAATTGCGGGCGCTGGTCGTCGTGCCGCCAATTTGGTTGTTAGTCGCTCCTCCCCCGATTTCGATTCCACTCGCTTGATTCCCGATTACATTCGTCGCGCTGAAATTTAGTCCAATGTAGTTTGCAGAAATGATGTTTCCACTGGTGTTGGGATCAACGATGAAGACGCCTTGGTAACGGTTGCCAGAGATGGTGTTGCGTGCGGTGGTTGCCGACCCGCCGATGGTGTTAGCGTTGGCTCCGTTGGAGATTTGAACGCCGGCATACCCGTTGCGCAGCGCCGCTAGGCCAGTATTGGCGAGGCCGATAAAATTACCCTTTACCGTATTCAAGGTACTTCCTGCGCCGGTGATGGAGACTCCGTGGTAGGTGTTTCCGGAAATGATGTTGCGTTGCCCAGAGGTGTCACCACCAATCGTGCTGTTGCTGGCATTGTTGATTTCAATTCCAGAATACCCGTTAGGCAGTGCCACGTTGCCGGTCGAACGGGTGCCGATAAAATTACCCGTAACCATGTTGCCAGTGGTTCCAGCGCCAGAAATATAGATTCCGTTGCCACTGTTGCCCGAGATCGTGTTCCGATCGGTCGAGGTTGATCCGCCGATCCGATTGTTTTTCGCGCCTTCCAAAATGGCGATCCCGTCAAAGGCGTTGGGACTGGCCGTTCCACCGCCTGCATCGGTGCCTACGTTACAACCAAGAACTTGGTTGCCTGTAGCGGAAGTGCTTTTGATGAGGATTCCGTAGCCTGGAAAGCGGCTCATGGCCAATCCTCGAACGGTGATGTTAGATCCGCGCAAGGTCAGACCCGGATCATAGAACTCCGGCTGAGGCATGAGGTTTCCAACTAGGTAGATGCCTTTGATCGTGGAGGCGATGCCGGGTTGGGAGGTTCCGTTGATGATGGTGTTGTTGCCAGGGGAGAAGAGCATGCCGGTTGGACGGATGACGAAATATTTTCCGGAGTAACCCGGGTCCGTAGTGGGGATGTTAAACGTGATGGTAGTCCCGGGATTGTCGAAAGCGTAGTAGAGAGCGGTCCGCAAGCTGCCGGGTCCGCTGTCTTTGGTGTTAGTAACGATGGATGAAAGCACGGGGCCCGCTCCGTAGAGCGACGCCATACCAGCGCGATCCGCTGGGCTAAGTGGACGATCACCCTGCTGTCCGTAGATGTTGAGAAACGCAGCATAAGCGGGTTTTGGCTCGATCGTGTTCAGACTGGCTGGATCGATGGAAAGCGAATTCCGCGAGTAATGCATCACCGAATAAAAATCGTAGGCGCCGTTGTTCGTGGAGGTGGGGATGAGTGTAAAGTTTCCATTTGTCGCACCGCCCGGGATGTTAGCAGCGAGAATGTTAACATACGTATCGCGATCGGAGCGTTGATGCTCGTGGATCAGGCCTAGGGTGTGCCCGAGTTCGTGGAGGAGGGTTCCACGATTCCAGCTTCCGATGTCGAACAACTGCAAGGGTCCCACCATGCCCACGGCGGACTGCCCACCGGCAAAGGCGGAATTCCGCACCAACATGTAGTTTGCCTGCGTGGTGCGCTGGAGAAATTGGACATTGGCAAAAGTGCTCCATTCGGTCGCAGCGTCGAGAAAGGCACGTCGGTGGGCAGAACTGACGGCTGCATCGAACGTGTAATAGACTTTGCCTCCGGTCCATTTGGTGAAAGCTGCCGGGACCGCCGATTGCGGTGTGGCGCTACGGGTGGATTTCCCTGCTAGTTTGTCTCGCCAGGCGCGGACGATGCCTGCGCGCACTTGCATGTCGCCTACGTTGACGAGGTCTTGGTCGCTGGTTGTCGTCTTGAGGAGTTGATTATAATAGTCGGCGCTGGTTGCAGCCGTGGTTTGCGCAGATGCGCCGGGAGACAACAGCATTGCCAAGGAGGACATCCCAACGGCGAAAGCAATGGAGAATGGACGGACGCATATGAACATAAGACTCCTCGGTTAAACCTCCCACGAAGTTAAAACTCAAATTTAGTGACGGCAAGTTACAATGTTGTTGCGTTCACGGGGTTGACACTGCTTTCGGGGGGAAATATCTTTAACGGAAACCCGGCAAGGCTGTCTCGCTGCGGAATAGTTCTTTGCGACGTTTGAATTTGCCCTGTGATGTTCGAGATTCCAGGTATCAACTCCCGGACCGATATTTAATTAATCCTTGGAGACCGGTTTGGACGGTCAATGACAGGCCTTCATTGGAAGTCAGCCACCGAACCACAAGTCACCACCCTATCTTTGGGGGAACGGGAAAGGTGCCTAAACGGCATCGCGGGGCATATTCAGACGTCGTAAAAAACTGAGGGGCGGCACCGAAAATCGCGGATTTTCTGATTTCCTGATTCGGTTTCTTCGCGCAGGATGTGGAAATGAAGCGAGCAATTTTGGCATTGGAAGACGGAACGATTTTCGAGGGAGAGAATTTTGGCGGGAGCGGCACTTCCGTTGGTGAGATTTGTTTTAATACGTCGATGACGGGCTACCAAGAGGTGCTGACTGATCCGTCTTATCGAGGGCAAATCGTGACGATGACTTATCCGTTGATCGGAAATTATGGGGTAACCCCGGAGGACGACGAGAGCGCCATGCCGCATGTCAGAGGGTTTGTGATCGAGGAGTTGGCCGAGTTGGCGAGTAATTACCGGTCGCATGAATCGCTTGGGGATTATCTCGCGCGTTGGAATATCTGCGGCGTTCAGGGGATTGACACGCGTTTGCTGACGAAACGGTTGCGGACGGCTGGTGCAATGAAGGCCTGCGTGACGACGGAACTCGCGACTGGGGCGGAAGCTGTGGCGCAGGCCCGCGCAGGGGCGGGGGTGACGGGCATGGATTTTGTTCGGGAGGTGACTACGCCGGAGGCTTTTGCGTGGGATCCTAACGATAGCCAGAGTGCAGCGTGGGATGGCGTCGGTCATTTGCCGTTGCCGCCGATCCGGCACCGGATTGTGGCTTATGATTTGGGCATGAAGCGGAACATTCTGCGCCGCCTGCGGCAAAAGGGTTTTGCGGTTCACGTGGTTCCGTCTCAGACGAAAGCGGCAGACGTTTTGGCGCTTAATCCCGATGGTATCTTCCTCTCGAACGGTCCAGGCGATCCGGCTGCGCTGGACTATGTTTTTTCCGAGGTCCGGCAACTGATGGGCTGCAAACCGATTTTTGGAATTTGTCTTGGACACCAAATGCTCGGGCACGCTTTTGGCGGGAAGACCTTTAAGCTGAAATTTGGGCATCGGGGAGGGAACCAGCCGGTTCAGGATGTGAAAACCGGAAAGGTGGCAATTACTGCCCAGAATCACGGGTTCGCGGTGGACGCGGATTCGCTTCCGCCAGAAGTCGAGGTAACCCATATTAACCTGAATGACGGAACCGTCGAGGGACTGCGGCACAAGGAATTGCCCATTTTTAGTGTGCAGTATCACCCGGAGGCAGCGCCTGGGCCGCACGATGCGACCTATTTTTTCGACGAGTTTGCCAAACTCATTGATAGTCAGAAATCAGAGTGATACAGTTTAGGAAATGGCTACCCTCCAGATTTCCCTGACTGACGGCGAACAGACGCATGAGTTGACCGAAGATTTGATGACGATCGGTCGTTTGCCCGATAATACCATCCAGATCGACGACGCGTCGGTCTCCAGCCATCACGCGCAAATTTCCCTAAAGGATGGGCAATATGAATTGGAGGATCTTGATTCCACCAACGGTACTCGGATCAATGGTAACCGACAGAGTCGCGCGACGCTGACCGACAAAATGCGGCTACGTTTCGGCCAGGTCGAGGCCATTTTTTCCTCCGGCGAAGGTGGAGAGATTTTGCCGCCGCCTGAGGCTGAGGAAATCGATGTGAAGGTTGGCGAGCAGAGTGCGCGGCCGGCAGATTTCGTAAATTCATCACCCTTCGGACGTCGGAGTGGGAAAAAAGACGGCGCTGGCAAAGCGTTTCTGGCGGTCGCCATGGTGGCCATTTTGTTGTCTGTTGTGGTAATCTACCTCGCTTTTTCGCTCAAGGCTCCGGGCATCTAAAACTTTCGCCCTTAGGTCGAACTGGCCAGAATTCGACCCCGCAGCAAGTGATCAATTCATCGGGGTTGCCAATTTTTCCTAGTGGCAAAACAAGCGCACCATTGCCAAGGGTTTGGGCCTAGCCAGGTGTTTACGATTTGCGAATGCGAAGTTGCTGGCGCAGGGAGATATAGAGAATGATCAGCAGGCCGAGTGCGGATCCGTTCAGCACGAGGGCATTAAAAACAAAGGCACTGAATTCGCGATTAAAGTGCAATTGTTTCGTGCCGAAAAAGACGTTGATCAATAGGTGATCACCGGAATCGTTGGAACGCCGATAGTCTGCTTGTTCCATTTCTGCCTTGCCCACGAGATCGAGAATTTTTTGATTCACATAGATTTGATCGGCGGTGAGGTTTTTTGATCGGCGGTCGACAAAAACAACTTTCACATCGTTACCGGCGAGAATGCGATCCATGTCGGCAAGTTGCGCATCGATGGCTTCCGGTGACCGACCCGATATGCCGCTAAGCTTGGAAAGGCCCAGCTTTAACTGGGTTAGCCGGGTGAGTTCGAGCGGGGTGCGGTTGGTTTTTGGTTTGGTTAGAATTGGCTCGATCGCAGCGGTGAACTGCTCTTGCCGAAGAGTGAAGGGATTGAGCTTCGCTTGGGCCACAACCATGGCCTCGTAGGACCAGCGCAGTGGCATGAACTGGCAGATAAACGGCACTTTCAATTTGCTTTGCTCCTGAGCCGAGTTGGATTTGTCGTGCTCGGAAAACCAGCGGTTGATCGAGTAAAAAAAGTCGAGGTTTTTGTTCATTTCCTCGTATTTGATCAACGCTCCTCCAAGGATCATCTGAGGGATGAGGATCATCGGGACAATGTTAGCAGCGGTCTTGGAGTCGTTCACCAGCGAGGAAACAACGAGGCCCATGGCGATACCCCAGAATGAGGTGGTGACCATCCAGATAAGGTGCCACCAGAACATGCCGCGAACTTCGAGAATGGCGTTGCCGATGAGCAGAAAAAGGACGCATTGAAGGAAGCCGAAAAGCGTGAGAGTGAGAGCCTTAGCGGTGACGTAGTAGCCGAGTCTAACATTCAAGTTGCGTTCGCGTTGTAGGACCACCCGGTCGCGAATGATGTCGTCAGCGCTGTTAGTCAGACCAAGGAACATTGCGACAATAAGGGCGACGAAAAGGTAGGTTGGAATGTGAAACGCAGAGGCAAAATCATAGCGGTCGGATTCGCTGAACTTGAGGACAAAACCGACTAGCAGTGCGAGCATTGGAGCGACCACGGTGGTAATGACGAGATTGGCGCGATTGCGAAGTTTGCTTTTAAAGGCTCGTGCGAGCAGTGTGCGGAACTGGGTCCATTCATCGCGCCAGCGAAACCAGCGAACGCCGTGCCGGAGGCTCGAGGGGTGGGTGGGCGGAAGTTCGCGCTTCAGGGAGACCTGCCGCATGTCTTGGAACAGCCGGTGGGACTCGTATTTATCTCGCCAGTAATCTGGGGAAAACCGACGCGCCGGGACGAGTTGGTTGCGGCTGTTTTCCTCATAAATAACGTCGCCGCTGAGATCGCGCAGAGGAGTTTCGAGCACATCGAAAATGAACTCCGGGCGAGTTGTTCCACAGGTGGGACAGCCTCCGAGTTCGTGGCCGTATTGCTGCTGCTGCTCGGCTTTGGCGAAGTATTGCAGCATTTCCAAAGGCGTGCCGAAGAAGACTAACCGACCACCCTTATCGAGGAGCAGCGCCTTGCTGAACATCTGGAAAATTTTTGAGGTCGGCTGGTGAATAGTAACGAGCACGATCTTGTTGTGGGCCATCCCACGAATGATCTCGATGACGTGCTCGGAGTCCTTCGACGAGAGGCCGGACGTGGGCTCGTCGAAAAGATAGATATCGGCCGAACCGATCATATCGAGGCCGATATTCAGGCGCTTGCGCTCGCCGCCGGAGAGAATCTTCTTGCTTGAGCTACCAACGAGAGAGTCGCGCCGTTCGGCTAGGCCGAGCTCGATGAGCTTAGCATCAATTCTCCGCCAGCGGTCGCTTGCAGAAAGGTGAGGCGCTCGAATCGCCGCCGCGAAGCCGAGGTTTTCCGCAATAGTTAGGTGCTCATCGAAAGCGTCGTCCTGGGGAATGTAGGCGACGTAGTTTTTTAGATCGTCGATTTTTTCGTAGAGAGATTTACCATTGAGTAGGATCGTGCCCGCGCCTGGCTGGAGGCGTCCGGCGATAATGTTCATCAGGGTGCTTTTGCCGCTCCCGCTCGCACCCATCACGCAGACCATTTCGCCACGCTGCACGGTGAATGAAATCCCGTCGATAGCGGTCTCGTTGGCGCGGAAACGGTGGTTGAGATCGAGTACGTCGAGCTGTCGGATAATGTTGCGCTCTTCCTCGATGATTCGTTCGGAGAAATCGCATCGAAGAATTTGCCCGGTGTCGATGTGAATGGTGTCGCCGTCCTTCAGGTTGGCGCTATGCTTTACGGGCTGATCGCCAACGAGAATCGGGCGATCCGCGCGAAGAACTAGGACTTGCCCAACCTTCGCTTCGTAGTCGCAGAATATCTTCAGCAATAGTTCGCCGCTAGTTCCCGGCGAAAGCAGGATGTCGTCCTCATCGAGCAGGCTAGGATTGTTAGAAACGAGGTATTCCGACTTGGTTGCCTGCAATTGAAAACGTCCGCCCATCGCACGGGCTCGGCGCCGCAGGTCGGAGAGTTCTAGCTCATTCCCGCTCGGGAAAATCAATTTGTCGTCGAGATTCGCGGTGAGAAGTTTTCCGACCAGCAAGGGCTCGTCGTTTAGCGTTGCGTCCACCTTGCGAATAGCGGTGATCTCGACCCGCAAACCAAAACGCACCTGCAACTGCGAGTCGCGGTTTTTCGTGCGTTCAACTTCGACCTCATCTTCCGAATGCACGGTGACGAAAACCACCGGCACGCTGACATTTTTCTTCGCATTAAAGTAGGCGACCAGATCTTGGTGGGCCACGACCTGCTCATCCACGATGACCCGTTGCCCGGGATAAATTCGGCAAAACTGGCCAGGCGCAAGCGGACGGCCCCGGACCACCACAGATTTTCGTGCGAGATTCTTCAGCAGAATCAAATCGCGGTACCGGTAGGCGGTCAGCCTTTCGCCCTCGTCCAAGCCATGCAGCGCCACGTCTTCGGAATCGGTCGTGCCAAAGGTCAGCGACTCGAGCGGGGAGGTGCCTTTCTGATAAATCGACGTGTCTCCCGAGTCCGACGCGTTAAGCTGGTAAACGATGTCGATCGCTTGCGTGGCCATGCCAAGCGATGACATAAACGAGTAATAGGCAATGACCTGATCCTGCTTTAGGCCGGCTTTGAAGATGAGATCGTAAAGCTGCACGCCGAGCAGAATTTTCCGGTCGTCGTTTAAATCCGTCGACAGCTTCTGCGCCATCGCGGTCAGATCCTGCTGTTCATTCAGGGCTTGGCGGAAAAGCCTACGCAGTTCGGAGTAAACCGCCTCCGGATAATCGTAACGAAGAAATCCGAGAGAAGAATCCACCTCGTCCTCCTGCAGTTCGCCGTCGATCTTGGTAAAGGCGGCGAGCACCTTGATCATCAAGGGTAGCAGATTTGCACTTTCAGACACCGCGCGCTTTCGTCGGAACGCCTTCTGAACCGTCGCCCGTGAGCGATTGACTACACGATGCCATTGCGGCGTGATCGCGGTTAGGCGGTCGATTAAATTTTTCCCAAAAGTTGCCAGCGAAGTCACTCCTGGGAGTTCCTACCATAGCCCGCGTGAAATGAAAAGCCTTGTCGCCGCCCATGGAGGCTGCTGATTTGCACAATCCACTTGCGAAATTCGCCGTGGCGGGCATGATCGTAGCGCGGCTTAGGCCCATTTCGCGCAGTTAGCTCAGCGGTAGAGCGGCTCGTTTACACCGAGTTGGTCGGGGGTTCGATCCCCTCACTGCGCATTTTTTCTGAATGAATTCGGGCTGGATCAGGTCTATCGTTGGGTATGAAAAAGATTCTGCTCCCGAAGATGATTTTTGCGGGCGTCCTGCTGGCGGTCGGCCTTCCATCGGCCCAAGCGGACTCTAAACGGAAAGGCGACGACCGCAGTTCGCAGCGTTATGACACCAAGGTTTCCAACGATAGTGATCGAAATCGCAATGTGCGAAACGAGCGCATCGCCGAAGCCAAGCGTCAGCAGAGCCACGATTCCGACCACCACCACTCGTATCGAAATTATGGGCGCGGTGACTATGGCTATCGGTATGGCCCCGGGTATTATTCCTACGGCTATCCCTATTATAATCGGCCGCGCACGACCATTGCCATCGGAGTTTCACCGGTTTACTCAACTTACTCGACGAGTTACATCGAGCGGGAGCGCCCGATCTATCGCGGACAGGTAGTCAGCGAGCAATCGAACAATTCGCTGGAAGTTTCCGTGCAGCGAAAACTTACCCGCCTTGGTTATTATTCGGGGGGCATCGATGGAGACATCGGGCCGGCTTCGTGCCGTGCTATCCTTGCTTACCAGCGCGACAACAATCTTCCTGAAACCGGCCGGATCGATCGCGATCTGGTTGGATCACTCGGTATCGAATAGTCCCTGGCGTCAGACCGCCGCTACTTCCTTGGGTGATGGCTGTGCTGTGACCTTCGGGGCGGTCGGTGGATCGTAGGCGAGATTGGGGGCGAGCCACTTTTCGACCCAAACGATCGGCTGATTTTTGCGCACGGCATAGTCGGCGACTTGATCGGCTTCGATCTTGCCGACGGCGAAATATTTAGCTTCAGGATGGGAAAAATAGAGACCGCTGACGGCCGCGCCAGGGTGCATCGCCATGCTTTCGGTGAGGACGACCCCGGCGTTTGTCGGAGCGTCTAAAAGTGAAAACAACGCGCTCTTTTCGGTGTGATCCGGGCAGGCGGGATAGCCGGGAGCAGGGCGGATGCCGCGATATTTTTCGCGGATCAAATCCTCGCAAGTGAGGTTTTCGTCGCGCCCGTAACCCCAGTCGCGGCGGGCTTGGGCATGCAGATATTCGGCGAAGGCCTCGGCTAGACGATCCGCGAGAGCCTTAACCATGATCGCGTTATAGTCGTCGTGATCGGCCTTGTAAACCTCGGCCAGTTCGTCGGCACCGTGGATGGAGACAGCGAAACCGCCAAGATAGTCAGGCTTGTCCGAAGCGACGAAATCAGCAAGGGAATGATTGTGCTGACCCTGCGGTTTTTGCATTTGCTGCCGCAGGCAATGGAGTGTGCCGAGGACAGCGGTGCGGCTCTCATCGGTAAACAGGGTGACGTCCTCACCTGAGTTGTTAGCAGGCCAGAAACCGTAAACGCCGCGGGCGGTGAAACGCTTTTCACGGATAATGGTCGTCAGGAGCGTTTGCGCGTCGGCAAAGAGCGTCTTGCATTCTTCACCCACGTAAGGATCTTCGAAAATCGCCGGGTAACGACCGCGCAATTCCCAGGTGTGGAAGAACGGCGACCAGTCAATGTAAGGAACCAAATCGTTCAGGGAAATTAGTCCGTCGTGATGATGCGGGACGCCGCAATCACACTTTCCGCCAGCTGGTAAAAGTGCCCGATCGGTGCTGAGAACGCGCACTCCTAGGAAAGCTGGCTTGGGCGGCGCATAGCTCGTCCAGTCAATCGGCGTGCGGTTGAGTGCGGCTTGCGCGAAGGTGAGCGATTTGCGGTCCTTGGTTTTGCTCGCGTGCTCGTTCCGGAGCGTTTCATATTCGGTCATCACACCGTTCTTGTAAGCATCGACCTGACGCTCATTAAGCAGGCTTCCCACGACACCGACAGCGCGCGACGCGTCGAGCACGTGGATGACGTTGTTAGGATAATGCGCAGCAATTTTCACCGCCGTATGCGCCTTGCTCGTCGTAGCGCCTCCGATGAGGAGCGGCTGACTAAATCCCTGACGCTGCATTTCTTGTGCAACATGGATCATTTCATCGAGGGATGGAGTGATCAATCCGCTCAGCCCGATCACGTCCGCGCCGACTTCCTTCGCCTTGGCGAGAATCTGGTCACAGGGAATCATCACTCCCATGTCGATCACCTCGTAATTGTTACAAGCTAGAACAACGCCAACGATGTTTTTTCCAATGTCGTGCACGTCGCCTTTTACGGTGGCCATGAGGATTTTGCCCTGCGCACGGTCGCCCGGGCGCTTCTCCGCCTCCATGAACGGGAGAAGATACGCAACGGCCTTTTTCATCACGCGGGCGGATTTTACGACCTGCGGAAGGAACATCTGACCCGCGCCGAATAGATCGCCCACCACACTCATGCCGTTCATCAGCGGGCCTTCGATGATGTGGAGCGGACGCTCGTATTTTTGGCGAGCTTCCTCGACGTCGGCGTCGATAAATTCTACGATCCCCTTGACCAGAGCGTGACTCAACCGTTCCTCGACCGGGCCGCTGCGCCACGCGTCGGCTACGACCTCGGCCTTGTCTTTTTTCTTCACCGTTTCGGCAAAAGTCACCAATCGTTCGGTCGAGTCGGGGCGGCGATTTAGCAGCACATCTTCGACTAGTTCCAACAGGTCGGGCGCAATCTCGCTGTAAACTTCTAACATTCCGGCATTGACGATGCCCATGTCGAGCCCGGCCTGAATGGCATGGAACAGAAACGCGGAGTGCATCGCCTCGCGCACGGGGTTGTTACCGCGAAAGCTGAACGAAATATTCGAGATGCCTCCGCTAATCCGCGCGTGGGGCAGGTTCGCTTTGATCCATCGGCAGGTTTCGATGAAATCGACGGCGTAATTGTTATGCTCCTCGAGGCCCGTCGCCACAGTGAGAATGTTAGGATCGAAGATAATATCCTCTGGAGGAAAATTCGCCTGATCTACTAACAAACGGTAACTCCGCTCGCAAATTTGGATCTTACGCGCAAACGAATCCGCTTGGCCTTTTTCGTCGAACGCCATGACGACAGTGGCCGCTCCATAACGGCGAATTTTGCGCGCGCTTTGCAGGAATTTTTCCTCGCCCTCTTTGAGCGAGATCGAATTGACAATGCCCTTACCTTGGATGCACTTCAGCCCCGCTTCGATCACGCTCCATTTTGACGAATCAACCATCACCGGCACCCGGGCAATCTCCGGTTCGGTCATGATATAATTTAAAAATTTTGTCATTGCCGCTGCCCCGTCGAGCATGCCCTCATCCATGTTTACATCGATGATCTGGGCCCCGTTCTCAACTTGATGGCGGGCCACTGCGACGGCCTCTTCGTATTGGCCGCCCAAAATCAATTTCGCAAATTTCGGGGAGCCCGTGACGTTAGTTCGTTCGCCGATGTTAACGAAACGCGTTTCAGCATTAACCGTGAGCGCGTCGATGCCGGAGATTCGCAGAGGCCGAGCTGGATTTGGCGTCGGAACCAACCGGGGCGTAATCATTTTTACCGCTTCGGAAATTTTTTCGATGTGCGGCGGCGTGGTTCCGCAACAACCGCCGACGATGTTGTATAAACCCTGTCGCCCCCATTCCGCGAGTTGCGGCGCAAGCGACTCGGGCGTTTCGGGAAATCCCGTCGGGAGCAATGGATTCGGCAATCCCGCGTTGGGATAGACGCTCACGTAGACCGGCGCGAGCGCGGCCAGTTCCTCGATCAGGGGCCGCATTTCCTCAGGGCCGAGAGCGCAGTTCATGCCCACGCTGAGCAGCGGCACATGCGAGATCGAATTCCAAAATGCCTCAACGGTCTGGCCCGTCACCCCGCGCGTTCCGCCTTTCTGGATAAACGTCACCGACGCCATCAACGGAATCGCGTTGGCCGGATGATCAGTCGTCCCAAATGGCACGGGCGACAGTCCGCGTTCATCGAGCACATCGAGGATGGCAAAAAACGCCGCTTTTGCATTCAGGGTATCGAAAATAGTTTCCACCAGCAGGATGTCCACGCCGCCATCGAGGAGGGCTCGGGTTTGTTCGCCGTAGGCTGCGACTAATTCATCCCAAGTCGTGCCGCGGGCCGAGGCGTCGTTCACATCGGTGCTGATCGACGAGGTTTTAGTAGTTGGCCCGAGCGCTCCGGCGACGAAGCACTGGCGGCCTGGCTGAGCAGCCATTACTGCATCGGCTGCACGGCGCGCACATTGCGCTCCAGCGTAGGCCATTTCGTAGGAGAGCGACTCCATGCCGTAGTCGGAGAGGGAAATGAATTGTCCGTTAAATGTGTTCGTCTCGACGATGTCCGCTCCTGCCTCGAAATAGCGGCGGTGGATTTCCTCGATGATCTGCGGTTGCGTGAGGTTGAGGAGTTCGTTGTTTCCTTTAACAAACTGGATCTCCTTCCCGTGCGGATCCTTACCCTTCCAAGTCGCAAACCGCTCCCCGCGAAACTGCTCCTCGCTCAGCTTGTATTGCTGGATGGTCGTTCCCATTGCGCCATCGATGATGACGACACGTTTTTGAAGAAGTTGAGCCAGCGGATGCATGGGTGAAGATGGCGGAGAAATCGGGTAAATTCAAATAACAAATTAACGTATCATGATTCGATGATACGTAATGTTTCCCGGAAGTTTCTTTCGGTCGTGAATTCAGCGGCGTGCGCTTGCCGGCTGGCATGGTTCGGATCGCCCGCCCAGCGGTCCAAGGCCGCGGCGAGGGCGGAGATATCGTCGGGTTTCACCACGGCGGTTCCGTCGGTTTCGGGATTGAGAATTTCCGCCACTCCGTTCGACGTGGTGGTGATGACCGGCAGTCCAGCCGCGAGGGCCTCCAGAGTGGCATTGGAAAAGGGGTCGTAAATCGTTGGCAAAATAAAGACGTCCGCCGCGTGCAAGACCTCCGCCACGGGCGTCCCGGCCACGGCGAAGCGCACGTGTGGAGCGGCGTATGATTCCGGGTGGCCTTTGCCCGCGACCACGAGAACAAACCCCGCTTCCTTCGCAGCGGCGATCGCGAAGCGCAGGCCTTTTCGTTCCCAGCCCGAACCGACAAACGCCGCCATTTTTTCGCTGGGTTCAAGTCCGAGATTTTTCCGCAATACCTCCCGCGGGGCAGGGGAGACCGCCCATTTCGAGGGATCGATTCCATTGTAAACCACATCCACCTTCCCGCCGATTGCCGGCCCGTAATCCGCCACGATCTCGTCGCGCACCATCTTCGAGTTGGCAATGATCCGCCGGGCTCCGGTCATCGCTTTTTTTTCTAACTCCAGCAGATCGCGATGCTTGGGGTTAAAGGCGAACGAGAGTCGTTTGAGGGCGCTTTCAAAACGCGCCCGGCGTTGCAGCCATGCGGCGTGGACACCGTCTCCGGCTCGGTAAATATCGCACGTCGCCACCCGTTCAAGGCTGAAAACGACATCGCATTTCTTCCCCGGATGCAGTAGGGCCAGTGATTCGGAAAATGCCCTCGGCGAAGAGCCTTCGACGACAATGTGTTCGCCAAACGTCCAATCTTCCCACAACGGTGAGCCGAAAAGGAGCGTTTCATGCCCCGCCGCCGTCGCCGCTTGGGCGAATCCTCGCAAATAGCTTTCCGCGCCACCTGCTGAGGAGTATCCGCGTCTGACTAGTCCGATGCGCATGACGGAAGACGGTGAGGCTTGCTTAGGGGCACGTTTGACCTTAGAAAAAGCGCTTGTCGAGGCCAGCCAAAAGTAGGGAGATGTCAGCTTTTTTACCCAAAAACGTCTTTTATGGCACGACTGGCCGACTGGGCGGGGTCACGTGGGAACATTTTCGCCGTCCTCTTCTCGACGTCCAGCGCGAGGCAGATCAACTCGTTTAGGTATGAAGTCCATCCTCCTCATCCAACTCAAACGCATCGGCGATCTCATCCTCACCGTTCCCGCCCTGGCCGCGATCCGGCAAACCTGGCCCGAGGCGTCACTCTCCCTCGTCATTGATGGCGAAAGTGCCGGACTCGCTCCCGCGATCGATGGGGTGGACCGCATCCTCGTTTACCAGAAGAACTCCCTCAACCTGCGCACTTTCCGGCGCGTCATCTTCGGTCGTTACGACGCCGCGCTCGACTTCACCGGCACCGATCGCTCCTCGCTTCTCACTGGGCTGAGCAAGGCCGACCGGCGCGTCACTTTCCTCGAATCCAAACGCAACCTCATCCGCTCCCAAGTTTACAACCGCTTCATCGATTCGCCGGTTCGCGATCGCCACACGATTGATCATCATCTCGATCTGCTCGCTGGCATCGACCTGGCGCCCGGCCCGCAACCGCTCGAACTGCGCCTCCCTCAGTCTGCCCACGCTAAAGTCCGCGACCTCCTCAGCACCCGCTCCATTCGTGAGCCGTTCGTCGTCTTCCATATCGGTGCCGCACGGGCCGAGAAATACTGGACCGCCCAGCGCTGGGCCGCCGTATTCGACTACTGCGCTGGCACCTTGGGACGTCCCTGCGTCATTATCGGAGGCCATTCCGAGATGGAGAAAATGGCCGTCGCCGAAGTCCGCCAGCACGCCACCTCCGACTTCGTTGATCTCACCGGACACCTCAACCTGATGGCCTCTGCTGCCCTCATCTCCCGCGCCAGCCTTTTCGTCGGCATCGACTCGGGACCGAGCCATCTCGCTGCGGCTGCGCAGGTCCCGCAGGTTACCCTCTACGGCCCGACCAACCCCTTCCATTGGCGGGCGCGTCACGAGCAGTCCGTCGTCCTTCAAGGCGGCAAGGCCAACCCCCTCGCGGTCTTCGATTCCCATGCCAGTCCGGGCGAACTCATTGCCCTGTCGACGGAGGAAGTGATCCATGCGATAAATCAGCTTCTCTCGAGTCCGTAATTTCTTCATGTCCGACATCCCGATTCCTAAAGCGAAAGTGAAAGTGGCAAAGCCGAAGCCCACCTTCTGGCAAACCCTCCATGCGAGCGCGAAACCGATGCGGCAGTTGCTGCCCTACCTCCGGCCTTATCGCTCGCGTTTCATCCTTGGCCTTCTCCTTGGCGCTGCCTTTGGCATCGTTAGCGGCCTTCTCCCGCTCGTCCTCCGCCAAGTCATGACCCTCGTCCCGAACGGTCCGACCGCCGCGCCAGTTGCCGCCGTCGTCGTAGTCGAGACCGCGCCCCGGACCGTCGAACACGGCCACCATGGCATCTCGAAGCTTTACTACAAAACCAAGGCGAGCCTCCTCGGGAAATACGACAAACTAAAAGCGAAGAACACCAGCGGCCCTAGAATCGATTCCGCTCTCACCCTCTGCGCCGCCATTCCGTTGATCATGATCCTGCGAGGAGCCCTTTCCTATTTCTCCTCCTATTTCATGGCCTGGGTCAGCCTCCGCGTCCTCTCCGATCTGCGTGATGACGTCTACGAACATATCATGCGCCAGTCGCTCGACTTCTTTCACAAAAACAAAAGCGGCGACCTCATTTCCCGCGTTTACAACGACCCGCGCATGGCCCAGATGGCCCTTTCCACTGTTAGCAGCGACCTCGTCACCCAGCCCATCTCCATCCTCATGGCGGTGACCGTGCTGATCTATATCGATTGGAAATTTACCCTCATCAGCCTCTGCCTTTTTCCGCTGTGTCTTTTGCCCGTTATTCATTACGGCCGACGCGTTCGTAAAGGCGGCGGCAGCGAAGAAGATAGCGCTTCGGGAATGATGGTCATTCTTCAGGAATCCTTTGCTGGCATTCGTGTCATCAAATCGCTCGCCCGCGAGAAATATCAGGTCAAACAATTCGCCGCAAGCAACCGGGATCAGTTCCGCATGTCCTTCAAGACCCGCCAATCTGTCGAAGCCGTTGGCCCGATCGTGGAGGGCGTCTCGGCCATTGGCGCTGGCATCACCATCTTCTACGTTTGGTATTCTGGCATTTCCGCCGCCACCTTCATCTCCATGCTCGCCGGGTTGTTCATGCTCTATGATCCGATGAAAAAACTCAGCCGCATCCACGTCACGATGCAGCGCACCTTCGGCGCTACTGCGAAAATCTTCGATATTCTAGGAACTGAACCGCTCGTGCAGGACCGACCCGACGCCAAAAAAATCTCCAAGTGCGCTGGGAATCTGAGTTTCAACAACGTCAGCTTCTCCTACCGCAAAGACCGTAGCGCCGTCAGCGACATCAACTTCGAGTTCGAAGCCGGTAAATACTACGCTCTCGTCGGAGCGAGCGGCGCTGGTAAAAGCACGCTCATGGCCCTCATCCTCCGCTTTTACGAGCCAAACGAAGGCTCCATCGCGCTCGACGGACGCGATATTCGCGACATCATCCAGACCTCTCTCCGCGAACAGATTGGCGTCGTCACGCAAGAGACTTTCCTTTTCCACGACACCATCGGGAACAACATCCGTTACGGACGTTTCGAAGCCACCGACGAGGAGGTCATCGAGGCCGCCAAACTCGCCCACGCCGACGAATTCATCGTCCAGCAACCGCGCGGTTACCAGACCGTTATTGGCGACAAAGGTTGCATGATCTCCGGCGGCCAGCAGCAGCGCCTCGCCATCGCCCGCGCCTTGCTCAAAAACGCTCCCATCCTCCTGCTCGACGAAGCCACTTCCGCGCTTGATTCAGAATCCGAACTCGCCATCCAGTCCGCCCTCGAACTCCTCTCCAGCGGCCGCACCGTCATCGCCATCGCCCACCGACTCTCCACGATTTTGAAAGCCGACAAAATCCTCGTCATGGACCAAGGCCGCATCGTCGAAGTCGGTAGTCACGAAGAACTCCTCGCCGAATCCACCATCTACCGTCGCCTCTACAACATCCAGTTCCGCAACAACGAGGCTGTCGCCATTGCGGGGTGATTTTTGGTAGGTTAGCTACTTCAACCCTTCCACAATCGTCGTCAGATTGTGCCGCACCATCCCGGCATAGGTCGATGCGTCACCGGGTGCCAACCCATCCGCATACAAGTTCCCGCCGATCTTCGCTCCGGTGTCGCGGGTGATCACTTCGAGCACTTTGGGATTGCTTCCAAACTCCCCGAAGATCGCCTTCACCCGCTTCCGTTTGATCGTGTCGATCAGATTCGTTACCCGCCGGTTCGAGGCCTCGTCTTCGGGACTAATCCCTTCCACCGCATAAATCGTAAACCCGAAATCCTTCGCGAAATATTGAAATGCGTCATGCGACGTGACCAGCTTGCGTTGATCCCGCGGCAGTTCCGATATTTTCAACTTCGCCCAGCGCTCTAGCACCGCCAGTTCGGCCAGATACGCCACCGCATTCTTCCGGTAATCCACCGCGTGGGCTGGATCGACTTGGATCAACGCATCGCGCACTACCGCCGTCGCCAGTTCCACATTTTTGATGCTATTCCACCAATGCGGATCGACCGTCGAACCGTGACCGCCATCCTCTGCCGGAAGTTCTAGCGAAGGAAACTTATCGCCGACCGAAACTAACAACCCGCGCGAACCGGAATTCGCCACCAGCTTCGATAGATTTGCCTCGAGATTTTTCCCCGAGGCTAGGATCAACCCGGCCTCCGCCAGTTTTGTTAGGTCCGCCGGCTTCGGCTCATACTCATGCGGATCGGTCCCGGGAGGGATCAACCCGGACACCGCGACATGTTCCGCTCCGACCTCGGTCGCAATTTCCGTCAGCACGGTAGAAAGAGTCGCTACGCGAGTTTTTTCCTCTGCCTGCTCTGCGAGAAGAATCCCGGGAATGAGCATCCATAGAAAAAACCAAAAGCAAATTTTCATCATCCCCGGATTATGCCGCCACCGCTCCCACTTGGCAATCAGCTCTCGCAACTTAGGCGTAAAGATATTGTTGGAAACCGGTGAACACTTTTCCGATCTCTTCGGGTTGGCCAAGGTCGGCTACGGCATCGGCAATGGAGTTGTGATACTTCAGCCGAAGCAACGGTGTGAGCTTTTCTTGATCGAGTTCTTCTACGCCCACGCTGACATAGTGCTGGAGGACAAAATCTAGGAAAACCTGCTGTTTGATGCTGAACTGCGTGTTGATGTGGACGCGGGCTTGCGCGGCGCGGACCTCCCGGGTTTCCGGCGGCTTGGCGTAGGCCACGTTCGCGAGCACGTCGAAGAGGTCGCTCTTCTCGGCGTCGATGAGCTTTTGCATTTCGGCCAGTTGATCGTGGCCGAAGCCGCGTTCGGCGAGTCCTTGCAAGAGTTTTTTGCGCGTGTCGGGGGCGCTCCAGATCGCTCGCAACTCCGCTTCGTCGCTGAAAAATTCCGGCAGCTTGCCGAAGAGTAACTCCATGAATTGTGCGGCACTCATCGGCGTGCTGTCGGGATGCCAGAAGGTCGTCATCATCATGTGCTGGATGCTGCGGGCTTTGCCGTCGGCGAGTTTTACTTTCACGCGCTTCCGGCAGATGCACGGACGCTGGCCGCATTTCGGGCAGGGCTCGGGCGGGCAGGTGCAAGGAATCTCGCCGCAGACCGGACAGGCTGTAGGTGGCCGGACGACGCAAACGCACGGACGCGCGCCGCATTTTGGGCAGTCTTCTTCTTCTTCTTTCGGCGGCCCGTCCCACTCTGGATCGAGAAATTTCAGATGCGCTTTCACAAAATCGTAGATCGTGAAGTAATCCTTTCCGTCGTAGAGCCGGGTGCCGCGCCCGATGATCTGCTTGAACTCGATCATCGAATTAATCGGTCGCATCAAAACGATGTTGCGGATGTTCCGCGCGTCCACGCCGGTGGAAAGTTTCTGCGATGTGGTGAGGATGGTCGGGATCGTCTTCTCGTTGTCCTGAAAGTCGCGCAAGTGTTGCTCGCCCAACTCGCCATCGTCTGCCGTGACGCGCTGGCAATAGTCCGGATCCTTGCTCGTCTTGGTCTGGTTGATGAGGTCGCGCACAAGCAGCGCGTGGGCTTGGTTGGCGCAGAAGACCAGCGTCTTCTCGTTCTGATTGATCTGCTCCATGAAGATTCCCACCCGCTTTTTTTCGCGCTCGAGAATCTCGATGCTGCGGTTGAAGTCCGCCTCTTCGTAGAGCTTGCCCGTCTCGATCTCGCCTTCGACCACCGTGTCGTCGGAAGTGTAAACGTAGTAATCCAGCGTCGTCTGAATCTGCTTCACCTTGAAAGGAGTTAGGAAACCGTCGTTAATGCCTTCTTTCAGCGAGTAGATGAACACCGGCTCGCCGAAATAACGGTAAGTGTCCACGTTATCTTTGCGCTTGGGCGTGGCGGTGAGACCGAGCTGCACGGCGGGCGAAAAATAATTCAGGATGTCGCGCCAATTACTCTCGTCGTTCGCACCTCCCCGATGGCACTCATCGATGACAATAAAATCGAAGAAATCCTTGGGATAATCTCCGAAATAAGGCGTGTCGTTTGGCCCCGACATGAACGTCTGGAAGATCGTGAAGAAGAGGCTCCCATTTGTCGGCACCTTGCCCTTTTTCTTAATCTCATCAGGCGCGATTCGCACTAGCGCATCTTCGGGAAATGCCGAGAAGGCATTGTAAGCCTGATTCGCCAAAATGTTCCGGTCTGCTAGAAACAAGATGCGCGGACGACGCACAGCCTCGCCGCTGAGATTCCAGCGGGAATGAAAAAGTTTCCACGCCAGTTGAAACGCGATGAAGGTTTTCCCCGTTCCGGTGGCTAGGGTTAGCAGGATGCGGTCACGCTTCCCGGCGATGGCTTCCAGCACCCGCTCAATCGCGATGTCTTGGTAGTATCGTCCCGGATGCGACCCGCCTTTGTCCTCAAACGCCACTTCCGCAAAGCGATTTCTCCACTCATCCTCTTTGGCAAATGTTAGTTTCCAGAGTTCATCGGGCGTCGGGTAACTGGTTTGCTCGCCTTCTACGCCCGTCTCCATATCGATGGCGTAGATTCCCTGACCATTGGTGGCATAGGTGTGACGGATAGCTAGTTTTCCTGCGTAATTCTTCGCCTGCGCCACGCCTTCGGTGAGGGCTTCGTTCCATGCCTTGGCTTCCACGACCGCGAGCTTGGTGTTGCGATATTCCAGTATGTAATCCGCCGTGAGCGCCTTGCCCCGTCTTCCCAGTCCCTCGATGCGACCGTGGGTGATGGCATATTCGCGTCGGATGCGACTGCCCTCGACCACGCCCCAGCCCGCCGCCTTAAGTGCGGGGTCGATGTGCTCGGCTCTGGTCTCGGCTTCGTTCATATTTATTCGAGCGTGATTCCGCTCAACAGGGCAAATAGTGGCTCATTGATGTAAAAGTTGGTCTTGCCCATACGTTCCTTCCGCACCAGACCGGCCTGGGTCAACTGCTCTAAATATTTACCGGCTGTAGGGCGGGAAACCCCCAGCTCGCGCTCGATAAACTCGATCTTGGTGTAAGGGTAGCGGAAGAGATTGTTGAGCAAATCCTGGCTGTAGAGCTTCGGCAAATGCGCCCGCAGGTCGTGCTTGGTTTTCTGCATCAGATCGCGAAAGGCTTTTACCAAGGTGATCGCGCTGCGGGAGGTTACCGCCACACCGTGCAGGAGATAGAGGCACCACTCTGCCCAGCGATTCTCGTCGCGCACAGTTTGTAGGAGGCGGTAATAGTCTGGCTTCGTGGTGGTGATGTAGCGGCTTAGGTAGAGCACCGGCAGATCGAGCAAACCATCGCGTTGCAGCATCAGCAGATTTAGGATGCGGCCCGTGCGCCCGTTGCCGTCATAGAACGGATGAATGCTCTCGAATTGGTGATGCGCGATGGCCATGCGCAGCAATGGGTCCAGCCCATCCTCCGCATGGATAAAGTCCAGCAGGTTTCCCATCAGCGATTTTACCTCCGCCGCATTCTGGGGTGGCTCGTAAATCGTCATTCCGGTCGCTTCATTCTTCAAGACCGTGCCCGGTAGTTTCCGCAGTCCCGCCTGGTTCTGCTCCAGCTCCGCTTGCACCGCCAGGAGCGTTTCCAGCCGGATCAGCCCGGATTCCCGCACGGCTTCATAACCTGTGCGCATTGCGGACACATAATGCCGAACCTCCTTGGTCGCCGCCGACATGGCCGAGCCTTCTTGCGAGGCATACAGCTCGTCGTGCGTGGTAATAATGTTCTCGATTTCCGAACTGTCCTTCGCCTCTTGGATGCCCAGCGTATCCAGCAGGATTCCTTGATTCGGCAGCGATTCACATAAACCTTTTAGCTCCGCGAGATGCCGGTGTGCTTCCGCTAAGGCCCTCCAAATCTCCCGCGTATCCAAAGCGGCAAGATCCTTCAACGGCAATTGGGGAAGCATGCTCATGTAAAAGAAAGTGTGATTATCTTATCACGTTACTCAGATCATGTAAAGAAAATCAACCATTCTTTACATGATAGTTGTTTCGTGTCGATGGCGGTGGCGCGTTACGATATGTCAAGTGCAAGACAGGTTATGAGTCAAGCGACTCAAAGCTGGCCGGTGAAGGCTTGGTGCAGCAGCGACTTTTTCAACGCCGCCAGCGCCGCCTGCTTTTGCTGGTAGTGCCGCGCGAGGCGTTGGGTTTCGGTGGCGCCCTTTCGATTTCCAGAACTAACCAATGAGCGGAGTAAAATCTGGCGAAGACATGAGATCATGCGTTTTTGGAGAAAGACCACGGTATTCCACCAAGAGCGACTGATTTAATGGAGCATGAATGCTATTTACCTTAATTACGGTGACGGCGATCTCGGGAGCTTTGGGAATGCACAGGACAAGGTCATCCACCAAGTAACGTGGTGCCCACCCGACCATCGTGTAATCCTCGCTGTGCAATGTCACCGCGAGACGTGTGGCAGGATTATTGACCTCGATCATCACCCGTAACTCTTCGCCGGGTTGCAAACTGGACGCTTTTTTACGGGAGCTTTCCGGAAGGTGACGCAAACCGTGAACGAAAAACCTGAGATGAAAACTACCATCCGCCGCCGTCTCGATCTTGGGAAATGTTTGCAGATTATCCGTGACCCGCATACCGCCGGAGACTGAAAGGATGGAAATTGGATCTGCCTCTTCCGGTTTCAGCCCCAGCCATTCGATGTATTCAAGAAAATCCGCTCTTTTAGATGATAACACCCGGTTGTGGAAAAGCGGGAAGAGCTTTTCGGAATGGTAATCCTCCCTCAATTCCGGGAACGAAACCAAGGGTTCGAATCCAACTTCCTTCTGGGCTCTTTCCGCACCGCCAGTGTAGCGGAAACGGCAGGACATCACTTCGGCACCGTTGGATTCGGCATCCAGTCGTCCAATCGGAAACCATGCGCGGCTTTTAGCACTGTTGTCTGGTGCTTGCCAAGCGAGGAAAAGACTTTTCATAAGAGGGAGGTAAGCATTCTACGACTCTCCGCGAGGAATGCCAGAACGAACTCCTGACTCGTCTGGGACATGCAGGACGGTGGAATACCTTCGAGACAAGGTTTGGCGAAATCCTCCGGTAGAGCCACAATCCTGCTTTGCCACGGTTTCACCAGTTTGGGGTAATTGTTGGCAATCAACTCGACCAGAGCCAACGGCGATAGCCCTTTGCGGGCTTGGTCATCTTTGAAAATGCCACCAGTGGCTTTGCGGATGTAACGTGTGATTGAGAGCGGGTCATTCAGCATCGCACGCGCACGGTCGTCTAATAGTTCCCGTCCTAACGAAGACCCGTGATCGAATGTCGGGGCAAGGGTTCCTTGGAGTTTCAACCGCATTTCCTTTTCTCCCGGTGGCGTCAGGACACGCAGCACCATGCCCCAGTTCTCGTGATGCCGGTCGGTGTTGCCAACGAGCGCGTCGAAAACCAAGTAGCCGACGATTCGCAGCGAGGCCCACTCGCGAGATTTTTCATCCGGGAAGAATTTCTCGATCGTCTGCACGATGTTCTGGAAATGATGATCCGCCTGGCCGCGCTGCTTGTCCTTATCGTAGCCGGGGATCGCGCCTGCCAGCAGTTCGTTTGCATGGACTAGAATGTCGCCCTTTTTGAGAAACGTCCTCACCGCGCAACCGATGCGACCTTCGTAACGCGCGATGCGCACTTCATGGGTCGGCAGCTTCAGCATCACTGCGATCTCCGAGGCGATTTTCTCTGCCCAATGTTCTCCGGTATGGGGACGTGCCTGTTTGAACAGCCACATCGTGTTCTCATAACGAAACCAAAACTTCGGCTTACTTCCCATGTCTTCGATCCCGCGCCGCCAAGCGGGGTCAATTTCGAGAATGGAATCGTCGTCGGACATGGCTCACAGATTACCGGAAAAAGCTTGGTGCAGGAGCGACTTTTTCAACGCCGCCAGCGC